>NZ_JAJPWE010000026.1:0-509 GCF_046549215.1 Nocardia sp. A7 | reverse complement strand
CCTTGTGGGAGGGAGCCGTCGAAGGTGGGATCGGCGATTGGGACGAAGTCGTAACAAGGTAGCCGTACCGGAAGGTGCGGCTGGATCACCTCCTTTCTAAGGAGCACATCTACGCGACCACCTCGAACAGTCGAGAGTGGTTGTGTCAGAGACCGTTTAGTTCCCTTTCGTGGAGCTGCGGACGCTCATGGGTGGAACGCTGACAAACTCATCGCACTAGGTCGGAGCACTGTCTTCGACCGTGGTGATATACCGACACACTATTGGGTCCTGAAAGAACACGCGAGTGTCCTTTCAAGGCAAAACAAACGATCCGATGAGATCTTCCTCGAAACCGCCGGCGGGCTTTGCTTGCTGAGTAGGTCTGGGTACGAGGTCACAACGGGTGTGTTGTTTGAGAACTGCACAGTGGACGCGAGCATCTTTGTTAGTAAGTGTTTAAGAGCGTACGGTGGATGCCTTGGCACCAGGAGCCGATGAAGGACGTAGGAGGCTGCGATAAGCCTCGG
>NZ_JAJPWE010000025.1:0-512 GCF_046549215.1 Nocardia sp. A7 | reverse complement strand
GGAGAGCGCAACAACGCGTTTCTCACCATTGGAGTGCACTGGTAAATGCGTAAGTTCATTTTCGTATTGCTGACACTGCTTTTGGTCAGCCCTTTTTCCTTTGCGATGAAAGGTATTATCTGGCAACCACAAAACCGTGATAGTCAGGTTACCGATACCCAGTGGCAGGGGCTGATGAGTCAGTTACGTTTGCAAGGCTTCGATACCCTGGTTTTGCAATGGACCCGTTACGGCGATGCATTCACCCAGCCAGAACAGCGCGCTTTATTGTTTAAGCGTGCCGCAGCTGCGCAACAGGCTGGCCTGAAGCTGATTGTCGGGCTGAACGCCGATCCGGAATTTTTTATGCACCAGAAACAGTCGTCCGCAGCGCTGGAAAGCTATCTTAATCGCCTGCTGGCTGCCGATCTCCAGCAAGCCAGATTATGGAGCGCCGCGCCTGGCGTAACGCCGGATGGCTGGTACATCAGCGCGGAAATTGACGACCTGAACTGGCGCAGCGAAGCCGCCCG
>NZ_JAJPWE010000024.1:0-515 GCF_046549215.1 Nocardia sp. A7 | reverse complement strand
CGAGGCTTATCGCAGCCTCCTACGTCCTTCATCGGCTCCTGGTGCCAAGGCATCCACCGTACGCTCTTAAACACTTACTAACAAAGATGCTCGCGTCCACTGTGCAGTTCTCAAACAACACACCCGCTCATGAACATGTTCCGAGATTGACTCAGCCAATCGGCCGGCAATGTCTCGAAGATCCGAGCGGATCGTTTGCTTTGCCTTGAAAGGACACTCGCGTGTTCTTTCAGGACCCAATAGTGTGTCGGTATATCACCGCGACCAACCACTGAGGGCCGGTCGAGTGCGATGAGTTTGTCAGTGTTCCACCCATGAGCGTCCGCAGTTCCACGAAAGGGAACTAAACGGTCTCTGACACAACCACTCTCGACTGTTCGAGGTGTTTGCGTAGATGTGCTCCTTAGAAAGGAGGTGATCCAGCCGCACCTTCCGGTACGGCTACCTTGTTACGACTTCGTCCCAATCGCCGATCCCACCTTCGACGGCTCCCTCCCACAAGGGGTTAGGCCACC
>NZ_JAJPWE010000023.1:0-515 GCF_046549215.1 Nocardia sp. A7 | reverse complement strand
CCCGAGGCTTATCGCAGCCTCCTACGTCCTTCATCGGCTCCTGGTGCCAAGGCATCCACCGTACGCTCTTAAACACTTACTAACAAAGATGCTCGCGTCCACTGTGCAGTTCTCAAACAACACACCCACTCGAACCCAGTCTCGAAGCCGGCCAGAGCACGCTCTGCGGTACTAACGATGATCCGAGTGGATCGTTATCTTGCCAGAAAGACACTCGCGTGTTCTTTCAGGACCCAACAGTGTGCCGATATATTCGTCGCGACCCCGGACTGAGCCGGTGTCAAATGCGATAAAAGTTGTCAGTGTTCCACCCATGAGCTCCAGCCGGACCACGAATGGGTCCGAAACTGTCTCTGCCAACCACCCACCAACCTGTGTTGGGAATGAGCTGGAGAATTGCTCCTTAGAAAGGAGGTGATCCAGCCGCACCTTCCGGTACGGCTACCTTGTTACGACTTCGTCCCAATCGCCGATCCCACCTTCGACGGCTCCCTCCCACAAGGGGTTAGGCCACC
>NZ_JAJPWE010000022.1:0-562 GCF_046549215.1 Nocardia sp. A7 | reverse complement strand
TCGACGAGACTCAAGCTTGCCAGTATCAGATGCAGTTCCCAGGTTGAGCCCGGGGATTTCACATCTGACTTAACAAACCGCCTGCGTGCGCTTTACGCCCAGTAATTCCGATTAACGCTTGCACCCTCCGTATTACCGCGGCTGCTGGCACGGAGTTAGCCGGTGCTTCTTCTGCGGGTAACGTCAATGAGCAAAGGTATTAACTTTACTCCCTTCCTCCCCGCTGAAAGTACTTTACAACCCGAAGGCCTTCTTCATACACGCGGCATGGCTGCATCAGGCTTGCGCCCATTGTGCAATATTCCCCACTGCTGCCTCCCGTAGGAGTCTGGACCGTGTCTCAGTTCCAGTGTGGCTGGTCATCCTCTCAGACCAGCTAGGGATCGTCGCCTTGGTGAGCCGTTACCCCACCAACAAGCTAATCCCATCTGGGCACATCCGATGGCAAGAGGCCCGAAGGTCCCCCTCTTTGGTCTTGCGACGTTATGCGGTATTAGCTACCGTTTCCAGTAGTTATCCCCCTCCATCAGGCAGTTTCCCAGACATTACTCACCCGTCCGCC
>NZ_JAJPWE010000021.1:0-628 GCF_046549215.1 Nocardia sp. A7 | reverse complement strand
CATATAGCTTGAGACGTGATGCGTACCCGTTGAGGGGAATTCAGTGATCCTATGCTGCCGAGAAAAGCCTCTAGCGAGCTGGTACATGGCCCGTACCCCAAACCGACACAGGTGGTCAGGTAGAGAATACTAAGGCGATCGAGAGAACTGTGGTTAAGGAACTCGGCAAAATGCCCCCGTAACTTCGGGAGAAGGGGGACCACATCTGGTGACGTTCTTTACGGACTGAGCTGGGTGGGGTCGCAGAGACCAGAGAGAAGCGACTGTTTACTAAAAACACAGGTCCGTGCGAAGTCGTAAGACGATGTATACGGACTGACGCCTGCCCGGTGCCGGAAGGTTAAGAGGACCGGTTAGCCAGTAATGGCGAAGCTGAGAATTTAAGCCCCGGTAAACGGCGGTGGTAACTATAACCATCCTAAGGTAGCGAAATTCCTTGTCGGGTAAGTTCCGACCTGCACGAATGGCGTAACGACTTCTCTGCTGTCTCAACCACAGACTCGGCGAAATTGCATTACGAGTAAAGATGCTCGTTACGCGCGGCAGGACGAAAAGACCCCGGGACCTTCACTATAGCTTGGTATTGGTGTTCGGTACGGTTTGTGTAGGATAGGTGGGAGACTGTGAA
>NZ_JAJPWE010000020.1:0-652 GCF_046549215.1 Nocardia sp. A7 | reverse complement strand
TGAATGTGGGAACGGCGCTTTTCTGGGTATTACAGGTCATCATGGTGGCAGAGGTAATGACTCCAACTTATTGATAGTGTTTTATGTTCAGATAATGCCCGATGACTTTGTCATGCAGCTCCACCGATTTTGAGAACGACAGCGACTTCCGTCCCAGCCGTGCCAGGTGCTGCCTCAGATTCAGGTTATGCCGCTCAATTCGCTGCGTATATCGCTTGCTGATTACGTGCAGCTTTCCCTTCAGGCGGGATTCATACAGCGGCCAGCCATCCGTCATCCATATCACCACGTCAAAGGGTGACAGCAGGCTCATAAGACGCCCCAGCGTCGCCATAGTGCGTTCACCGAATACGTGCGCAACAACCGTCTTCCGGAGCCTGTCATACGCGTAAAACAGCCAGCGCTGGCGCGATTTAGCCCCGACATAGCCCCACTGTTCGTCCATTTCCGCGCAGACGATGACGTCACTGCCCGGCTGTATGCGCGAGGTTACCGACTGCGGCCTGAGTTTTTTAAATGGCGGAAAATCGTGTTGAGGCCAACGCCCATAATGCGGGCTGTTGCCCGGCATCCAACGCCATTCATGGCCATATCAATGATTTTCTGGTGCGTACCGGGCTGAGAAGCGGTGTAAGTGAACTGCAGTTGCCAT
>NZ_JAJPWE010000019.1:0-686 GCF_046549215.1 Nocardia sp. A7 | reverse complement strand
GGGTGTGTTGTTTGAGAACTGCACAGTGGACGCGAGCATCTTTGTTAGTAAGTGTTTAAGAGCGTACGGTGGATGCCTTGGCACCAGGAGCCGATGAAGGACGTAGGAGGCTGCGATAAGCCTCGGGGAGCTGTCAACCGAGCTGAGATCCGAGGATTTCCGAATGGGGAAACCCAGCACGAGTGATGTCGTGTTACCCGCATCTGAATATATAGGGTGTGTGGAGGGAACGTGGGGAAGTGAAACATCTCAGTACCCACAGGAAGAGAAAACAACAGTGATTCCGTGAGTAGTGGCGAGCGAAAGCGGATGAGGCTAAACCAGCTTGATGTGATAGACGGCAGTTGTTGTCTGGCTGGGGTAGTGGGAACATTCTTCTTCATTCTGCCGAATGGAGCAACAGTAAGAAACCAAGTGGTTAGTTGAAGTGGTCTGGAACGGCCTGCCATAGACGGTGATAGTCCGGTAAACGAAAACTTCTTGGCTGTTGTGGATGTCTCCCGAGTAGCAGCGGGCCCGTGAAATCTGCTGTGAATCTGCCGGGACCACCCGGTAAGCCTGAATACTCCCTGGTGACCGATAGCGGACTAGTACCGTGAGGGAAAGGTGAAAAGTACCCCGGGAGGGGAGTGAAATAGTACCTGAAACCGTGCGCTTACAATCCGTCAAAGCCTTCGCAACTTGTT
>NZ_JAJPWE010000018.1:0-763 GCF_046549215.1 Nocardia sp. A7 | reverse complement strand
GTAGTAAGCCCTCGGCCTATTAGTACCAGTCACCTACACCAGTTACCTGGCTTCCAATTCTGGCCTATCAACCCCATGGTCTGTAGGGGGCCTTAACCCATCAAGTGGGAGAGAAACCTCATCTTGGAACAGGCTTCCCGCTTAGATGCTTTCAGCGGTTATCCCTTCCGAACGTAGCCAACCAGCAGTGCTCCTGGCGGAACAACTGGCACACCAGAGGTTCGTCCGTCCCGGTCCTCTCGTACTAGGGACAGCCTTCCTCAAGTTTCTTACGCGCGCGGCGGATAGAGACCGAACTGTCTCACGACGTTCTAAACCCAGCTCGCGTGCCGCTTTAATGGGCGAACAGCCCAACCCTTGGGACCTACTCCAGCCCCAGGATGCGACGAGCCGACATCGAGGTGCCAAACCATCCCGTCGATATGGACTCTTGGGGAAGATCAGCCTGTTATCCCCGGGGTACCTTTTATCCGTTGAGCGACACCGCTTCCACTTGCCGGTGCCGGATCACTAGTCCCGACTTTCGTCCCTGCTCGACCTGTCAGTCTCACAGTCAAGCTCCCTTGTGCACTTGCACTCAACACCTGATTGCCAACCAGGCTGAGGGAACCTTTGGGCGCCTCCGTTACATTTTAGGAGGCAACCGCCCCAGTTAAACTACCCACCAGGCACTGTCCCTGAACCAGATCATGGTCCGAGGTTAGAAGTCCAATACGATCAGAGTGGTATTTCAACGACGACTCCACCCGAACTAGCGTCCAAG
>NZ_JAJPWE010000017.1:0-811 GCF_046549215.1 Nocardia sp. A7 | reverse complement strand
ACTGATTCAGCATTGGGCGCGGATACACGGGTACGGGAATATCAACCCGTTGTCCATCGACTACGCCTGTCGGCCTCGCCTTAGGTCCCGACTCACCCTGGGCGGATTAACCTGGCCCAGGAACCCTTGGTCATTCGGCGGACGAGTTTCTCACTCGTCTTTCGCTACTCATGCCTGCATTCTCACTCCCGTGGCCTCCACAGCTAGTTCACACTGCTGCTTCCACGGCCACAGGACGCTCCCCTACCCATCCACACACCTGGCCCAACCCCAAAGGATTGGACGGGCTATTGCGTGAATGCCGCGGCTTCGGCGGTGTACTTGAGCCCCGCTACATTGTCGGCGCAGGATCACTTGACCAGTGAGCTATTACGCACTCTTTCAAGGGTGGCTGCTTCTAAGCCAACCTCCTGGTTGTCTAAGCGACCCCACATCCTTTTCCACTTAGTACACGCTTAGGGGCCTTAGCCGGCGATCTGGGCTGTTTCCCTCTCGACTACGAAGCTTATCCCCCGCAGTCTCACTGCCACGCTCTCACACACCGGCATTCGGAGTTTGGCTGACTTCGGTAAGCTTGTAGGCCCCCTAGGCCATCCAGTAGCTCTACCTCCGATGTGAAACACGTGACGCTGCACCTAAATGCATTTCGGGGAGAACCAGCTATCACGGAGTTTGATTGGCCTTTCACCCCTACCCACAACTCATCCCCTCAGTTTTCAACCTAAGTGGGTTCGGGCCTCCACGACGTCTTACCGTCGCTTCACCCTGGCCATGGGTAGATCACTCCGCTTCGGGTCCATAATGTGCGACT
>NZ_JAJPWE010000016.1:0-821 GCF_046549215.1 Nocardia sp. A7 | reverse complement strand
GCGGGGACTCGTGAGAGACTGCCGGGGTCAACTCGGAGGAAGGTGGGGACGACGTCAAGTCATCATGCCCCTTATGTCCAGGGCTTCACACATGCTACAATGGCCGGTACAGAGGGCTGCGATACCGCGAGGTGGAGCGAATCCCTTAAAGCCGGTCTCAGTTCGGATCGGGGTCTGCAACTCGACCCCGTGAAGTTGGAGTCGCTAGTAATCGCAGATCAGCAACGCTGCGGTGAATACGTTCCCGGGCCTTGTACACACCGCCCGTCACGTCATGAAAGTCGGTAACACCCGAAGCCGGTGGCCTAACCCCTTGTGGGAGGGAGCCGTCGAAGGTGGGATCGGCGATTGGGACGAAGTCGTAACAAGGTAGCCGTACCGGAAGGTGCGGCTGGATCACCTCCTTTCTAAGGAGCACATCTACGCGACCACCTCGAATAGTCGAGAGTGGTTGTGTCAGAGACCGTTTAGTTCCCTTTCGTGGAGCTGCGGACGCTCATGGGTGGAACACTGACAAACTCATCGCACTCGACCGGCCCTCAGTGGTTGGTCGCGGTGATATACCGACACACTATTGGGTCCTGAAAGAACACGCGAGTGTTTTTTCTGGCAAAACAAACGATCCGCTCGGATCTCCTTCGAAACCGCCGGCAACCTTCGGGTTGGTGAGTAGGTCAGGAAATCAATCCGAGGCGGGTGTGTTGTTTGAGAACTGCACAGTGGACGCGAGCATCTTTGTTAGTAAGTGTTTAAGAGCGTACGGTGGATGCCTTGGCACCAGGAGCCGATGAAGGACGTAGGAGGCTGCGATAAGCCTCGGG
>NZ_JAJPWE010000015.1:0-983 GCF_046549215.1 Nocardia sp. A7 | reverse complement strand
CTAGGCCGTGTCTCCCAATCGAGTTGCCGGTTCTCGCCCGATAGATCGTCGGGTCGGGCATCATGTTCGCCGTGGCGGAGACTGTCGGTGATCGGCACCAGGTTCTGACGGACAACCAGTGGGAACTGCTCGAGCTGTTGTTACCGAAATCTGATGGCCGCGTTGGCCGTAACTTCTCCAACAACCGCCAGGTTGTGGAGGGGATATTGTTCCGGTTGCGGACCGGGATGCCGTGGCGGGACCTGCCCGAGGTCTTCGGTCCGTGGCAAACGGTATGGAAACGTCACCGCCGTTACGCGGCCGACGGAACCTGGGATCGGGTGCTGGTCGCGTTGACCGCGTTGGCGGATGCGACCGGGAATCTCGATTGGGTGGTCTCGGTCGATTCGACGATCGTGCGGGTTCATCAACACGGCGCCAACACCCGCCGCAGTGGTGGTGCGGTTGCCGGCCCGGATGGTGAGTTATGAGCCGGCTGATCACGGGATCGGCCGGTCTCGGGGCGGATTGACGACCAAAGCCCATCTGGCCACCGATGGCAACGGTCGCGGTTTGGCGGTATTGATCACCGCGGGCCAGGCCGCGGACTGCCCGGTGATGCCCGCGGTGCTCGATGCGATCGCGGTCCCGAAGCTGGCTGGTGGCCCGCCGCGCCGGAATCCTGATCGGGTCCTGGCAGACAAGGCGTATTCCTCGGCAGCGAATCGAAAACTGTTGCGGAGCAGGCGGATCGTGGCGGTGATCCCGCAACGCTCTGATCAGGTCGCCAACCGAAAACGCCGCGGACGTGCCGGTGGACGCCCGCCCGGGTTCGACTCGCAGGCTTACAAGGGGCGCAATGTGGTCGAGCGGGCGTTCAACAAGGCCAAACACTGGCGTGGTGTCGCAACTCGTTACGACAAGCTGGCCTGCACTTACCGGGCCGGGATCGTCATGGCCCTCACGGTCGAATGGTTGAAGCTATTGGGAGACATGACCTAGTG
>NZ_JAJPWE010000014.1:0-1246 GCF_046549215.1 Nocardia sp. A7 | reverse complement strand
AGAGTCTTCAACGGAGAGTTTGATTCTGGCTCAGGACGAACGCTAGCGGCGTGCTTAACACATGCAAGTCGAGCGGTAAGGCCCTTCGGGGTACACGAGCGGCGAACGGGTGAGTAACACGTGGGTGATCTGCCTTGCACTTCGGGATAAGCCTGGGAAACTGGGTCTAATACCGGATATGACCACGAACTGCATGGTTTGTGGTGGAAAGATTTATCGGTGCGAGATGGGCCCGCGGCCTATCAGCTTGTTGGTGAGGTAACGGCCCACCAAGGCGACGACGGGTAGCCGACCTGAGAGGGTGACCGGCCACACTGGGACTGAGACACGGCCCAGACTCCTACGGGAGGCAGCAGTGGGGAATATTGCACAATGGGCGAAAGCCTGATGCAGCGACGCCGCGTGCGGGATGACGGCCTTCGGGTTGTAAACCGCTTTTGACAGGGACGAAGCGCAAGTGACTGTACCTGTAGAATAAGGACCGGCCAACTACGTGCCAGCAGCCGCGGTAATACGTAGGGTCCGAGCGTTGTCCGGAATTACTGGGCGTAAAGAGCTTGTAGGCGGTTCGTCGCGTCGTTTGTGAAAACTTGGGGCTCAACCTTAAGCTTGCAGGCGATACGGGCGGACTAGAGTACTTCAGGGGAGACTGGAATTCCTGGTGTAGCGGTGAAATGCGCAGATATCAGGAGGAACACCGGTGGCGAAGGCGGGTCTCTGGGAAGTAACTGACGCTGAGAAGCGAAAGCATGGGTAGCAAACAGGATTAGATACCCTGGTAGTCCATGCCGTAAACGGTGGGTACTAGGTGTGGGGCTCCTTCCACGGACTCCGTGCCGTAGCTAACGCATTAAGTACCCCGCCTGGGGAGTACGGCCGCAAGGCTAAAACTCAAAGAAATTGACGGGGGCCCGCACAAGCGGCGGAGCATGTGGATTAATTCGATGCAACGCGAAGAACCTTACCTGGGTTTGACATACACCGGAAACCTGCAGAGATGTAGGCCCCCTTGTGGTCGGTGTACAGGTGGTGCATGGCTGTCGTCAGCTCGTGTCGTGAGATGTTGGGTTAAGTCCCGCAACGAGCGCAACCCTTATCTTATGTTGCCAGCGCGTAATGGCGGGGACTCGTGAGAGACTGCCGGGGTCAACTCGGAGGAAGGTGGGGACGACGTCAAGTCATCATGCCCCTTATGTCCAGGGCTTCACACATGCTACAATGGCCGGTACAGAGGGCTGCGATACCG
>NZ_JAJPWE010000013.1:0-8836 GCF_046549215.1 Nocardia sp. A7 | reverse complement strand
AGTTCCCACTGGTTGTCCGTCAGAACCTGGTGCCGATCACCGACAGTCTCCGCCACGGCGAACATGATGCCCGACCCGACGATCTATCGGGCGAGAACCGGCAACTCGATTGGGAGACACGGCCTAGCCGAGTGCCTGGCGAGTAGCACCCTCAGGCCCGCGATCACCGAATCCCGTCGCTTCACCCGACGCGCGGTCGAATACCTGTCCGACCATCACAGGGTGTCCCAGTTCGTTGAACTGGGGTGCGGTCTGCCCCACGGACCGAACATCCACGACATCGCCGAACAACGCAGCGACACCGCGCGGACGTTGTATGTCGACTCCGACATCGTCGCGGCTGCTCATGGTCGCGCGATGCTGCACGAACCGCCTACCCGGTTCTTCACCGACACCGACATCACCGACACCGACGCGATCCTGAGCGACATCACCACCGTGATGGACATGACGGCACCGGTCGCGGTGTGTGTGTCAGGCACCGCGGAATGGATTAGCGACGCACCCGCCGTGCTCGCGGCGTTGACCGACCGGTTCCCGGTCGGGACATGGATCGTGTTCACCCACATCACCGACGAGTTCTACCCCCACCACATCCAGGCCGCTACGGAAACGCTGCGCCGAGCAGGCATTCCGTATCACCCACGCGGTCGAGACGAGATCACGGCCATGCTCGCCGGGTACCAGTTCCTCGCGCCCGGTTTGATCGTCCCGCACCGGTGGCCACCCGCCCCCAGCCGCGACGACGACAACGGCGACGACGGCGACGACGGGGATGGTCGTCGGCTGTCGGCTACCGCACCGCGCCATCGCGCGGCGTGGGATCTGAGCGCCTACGCAGCGATCGGCCAACGATGCCGGACCTGAGCCGATCCCGGCGATCAGGCCGGACCGGCGGCGAGCATGATCGTGACGCACAAACGATCTCGGCCCGCACAGCGTTCAGTCCCAAACACCTAGCACCACAGTGAAATCGAAAGGTTGGAACACATGATCCCCATGACCCTCGCCGAGATCGGCCACGCTGTCAGTGGTCGGCTCGACACCGTCACCGACGACCAAGTCACCGTCACCGCACCGACCGCGTTCGACTCCCGCCAGGTCGAGGACGGTGGACTGTTCGCCGCGCTGGGCGGCAACCGTGTCGACGGCCACGACTTCGCTAGCGCCGCAATAGGAAAGGGTGCAGTCGCGGTCCTGGCCTCCCGGCCGACCGGCACCCCGGCGATCATCGTTGACAACGTGGTGACCGCGATGAGCGATCTGGCCCACGCCGTCGCCACCCGCTACACCGGCCGAGTTCTCGCGATCACCGGATCAGCGGGCAAAACCTCCACCAAGGATCTACTCACCCAGATCTTGGCCCGCCACGGCAGCGTCGTGGCCACCCAACGTTCGTTCAACAACGAGATCGGGTTCCCGCACACCGTGCTGAGAGTTCAGGCCGACACCGACTTCCTCGTGTTGGAAATGGGTGCGCGCGGGCGCGGCCACATCAGCCACCTCGCCGCCATCGCCCGCCCACAGATCGGCGCGGTCCTGGGGATCGGTTCCGCCCACATCGGTGAATTCGGCAGCCACGAAGCGATCGCGGTCGCCAAACGCGAACTCGTCGAAGCTCTCGATGCCACAGGTATCGCGGTCCTCAACGCAGATGACCCACTGGTGGACGCCATGGCTGATCACACCCGCGCCCAGGTCCTGCGATTCGGCACCGGTCCGAATGCCGATGTGCGTGCCACCGATCTCACCCTCGACACCAATGCCCGCGCACGGTTCACCCTGCGCCACGGTGACGGCGCCGCGCCGGTCACCCTCGGCGTGGTCGGTGAGCACCATCTGACCAACGCACTCGCCGCAGCTGCCCTGGCGTTGAGCGCCGGTGTCGAATTTGCCACTGTCGCTGAAGGTCTCAATGGCGCGGGGTTGGTGTCGGGCAGCCGGATGGAGGTCACCGAACGCCCCGACGGGGTCACCGTGATCAACGACGCGTTCAACGCATCGCCCGAAAGTGTCGAAGCCGCTTTGCGGTCGCTGGCCACGATCGCGGCCACCGTCCGGCCCACCGTCGCGGTGCTCGGAGAGATGCGCGAACTCGGCGACACCGCACCGGCCCTGCACGCAACGGTCGGGCGGCGCGTCGCCGATCTGGGCATCGACACCCTGATCACGGTCGGCGGCGATCACGCCGAACTCATGGCCACCGCCGCCCGCGACGCGGGCTCCGTACAGGTCACCCACGTCGAATCCAAAGACCAAGTGCTGGACCTACTCGCAGTAGGTTTGCGCGGTCGCGATGTCGTCCTTATCAAGGGTGCCAACTCCGCTGGTCTGTTCGAGACCGCCGCAGCACTCGCCACCGGTCATTGACCAGAAGAGACGAAACATCATGAGAAGCAAAGACATCGTGGCATTAGCCCGAGCGGCCTGCGCCCAGGCCCAGGTTCCCGCTGCCCGGATCGACCCGATCCGGTTGCGCGACAACGCCATGCTGCGCACCGACACCGCGACCATCATCCGCGTACACCAGCGCGGGGAACTCGCGACGGCGGTCCGGGAGCTGCGCGCAGCCGACTGGCTGCGCTCCCACCACGTTCGCGCACCCGAACCACTGGTACCCGATCCCGTCATGGTGGCTGGACGGCCTGTCACCTTCTGGGAAGACCTCGGATCAGGCGGCCCGGCCGGGGCCGCCGAAACCGGAGCGATGCTCGCCCGACTGCACACGCTGCGCGTGCCCAGCCACCTCGGGCTGCCCCGATTCACCCTGCCCGACTTCACCGACCGTATCGACCAATGCCTCACCGACGACACGGAAAAGGCGTGGCTACGTGGCTACGCCGAAAACCTCACGGCACGGTGGCACACGCTGGAGTGGCCGAGCCCGTGGTGTGTCATCCACGGCGACCCGTCCCCGGCCAACACCATGGCCGCACCCACCGGTGGTCACGTCGTGGACCTGGAACGCTGCTGCATAGGGCCCCCGCAATGGGACCAAGCCACCGTCGCCTTCCAATCCGACACCCTCTCAGACCCCCCGCAGCGATGGGAGCAGTTCGCCGACGCGTACGGCTCCGACATCACACAATGGGACGGCTACACGGCAATCCGCGACGTCCGATCCTTCGAGCTGTGCCTGTTCGCGCTACGCCACGCCGCTCTCTCCGACCACGCCCGCCACCAGGCCGACTACCGGCTGGCCTGCCTACATGGGCACCAGGGACAGCGGCCCTGGAGATGGGTTGCACCCTAAACGACCGCCGAAACGCGTACCTCATCTGCGAAGGCGCGATTGCTGCCCAACGAATATCCGATAATGCCGATTTCAGGATGGGTGGAGCTGTCCCTGGCCTGGCTTGTCGGGCGAGCTGGTCCGGCCCGGCATCCTCGGGGCTCTGGAGCGACCTCAGCACCGCGCGTCATGACCCCTGGGGCTACACCCACATCGACACTGTCCTGGACACACCGGTCCAGAACGACGGCCACCCTGACCAGATCGTTGTCGAGATCGCGAGATTCACCCGCAAGGTGAGCAACTGAGCCACGCCGGTCCATGGCGCTAACCCCGCGCTGTGCCAGCGCTACCCTCGAGCGTCACCCGCAGCCATGTAATGAGCGTGCGGATCAGTCGCAAGCTCCGATCCGTGCCGTCCGGCAGGAAGGGCAGCACCAGCAGTGCCGGAACGCTCGCCAGCACGATGATCAGCAGCGGCACCAGCGCCACCGTCACCAGGGCGAGACGCGGGGCGCCATGGAGTAGAGCCAGAAATGAAGTCATCGCAATCACCTTCGTTCGGGGCCGGGCCGCTTGCCGCCTCGGCCGTGGCTCAGTGATAGGGCCGGTAGCGGTTGTGCTGCCAGCGATCTCGGACGCCCGGACAGTACGACCCGCTACGCTGCCGGTGAGTTCGTGTCCGAGCTTGTCCGAGGGGTTTGTCCGACAGGGGGTTTGCACCATGGGAGACATCGGCGATCGCAGCCGGTGGTTCGCCGAACTCCGGGACTTGGAGACCGCGGCCCTGCGTGGACACGGCCGCAGCCGGGAGCGGGCCCGCAAGCACATCCCGAAGCAGACCGCCAGTGACTGGTTCAACCGTCGTGTTCCGGACGACTTCGACGACATCTGGCCGATGATCGAAACCTATCTCGCCTGGTCGAGTCGCATCGTGGATCGGGCGCACTGGACGAAGCTGCATTCGGCGGCGCGCCAGTCCGTCGACCGACCCGACGACAGTACCGGCCGATATGCGCGGGAATGGGCCAATCTGGTTACCCACCACCAGATTTGGTGCCACATACCCGCCGACCATTGGAGCGAGGACCTCAAAGTCAGAACCGCGGAACTGGCGCGGGCCCTCGCGACGCTGTACGCACGGGCCGAGACCACGATCGATGATCCGTGGCGGGACGAGCGCTTCCTGCACCGATATGCCCTGGCCGTCGAGTGCCTGGCCTCGTGGACGCAGGGCGAGAACACCGAGCAGCTCAGCCACGGCGAGGCCGTCCTACTGGTGCTCACACCGTTTCTCCATCAGGTGCAACTCGCCAGAACGACGGCCCGGCTCGCCGCTTCGATCTTGCCCACGGAAAGCCCCTCGGATTCGACCGCGCACGGCCACAACGACTTCGAGGGCTTCCTGCTCGACTATCAGTGGCTATTGCGCCGCGCTCGACAGGCGGCACTGCCCGACCGCAGATCCGCCCGGCGCGAGATCGACTGGTGGCTGCTGCATCGCTGGGTAGCCGAGCGTAAGCCGACCGAGTTCACCGAGATCCGTGAGCTGCTTGGCGAATTGCCGAAGCTGCACAATGATCTCGCGGAGATCCTGGAGCCGGAACGCCTCACGGCGCTGATCGGCTGCCTGTCCCTCGATATCAACCGATTGACTAGCGAGGGCGGTATGCGACTCAAGCCGCGTTCTTATCTCGGACTTGCCGGCCCGCGTGGAACGCAGCCGCTGCGGGAACGAATGGTGGGGTTGTTGCTGGTCACGGCGCGAACCCTGGCGTTGGACATCACACAGCTCTCCCAGGTCGTCGTCGACCACCTCGGTATTCCGCAGCCGGTGGACCTGGACGAGCTCCGCGCGACGCTGTGTCACGCCCGGTGGAAACTCGCTGGCTCCGGCCGCAAACCCGGTGGCTGCCAACTCGATGCCGACTGCGACCATCCGGCCGCACTGCACGCGGTCCGCTCACACGTCGGCACCGTCGATACACGGTTGAAGGCGATCCACCGGTTCCTCGTTGACAGCGCGGATCCGTCTCTCGACCTGCTGCGCGGTCTCCCCTCCTATGCGTCCGCGATCAAGGTGACGCCCGCCGTGGACTCCGATGGCCAGGCGAAGTTCCAGGATTGGAATGCCCGCTTCACTGTCGACGAGCGGCGCATCCAAGAACTCCTGATGGGAAACCAGCTGTACGGTTCGCCGGACCTGGCGATCCGCGAGATGTATCAGAACGCCCTGGACGCCTGCCGGTACCGGCGCGCCCGCGAAGAGTACTGCGCGCGGCAGACCGGGCAGCGCTCCACTTTCGAAGGCGAGATCCGTATCGAGCAGCGGATCGACGGAGACGGCCGGATGTACATCGAATGCCACGACAACGGCGTCGGCATGGGCGAGCCAGAGATCATGGGCGCGTTCTCCCGCGCGGGCATCAGCTTCACCGGCATGTCGGAGTTCGTGGAGGAGCGCGCCGAATGGGCGCGCGTCGGACTACAGATGTTCCCGAACAGCAGGTTCGGCATCGGTGTGCTCAGCTACTTCATGCTCGCCGACGAGATCCAGGTGACGACGAGCAGGTTGCCGCGCTCCGGAGGTCTGGCCGGTCAGTGGCTTCAGGTGACAGTTGTGGGGCCCGGGCATCTCTTTTACATCAAGCAGATCGATCCCCCGTCTGTCGGTCCGGGGACCAGGGTGCGTCTATATCTACGCTCCGATGCCCGGGCCATGTCAGCCGTCACCGCGCTGCGGCGGCTCCTCGGCATCGCCGAGTTCCGGACCACCGCGATCCACGACGATGGGGATCAGAGCGACGAGCAGGTCTGGCTACCACAGCAATTGAACGCGGGCGAGCACAGCTCACGCGACAGCGACGGTGTCAGCGCGCACGGCGGACTGTTTCACTGCACGCCGCAACCGACCGGGCAAGTTGTGTGGTGTGAACGAGGCGGAGGTCTCCTGGTCGACGGCATCAATGTCGGCACGGCGCAGCACACCGGCGTCCTGGCCAGCATCACGGGATCGATCGTGCCCGCGGGAGCCATCGTCAACCTCACCGGTGATGGGCAGATTCAGCTGTCGGTCGATCGGACCATGATTGTTCAGGATGTCGCCGAACGGGTAGCGGATCTGCTGACAGAGGCGGCGCGGGAGCTCGTGGAGAATCCACCTGCTTTCTTGAATCATCCGTGGATCTACAGCATTTCGGCGACCAGTCCCCGGGTTGCGGATATCCTCACCGACGCCGCAGCCGACGCGCGTAGCGCCTTGGCCATCGGCAATCGGCAACACGATACCCGGGTCACCGGAAGCTGGCCACCGGACGTCGACTTGCTAAAACTGACTGTCCGGGACTGGTGGCGGATCACGAAGGAGCTGGGCTACGAACCCAAGACGATCCATGGAAGGGCGCCGGACCACATCTTCTTGTGGCGGGTGCTGGCACACCGAACCGGATCCGCATGGCGGCTACTGTCCACCGCGTTTCCGGGGCTGTCCACCGCGCCCACCACCATGCCGGGCCGGCCGTCCGATGTTCTGATCATCACAGAACGCGAAAACCCGCGCTGGAGCTCGCCGGCGGGCCTCACGCAACCAGGGCATTATTTGCGGATTGCGCAGGTTTCGGGGCTGGAGCTCGCGCGCATCGTCGAACGAGCTGTCGCATTGCGGGTACTCGACGCCGCCTCGGCGCAGCGGATCGTCGACACCGCTCCCTCCGCAGCACACTCCGAAGTCCTGCGCCGGGACATCGAGCTGCTGCAGTTGGAGCCGGGATCCAGAGACGGCTGGTTGCCGATCGCGGAGCCGGTGTCGCTCGGCCACTTGTTGAATGCGATCAAGGAACTAGGTATCGACCTGCCACACGCCGCAGAACGCCTGGCGCGATATGGGTACCAGCTGAGCACACCGAGCAGCCTGCCCCGTCGAATCGACGAGCAGGACGAAATACTCCTCGAGCCCGTCGTAACCTCCTATCCACGCGATTCGAGGCATGACATTCCGGCTTCTCCCGGACGGATAGTCAAGTCGGCCGTTGATACCGGTCTCACGATCCCATCGGTTATCGAACGACTCCAGAAGTACGGAGTGACAGCGCCCGCCGAAATCCCGGACGACGCCGGACCTGGTGACTTAATACTCCTCAGCAGGTTTCTGGACGGTAGTCCCCCGTGGCTCGCCGTCGCCGACCCGATTCAGCCAGGCTTCATTTCAGCGGCTGCCCGGGAGATGAACATCGCCACCGCCGAGGTAGTCGCGAGACTGCGCGATTACGGATTCCAGCTCGCTGCAGGGACCGTCGTCGATGCGATCACCGAGTACGACGCCGAATTGCTCAGCGAGGGCGACGACACCAGGGGGCCATGGCTCGACGTCCGGGAAACCGTTCCGCCCGGACACATCTTGAGTGTTGCCGATCACCTAAACATTACTCCGTCGGAGGTGGCCGATCGGCTGGCCGATTACGGCTACCAGGTCGGTCCTCCGATTCCCGGCGATTGGGCGAGTTCCGATCTCGAAATCCTGGCCGACAGCATGGATGGCGGCTGGCTGCGGATCGAGGAGCCGATCCCGCTCGGCATTCTTTCCGAGTTCGCAGGGAAGGATCGACTCCCCTCTCTAATCAGAGTGGGCACGCGCCTGCACGAGTATGGATTCGAGGTGCCGAGGCATGGACGATTCGATGAACTGGACGAACGCATCATCCTGATCTACGAAGATTTCGATTCCGAAGAACTCGATTTCGGAAGCTGGTTCTACGACACAAACCGTGGCGCCGTCACCGTCCGTGAGGTCTTGCTAATCTCACATCGCGTAGGGCGATCCATTCCCGCGGTTGTCGACCGATTGACGGCCTACGGCCTGCAGATGCCGGAAGGCGTCGAGCTGGGGGAGCAGGTCGATCGAGATGATCTCGTGATGCTCGGGCAACGTCAGGACCGCATCGAGCACGATTGGCTGGACGAGAGCAAACCCGTTTCCCTGGCGCACCTCTGCGATGTCGCCAACCGCTTGGGACAGTCGCTCGAGCGCGTCGCGCGCCGCATGTCCGAGCTGGGCATACACATCCCCGCGCTCGACGATCTGGTCCTGCCCGCGCTCGAACTGGTTCCGTGGGTATCCTCGCCAGGCGACCTCCCAGCCCTGCTCCAGCGGGACACCGCGGCCGAGACGGCGTGAATCACAGTGCGGGAGTTGCGACTACACCGGAATCATGGTCGGTGAGAGGGTCGACAGCACCGTGTGTGATCGGGACGGATTGAACTCGCGTGCGGCCATCAACGGCCCGTTGACCTCGACGGGCGATAACCCGTAACTCGGGCCAGATCCAGTGCGTCGACACTGCCTCTAGACATCCTCTTCTGCCGCTGGGCGCGCGTTGGTCGGCCGTCCAGATCTGTTGGCCGACAGAGTCTGGAACGTCCGCTTCTGCCGATGAGCGAGTACTCAAACCGCATCGGAGGACCGAATACTGACGATCGCACCCGCTGCGCGCAGTGCAATCGCCAGAACCTCCATCTCGACCCTGGTTCCTTCGAGCCCCCTGCTACAGAGTTCCTCGGCCATCGCGCGGGCTTCGACGAGCGACAGCGCTCTGACCTTGCGAAGTG
>NZ_JAJPWE010000012.1:0-38439 GCF_046549215.1 Nocardia sp. A7 | reverse complement strand
TCAACAAGGCCAAACACTGGCGTGGTGTCGCAACTCGTTACGACAAGCTGGCCTGCACTTACCGGGCCGGGATCGTCATGGCCCTCACGGTCGAATGGTTGAAGCTATTGGGAGACATGACCTAGTGCCTCGTCGCATTCGTAGCGGTCTTTCCCGCCGAGGAAAAAGTCGTGCAGGCGTGCGGGGTTGGGCTGGTATGGGTCGATCAAGTTGCGGGTGGTCACGGTGGGGGCTCCTGCCGCGTCGTGTGCGACGGAAGGCCCCCGACCAACTCCGGGTGTCCGTGGCGAGGGGCGCACGGTGTGGGAGTGGGTCGGGGCCTTCCAGTGTTACCAAGTCGTGTGGGTGGTGTGGGTGCCCCCGGAGGCCGGTTGGGCGGCCTCCGGGAGCGTTTCCCCACCCTCGAACCGGCGCGGCTCGGGGGTCGCCGGTGTGGTTCGAGGCATTCAGGTGGTCTTGTGGCGTCGCACCGCGCTCGTGACTGGTGGCGTAAAGCTTTGTGGTGCAACAGGATCAGTCCTCGAGATCCTTGAGGCGGTCGTACCCGGCATCGAGATTGTTGGCGGCTTCGCGGCCCTTGTCGGTGATAACGAACTTGCGGTCGGTGCGGTCGGTACCGATGACGACGTAGCCGTCCTCGCCACCGACCAAGGTGAGGTAGCCGTGTTTGTGGAACCAGAAGAATGCGGCCGAGGCGCTGTTGCGGCGGGGCATTCCCAGCTGTTGGTAGAGGCGTTCGGCCCATTGGGGTTCGCCGTCTTTCATCGCCGTGAGGACGGCTCGCTGGTTGGCGGTCCAGGGTTGGCGGGCATGGGTGCTCACGTGTGGCTGTCTCCGTTTCTCCGGTTGGTCGAGAAGAAAAGTTGGGTGGCCCCGGAAATCGTCGGGAAACGATTCCGGGGCCGCCCTCGCGCAGCGGGCCGGGGGCGCTGGGAGGCCGACCGGGGCGCATCGCATCGAGGGCATTCGGTTGGTCGGGGAACATGCGGTGTTCACGCGGTCAGGGTTGGAGGTAAAGCCGTTCGTTGGGGAGCCGCGACAGACCCGCGCAGTGGCTGGGATCGACGGTGACGGTGCCGGGTCGGCGGGCGGTCACCTCGCAAACGAATACGAGGGCGGCCGTCAAGCAGGCGACGAAATCCATTCGCACACTAGTCAATTGGATTATGAGGTGGATGTCGGGTTCGTCGGGGCGGGGTGAGCGACCGCCGTGGTTCATCGCAGGTTTCGCCCCGGCAAGAGCCCGAGGGCGCAATGAACGACTACTGACCCTGATGGCCGGAACGCGCTGATCGCCGGGGATACCCATGTGCGGACCATCAGCGGGTCCAGGACCGGGGACGGCAACGCGATATCGCCTTCACGGATCACCACGACTCGCGCCTCCCATAGCCGGGCCACGTTTTCGGGCTCACCGATCGGCTTGATATCGGAGCGAACCAAAAAGGTCCACATGTCGGCTCGGGGGTGGCCGATGATCGGCAGCGGCGTGATCCCCCGAAATTCGAGGTTGTTTTTGACCCGTCGGGCGAGGTCGGTGGGCATCATCACCGCCCCGACCATCCCGGCCTTCATCGTGATCCGCCCGGTTGCGGGATCGATCACCGTGGGCAGCGAGCAGGTGCGGCGGTAGAACTCGCACCGCGATCGGGGGGTTTCGGTGTAGGCGGTGGCGGGTGGGCTTGCCTGGGTCATGAAAACTCCTCGAGCGACCCGGTAACGGGGTCGGACGACTCGGGCGCGTCGACCGTGGGTGTCGCGGGCGTGGTGGTGATGAAACCGGCTTCGCGCATGGCGTCGAGTGCTCGGGTGAGGTCGGCATGAGTGTGTTCGAGGGTGACGGGGGTGAGGTGTGTCATCGCGCGGCCTGCCTTGCTGGGCGGCGCTGTCCGGCCGCTATTTGCCACTCCGCTCGCCGGTTCTGGAATGCGTCGCCGTTGTTTCGCAAGGCGTGCAAGACGCGCACCACACGCCATTTCGGTGCGTTCAGGTTGAGGGCGATGGTGTCGGCGGTCAGCATCCCGCCGGGTCGGAGAAGAGCGAGAACATCGGCATCGAGAGTGCTTGTCATCGGGTCACCCCGGGTTGACTTGTTGTGGAATGACGACGACTGTGCGAGCGGTTCCATCGCAAAATTCAGCTGCCTGCTTCCCTGCATCGAGCCTCCCTCGCTCAGCGGCATCTCCCACCGGTGAGCGATTTCGCACGGATCAGCGGGGGACTACATGAATTTTGTGCGTCGGTGCGGACCTCGAACTGACAAGGAATCGACAAAACTGCAAACTGGAACCATGGACGCGACGGGAATCGGTGCCCGGACTGCTCAAGCCCGGAAGCTCAAGGGGTGGACCCAGCCCAGGTTGGCGCGCGAATCTGGACTTTCGGAATCGCTCATCACCAAGGTTGAGCGCGGGGTTGTCCCAGCGTCAGCGGGGTTTGTCGCGGCGGCGGCTAGGGCGCTCGATATCGAACCGGAACGATTGACCGGTGCCCCGTACTACGACCTGATCGAGAAGGACGGACCGCTCGAAGGTGTCACGGATCTGCGAGCGGTCATCGCTGAAGGCAAGTACGTGCGCGCGGTCGAGCCGGGGTCGCTCGATGATCTCGCCGCCGAGATGGCTGCGATCGATTTGGCGTACCGCAACGACAAGGGGCGCGTTGCACTCGCCCGTATCCCGTTGCTGATCCGTCAGCTTTATGGCGCGCTGAGAGAAGCGAACACCGATAGCGACCGGGGCCGGGTCTACTCGCTGCTGTGCGCTGCCCATGTCACCGCCGAGAGGCTGTGCCGCCGGTTCGGTTTTACCCACCTCGCGCCGTCCGTGCTCGACCGACTTGAAGATGCAGCCGCTCACGCGGATGACCCGCTCTATGCTGCACAGGCCAAGATCAAGCGAGCGCGAGTGCTCATGTACTACGACGCCAACGACGTCGGTCTGCAACTGGTCGAGCAGGGTATCGATATGATCGACGGTGACGGCGAGGCTGCTAACGCGGTTCGTGGGTACGGTCACCTGTGTGGCGCGATTGTGGCCGCCCGAGGTATCCGCCCTGACACCGCGAGCGACCATATCGCCGCTGCACGACGCCTTGCCCCGTTGATGCCCCGTGAGTCCGACTTGTACGGCACCCTTTTCGGTCCTGGGAATGTTGGTATTCATGCGTCGGCTGTCGCCCTCGAATCCGGAGACCCTGATCGGGCAGCCAGGGAAGGGTCTGCGTTGGTGTTGCCGCGCGAGATCGCCCCGCCACGGGCCGGGCACCACTGGCAAGACGTGGCGCGCGCATGGATGCTGGTAGGCCAGTCGGACCAAGCTCTCAAGGCTCTGGGTGCCGCTCGGGTAGTCGCTCCGCAGCAAACACGGCTGCATCCGTCAGTGCGTGAAACGTTGCACGCGATCGCGGCGGCAGAACGACGACGGACAGACAGTTTGGCGAACTTCGCATCGTGGGTTGGCGTCCGCCTGTAGCGGGACGTGGTCGACGTTCGTAGCACAGAGGGCTTGCCTCATGGTGGATTACAAGTCGACTTCGTAGCTGGTGTCGGATTCCCAACCGGTGTGTTCGAACTCGTCGGCGGTGGTGTCGGCCTCGGACCAGTCGGCGTAGGTGTCGCCCAATGCGGCGTCTACGGCGTTGGTAATAGTTTGCGCTTGCGGGTCCGGTTCGTAGGCGGTCGGGTCGGGTGCGTGCTGAGTGGTGATGTCGGCGGACTCGGGCGCGGCGGCGGCGAGGTCGGTGTCGGTGATTTCCAGGCGTGCCCAGAGCGCGGCAGCGGGCATTTCATCGGGTAGTGGGCGGGCGCCGGCGGCATCGGTGAGCTGGTGTTCTATGTCGAGGCCGACTCGGGCGGCGGCGTCGATGTTGGTGGCGATGATCGGCCAGGTGGGATCGGCGCTGATGCGGGGGTCGATGCGGTCGACGGTGGCGGCCCACCGGTGCTGCGGTAGGCGGGTGTTGCCGTCGACTTCGAGGATGCGGCGGTGCAACTGTTGTTGGTGCGCGCGTTCGATCGCGATGTATCGTGCGGGTCCGGTCGGGCGGGGGTCGGACTCCGGGACGTGCAACCCCGCACGCCAAATAGCAAGGTCGGCAACGAGTTCGGGATCGGTACCGAGCAGTGGTCGCGCCCATTTCGGGGCGGTAGCGGTGGTCCAGGCGCGGGCGGTATCGCTGATCTGCCTAGCGAGTTCGGCCACGATCCGTTCGCGCGCCTGCACTGGGGCGGTGTCGTTATCGGCGGTCGGGGCCTCTGTGGGTAGTCCGGGTGTCCACGCCAACGGTCCGGGTCCGGCGGAATGGTTGCCGCTCGGGTCCAGTCGCCAGTCCAACACTGCGGCGGGATCTGTCACGGTGTCGAGTTCACGCGCTGCGATCGCGGTGCGGAGTTCGGTGACCGGGTCTGCCCCGGACAGTGCGAGCATCGCCAAGTGTTGGCGTAGGACCGAATAGGCGGGGCTCTCAGTCAGTCCCGGTACGAGTCGTTCGGCGATGCGGTCGATGGTGTCGAGTCGTGTTGTGCCAATAGCGCTTTCGGCGGTCATACCGAGCGTGTCGAGATAGATATCGACCGCGCGCCCGATCCGGCGGGCGGGGTCGAGCGCGTCACGGAGTTCGGTGTGGGCGGAGGTACGCGCGCCGTCGCGGTCCAAGACGTGGTGTAGGTGTTCGACGGCGGTACGCGGGTAGTGAGCGGGCACGGTGTAAATGTCGCCCTCGTCGCCGTCGAGCGCGGTCGCGATGTAGGCGTGGTTGGCGTGGCGTCCGCGTGTCATCGCGACGTAGAACTGTTGGCGCGACTCACGTCCCGACATCGCGACGTGGCAGGAATCCGCGGTGATACCTTGCGCGGAATCGATAGTCGCGGCATAGCCCAGGTGCAGGTGTTCGTGCACGTAGTCCCCCGGCAACCGCACCACCGCGTCGGTATCGCGACCCTGCACGCGGCGGGCGACGGTGACCGCGCCGTCGGAATGGACTTGTTGGATGGTCCAGGAGTAGCCGTTGCGGACCCAATCGCGGGCACCGACGCGCAAGCGTGGGTCGTTGCGGCGGGTGCGCACGATGTCACCGGCTGAGGCGACCAACCTGTCAGCGAGGAACACATGCGGGTCGGGTGCACCGGTCGCGGTGATCGCGGGAGCGGTGCGCGCGATCCTGTCCGCGCGTGCGCGCACGTTCAACGCGCTCACGATGTCGTGAGTCGGTGCGAGCATGACCGCATCCCACCCGTGTTCGATGTCGGTGGCCCACGCTCGGTAAGCGTCTGCGTAGACGGTGCCCAGGTGTCCGGCGTGGATGCGGCCGTTGTCCAGATACCACGCCAACGCCAGCGGATCACCCTCACGCAACCCGGTCGACGCCAACGCTTCGCCGCGATGAGCGAACCGCACCACCTCGGTCAGCGTCGGTGCTTGCTCGGGTGCGGCATGGGTCATGTCGGCATGGACGCCACCGGCATCAATCGCCGAGAGCTGTCGGTCGTCACCGATACAGCGCACGGTGGCACCGCGCCCGGCCAGATACCGCAGCAATTGCAGGCGTTTGGTGGTGGGCATGGTGACGTGTTCATCGACGATGACCAACGTGGTGGTGTTGATGTCGAGGACCCATTGCGGCAGAAACGGCAGGTTCTCGCTGGCGTTGTCGGGGCGGTGGGCGTCGATGACGTGCAGAAGTTTGTCCACCGTTTCGGCGCGGGTGCCGATCGACTCGCCCAGCACGGACGCGGCGGCGGCCGTGGGTGCCATTCCGAGTACGGTTCCGCCGCCGGATTTCCACGCGGTGGCGAGCACTTGCATGGCGGTGGTCTTGCCCGTTCCGGCCGGTGCGTTGGCGGTGTGGACACGCATTCCGGCGCTGGCGAACGATTCGATGACCCGAATCTGACCGGGGTTCAACGGTTGGTCGGGGTGGGCGGTGTTGTAGTCGTTGACCGCGTTGAACACCAATCCGGGGCTCAAGATGAGCCCGCCGGGCTCGACAGAGAGCGCGATCAGTTCGGCTTCGGCGGCCAAGGTGGATTCGGTGGTGTAGATCTGGGAGTTCGCGCGGGTGTGGATCGGGGTGCCGTCGCGGCGACGTAACCACGCCGGGACCGCGCGGAGGTCGGGTTGTTCGGTGAGGTCGGGGTCACCGCGTGCGACCGATGATGACGGCGATAGTGCTTGTGCCAGCACTTTTTCGGTGGCGTCGGCCCATTCGGTGGGGGCGATGTTCCCGCGGATTTGGCGTTCGACTTCGGCCCGTAGGTTGAACTCACGCCAGGTCGCGCGCTTGTCCGACACTGCGGCTAGGGCTTGGTCGGCGAGGTGGGTGATGAACGCGTGATCGAGTTCGCGGCGCGGGACGTGCGGGGCGGCGAGGGCGCGCACGAATATGTCGTCTACCGCGTCGGGTCCACCGAGCAGCTTTTCGGCGTCCGCGCGCCAGGCTGCGCGTTGTTCGGTGCGTGAAGTGGGCGCGTGTTTGCGGGGGCGGGTTTCCAGGGTGGCGCGTTGGCCGAGGTCGTGGACTTCGCCGGGGGTCGGTTCGCGGCCGAACGTTGTTTGAAACGCGGCGGTGAGAGTGTCGAGTCGGTCGGTGATCACGGCGGTGCGCCGCGACCAGTGGTGAATCAACGACAGGGGAACGCCGACGATTTCGCGGACCCGAACTTGGTGGATGTTGCGGTCGGGTCGGGTCTCGAACCGCACTCCGATCGAGGTTTCTAGGTAGTGCTCGAGGCGGGTGTCATAGATTTCTGACACCGTGACCACCGCTTCATGAACCACGGTGCCGTTGACGGTGCGCCATTTGCCGTCCTCGGTCCGCACCCGGTTAGCGACCAGAACATGGGTGTGCAGGTCGGGGTCACCGGCGCGGGAGTCGCGGTGGTCGAACGTCGCGGCGACCGCGCCTTGCACGTCGACGTGTCGAATTCCGTTGCGACCCAACCGGGTGAACAGCGCGTTGTTCTCCAACCACGACAGTGCGTCGGTGATCGCGGCGCGGTGGGCGGTCTCGATCTTGTGCGCAAGCTCCGGTGTCGCGATCGCCCATAACGCCGACACCGACTTGACGGGGCTGAACGTGAAGTCGAAACCGGCGACCGCTGTGCGGTCCGGGCGCGAGTTCTTCGCGACCCATCCCGACAGTTCGCGCGGGTCCAACGGTGGGCGTTCGTACTCGGTGGTGAACATTTCCGTGGCTACGTCGGTGCGGATCTGCGCGCGGATAGGGTCGGGAATGTGGGCGGTGACGCACTCGCCGTGGCTGGTGTTGTAGTCGCGGTATGCCTGCGCGGTGGCGGCGGGGAACCCTGAAGTAGTCGAATAGACGGCGAACTTGTTGCCGAGTTTGGTTGCTTTGTCGGCTAATCGGGCGGCATAGGCGGGGCGTACTCCGGCCGCGAGGTGGTGCGCTTTCACGCGTTCGCGGACCTGGTCGGCGTTCGGATGCATCCCGGCACCGAACAGGAACTTCATCTGCTCTTCGGTGACTTCCGCACCGGGGGTGATCTCGAGGTCGGAAAGCCCGGTGCCGTGCCAGGTTCCGGGGGCTTCGCCGTGCTCGTTGTAATAGTCGGACAGCGAGGCTCGCCCGCGCGCTGTGGTGTCATTGGCGGCGGTATTGCGCAGGTAGTACTCGTAGCCGTTGCCTGCGGCGACCTTGTGCATGGTCGCGACCATGCCTCCATGAGACAACCAAAAAGGGGCAATTTCAAGACGACTTAGTCTGTGAATCCTTGCCGCAGAGAGCGTTTCCACTGGTCGTTATCAACTCGTTACCCTGAGATGAAAGATGTCTGAATGTGAAGGAGGGAAAAATAGGGGTAGGGCGTATGTAGAAGTGAGGGTGAGTTTAGTTGTGTGGGTGCGGCATTGATGGGGTGGGGTGGGATGTGTTGCGGGGGTATGGGTGTGAGTGGGATGTGTTGGGTACCGATGGGATGGGGTCGGTAGAGCTGAGGCGTTGAATCCGGCTCGCACGCGGCCGGACGCGTCGCGCACGCGACGGCACCGCCGGACGCAGCTCGCGGTACCGCAATTTGCGTACTTGGCCGACTTTCGATCAACAGGCACACTGGAAAGCGGAAGAGCCGCGAGATCAGGGGACAAGTCGACAAAACCGAAAAGGAATCGCGATGTCCCACCACAACAGAAAAGTTCGTCCACACACCGGCCGGTCCGGTGTCTCTCAGTCCGGCCGACCTGACGAGCAGGCTCCGCCGGTCACCGACTCCCCGGCAGCGTCGGCACCGGCCGACAGTGCGACCACAGATGGCGCGGGCTCCGATACCGCAGTGACGCAACAGCGACCCGCAACGCACAACAACACCGACAGGCACGGGCCCGCGCTGATCGGACCGACCAGCGAAGCCACCCGCCGCTGGGTCGCCGAAAGCAGGATGCGGCAAGGGCTATCGCCTCGCATCACCGATCCCGTCGTGCTCGATTCACTGGCGCTGTTCCTGCGCAACGCGATCGACTCCCTCGACCGCGATCGCCGCCGCCGCGACGACATCTGAGTCCGGTCACAACTGCCGCCAGACGATTTCGACTGAGGACTTGTCGAACCGCCACACGCGCCCGTTCTGGTCTTCCCACTTCGCGGCGTAGATGTTCGCGGGCCGCACGATCACTTTCTCGATCAGCCGGGCGGCGGCTTCGTGCCGCCACCGCGAACCTTTCGTGGTCCATGCCTTGCGCAACTCCCCCGGTGTGGAACCGAGGTCGGCCAACACCGCCAGCGCCTGACTCGACCGCAACGAATCCTGCTCGGCACGCAGGTTCTTCAAGCTCGCTTTGAGTCCGGTGATGGTGCGATCGATGACGCGCAAGTCGAACTCGTCACCGGCACCGGTCAACACCTCGGTGCGGCGGTCGGCCTCGGCGTCCAAATTTCCTGCGGTGGTCTCGATCCGTTTCTGCAATGCCGCGATCCGCTCGGCGTTGTCGTTGCCGCGATCCAACCGGGCGAGGATGTCGGGGTTCTCGTACTCAGCGATCACCGCTTGCCCCACGAACGTCTCCAACGCGTCCGCGTCGCGGAACACCCGCCCGCACGCGCACGCGACGTTGAACCCGTCCTTGGAACGGCACCCGTAGCGGCGCTGGACCACCGGGGGCCCGGTCTTGCGCGCGCGTTCCAGCGCTGAGCCGACCAACCATCCACCGCAGTACTGCCCCGGCCGGTCGGTGCCTTCTTTCCACCTGCCGCCGCACTCGGCCAACCCGGTCATCCAATACTCGCCGTTGCGTTGGCGTGGCCGCTCGGGGTTCTTGGACCGGCGGTGCGCGGTCACTGCCGCGCGCATCGCGTCGTGTTCGGCGCGGGTGAAGATCGCGGGCCACTGCGCACGATGACGGGTGCCCGTGCGCTCGTGGAAGCGAATGCCGTTGCCTTCGGGGTTGTTCAAGCATTCGCAACGGTCGCCGTTGGCGTCGGTGTGCTCGCCCAGGTCGTAAGCCACATACGCTTCCAACAGCAGCAGGTGAGACAGCTTGCCAACCCGCCACCGATCCCCCTCCGACGTAGTCACCCCGCGCGCGTTCCAGTCGGTAATGATCGCGGTCTGCGTCTCGCCGTTGATCAACCGGTCACGGCCTTCGCGCAACACCGCGACTTCCTCCTCACGCAACGCGCACCGGTCCAGGATCTCGTCCCCGGTGATCGGGTGCGTGCCCGCGACTTTCCCGTAGCCGAAGCGGCGCGAGCCGCCCTGCATGACGCCTTTGGCGGCTTCCTCGCTCATCCGCTCCAAAAGGTTCTCGGTGTTGACTTCGCGGTACTCGACCGCCTCGGCGACGGCGACCATGAAATTCTTGCGACCCGCACCGGTGGTCAGGTCGTAGTCGGTGGCGTTGACGAAGCAGTACCGCACACCCTCATCGCGACCCAGCTTCATCAGCTCGTTGCCCAGGTCGTAGTCACGAGTCAACCGGGATACGTCACGAGCAAGAACAGCTTTGGCCGGTCCACCGGTCACCAACCCCAGCACTTCCCGCAAGGCTGGGCGGTCGGCGTCGGCCCCGGACATGTCGTTGTCGCAGAAGATCCGCGCCAACGGCAGTTTCTTGCGCTTGGCGTGCTTGACCTGGTTTTTGGCCTGTAGGTGCACGCCCTCGGCGCGGTCCTTCTCATCACGGGAGATACGCACGTAGCCGTACACCCACTGAGCAGGGTCGACATCGGCCACAGCAACAGCCAGAGCCGCATTGATCTCGGTGAGCCAAACGGGCTCGACCTGGGTCTTTGTCTTTGATCGCGTCATGACTAAATTCTCCCAAGAGGAGTGCATAAGCACTACCTTTCGGGAATGAGCGCCGACTACTACATCCGGCTCGAACAAGGCCGCGACAAGCATCCGTCCGATCAGATCGTGGCGGCGTTGGCCCGGGTGTTCTCGCTCGACGACGACGGCGCTGCACATCTGCGGGAGTTGGCGCGTCCGGCGCCGCGACGCACCCGCGCACCACGACGACCGGAGCGGGTCACGCCGAGCCTGCTGCGCCTGATGCGCACCTGGTCGGACACGCCTGCGCTGGTCTATGGCCGGTATATGGATGTCCTGGCCGCGACACCGCTGGCCATCGCGCTGAATTCCTGTTCGGCGCCGGGTGTCAATCAGGTCAGGATGGTGTTCCTGGACCCCGAGGCGCGCAATATTTTTCCGGATTGGCCGAGAATCGCCGCGGAAACGGTGGCCGCTCTGCGGGTCGGCGCGGGCACCGATCTCGACGACCCGCGCCTGACGGAACTGGTCGGCGAGCTGTCGTTGAAGAGTGAAGACTTCCGTCGTCTCTGGGCCAAGCACGAAGTGCGCGCGAAAACCGCCGGGGACAAGCGATTCACCCATCCACTGGTGGGCGAACTCGCGTTGTCCTACGAGACATTCACGGTCAACGGCGCACCGGGGCAGACCCTCGTCGTGTATCACGCCGAGCCCGGCTCTGATGCCGAACAGTCACTGGCACTGCTCGGCACCATCGACACCGCGCCCCTGAGCTCATCGGTGACCCACTGACCCCTCGGCAAGTGCCCGACTACAGACTGAACGCCACCGCGCGCAGGATCAGCACGGCGATCAACACCGCGGTGAAGGCCAGGTCGAGCGCGAAATCGCCGATGCGAATGGGCTTCAACACTTTTCGCACCGGGGCGATCACCGGTTCGGTCGCGGCGTGGGTCACCTCCCGCGCCTTGCGCGCCCACTGCGGGCCGTTACCCAGCGCATCGATCCAGTCGACCACCATCCGGGCGATCAACAGCACCAAGAACACCGTCAACGCGTAGCCGACCAAGGTTCCGATAAGACTCATGACCCACTCCTCGCGGAGGCCACAGGGGACCTCTTACCGCTATCAACGTGCCCGACCTTGCCAAGGTGTCCACCACTCGGTTCTCTCAGTCGATTATCAGCCCTGCGCGGGTTCTTCGACGTGATCGTGCACGCGGCGTGGTCACCGGTCACGGTGTCGAATCGCCGATACCGCAGGAGCGCCGAGCTACATCCTGCTCGACCGCATGCTCGACGCCTGAAAGACGAAGAGCCCCGGCGATATTCGCCGGGGCTCTCGTCTGACATTCGAATTACTTCTTGCGTTCCTTCTTCTCGCGCACACGCACCGAGATGCGCACCGGCGAGCCGTCGAAACCGAACTCCTCACGCAGGCGGCGCTCCAGGAAGCGGCGGTAGCCTGCCTCGAGGAAGCCGGTGGTGAACAGCACGAACGTCGGCGGACGAGTGCTCGCCTGGGTGGCGAACATGACGCGGGGCTGACGGCCGCCGCGCATCGGCGGCGGGGTGGCCGCGATGACTTCCTTGAGCCAGGTGTTCAGGCGGCCGGTGGAGATGCGCTTGTCCCAGGACTCGAGCGCGGTCTCCATCTGCGGCACCAGCTTGGCCACGGCGCGGCCGGTGTGGGCGGAGATGTTGACCCGCTGGGCCCACGGCACCCGCACCAGATCGCGATCGATCTCGCGCTCGAGCATGTAGCGGCGGTCCTCGTCGACCAGGTCCCACTTGTTGAACGCCAGCACCAGCGCGCGACCGGACTCGGCGACCAGGCTGATCACGCGCAGATCCTGTTCGGTGATCGGCACCGAGGCGTCGACCAGCATGATCGCGACCTCGGAGGCCTCCAGCGCCGACTTCGTCCGCAGCGAGGCGTAGAACTCGGTGCCGGTGGCATTGGAGACCTTGCGGCGCAGACCGGCGGTGTCGACGAACTTCCAGGTCTTGCCGCCCAACTCGACCAGCGAGTCGACCGGGTCGACGGTGGTGCCCGCGACATCGTGGACCACCGAACGCTCGTCGCCTGCCAGCTTGTTGAGCAGGCTGGACTTGCCGACGTTCGGCTTGCCGACCAGTGCCACCCGACGCGGTCCGGCGACGGCGGTGCCTTCGCGTGGGGTCTCGGGCAACGCGCTGAGCACGTCATCGAGGAGGTCACCGGTGCCACGACCGTGCGCGGCCGAGACCATGCGCGGCTCGCCAAGACCCAACGACCACAGCGAGGCGGCCTCGAGTTCGACCTTCTGATCGTCGACCTTGTTGGCCACCAGGATCACCGGGATCTTGGAGCGGCGCAGCTTGCGCACCGCGGCCTCGTCGGTCGTGGTCGCGCCGACAGTGGCGTCGACGACGAGCAGGATCGCGTCGGCGGTCTCCATCGCCACCTCGGCCTGACGAGCGACATGCGCCTGCAGACCCTTGGCGTCGGGTTCCCAACCGCCGGTGTCCTGCACCATGAAGCGGCGTCCGGCCCAGTTGGCCTCGTACGAAATGCGGTCACGGGTCACACCCGGGACGTCTTCGACCACCGCTTCGCGGCGGCCGAGAATGCGGTTGACCAGGGTCGACTTGCCCACATTCGGGCGCCCGACCACGGCCAGCGTCGGCATCGCGACGTGCTGTTCGCCGACACCGTCCCCGTCGATATCGAGGACATCCCATTCGGACTCGTCGGTCCAGGTTCCGTCGCCTACGAGAATCTCTTCGATCATCGCGGACCTCCTGTCGTGGCCGAAAGCTGCTGAGCCACCACGCGATACAGCTCCTCGATGGTCTGTGCCATCGTCAGGTCGCTGGTGTCGACGAGCACCGCGTCGGCGGCGGGGCGCAACGGCGACACTGTGCGGGTGGAGTCGAGGGTGTCGCGGCGCTGCACGTCGGCCAGCACGGCCGCGTAATCGTCGCCGCGGCCCTCGCGGATGTTCTGAGCGTTGCGCCGCTGGGCGCGTGCCTCCGCGGAGGCGGTGAGATAGATCTTGGCGTCGGCGCCGGTGAGTACGACGGTGCCGATATCGCGGCCTTCGACCACGATGCGCCCGGCCATCGCCGCGATCTCCTGCTGCAGGGCAACCAGCTGCTCGCGCACCTGCGCCACCGCGGAGACCGCCGAGACGGCCTTGGTGACGGCGTCGCCGCGGATCTCGCTCGACACGTCTTCGCCGTCGAGCTCGATCACCTCGTGGCTGGGATCGGTGCCGATCGAAAGCGGCAGCGCTGCAACGGTTTCGGCAATCGCGACCGAGTCGGTCAGGTCGACACCCGCACGCAGCACGCACAGGGTCGCCACGCGGTACATGGCACCGGTGTCGAGGTAACGGGCGCCCAGACGCGTCGCGAGACGACGCGAGACGCTGGACTTGCCGGTGCCGGAGGGGCCGTCCATCGCGACGACGAGCGTCGCGTCACCGGTCATCCGGTCGCCGGCGAATTCCAGGGGAAAGTCCACACCGTTCACAGCTGCACCGCCTCGTAGAGTTTGCCGATCTCGTCGCGGCCGAGCACCCGCAGCGTGCCGGGACGCTGATCACCGAGCGCCACCGGGCCGAGGTGGGTGCGCACCAGCCGGATCACCGGGTGGCCGACCTCGTCGAGCAGCCTACGCACGATGTGCTTGCGACCCTCGTGCAACACGAGCTTCACCAGCGACCGGCCCTGGTAGGCCTCGAGCACCGTGAACTTGTCGACCTTGGCCGGCCCGTCCTCGAGCTCGACACCTTCGCGCAGGCGCTTACTGACCATGCGGTAGTTCACCTCGCCGTCGACGGTGGCCAAGTAGGTCTTGGGAACTTCGAACGAGGGGTGCATCAGTCGATGCGCCATCTCGCCGTCATTGGTGACCAGCAGCAGACCCTCGGTGTCGGCATCCAGTCGCCCGACGTGGAACAGTCGCTGACCAGCGGCGATCCGCTCGGCGATGATATCGCCGACGCAGGGGCGCCCCAGATCGTCGGACATGGTGGACTGCCAGCCCTTGGGCTTGTTCAGCACCAGGTGCACCAGTTCGTCGCGCACCACCACTCGGGTGCCGTCGACGCGCACGACCGCGTTCTCGGCGTCGATGCGCAGACCCTGCTCACGCACGGTCTTACCGTCGACCTCGACGCGACCGGCGGCGATCATCTCCTCGGCGGCGCGACGCGAAGCCACACCCGCCTTGGCGAGGACCTTCTGCAGACGTTCACCTTCGCCCCACGGGAGCTTCTTGGGGCCCTCGGTGACATCGGAGTGCTGGTGCCGCGCGGGCTTGGCGTTGTTCAGGATCGTCGGAGCGGCAACCTTCTTCTGCGGCTTCGCGGTCTTCTTGCGAGCCGCGAAGGCCTGGGTGCCTGCCGAAGCACCGCTGCGCTGACCAGCCGTGCCACCACGCTGTCCGCGGTCGGCGTCACCACGCGGGTAACCGCCACCGCCGCTGGAAGCACCGGTGCTGCGACGGTCATCACGCTGACCTCCGCCTCCGGGGCCGCCACGACGGTCGTCACGCTGATAACCACCGGCAGACGGGCCACGACGGTCACCACCGGCCGGGGCGCCGCGTCGATCATCACGCTGGTAATCACCGGCGGACGCGCCGCGACCGGCCGGGGCGCCGCGACGATCATCACGCTGGTAGCCACCGGGCGAACTGCCGCGACGGTCACCACCGGCGGGGCCGCCACGACGATCGTCACGCTGGTAGCCGGTAGGCGCGCCGCGACGGTCGTCACGCTGGTAGCCACCACCGGTCGAGGTGCCACGGCGACCGCCGGACTCCGCGTCACGCTGGGAGCTGCCTGCGGACCGGGCAACTGTCTGATTGCCGCGCTGGAAGCCACCCGCGCCGGTGCCGCGGCGGCTGGGAGCCTCGCCACGGGAGCCACCCTGCCCGGTGTGCGTACTGTCGCCGCGGTTACCCACGGTTCGATTCGCGCCACTTCGGGGCTGGTCGCTGCGATTTTTTCGATCCGGTGTGCCATCTCGGCGAGCGGAATTATTCATCTGTCCTGTCAATCGTCGGTGCCGAGATCCATGTCGGACTCGGCGGGTTTCTTCAGCCTGGTGAACCGGGGATCGGTTTCCAGGCTCTCGCTGATCTCGTCGATCAGATCGACGCCGGGAAGCAGCGGCGCCAGCAGTGGCAGGTCGCCGAGAGAGGCGAGCCCGATCCGTTCGAGGAACAACTCGGTGGTGCGGTACAACGTGCCGTTGGTTTCGGGGTCCTGACCCGCTTCCGCGATCAAGCCTCTGGCCAGCAGCGTGCGCATCACTCCGTCGACGTTCACCCCTCGGACCGCGCTGACCCGCATGCGGGTCACCGGCTGGCGGTAGGCGACTACCGCCAAGGTTTCCAAGGCGGCCCGGGTCAGTTTCGTCCGGGCCCCGTCGAGCAGTACCCGCTCGACATAGGGCGCGTACTCCTGTCGAGTATAGAAGCGCCACCCGTCACCGACGAAACGCAGGTCGATGCCGCTGCCCCGTTCGGTCAGTTCCGCCGCCATCGCGCGCAGCACGGGTTCGACGCGCTCGGTGGTGTCGTCCAAGGCCGCTGCCAGCTGTTCTGTCGGCGCCGGAGCGTCGACCACGAGCAACATCGCCTCGAGCGCCGACCGCAATTCGAGGTCGTCGAGTGGCTCAGAGGTGAATTCCACCACTGCTTCTGTCATCCGTAATCCTCCTCGAAGGTCAACGCCGCTGCTTCGGTGTCAGGGTCGAGCTCACCGAGCCAGCTGACAGCCAACGGTCCGAGCGGATCGGGTTGGTCGAAGGCGATGGTTTTGCCGCGGTACAGCTCCAACAACGCCAGGAAGCGCGCCACGATTTCCACCGGGACTGTGCAGTCGACCACCAATTCGGCGAAGGTCGTCCACCCTCCCGGCCCGCGTTCCTTCAACCGGGCGAGCACCAACTCGGCCTGCTCGGCGACCGAGATGGTGTGCATGTGCAGATGCCCGAGCCCGACCTCGGCGATCGGGCGTGGCCGGAAAGCCGCCGCGGCGATCTCGGCGAACGCGGCGATGTCCACCCCGAGAGTGACCTCGGGCAGCAGTCCGGCGAACTGGTCCTCGAGCGCCACCGAACGCGGGTACCGGCGCAGCGCGGCGGCTTCCAACTCGGCGAGCAGTTCGGCCACCTGCTTGAACGCGCGATATTGCAGCAGTCGCGCGAACAGCAGATCGCGAGCGTCGAGGAGTTCGAGATCGTCGGCGTCGGTCATCTCCCCCGACGGCAACAGCCGCGCCGCCTTGAGGTCGAGCAGCGTGGCGGCGACGACGAGGAATTCGGTGGTCTGATCTAGGATCTTGTCCGCGCGCAGCTTGGTGTTCTCGGCCAGCTCGGCGGTCAGTGCCTTGGTGTAGGCGATGAATTCGTCGGTGACCTGATGCAGCGCGACTTCGGTGACATCGAGTTTGCGCGAGCTGATCAACGTCAGCAACAGATCGAACGGCCCCTCGAAATTGGTGAGCCGCAGATGAAAACCGGATTTCTCCGCGGCCGGCACCGCGTCTTCGGGTACTGCTTGCACCGCAGGTGTAGCTCCGATCACCGGCCAGACCGGTGGATGACTTCACGTGCCATCGCTCGATACGACTCGGCGCCGCCCGACTTCGGCGACCAGGTGGTGATCGGCTCACCGGCGACGCTGGCGTCGGGGAAGCGCACGGTGCGCGAGATGGCGGTGTCGTAGACCAGATCGCCGAACACCTCGACCACGCGCGACATCACCTGACGCGAATGCAGCAGGCGCGCATCGAACATGGTGACCACGATGCCGTAGAGGCTCAGCCGCGGGTTGAGACGGTCGCGCACCTTCTCGACGGTGTCGTTGAGCAGGGCGAGGCCGCGCAGCGAGAAGTACTCGCATTCCATCGGGATGATCACACCGTCGGAGCAGGCCAGCGCGTTGACCGTGAGCAGGCCGAGCGAGGGCTGGCAGTCGATGAGGATGTAGTCGTAGCGATCACGCACGCTGTTCAGAGCGCGGCCCAGCGACTGTTCGCGGCCGACCTCGTTGACCAACTGGATCTCGGCGGCCGAGAGGTCGATATTGCTGGGTAACAGGTCCATGCCGTCGACCTTGGTGGTCTGTAGCACGTCATCGACCTTCGCCTTCCCGCCGATCAGCAGGTCGTGCACGGTGAGATCGAGATCGTGGTGTGCCACACCGAGACCGGCCGACAGCGCACCTTGGGGGTCGAGGTCGACCAGCAGCACGCGACGACCGTATTCGGCCAGTGCCGCACCGAGATTGATGGTCGAGGTGGTTTTTCCGACCCCGCCCTTCTGATTGCACATGGCGACAACGAGTGCGTCGCCGTGCCGCTGGACCTGCGGTGGATCGGGGACCAGTCGCAGCGGCCGGCCGGTCGGGCCTATCTCGACGGGCTCGGTGACCTGTTCCGGTCCACCGTCCCACGGTGTTTCCGCTGTCGTCACGATCCGCTGCTCCTTATACGTTTTCCTTGCCGGTAACCCCTGTCGAGGGTAGCGAGGCCGATCCGGGACCGGCTCGCTTTCGTACGGTCCAACACTGGGTAGACGCTACCGCTCGGACCGGTGAGGTACAGCATGGCAACGCCGGGCGTGTTCGCACGATACCTGCTCAGCGCACATGGGCGGTGGTGGTTCACGTGGCACGCGGATGGGCAGTGGCCCACACTTCGCGCAGGGTGCTCACCGTCACGAGGGTGTAGATCTGGGTGGTGGTCACCGAGGCATGTCCGAGCAGTTCCTGTACAACCCGCACGTCGGCCCCACCGTCGAGCAGGTGGGTGGCGAAGGAGTGACGCAGGGTGTGCGGTGAGACCGTTGCCCCGATTCCGGCGCGTTCGGCGGCGGTCTGCAATACCTGCCAGGCGCTCTGGCGCGACAGTCGGCCGCCGCGAGCGTTGAGGAAAAGCGCTCCGCCGGAACCTTTTCCGCTTGCGGCGAGGGTGGGCCGACCGCGTACCAGGTAGGCGTCGACGGCGGCGAGGGCCGGGCGGCCGATCGGGACGAGACGCTGTTTTCCGCCTTTTCCGTGCAGCACCACGCAGCGTTGTTCGGCGTCGATGTCGTCGACGTCGAGCCCGACCATTTCCGAGATACGCGCGCCGGTGGAGTAGAGCAGTTCCAGCAGTGCCCGGTCGCGCAGCCCGCGCGGGCCGCCGTCGGAGCCCTCCGGTTCGCCGCCCGCCGATTCGAGCAGGCGCAGCACCTGGTCGTAGGGCAGCGCTTTGGGCAGTCGGCGACCCGGTGCGGGTGGTTTCACCGCATGCGCCACATCGGTGTCGGTGATGCCCTCGGCGGCGGCGAACCGGTGCAGCCCGCGCACCGCGATCAACGCCCGCGCCACCGAACCGGCCGCCAGCGCAGGATGATCGGCGCCACCCGAACGCAACACCATCGTGAATTCGGCGACGTCACCCTGGGCCACCGCGCTCAAGCTCTCGACACCACGACCGGCGAGGAAGTTCCGATAGCGGGCCAGGTCGCGGCGGTAGGCGCCGAGGGTGTTGCGCGCGGCTCCGCGCTCGACCGCCAGGTGGTCGAGGTAGGCATCGATCTCCCGCTCGAGCACGCGCTCCCGCCTAGTCCCGGCCGACCGGTGCGGCCGTCGAAACGCGGGCCGCGATCACGCGTGGCTACCGCGGTTCGGCGCCGCAGCGGCTTTGCGCCGCAGGAACGTCGTCGGCTGACCGGGCCACGGTGCGTCGGGGGCACGCAACGGCACCCCGCTCGCCTGCGCCGCGGCATACGCCAGCACCCCGGCGACCGCGGTCGCGTTCACGATCTCCCCCGCCAGCGCGGCGCGCACCGCCTCGTCCAGCGGCATCCGCACCAGTTCCAGATCCGCTTCCTCATGCTCGGGATCGGGCCGGTCGGTGACGCTGAGACCGGTCGCGAAGAACACCCGCAGCGCCTCGTCGGTGAAACCCGGCGACAACGCCACATCCACCAACACCGACCACTGAGCCGCGGCGAGGCCCGTCTCCTCGGCCAGCTCACGCTTGGCCGCGGTGAGCGGGTCCTCACCGTCGATATCGAGCAGTCCGGCAGGCAGTTCCAGCAGCCGGGTGCCGATCGGATGCCGGTACTGACGAATCAGCACGACATTGCCGTCGTCGTCGAGCGCGAGCACCGCGACAGCACCGTGATGCTCGATCACCTCGCGCTCGGCGATCCGCCCGTCCGGCATCCTGACCTGATCCTGCCGCAGGGCCAGGATCGCGCCGCTGTAGAGCACCCGGCTCGACACCGTCTCGAAGTCGTGACTACCGGGCTCGCTCATGCGTTCCTATCGCCGAAATTCCTAGGCTTCCGCGGCCTGCTCCGCGAGCTCTTCCTCCGGGAAGTCTACGGGAAGGCGTTCGGCCAGTTTGTATTTCAACGCGGCGTTGATCAGCGCGGCGAACAGCGGATGCGGCCGGGTCGGACGGCTCTTGAGCTCCGGATGCGCCTGGGTGGCGACGAAGAACGGATGCACCGAGACCGGGTACTCGACGAACTCCACCAGGTGCCCGTCCGGTGAGGTGCCGGAGAAGACCAGCCCACTCTTGGCGATGGCGTCGCGGTAGGAGTTGTTCACCTCGAACCGGTGCCGGTGCCGCTCGGACACGTTCTCGGTGCCGTAGGCCTGCGCGACGACCGAGCCCTTCTGCAAGGTGGCGGGGTAGGCGCCCAGGCGCATGGTGCCACCCAGGTCGGCTTGACCGGCGACGACGTCTTCCTGGTCGGCCATGGTCGAGATGACCGGGTTCTCGGTGTCTGGATCGAATTCGGCGGAGTTCGCGTCGGAGATACCGACCGAACGCGCCGCCTCGATGACCACACACTGCAAACCGAGACACAGACCGAGCAGCGGGATACTGCGCTGGCGGGCATACCCGATCGCGCCGAGCTTGCCCTCGATACCGCGAATCCCGAACCCGCCGGGGATCAGCACAGCGTCGACCGCACGCAGCGCCGCCTGGGCGCCGGCCTCGGTCTCGCACTCGTCCGACGGCACCCAGCGGATGTTCACCTTGGCGCGATGCGCGAAACCACCCGCACGCAGCGCCTCGGTCACCGACAGGTAGGCATCGGGCAGATCGACGTACTTGCCGACCAACGCCACCTCGACGGTCTCGCGCGGGGAATGCACGCGATCGAGCAGATCGCCCCACACCGCCCAGTCGACATCGCGGAACGGCAGCCCGAGCTTGCGCACCACATAGGCATCGAGGCCCTCACTGTGCAGCACCTTCGGGATGTCGTAGATCGACGGCGCGTCCGGCGTGGAAATACACGCCTCCACATCGACGTCACACATCAGCGCGATCTTGTTCTTGAGGCCCTGCGGCACCTCACGGTCACACCGCAGGATCAACGCGTCGGGCTGGATACCGATATTGCGCAGCGCGGCCACCGAATGCTGCGTCGGCTTGGTCTTGAGCTCACCCGACGGCGCCAGATACGGCACCAGCGACACATGCAGGAAGAACACGTTGTCGCGACCCACATCGTGACGGATCTGGCGGGCGGCCTCGAGGAACGGCTGCGACTCGATGTCACCGACGGTGCCACCGATCTCGGTGATCACCACATCCGGCACATGCCCCTCGAGATCAGGACCCTGCATCGCGAGGATGCGGTTCTTGATCTCATCGGTGATATGCGGGATGACCTGCACCGTATCGCCCAGATACTCGCCGCGACGTTCCTTCGCGATCACGGTCGAATAGATCTGACCGGTGGTCACGTTCGCGTCCATCGTGAGATCGCGATCGAGGAAACGCTCGTAGTGGCCCACGTCCAGGTCGGTCTCGGCACCGTCTTCGGTGACGAACACCTCGCCGTGCTGAAACGGGTTCATGGTGCCCGGATCGACATTGAGATACGGGTCGAGCTTCTGCATCGTCACCCGCATACCGCGCGCGGTCAGGAGCTGACCGAGGCTGGAGGCGGTGAGACCCTTACCCAATGAGGAGGCGACGCCACCGCTGACGAAGATATGCTTGGTGGCACTTCTAGCCGAATTCCGTTGATGACCCACGGACCACCACTGTACCGCCTCCCCGGATATTCAAGCGCAACCGAGGTGCGTAAACAGTCGCGTCGGCCGCTGGCGGTTGATCGGCGGCGGGGTTTGCTCGTGCCCGGTGAGTTACCAATGTGCTCGCTGAAGCGATCACCGCTGATCGTAGCGCCGACGGTACCGGTCGATCCGTGTCCGATTACCATCTAGTTGTCATAAATTCGGCTGACGTGCACGTTTGCCGATGCGACAGTGATCGCCTGCTCGCTCGCAGTCGATCAGGCAGCACAGGAGCGGTCGGCAGTGGATGACCACCAGTAGCCATCTGAGGCTGGCGAGTCATGTCGCAGTCAGCCGTCGGTGAGGTGGTTGGTTCCCCACACCGCGAAGGGGTGGCACCGCGTACATGCGCGGTACCACCCCTTGCTCCTGTCTGCGCCACCAGCGCTAGCCGAGCAGCGGCGTACTACTTCAAGCAAACCAACTCCGGAAAACCGGGAGAACATCGTTCTTGCTTACCCCACCGACAAGGATCGATTCCCCGAACCGTTCACTACCCACCATGCGCACGATCACCTCCACAACCGGACATCATCCACCAGCGGTGATGCATTGACCGGTTGAGACCAAGTTCGTTTTCCGAACACTCGCGTTTCTCATCGCGGGCGAGGATACGTAGAGACTTCGAGATAAATCCCCGGCTGTCGGCGGTTGTGGCAGTCTGCCCTGTGCTGGTGCACACGACACCCCGTTCTGCGGTGCCCAGTGGAAGGCCGGTCAGTCGGGTTCGTTTCCTGACGGGGTGGACCGCAACCACTCGAGCACTTCTTGCACTCGTTCGACGTCGACGCCATACACCGCCGGATGACGCTCAGCTGTCATCCGGTAGATCCCCACGGCTTCCTCGGCCGCGGCGAGGGCTTCTTCGCGGCGGCGCAGCTCCCCCAAATCGACCGAGATGTTGGCCAAACTCATCGCGAGGTCGGGGAGGTAGGCGTCGGGGTGACGCTCGGCCAGCACCCGGTAGATCCCCACGGCTTCCTCGGCCGCGGCGAGGCCGTCTCCGCGGCGGCCCAGCTCCCCCAAATCGACCGAGGTGTTGTTCAGGCTGGTCGCGAGGTTGGGGAGGTAGGCGTCGGGGTGACGTTCGGCCAGCACCCGGTAGATCCCCACGGCTTCCTCGCTCGCGGCAAGGCCGTCTTCGTAGCGGCCCAGCTCCCCCAACCGGACCGAGACATTGTTCAAACTCATCGCGAGGTCGGGGAGGTAGGCGTCGGGGTGACGTTCGGCCAGCACCCGGTAGATCCCCACGGCTTCCTCGCTCGCGGCGAGGCCGTCTCCGCGGCGGCCCAGCGCCCCCAACCGGACCGAGACATTGTTCAAACTCATCGCAAGTTCAGGGAGGTAGGCGTCGGGGTGACGTTCGGCCAGCACCCGGTAGATCCCCACGGCTTCCTCGCTCGCGGCGAGGCCGTCTTCGTAGCGGCCCAGCGCCCCCAACCGGGTCGAGATGTTGTTCAGGCTGCCCGCGAGGTCGGGGAGGTAGGCGTCGGGGTGACGCTCGGCCAGCACCCGGTAGATCCCCACGGCTTCCTCGGCCGCGGCGAGGCCGTCTCCGCGGCGGCCCAGCTCCCCCAAATCGACCGAGATGTTGTTCAGGCTGCCCGCGAGGTCGGGGAGGTACGCGTCGGGGTGACGTTCGGCCAGCACCCGTCGGATCTTCACTGCTTCCGCGATCGCGGCGAGGCCGTCTTCGCGGCGGCCCAGCGCCCCCAACCGGACCGAGATGTTGTTCAAACTCATCGCAAGTTCAGGGAGGTAGGCGTCGGGGTGACGTTCGGCCAGCACCCGTCGGATCTTCACTGCTTCCGCGCTCGCGGCGAGGCCGTCCTCGCGGCGGCCCAGCTTCCCCAAATCGACCGAGACGTTGTTCAAGCTGGTCGCGAGGGCGGGGAGGTAGGCGTCGGGGTGGTGTTCGGCCAGCACCCGGTAGATCCTCACGGCTTCCTCGATCGCGGCGAGGCCGTCCTCGCGGCGCCCCAGCGCCCCCAACCGGACCGAGACGTTGTTCAAGCTGGTCGCGAGGAGGGGTTGGTTGTCGGTGTGGCGGTAGTGCTCGGCGAGGGCGTGAGTGAGGGTTGCGGCGGTAGCGGCGAGTACGCGGGTCTGGTGTGGGATGGCGTCGTGGAGGGTGGTGAGTGTGTCGGATGGGGTGCCGGGGGTGGCGGCGATCTGGTCGAGTGCGGTGATCAGGGGTTCGGGGTTTTCGACGCGGGTGGCGACTCGGACCGCGGCCACGTGCAGGGTGGGGTGCCGCACGCACCAGGTGGTGAGGATATCGGTGGTGGCGGTGAGGGTGGGGTGTGTGGCGGCGCGGGTGCAGACGGTCAGCAGCTGCTCGGCTTCGCCTTGGTCGCCGGTGGTTTCGGCGAGGGTTTCGATGATGCAGTCGCGGGTCGGGTGCAGCATCAGCCTGCCCACGAGTTGTTCGGCGAGCCGGTCGGGTCCCAGTCCGGCGTAGCCGCCGGCGCCCTGGCCTGGGTAGAGGCTCATCAGCCAGTCCCGGATCCTGGTGTGGATCAAGCGCGGCTGGTCGCTGAGATCCGGTATCCGCGTGAGTATCTGCCCGAGTTCTTTGCTGGTGGTGGCGCCGAGCACGATTGTGGCGGCCAGGACGTCCTTGAGTGTGGCGATTCCCAGTTCGTCGAGGTTGTGATGGGTGGCGGTGGCGGTCCAGTAGCGGTTTTCGTGGTCGAGGATCCGGTCTTCGAGGCTGTGCTGACCCGCCGGGGGCGTTGTGGTGGGGTGGTGGGTGTCGAGCAGGTCGGCCAGGGCCCCCATCTGCACCCCGAGCGCTGTCGTGTCGTTGCCGGGATCCCGATACGGGCGGGCCAGCACGCTGGTGGCGGCCCGTGACCATTCGGCTTCGCCGAGTTCGGCGAGCCGGGGAAGCTCGCGCGCGAAGGCATCCACCGTGTCGCGGTAGGTGGCCTGCCGCGATTCGGCGTCGTTGTCGAGGGGGCCCAGGGTGGTATGGCGGGCGCGGGTGGTGATGTCACCGACCGCGTCGCTTGTCGCGCCCAGCTGGGTCCACCATTCCCCGACCGTGCGGGCCAGCAGCACTACCTTGACCGGCCGGTCCCCGACATGAGCGGCCAGCTCGGTCAGCAACACCCCCACTTGCGGTACTCGTGTTTCGGCGTAATCGATCACCACCAGCAACCCTGTCACGACCTGTCCGAGCACCCGCAGTCTTTCGGCGGTGTCGACGGCCGGGTCGAGCCACAGCACCGACCAGCGGCGCGCGGCGAGTTCGGTACCGAGCTGGTGCGCGAGCCGGGTCTTGCCCTGCCCACCCGCACCGTGCACCAACCACATCCCCACCCCGGGCTCGGACGCCCAGACGCGCAGGTCGGCGAGCGCATCGTCGCGACCACGGAACTCGACCACCGCGCGTCGCGCAGTCAGCAACGTCGCCGGAGTGCCCGCCGCCGCGGCGCGAGTCGGGGACTGATGATCGGCCAGATCCTGCAACTCCACCGCCGCCAACGCCAACCCGGTAGGCCCGCAGTGACGTTCGACCACCTCTCGGAATTCCGGTACCTGCAACAGGATGTGGGCAGGGACCACGCCGAGGCCGGCGTGTCCGCGACCGTCGAGATCGGTGGCCACCACACCGGTCAGCAGGCCGCCGCAGTAGACCGCTGCGCCGGAGATCCCCTTCCACGGTGAGTCCCCCGACGCGTTGGGTGGATGTTCGGCCAGGTGCAGGATGTGCCGGTTGTCGACGTAGCCGTCGCCGGGGTTGATGGTGCCGGTCGGCTGCTCGGTCTCCGAAGGCTTCCCGGTGCGCTGGGCGAAATCCGGCATTCCCCAGGTCCGGCACGCGATCCCCGGCTGATGAGTCACGCATCGGCCCCACACCACCTGCCGGACCGGCTGCGGCATCCACGCCGGGTCACCGATCTCGACCAGCGCGGCGTCACTGATCCCGCCCGCGCGCCCGCACCAGGCCACGGCCGCCGTATAGGTGCCGGGGTGGCCAGGCCGGATCACCGTCACCTCGGTCGTCCGCTGTCCGACGACGTGAGCCGAGGTCAAGGCCAGGCCGGGTGCGATCAGATACCCCGACCCCGACCGGCCCGCGCCGGTCACACCGACCAACTGGTTCCACCGCACCCGACCGCCACCTCGACTTCCACTATTCCCCGGCGAACGTTCAGCCCAGCTGGCGGTTACCGCTCGAAGCGCTCCTCGCCAGTGTCGGTGTCGGTGTCGGTGTCGGGAACGCTGTGCTGCTGGTCGCTACCCACCAAAACGTCTCCACCAGAGGGATTCTTCGGGGTCAAGGTCAGGGTGACTCGCTGCTTGCGCGCGTGCCCGGCACCGACCTCGGCGTCACCGGTCACGACCCACGCCTTGAACCCGGCCTTGGCCTTGGCATCACGACGCAACTCGACCTCGAACGACAACTCGATCGGCCCGACCTCGAAATTCAACGGCGCCCCGGTACCCCGCGCCGCGGCGGTCAACAACTCATCACGCAACGCCGCGACGGCGTCCGCCAACTCGATCTCCATGACCACCCTTATCGCTGTCGGTAGCGCCACCGCTACATCCCTTCACATCCTGCACCCACCACGACCGAACACGAAAAACCATGCAAGAACGCTTGTTTGGATATGAGCCCACCTGCATCGGGGCCGCCAACCGATGTTCGGGAAACGTTTATCGAACACCCACTCGCCGGGCGGGCACCGAGGACGGGTTCGCTGTGACTCGCAGCGGTAGATGGCGGTGTTCTCGCACCATCAAGTGGCGCTGATGAGACCGAACGCACTGCGCGTGCACCCGGCCACCTGATCGCGCGGGCGAGCGATATCGGCTGCGATCAAGAGTGCTGCACCGCGATCGCGATCCAGCCGACGCGGATTTGCCCCGGGGAGACTTTCCGAAGCCTCAGTCCCACGTTGTCGCCCGGCCATCCGGTGGGCTCACCGACTCCCCGCCAGCAGAGAAATTCCACGCGCGCAACGGTTGCGGTGACCGTGCCGTCGTCGCCCGAGATCTCGATGACATCGCCGCCGCAGACCGTACCCTGTTCGACGCGACCGCCGATGACGATGCACCGGTTGACCTCGAAGACGTCCTCGACCGGCATCCGGAAAGGCACCTTCGGCTCCTCCCTCATGACGAACAAGTTCGAGCATGTGTGCGCACAAGAATCCTCTTCTCTGGAAACCCCAGGTTCCCGCAGTATCGACGGAAGGCGTATTTCTGGTACGTGATACCCCTCTGATGTACCACTGCCGAGTGAAGCGCGGCCACGGTCGACGCTGGTTAGGTTCGCGCGGAACCTTCAAATCCGCCCCAAAATTCGGCGAGTTCTACCGGTACCCCGAACTACACCCCGAGGTGGATCGAAACGATCGTTCGCGAGACACTCTGTTCCCGCAGGCCGATTGCGTAAAGGTTGCCGTGTACACGGCAATGTCAACCTGTCGGGGGTTCGTAAGACACTCCGTGCCTGCCGAAGCCACCCATGCTCTGCACTCGTTCAGGAGCTCTACTGCTGACAGATTGGTCTGTGACATCACCAGGTGTCACCTCGCGCGAACCGAGAACATGCGGACTTTTTCAGGTCTGGGCGCGCAGGTGCCATCAACCAAACCATTTAATCGCCGACGTCGCAGGCACCAACGGAAGAGAAACGGTCGCGCAGCGACCTGGGGTTTCAATATGTGCAGGTCAGAGTATCAACATTCCCCGACAATGCTGGTTGAGGTCGAACAAATCGCAAGCTATCGGCATGTGAGTCCCATGTACTCGCGAAAGCCATCTACTTCTACAGAAGCCGCCCTGACCTGGGCTTTCAGAGCATTGGCAAGAGGATCTTCCAGATTCGGCGAGTGAGTCTCGTGAGTTACCCATGTTCTTGGGTGATCAGTTGTTGCGTGGGTTCGCGGGGCGCGGGAACTTGCCTTCGGGGAGTGGTGGGGTTCTCAGTCAGCGGGGCATTGCTACGAGGGTGAGCGACGTTGCTGTCGGGCCTGTTCCGTAGCGGCCTGCGCCGCCGGAGAGTTGTTCTGTCAGGGCGAGTGTTGTTGTTACTCGGCCTATTTCGCGGTCGATGTTGTCGACTGTGGTGACTGTTGTCGCGAGGGGGGCCTGGGCTCGGACGTTGGCGATGGGGGCGTTGCCTTCGGCGGCGCCTTGGCGGCCTGCGAGGACTGTGCCCGCGGCTCTTGCTCGGAGGGCGGCGGTGAAGCGGGCGATAGTCGCGCCTTGGCCTGTGTCGGGTTCGACACCGTTGCCGGTGATGACGACGGCGAGTTGCGCGGGTCTCGTCGGGGGGTCGGTGTAGGTGAGGAAGTTGCCGCCTCGGAGCGTTTCGAGGATGAGGGACAGTTCCTCGGGGGTGCTGCGAGGTTGGTTCGATGTGGGGTCTTGGAGTAGGGCCAGGCCGAGGAGGTCACCCGCGAGGCTGCCCTGGTCCACGGCGCCGGTGTTGAGCTGGGCACCTGCGGGGACGATGTTGGTGAGGGTGGAGCGCATGCGGTCGCCCTCCCCCGCGTCGACGACGGAATCGGTGAGGGCGATGCGGCCGGTCACCGTGGCGCCCGCCGTGTTCAGGGACTTGCTCACGCCGTCGATGTCGGCGGGGTCGGCGTCGGGGGTGGTGAGGACGACGACGGTGCGGTCGGCCAGGGTGCCGTTCAGGATGCGGGGGGCCGCGCCCGCGATGAACTGGTCGGCGGCGTCGAGGCGGGCGGTGAGTTGGGCGTTCTGGGCGGTCAGCTCGTCCACCTGGGTGTTCAGGTCGGTTTTGTCCGATCGCAGGCCCGAGATCATGTCACCCGCGAGTGTGTGGGAGCCGAGAACCACACCGACCGCGAGGGCCAAGAAGATCGCCGCGATCGAGATGGCGTGTTGACGCAGCGAGATCACAGCAGACCACGCACCCACAGGACGAAGCTGTTCCAGTACTCGATCGACCGGTCGAGCACCTCCGAGCCGTTGTGCGAGGCCAGGATCACCACCACGATCGCCACCAGCGCGGCCAACACCACCAGCGCGACCGCGGCACCGGTGGAACGGTGCCGGTACAGGGTCGACACCGCGTTCGCGTCGACCAGCTTCGCACCGACCTTCAAACGGGTCAGGAAGGTCGCCGGATTGCTGTCGCGGCGGCCGCGGTCGAAGAAGTCCTCGAGCGACGCGTGCGCGCCGGCCAGCACGATCAGGGACGCGCCGTGATGGTCGGCCAGGATCAACGCGAGATCGGTCGGCGAACCCGACGACGGGAACGTGGTGGCGCCGATACCGAGATCCTGGATGCGCTCCAGGCCTTTGGCATGGCCGTCGGTGTCGGCGGGCAGGATCATCTCGGCCCCGGATTTCAATGTCTCCGTGCTGATCTCGTCGGGATCGCCGACGATCAGGTCGGGCGTGTACTTGAGCTTGCGCAAGGTGTCGGCGCCGCTGCCGACACCGATCAGGATCGGCGCGTACTCCTTGATGAAGGGCTTGAGGCGCTGCAATTCCGCGAGATGGCCCGAGCCGTCGGCGATCACGACCACATGCCGGTCGCGCATGTCCAATTCGATATCGGGCACGCCGACACCGTCGATCAGCAGCGCGCTCTCGGTGCGCACGAATTCGGTGGTGTTGCCCGCGAACGCGTCGAGGTGATCGGCGAGACCGTTGCGCGCCTGCATCATCCGGTCGGCGATGGTCGACTCGTCGAACTCGATGCCCTCGACCAGGACCTCGGGTTCCTTCTTGGTCAGCTTGTCGGCGTAGACGATGCCCCCGTCGATACGGACCTTGGAACCGTCCTTGATCTTGCCGAACGCATCGGAGGACACGGTGTCCATCAGCACGATCCCGTTGGCCACCAACACTTCAGGTCCCAGATTGGGATAACGGCCGGAAATCGACGGTGACGTATTGATCACCGCCAGCACCCCCGCCTCGACCAGTCGGTCGGCAGTGTGGCGGTCCAGATCGGTCTCGTCGAGCACGACCACGTCCCCGGGACCGACCCGCCGCAGCAATCGTGGGGTATCGCGATCCACCCGGGCGATCCCGGCGACACCGGGCAGCGTTTCCGTGTTCCGTGACAACAACGCCGGCATCTTCATGAGGCCGATGATGAAGCGAAACCCTCAACCTTTGGTGGAGGCGCGCCGAATCACCGGTCACGTCATCTACTCGCTGCCCCGGAATCGAGCACGCCGCATCCGCCGTAACAGCCAGGTCGGCACCACCGTGACAACTACCCGTATGCTGCGGGTCACAGACATCTCGGACAGGAGACACATTCATGCCACGCAGCATCGTCGAGACGGTTTTCGACGCACCTCGCGACATCGTCTACCGCCTCTTCACCGAGCGTGAGAGCGTCAGCCCGTACCTGCCGATCCAGGTCAAGCTCATCAAGGCGGGCGACCCGGCCACCGGCGTCGGCGCCCAGCACACGCTCGGCTTCGGCAAGGTGGGCGTCACCGAGGAGATCACCGCGCTGGTTCCCGGCGAGCGGATGGAATACAAGATCATCAAGGGTGCGCCGGTCAAGCGCCACGTCGGCACGATCGACTTCGCCGATACCGCCGAGGGTGGCACCCGCGTGGTGTACACCATGGAGTCCGAGCCGTCGCTGCCCGTGCCCGCGCCGGTGCTGGAGTTCGGGTTGCGTCAGCTGACCAACCAGCTTCTCGGTGGCGTGCGCAAAGCCCTGCGCTGATCGAAGTCGACGTCGCCTGCCGTTACGGTAGGCGACGTCGCTGCTTCTCAGGCAGGCAATCGCTCGGCTCGGGCGGTTTCGAGTAGTTCTTCCGCGTGGGCGCGGCCGGTCTCGGTGTCGTCCAGACCCGCGAGCATGCGGGCCAGCTCCACCACGCGTTCGTCGTCGGTCAACGTGCGAACCCCGCTGTCCACCTTGCCTTTTCCGTCGTCGGACTTGTTCACCACCAGGTGGGTGTCGGCGAAGGCCGCCACCTGGGGTAGGTGGGTGACGACGATGACCTGATGGGTGCGAGCCAAGCGCGCGAGGCGCTTGCCGATCTCCACCGCGGCCCGACCACCGACACCGGCGTCGACCTCGTCGAACACCATCGTCGCGCCGTGATCGGAACCGGCCAGCACCACTTCCAGAGCCAACATCACTCGTGAGAGCTCGCCGCCGGAGGCACTTTTGCTCAACGGCAGCGACTGCGCGCCGGAATGCGCGGAGAGCCTGAATTCGACTTCGTCGCAGCCGTTGGACCCGGCGTGCAGCAGCACACCGTCGACGTCGAGCGGCGCCGAATCCTGCGGGCTTGCCGGCATCGGGCGGACCTGGACTTCGAGGCGCGCCTTGCCCATCGCCAACCCACCGAGCTCGGTGCTCACCGCGGTGGCCAGTTTGCCCGCCGATTTCGCGCGGGCCGCACTCAGTTTGCGGGCCGCCTCGCGCACCTTGACCGCGGCGATCTCGACCTCACCGGCAAGTTTGGCCAGCGCGTCCTCGGACACATCCAGCGAGTCGAGGCGCGAGCGTGACTCGTCGGCCCAGGCGATCACACCGTCGATATCGGGTGCGTACTTGCGGGTCAGCGATTTGAGTTCGGCCTGGCGGTTGAGCATCGAGTCCAGCGCGCTGGGATCGGAGGGCAGTTCCGACAGATAGCTGCTGAGTTCGGTGGTCACGTCGACCACCACCGCGATCGCCTCACCGAGATGCGGAGCCAGCGCGGCCAGCGCGGGGTCGTCGGCGGAATCCAGGCGGGCGCGGGCGCCACCGAGCAGATCGAGCACGCCGCCACCGTCGGCCGGTGCGTCGCTCGGGCCCGACAGCGACTCGTGCGCGGCGACGGCCGCCTCCCGCAGCGAATCGAGGTCGCTGAGCCTGCGGATCTCGGCGACCAGGCGGGTGTCCTCACCGGGTTCGGGTGCGATGCCGTCGATTTCGGCGAGCGAATGCTTGAGCCGGTCGGCTTCCAGTGCCAATTCCCTACTGCGCGCGGTGCGTTCGAGCAGTTCGGTCCGCGCGTCCAGCCAGGACCGGCGATGCACCTGGTACTTGCGCAGCACTGCGGCGACGCCGTCGGCGGCGAACTGGTCCAGTGCCGACAGTTGCTGTTCGGGCCGCTGCAACCGCAACTGATCGTTCTGGCCGTGCACGGTCAGCAGCCGGGAGGTGAACTCACCGAGCACCGCGGCGGGCACGCCGCGCCCACCGAGATGTGCGCGCGAGCGTCCGTCGCTGTTGACGGTGCGGACCGCGATCACGCTGCCGTCCTCGTCGGCCTCGGCGCCCGCCGATTCCAGCACTTCCCCGACCGCCACGCGCGCCGCCTCGTTCACGTCATCGATAACGAAACGGCCCTCCACCACGGCTTTCGCCGCGCCGAGGCGTACCCGTCCCGCGTCGGCGCGCGCACCGCTGAGCAGGTGCAAGCTGGTGACCACCATGGTCTTGCCCGCGCCGGTCTCGCCGGTGAGCACGGTCAGACCGGCATGGAACTGCGCGGTGGCCGTCGAGATGACACCGAGTCCGTCAATCCTGATCTCTGTCAGCATCAGTGCTCTTCCGTTCGCTGTCTGCCCCGCCAGCCGGTGACCGGCAGCTGGAACTTGCGCACCATCCGATCGGCGAAGGGCGCCGAATCGAGCCGCACCCATCGCACCGGGCGTTCGCCGCGCACCACTTCGGCACGGCCACCACGTGGCAACGCGATGGTGCGTCGGCCATCGAGGAAAACGATCGCGTCGTGCCCGGTCGCCACGGTCTCCACCGCGATGAGCGATTCCGGGCTGGTCACCAGTGGCCGCGCGAACAACGCGTGCGCGTTGCTCGGGATCACCAGCATCGCCTCCAGTTCGGGCCACACCACCGGCCCGCCCGCCGAGAACGCGTAGGCGGTCGACCCGGTAGGGGTGGAGATGAGGATGCCGTCGCAGCCGAACGACGAGACCGGGCGTCCGTCCACTTCGAGTACCACTTCCAGCACACCCATCCGCTGGGCGTTCTCGAGGCTGGCCTCGTTGAGCGCCCAGCCACGTTCGACGATCGTGTCGTCGACGCGCACGGTGACATCGATGGTCATCCGGTTTTCCACCTGGTAGTCGCGATCGACCACCTGCGAGAGTGCCTCGTCGAGGTTCTCGGCCTCGGCCTCGGTGAGAAAACCGATGCGGCCCAGATTGATTCCGAGCACGGGCACCCCGCTGGGCCTACCGAGTTCGGCTGCGCGCAGGAAGGTGCCGTCGCCACCGAGGGCGAGCACCATCTCACAACCCTGTGCCGCGGACGGACTGTGCGGCACCACCCGCACCGGATACCCGGCTTCGTCCTCGAACCGGGTGCTGTCGGCCTCGTCGGCGAGCACGCGCAGGCAGATACCGGCTTCGGCGAAGATCTTCGCCACCCGGTGCGCGGTCTCGATGATCTCCGCGCGGCCGGGATGGGCGACGAGCAGGATTTCCCTGCCGCCCGCTCGAGTACTCACTGCGGACCCTCCTCGACAGCGTGCGCGACCATCGCCCGCACCTGTTCGGCGTCGTAGTCGAACGGGCCGACCTTGCGCAGCCACAGGAAATACTCGACATTGCCCGACGGTCCGGGCAGCGGACTGGCGACCACACCCAGGGTGCGCAGTCCGAGCGCGGCCGCGGCGTTCGCCACATCGCACACCACTTCGGTGCGCAACGCCGGGTCACGCACCACCCCACCCGAGCCGACCCTGTCCTTGCCGACCTCGAACTGTGGTTTCACCATCGGCAAGAGATCCGCGCCGTCGGCAGCACAGGCCGCCAGTGCGGGCAGGACAAGTCCGAGCGAGATGAACGACAGGTCGCCGACGACGACTTCGACTGTGCCACTGATGGATTCGGGGGTGATGTTGCGCACGTTGGTGCGATCGAACACCGTGACCCGGTCGTCGTTCTGCAGTCGCCAGATCAACTGACCGTAGCCGACGTCGACCGCGACCACCTCGCGCGCGCCCTTGTTCAGCAGCACGTCGGTGAACCCACCGGTCGACGCGCCCGCGTCCAGGCATCGCTTACCCGCGATGTCGAGCCCCTCCGGCTCGAACGCCGCGAGCGCGCCGAGCAGTTTGTGCGCACCCCGCGAGGCCCACGACACCTCGTCGGCTTCCTCCCGCACGATCAGCGGGGTTCCCGTCTCCACGGCCGTCGCCGGTTTCACGGCCACGGTTCCGGCAATCAGGACGCGGCCCGCACTGATCAGTTCGGTCGCGTGTTCTCGCGATCGCGCCAATCCGCGGCGAACCAGTTCGGCGTCCACGCGCGCTCGCCTGGCCACCTCAGATCTTGTCCACTGTCGCCAGCGCGTCTACCAGCACGTCGTGCGCTTGTTCGAGGATGCGCGCACGGCGGGTGATGTCGGCACCGGTCTCGGTGTTCTCCGCCGGGCTCACGGCGGGACGCGGGCCGAGCTCGGCGAGCAGTGCGTCGACGTCGGCCTTGATCCGGTTCGGGTCGGCCGGTTCCTGATGCGCCTGCCCACCGGGCAGGTGAGCGCCCGGCACGGGAATCCCGGGTCGGGGTGGCTGTGACGCGCCGTTCGGCGGTGAACTCGCAGTACTCATCGTGACGTCAACGCTATCGGATTTCCGAATCGGCTGCGCGCACCCGTACCGCCCGGCCGGGGTGCTGTCGCAACAGTTCCGCGATGTCCGCTGGTTCGGCAGCCTCGGCGAGCACAACATCGTTGAGCACAACATCGTTGAGCGCGTCGAGGGTGGCGGCGATATAGGTAGGGATCCGGGCGGCCGGTGCGCCGATCACCTCATCGAGGGTGCTGACTCCGGTCAACACCAGCAGCGAGTCGAGACCGAGGCCGTTCGCGCCCTCGATATCGGTGTCGAGGCGGTCGCCGACAACCAGGGCACGCCGGGTACCCGCACGCTCGATCGCGTCTTCCATCAACGGGGCGTAGGGCTTGCCCGCGACGAGTGGCTCACGATCGGAGGCGGTGGCCAAGGCGGCGACCATCGAGCCGTTACCAGGAGCGAGACCGCGCTCGTTGGGCAAGGTGCGGTCGGTGTTGGCGGCGATCCACAGCGCGCCGACGCGGAGGGCGTAGGCGGCTTCGGCGAGGTCGGGCCACGCGGTCGTCGGCGAGTGACCTTGTACGACCGCCGACGGCGGGACGTCGCCGAATCGGCGGATGGGGTCGAGACCGACAGCCTTCACCTCGGCGGCCAGATCGTCGGTCCCGACGACGAGCACTTTGTCGCCGGGACTCAGTCGCACGGACAACATGCGGGCGGCGGCTTGCGCACTGGTCACCACATCGTCGGCGGTGGCCGGGTAGCCGAGCTCGTCCAGGTGGTGCGCCACGGCACCGGGGCCACGCGCGGCGTTGTTGGTGACGTAGACGAGCCGCTGTGCCGAATCACCTTCCGGTGCAAGCGCTTTGGGCGCACCTTCGATGACCTCGGGTCCGCGGTACAGCGTTCCGTCCAAGTCGAGCAGCAAAGCGTCGTATTGATCGCGCAGCCGGTTCATCCACCCTCACTCCGTCGTCACTGCCCGGGCCGAACACATCTGCGACCCTAGGCGAAGGCACCGACAACCTCGGTTCCCCTCGGCTGTCGAATAGCACTCGTACCCTTCATGATCGAGCATGCGGTCAGTGTCTGTGCGCGGTGTCCCCGGTTATGTCCTTCACACCCAGCGCGTCGCGGGCGGCCAACGGTGCGCCGGGATACATGTCCCGTTGCGACCGCAGCAGCTCAGCTGCCCGTGAGCGTGCCGATCGAACACCGCCGCGCCACACCGACATGCGTTGTCCTGGTGACCTCGGTCGGCAGACAACTCAGGATCTGCTGACACGCCAAAAGGCCGTAGTCCGGGAACCTAGGCGATTCCCGGACTACGGCCTCGGACTTCTACTGTGCGTCGCCGGTGAGTTCGGTTGCCCGTTCCTCAGCGTCGGTTTCGTCGTCGAGATCGGCCGCCGCGGCATTGAGGAACCACTGCAGTCCGTCATCGGTGCGCCCTGCCGCCACCAGCGCGTCGGCGTAGGCGTAGAACAGGCGCGCAGCGGCGGAACCCGTGCGCGACGGGTCGAGATCGGAGGCCTGCAGCGTCACGACGGCCTGGTCGAACTGACCCAGATCCATGCGGGCGCCCGCGACGACCATCCTCAGCTCGGCCGCTTCGTCACCGGTGAGCGTCTGCGCTTCCTCGCTGCGTCCGAGCTCGATGGCCCGTTCCGGCCTGCCGAGACCGCGCTCACAGTCCGCCATCACCGCGAGCAGCCCGGCACCACCTGACATGCGTCGCGCGGTGCGCAGCTCCGACAGCGCCTCGGCCCACTCCTCGGCGTGATAGGCCACCACACCGGCGGTCTCACGCACCACGGCGATACGGCCGGCCCGCTGCCGCGCGGCCCGCGCGTGTGCCAGCGCCAGGCGCGGGTCGTCTTCGAGCAGCTCCACGGCCATCACCATGTGCCGTGCCACCGAATCAGCGTTGTTCTTGTCCAGGCTCAGCAGGTCGCGACGCACGGCCGGATCCAGATCGGAAGCCTGCACGTCCTCGGGCAGATCAGGCTCTTCGGGACGCGCCGCCCGACGATCGTCCGGCCGGCCACCCGTCGCACGAGCACCTTCACCGCCACGACGACGATCGTCGCCGCCGAAGCCACCCGCCCGTGCCGCGCCGGACTCCGATCCGCCGCGCGAACGATCGTCACGGTCCGACCGAACACCGCGATCCGCGAATCCACGCCGCTCGCCGCGATCGTCACGGTCCGCACCGCGGGAACCATCATCACGGTCGGCACCACGCGAGCTGTCCTGGCGACCGGACTCGCTACGGGCGCGGTCGTCACGGTCGGCACCACGCGAGCTGTTCTCGCGACCGGACTCGCTACGGGCGCGGTCGTCACGGTCCGCAACACGCGGGCTTTCCACACGCTCTGTATCGCCACGGGGGCGGTCGTCACGGTCCGAGGCGCGATCGTCGTCGTCCGCGGGACGCGACCGGTCGACAAGATCGGAGTCGTCGTGCGAACGGTCACTATCTGCCGATTCACGCGGGCCGTCTTCACGATCCGCGGTACGAGGACGTTCGTTTTCGGTGTCGGCGGTCGCGGCCTGGTTGTCCTCGTCGGCTACCCGAGCCTCGGTCGGCTCACGGCGCTCGACAGCGGCGTCCTCGGACTGCTCAGTGGACGCTGTCGACTCGTCGCTCGACGACTTATCGGCCGCCGCTGCGGCGAAATCGGCCGACTCGTCGACCGGGGCCGCACCGTCGTCGATGGTCGACTCGTCGATGTCGGAAGCGGCCGCTGACGAGACGACGCCGAGCACATCGCTTTCGCGCTCCGCGCGCTTCTCACGGTAGGTGCCGTTGAGCGGCTTGCCGTCTTCGCCGACGAACCTGCCCTGGCCGGCCGAGCGGGCGTCACGTTTGAACCCTCCACGGTCATTGTCACGCCGGGGCCCACGATCATTGTCGTCGCGACGCTGGTAGCCGCCCTTGCCGCTGTCATCGCGACGCGGGTAGCCACCTTTGTCGTCGCGCTTCTGGTAACCACCACGATCGGAGCTGCCACCACGGTCACCACCGCGATCGGAGCTGCCGCGCGAACGGTCGTCGCCTTCGTTACGACGGAACCCGCCGCCCGAGCTGCCACGGGGACGGTCGTCGTTGTTGCCGCGATATCCACCACGGTCGCCGCCCCGATCGAAACCACCGGACGAACGGTCACTCCCACCGTCATTGCGCTTGAAACCACCACGATCACCGGAACCACCGCGATCGCTCGAGCCACTACGACCGGCGTCGTCACGGCGCTGGTAGCCGCCGCGGTCGCCACTGTCGCTGCGCTTGAATCCGCCGCGACCGTTGTCATCGCGCTTCGGGTAACCACCGCGATCGTTGTCGTCACGCTTCTGGTAACCACCGCGACCGGCGTCGTCTCGCTTCGGGTAGCCGCTCTTGCTATCGTCGCGGCGCTGGTAGCCACCGCGATCCGAGGAGCCGCGATCCGAGGAGCCGCCGCGATCGGAGCCACCGCGGGGACGGTCGTCGTTGTTGCCACGGTATCCACCACGGTCACCGCCGCGATCGAAACCACCGGACGAACGGCCGCTGCCGCCCTCATCACGCTTGAAGCCGCCACGATCACTGGAACCGCCGCGGCCCGCGTCATCACGGCGCTGGTAGCCGCCGCGGTCGCCACTGTCGCTGCGCTTGAATCCGCCGCGATCGTTGTCATCGCGCTTCTGGTAACCACCGCGACCGGCGTCGTCTCGCTTCGGGTAGCCGCTCTTGCTATCGTCGCGGCGCTGGTAGCCACCGCGATCCGAGGAGCCGCCGCGATCGGAGCCACCGCGGGGACGGTCGTCGTTGTTGCCGCGATATCCACCACGGTCACCGCCCCGATCGAAACCACCGGACGAACGGTCACTCCCACCGTCATTGCGCTTGAAACCACCACGATCACCGGAACCACCGCGATCGCTCGAGCCACTACGACCGGCGTCATCGCGGCGCTGGTAGCCGCCGCGGTCACCACTGTCGCTACGCTTGAAACCACCACGGTCGGAGCTGCCGCCACGGTCGTCACGGTTGTATCCGCCACGCTGACCCTCGGGACGACCGGAGCCGCGATTGTCGTCATTGCGACGGAATCCGCCCCGGTCGGAGCTACCACGATCGGAGTCACCACGACTGGCGCTGCCACGATCGGAGCTGCTCGCGCGGCCGGCGTCGTCGCGCTTGGGATAGCCGCCACCTTCGCCACGGCCCGAGCCGCGATTGTCATCGTGTCCGCCGCGAGGTCGATCGGTCGGTTCGCCGCGCCGGCCGAAACCGGGGGCGTCTCCGTCCCGGCGGAAAGGCTTCCGTCCGTCGTTGTGTTCCGACACGGCGATCCCTCTCTAGATTCCCCGGTCTCCGGGGAGTGTTGTCAATGGCCCCGCCACTAAGAATTCAACCACGGGCGAAGGACGGGGCATCGTCCGCCTGGCGTACCGAACTCGTATCGAGTCCACAAACGCCGATAGGGGACCCAAATAAGGGTCCCCTATCGCGAAGGATGTTCCGGCAGTGTCCTACTCTCCCACACCCTGTCGAGTGCAGTACCATCGGCGCAGATGAGCTTAGCTTCCGGGTTCGGAATGGGACCGGGCGTTTCCCCACCGCTATAACTACCGTAACACTA
>NZ_JAJPWE010000011.1:0-42471 GCF_046549215.1 Nocardia sp. A7 | reverse complement strand
GTAATGAAAAGGTCGGGGGTTCGATTCCCCCAGGCGGCTCAAGTACTGCGGGGGGTCCGCTGTGAGTGATTCCAGCGGAACCTCGAACATGAGCGCGATCGCGTCCAAATCCTCTATGTCCCAAGCGGTTTTGCCGCTCATCCGGCGTGACATGTACGCCTGAGACCACCCCAGCACGTCCGAGACGCGTGCGGCACTCACGTTGTGGCGCGCGAACAGAGCCCGCACATTGGCCGTGACTTTGTCGGTACGCCGCGCCGGTGCGACATGGTTATTCCGGCGAGGGATCTGCGTGACTTTCATGCGACCAGCGTAAGGCCCATTGAGCGACACGGCAATAGAACATGCTTGCGGATAGTCGCTCAGCGCCTTACTGTGACGTCCATGGGAACGTCTCAAACGTCATCGCTTCGCCGGGTCGGTAACCGCCGACACCTGGCGCCTATCGTGCTGGGCGAGATCAAGGCGGAGATGGCGCGGCAAGCCCGTAGCCAGGCCTGGCTCGCGCATGAGCTCAACCTCACCCAAGCGGCGATCTCGCGCCGATTCCGCGGTGAGGTTTCGCTCTCGCTCGACGAACTCGACTCGATTGCTGACGTGCTCGGATGCGCGCCGGTGGACTTCGTTCTGGCCCCCGAACGCCACTCCGGACAGGTTGCGTCATGAGCGCCCCGGCCCCCGAGGTTGGCCAGGTCACTTTCAGCGGCCCGATTCCTGGGTTCCTGGTCGCGTTCGATCTGCGCCACGAGCACCGGCACCAATGGGAGGGGACCGACCTAGCGTTCACGGACCGCGCGGCCGCCGAGGCATTCCTGGCCGACCGGTTGCGTGCCTTGCCTGAGAAGCCGTTTCGGGTGTACGCGCTGGTTGCCCTGCCCGATCATCGGGAGGGGCTGACCGTCACGTCGATGCGTGCCAGCGTCAACGCCGAACCCGTCGCCAGTGGTGGCCCGTGCTGACGCCGGTAACCCTGCCGCTGGGCCTGTGGATCGCCGCGGGCATCGCGTGGATGGTCGAATTCGCGCTGATGTGGCGCGCTCAGTGGCGCTACCGCCGCACGATGCGGGACTACCGGGCCGCATCCAAGCGCCTGGACACCGCGGCCGCGGCCGTCGACGACAGCCCGCCCGGCACCGTGACCCCGCTGCGCTCACCCCGCGATCACCGCGTGCGCCCCCTGCACGAACTCGGTTACGCCGACCAGTCCGGGGGAGTGCGACGTGACTCGCGCGACGAAACCTACTGACGCCGGTGCCCGCTCCCGCTCCGGAAGGAATCCCATGCTGACCTACCCCCAAGCCACCCAGCGCGCGCTACGCGCTTTCGTACTCGCGATCGTGTTCGGGTTCGCCGCCATCGCCGCCACCCGCCTGCAGCTCGCCGCGGGATACTCCACCCCGCTCGCGTTCGACATGGTCGTGTGGACCGCCATGTTGGTGGTCGCGATGACCGCGGTCGCCGGCGCCGGGGTGTGCGCGTGGATGCGTGTGTCGGACCTGGTCGCGTTGCGCCGGTACCGGCTGCGCATGACCACCGACCCCGACACTGAGCCTTTGATGATCGCTGTCCGGATGACCGGCGGCCGCCACCGGACCGAGGCCGGGCTGTGAGCCGCATCGCGCCGCGCTCAACGTGGCTCACGCTGACCAGTCCCACGGCCAGGGCGGCCGCCCCGTTGACGCTGCTCGCCGGGTGGGTCGGGTTCCTCAGCGGCTGGATCGATGTCGGCGCGTTCCTCGGCGTGAGCCTGTGGGCGATCCTGCTCGGTGCCGCCGTCGTGGTCGCGCACCTGTACCTGTTCGCGCGGCGTGCGGTGATCCAGCTCGCACGGAGGTGGCGCGCGTGATGGACACCCACGAGCTGCAATGGATCGGCGAGCACGCCCCGGCGGCCGCCGAGATGGCCGCGGTCGTCGACAAGGCGTTGGCCGCGCATACCCAGTGGGACAGCCTGCATCACTTCATGGTGCTGGGAGCCGACAAGACCACCGGGCGCGTATCGCCGATCGAGATTGCCGCGATCCACACCGCCATGCGTCCAGAGCTGTATCCGACGCTGATGGATCGGCTGATGCGTACCCACCTGGCCACGATCACCAACACCAACACCAGCACCCACACCACGGTCGGTGCCCTGTTGCAGATCGAAGGCCACATGGTCGTACATAGCCCAGCCGATCCGCTGACACTCGGCGAGCAGGCGGCGATCGAGCGGCGCGAGATGAAAACGGTGGACCGCAGCGTCGAACTCGCCGTCGTGTATGCCGCCGATCCCGGTGGTCGTATGTGGATGGCACGCAAGGCCCGCGAGGGCGACATAAACGAGCCCGCGGCCATCGTGGCGAACTACTCCGGCGGTTTCGCCGACGGCTTGCGCCGGTGCGTGGACCTGATCGCACCCGCCTACCTCGCCGCTCAGCGCTCGCCCTGGGCACGACCGAAGGGGAGGGGGTGATTCCTGTGTTCGATCTCGACGTATGCGCGTGGGTGCGTTCTCTGCTGCACCTGACCCCCCAGCCGATCCCCTACGAGACGCCGACCGGGTTCTGGTCGCAGCCTTGGTGATCGCCTGAGTTTCCTCACCGCGGGATGAATCCCGTGCTCGCGGTGAGGCGTCCGAGGGGGCGGCCCCGCGAGCCGCCCGAAAGCGGCTGGAAGGCCCAGTTTCCGGGCTACCCCCTCGGCTCCCAACCTCGCTCGCGCCAGCGCGAGCCGGGGCGAGTGTAGCGAGCAAGAACCCCCGGCACGGTATCCGGCCGACCGGGGGCTACCAGCGAACAGAAATAACCACTACGACCAGGAAGTATACCCGTGAAACGCGAATCACACTACCGCGCAACAGGATTCACGAACCGGACGGTCGGTAACGCGCTGTGAAGCACCCAGCCACCACCGCCCCCGCCCACTGCCGTACCGGCCGCGTGGCCGCACCGAGCCGGGCCGCACCCCGGCACTGATCCCCAGGAGGCCCCAGTGCGTGCAGTGATCGCCGGTCCCGACGGCCCCGAGCCGCCACCGGTGAGAGTGATCCGCACCCCGAGGGCCCCCGTACCCCACCGGTACCGCGTCGGCCGCCACGGCCCGCTGGTGCTGATGGAGTGCCGGACCTGCCGCGCCCCGTTTCACCGCGACGCACCGGTACCCCGAGACCTGCTGTGCCGGACCTGTCGCCCCGATGACAACCAGTTAGCCCTGTTCGACGTCGCCGACGCCGACGAGGGCACAGACCGAGACGAGTAGCGATGCACGCCGATGAGGCCGACGACACGACCCTCGAGGACGGGACGCCGGTCCGGCTCGCCGTGCAGTGCCGTCGCTGCCGCGGCTGGATGACCTCGCCGGCATCGGTGTCCAACCGGATCGGCCCGGTATGCGCCCGGCACGAACGCGCTGCCGCCCAGCGGGCCGCGCGTCGCGCCGAGCCCGGCCTGTTCGACCTCGAAGACACGGCCGCGCCAGCGGCCACCACCGCGCCGCCGCAGCAATAGCCGCGGCCCACACACATCTTGGAAGGGGCACCCATGGGACGACCGATCGAATTCGGCAAATCGTGGAAGGACCTGTTTCGTCGTGACGATTTCTGCGCGCAGCCACTGCTCGACAAACTGCTGTTCACGCTGCTGATCCACCCCGACGAGTGCGACCACGCCGGGCTGGGGCGGATCACCATTCGCCGCTGGCTCAAGCCTCTGGCACCGGCCACCGAGGACGAGATCAGGGCCGCGCTCGACCGCCTCGATCGCGCGGGTTCCGTCATCGTCGACTGGGACACCGAAGAGTACTTCGCGCGTGAGTTCATGGTCCGCGACCAAATCGGCAAGATGCCCAACACGCTCGCGAACGCCGCGAAGTCGGCGGCCGCGGTATGCAGCCCCAAAATCGCGGCCCGCATACCGGCCGAACTCGCCCGCGCCGATGTCTACCCCCGGTCCGGCAACGCAGCGACCGCCGAGCGTCTGCAAGCCGCGCTGCTCGCCGCCGAGGAGCACTGCCGCAGCCTCGCCGACCGCTCACCGACACCCCCGCGCGATCCCATCCCCGATGGGATCACCGATCCCATCCCCGATCCCATCGCCGCCGACCACGAATCGGGGCCCATATCGGCCGAAATCGATCCCATCGCCGATCCCATCGCCGATCCCTCAGTTGTAGTTGCAGTTGAAGTTGCACCGTCCCGTTCTGTTCTTCAACCGACTAAAGAAACTGATTACCTAACGCAACCAGTTACTTGTGCTGGTGGCCGCGAATCGAACGAACGGCCCTCGGTGTCGGTTGTCGAGCTCGATCCGCCGCCGACCCCGCCCGCGCACGTCCCCGGTCCCGAGTGCGCCACCGCGCCCTGTGGCCCGTGCGCCGACACCGCCCGCGCCACGATCACCGACCTGGCCACCCACACCGCCGAACGCGGCGCGTGCGGGCTGTGCGACCACCACGGCCGCCGCATCGAGCCGCCCGCGCTCGTGAGCCTGAGCCTGCCCGCGATCCGCTGCGACCACACCCCGCTCTCGCTCGACGACTGGCGCCGCCGCGCCACCGCTCCCGTGCCGGTGCGCCCCGGCGACTGGCAGTCTCGCGCATCCCGCAAATCTCGCAACTCGACGAAATGGACCCGCACCCATGCCGCAGCAGCAGCACACGACGTTCCTGCACATCGAAACGACCGCGAACCACTTGCGTCGTAGGCCCTGGGAAATCGCGATGATCCAGCGCGTCACCGACGGGCACGCCCCGCCCGTCGACCGCGAAATCCTGATCCAGATCACCGGCGTCGACCTGACCGACGCCGACTTCGCCACCCTCGAGAGCAACCGGTTTCACAAGCGCCACATCGAACACCGGTTCGACGAGGACACCGCCCCCGCGGTGTGGTTCCCGCCCGCCGCGCCCCACCCGGTGATGAACCTCACCCACCGCGATGCGATGCGTAGGCACGCCGGGGCACTGGTCGACCTGGTCTACCAGCTCACCAACACCTGCGAGCCTGGCACGGTCATCGCGGTTCCGGAGTCCGACGCCGCCACGATCGTGGCGGCCTGGACCGGGGGCACTAACGTGGTCGGACTCGATCCGGAGTTCGACCTGTTGACGCTGTCGCTGATGTTGGACCGTCACGGCTACCGCCCCCAGCCGTGGAACCAGCACCTGACCAACATCGCCACCGAGGCCGCCGGGTGGCTGCGCGCCAAAGTGTTCTACGCGACGGGTTTCATCGCGGCTACCGCCCGGGAATTCGATGTCCAGACCAATGCCGAGACCATGGGCGGACGACTGCTCGGCGAGCTCACCCAGCTCCCGCGCCACACCGGACGCCTGGCGGAACTGTGCGACGTCGCCGCCATCACCGACGAGGAAACCCAGACCGCCCTCGGTGGTGCGCGATGGATTCGCCGCTGGTGGGACGCGATCACCCCGCAGCAGGTGAACCGCTGATGACCGAACCCGCACCCACCTACGACGCCGGTGGGGTACTTCCGCGCGGCGCGTGGGTTCCGTACCGCTCCGACTGGGTGGCGCACGGAGTGCGCTGGACCGACGAAACCGGCGCCGTTCGCGTGCACCAAACCCATACCGCGGCCATCGCGCCGCCCCTCGCGTCGATGCTGCGCGCGATCCAAGCCGACCGCGGTGCCGTCCCCGACGCCGGTGTCATCACCCGCCAGATGTCGGGAGACCAGCCGATCGGGGAATGGGTCGCGGCCGGACCGAGCACGGGGCCGACGGCATGAGCACCGACAACGTCGTCGACGACCTGGCCCAGCGCGTCACCCGGGCCCGAGCCCAGGTCGCGCACCAAGACGATCCGGCACTGACCGCTGCCTACAGCCCCGCCGAACTCGACGCCGAGCGCGACCTGGCCGAGTCCATTCGTCGGCTGGACCGCGAACAGCGCCGCGCCGAAGCGACCACCGCGGCCGCGGCCGCCGCCCGTGTCCGCCGCACCGGCGACGCGATCGCCGCGATCGAGCTGCGCGACGAACTCGCCGCCGCGGCCGCCCTGGCCGCGCACCGCCGCGCCGCCAGCCCCACCGCCCAACTGGCCGACCTGCACCGCTACCGGGTATGGGCTGGCCGGGCACTCGGTGGTGTCGTCGCCGCGGGCATGGCCTGGTCCGCGGTCAACGTCCAGCAGAACATCGCCGGCGGGGCGCCGGTGACTGACCCGCTGTTCTGGTTCAGCTATCTGATCGAGGCCATGATCAGCGTCTGTTTGATCGTGGTGATGGCCGGTGCGCCCCGGCTCGCTGGGCACGGAATCACGGTGTCACGGCGCACCCTGACCGCGGCGGAACTCGCGCTGCTCGCGCTCACCGTCGTACTCAACACCTACCCGCACCTATCCGACGGCCATTTCTACGACGCCGCGGTGCACGCCGTCGCACCCGCCATGATCGCGATCGCGCTGGCCATCCATCACGCCATGTCCACCCGCGTCGCCGCCGCACTGGCCAACGCGGCACCCGCCGCGACGACACATGCCGCCGCCGCTCCCGCTGCTGCGACGGCACCCGCTCCGGCACCTGCCGCAGCACCCGCCGCAGCTACGTCACCCGCTACGGCACCCCGCGCGACGACGGCACCCGCCGCAGCATCCGCCCCGGTCACGGCACCTGCCGCAGCACCCGCCGCCACCACGGCACCCACACCCGCCCCGGTCCGCGTTCACGCACGCCCATCGGTACGTGAGCTCGCCGAACAACTCATCCAAGGAGGCATCCGCACACCCATCGACCAAGTCACCGCGATCATCGCCGCCGCCGACGCCGACATCGAGGCCGGGCACACGCGCCCCCGCGTCACCCGCATCGCCACGGCGAACGGCGTAGGCCACAACACCGTCAAACGCATCCTCACTGCCGCCGCGGACATCCGCGGTGCAGGCGCCCAGGTGATCACCCTGCACGCCGCCTCTCAACCCTGACCACGCACACACCAGAAAGCCGCACCATGAGCAACTTCGCCCTGATGATCCCCACCGAACTGCACCCCGCCGACACCATCCGACTCAACGCCGCCCTGTCCGCCCTCGGCGCCGTGTTCGGGCCCATCACCGTCGCCGCGCGCGCCGCCCGACTCAGCCACCCCACCACCGCGACGGAACCCGTCCCCGACCGCGAGACCCGCCTCAACGCCGCACTGTCCGCCCTCACCGACACGTTCGGACCCATGACCGTCGCCGCGCGCGCCGCCCGACTGAGCCACCCCGCCACCATCGCCGCGGCCGCCGCCCACACACGAGAAATCCCCGCATGACCTACGGCTACCGGTACCGCCCGGGCTCTCGAGTATTCGAGCTGCCCGGGCTGGGCCCGGACCAAGCCCACGCCGAAGTCGAGCGGTGCCGCACCGCCCAACGCAAGTACGGCGGGACGGCCACCGTCGAACTGGTGCAGCACACCCCCGACGGCTGGCACCCCGTACCCGAGTCCGCCCACACCCAGGAGAACCCATGACTTCGCGCGATCACCTGCACGATGGATTCGCCATCGACGACCCCCTGGGCCGCGGAATCGACGGGCCCTTACTGAGCCATCTCATGGGCGCTGCGTTCGACCGCTGCGCACCGTGCCAGGCCGACCTACTCGCCGCGGTCGCCGATCACCCCCCGACTGCCGCGCGCGCCGTCGAGCTGGCGTGCATCGCGGTGCACGAGAAGGTAGGCGGGTTGCCGGGCAACCTCACCGAACCCGACATCCACGCGATTGCGTCACGGGCATTTCGTCACCTCGCCCGAACCGGCGTGAACCACGGAAACGAACAGATGTTCGAAGCGGCCGCGGTGATGTCGATCACCGACCGCGCCGCCGCCGTCGACAGCGCGCTGGATCTGCTAGTCGGCATCCTGTCGACCCCGGCATGAAGACGAAATGCGGTCGCGTCCCGTGCAAGGTCCGGGGCCCGGCGACGCTGTGCCAGCGGTGCGCCCGCGACCTGGTCGAGCGCCTGCAATCGATACCCGGGCTGGTCGCCGACGTGATCATCATGCGATCCGGCGAGCAGCGCCTGGGCGCACCCGACACCCCGCGCGTACACCTGACCGCCACACCCCGCATCCCGGTACAGCTCATGCCCCGCAACGGCGCCCCCGCGCTGCGCGGGGACCGCGAACTGACCGGGCTACGGGATGCGGTGATCGACACCACCCAACGCCTGGCCGCTGCGCTGGGTGTGGCCGGCGCACCGGTCGGGCACGGCCTGGCCCAGCTGGTGCTCAACAACCGCGGCTACACCCGGGCCGGTACCGACCTGCTCCGGCTCGATTCCACCCCGGCGACGCCGATGGAGATGGCCGCGATCTGGTGCGCGTGCCACCTCAAGGACCTACGCAACCACCCCGACGCCGCCGTCATTTACCGGCGTATCAGTAACGCGGTAAGCCGCGTGGAAGCCGCGATAGATCCCGAACGGCGCCGCTACCTCGGACCGTGCCCCACCGAGGTCGGCGACGCGGGCCAAACCTGCGGCGCCCGGCTGCTCGCCGCACCGGACCGGGCCACTGTGCGCTGCACCCGATGCCATACCAGCTACGTCGTCGCCGATCTCGAGGCGGACGCGATGCGCCGCGCCGAGGACGGGCTATGGACCGCCGCCGAGCTGCTGGAACATGTGCTGCCCAGCATCGGCCACCACATCCCCCGTTCGACGCTCTACTGGTGGACCCGCAAGCGCGTCGTCCCACCGCGCGGGCACATGAGCAGCGACGGACGCATCACCGACCACCAGCGCTGGCCCGGCGACCCCGAGGTCTACCGCCTCGGCGACGTCCTGGCCGCCGCCGCCCGCGATACCAACCCCACCCCACGAAAGGCCAACCCATGACCGTCCCCGAACTCACCGCCAGCGAAACCGCCCAAATCCGCCAGCACACAGTCGATCTCGTCGTCACCGCGTGGTTCACGAACAAGTCGGTGACCCCGAAAACCGCCGTCGAAGTGGCCGAGGTGTTCGCCAACTTCATCATCAACGGCAAGATCGCCGACCCCATCGGCACCAACGACACAACCCAGGAGAGCTGACGATGAGCCGCGGCCAACTCGCCCGCACCCCCGAGCACTTCCCGAACATGAAGTACCGGGCATGGAAACGCCACTGCGTGCGCTGGATATCGACCGTCATAGCAGTCCGAGTGATGCAGACCCTGTGCATCGAGCTGCCCGCCGCGCTCGCGACGTTCGCCGCCCGTATGCGCGTCGCGCTCGCCCGCAGCGCCAACCTCACCGCCATTCCCCGCCGACCCTGGTACCTCGCCCTCGACCAGGCCCATGCACGCGGCGCCCGAGGCCGGACCAACCCCTACTACCAGGCCGCACTCCCCGCCGCCGACACCGAAAGGTTGCACGATGACGCCTGACATCGAAATGGACCAGGACGCATTCGACGCCGCGGTCAACCTGATTCCCCGCACCGGCGCCCGTGAGCTCGAGATCGGCTACCTGCACGACGACGTACCCATGAAAGAGGCAGGCTGGTACGCCCACGCCCAATACCAGGGCGCCCGCATCATCGCCGAGGACCACCCCGGCCCCCTCGAGGCCGTCGAGGCGCTGGCTCGTCGACTGCTCGCCGGCGGACAGTGCACCCATTGCAAGCGCACCATCACCCTGTCGGGATCGAGTCAAAAGCCGAAGCCCGGCAAGTGGTGCCGATGGACCAGACAGGGCGACCGGTGGGAACGCGGGTGCGCATCCGCCACGCCCCCGAAGGCAACCCCATGATCAACACGACGGAGCAGTTGACCCCGTTTGTGAGTGGCTACTGCGTGCGCCGCCTCGACGAACACCGATGCCTCGACGTAGTGGAGCAGCTGTACAACCAGCGCCTGGTCGTCACCGAACGCCCCGCCGACCAACCACACAGCGGGTACGAGTCGATCGAGCAGGGCTGGTGCTACTACGGATTCGGCACCGACGACAACGGCACGCCCCGCACCAAGCGAACCGCGTTCATCGCCGCCGTCGCGGCCGCGAGGGTGTGGGACGGCACCGGCAACCCGCCCGGCGCGAACAAGCGTGCCGGTGCCGAGAAAGAGAGCTGACGATGATCGTGTGGTGGTTCGTGCGTGGTCTGCTGTGCAAGTGGGGCCTGATGGGGTGCAAGCCCGTGCCTACCGCGCCCCCATGGGATCAGGAACTAGGCCCGAAAATCTGCGCCTACTGCTGGGAACCCACGCGCTGATGGAACCATCAGCGGTATGAGCTACGTAACCAACTTCCTGCTGTACGCGCCCATCGACGATGAAGGCACGGCCGGATTTCTGGCCGCTGTAGGCGCCCTGCCGGGAGGTGTTGTGCCAGCGCGCGTTGACGATGCGGCATTCCCCGGGTCGAAGGGGTTCGAGGGAGAGGTATACGCAGCAGCCGGAAACCGCTGGCACCTCGACGAATTGCAATCAATGCTCGATCAGGCCGAGTGGGAGGTTCCGCACCAAGTCGCGGTGATCTGCTGCACCGAAGATGAACCCATCGAGGTGTACCGACCGAGCAAGGGAACATGAATCCAGCGGGGTGGTACGAGATCCGTTGCCCCTGGTGCGGCGTGAAGTTCACGCCGTACGAGTGGAGTCATCACTTGCCCGGTTGCCCGCATGGACCTGAGCCTGCAGACGTCAACGACCCGGATCGGAATGAGTTGTAAGTCCGAACAGGAAAGGCCACACCCATGGGATACGGCATCTGCATCGTTCTCGAACCCGACTACCTGATCACGCAGAACAGCAACCCTGAGCACACGGCGGTTCTGCTGCGCCATCTCGCCTCCGATGCCGACCCTGTCGTCACCCCTCACGGCGGCCGCACCGTCATCTCGCACACACCCAGAGCGGTACCACCGATCGCACATGTGAACGTCTGGGTGGACCAGGCCGGGCCCGACCTACGGACCGCGATGACGACCGCGGCAGACCTATCGGTCACGCTGCAAGACCGAGGGCTGATCGTGTCAGTAGTCGAGGTACTGGACTGGCGACACAATCCGATCCATGCAGGATGAAACGCCCCATCTACCAGGCACAACACATCTAACAAACCGACCGGTTGCTATAGTCGTTAGACAACCGCCGCTACTGACGACCCGACCCCGGAAGTCGCCAGTGGCGGTTTTTTCATGCCCGAAGCAGACCCACGGGAAGGCCGACAACGATGCCCGTTCGGCCACCCCGGGTGTGCAACAAGTGCCGCAAGACAGTGCCCGCCCGGCAACGGTGCTCGTGCTCGCCAGCGTGGAACAGCAACCGCAACGACTACACCGGCAGCGGTAGCACTCGACGATGGCGCGTACTCCGTGCGGCCAAACTCGAGGCTGACCCAGTGTGTGAGTCGGCCCGGTGTCGGCGCCTGGCCGTCGAGGTCGACCACATCACGCCGGTCTCACAAGGTGGCGACCGCTACGACTGGGCCAACCTGCAGTCGCTGTGCCACGACCACCATGAGCACAAGTCGCTGCTGGAAGCCCAGGCCGCGGCGGCGGCCGCACGCGCGGCCGGACCGACTACGTGAGGTGAACCTGAATGCCGTTGCCTGACCTGACCGCCCGCGAGCAGCAGGTGGCCGCCGACGAGTGCGACACGATCGCCGCCTACCTCGACAACATGGCGGCGACGGTCGACGGTCTGCACTCCGTCATCGTGGGCAGCGCGTACCGGCGAGCGGCGATGGCCGTGCGGAACCGTGCGGCACGGCTTCGTGAGCTCGCCGAGCAGCAGGCCGGCGAGCTGTACAACCGCAACGCCGTCACGATCCGCAACCCTCACGCGGACGAACCTGGCGAATCGCCCTTCATCCGCCTGCCATAGGGGTAGGGGGGTCCGCATCACGAGGGATGCGGCCGCCGGACCACGGCCGGGTAACTCCATTTTTCCGCGCTCAACTCGCCACACATGGGGGGTATCGATGCCAGCACCGTCACCGCAGCCCGCCAACCTGCGATTACTGAACGGCCGCGCCCCCGGGCGCGACTCCGGTGGCCGAAAAGTGGTGCCACCACCGGACTTTCGGCGCATCCCGCCGAAACCGCCGACGTGGCTCAGCCGTGAGGCCAAGGCCGAGTGGCGGCGCGTGGTGCCCGGCCTGGCCCGCCTCGACCTGCTGAAAGAGGAAGACCGCGCGGCGCTGTCGAACTACTGCGAGACCTGGGCCACCTACGTCGACGCGATCCGCCAGGTGCGCGAACAGGGCATCGTCGTCGAGAACCGCTCGACCCGCAAGGACGGCACCGAGTCGGTCTGGCTGACCAAGAACCCCGCCGTCGCCGTCGCCGAAGCAGCGTCCAAGATCCTGCGATCGTGGTGCCACGAATTCGGCCTGACACCGTCGGCCGAAGCGCGCGTAACGCGCGGTGCCGGTGGCGAAGATGACCCGGACAACCCGTTCGAGTAAGGCCGGGCCCGATGTCGAGCTACCCGATGCCGCCGAGCTAGACCGGCTGCAACTCAGTCCCGAGGTCGCCTGGTACCTGCTCAGCCGCGGCATTCCGTTGCCGGATTGCCCGCCTCGGTGGAAGACACCGGAACCGCGCGACCAGCCTGGCGCACGGTTCGATCCGGACCGGGTCGACCGGGTGCTGAGCACGTTCCGCAATCTTCGGCACACGAAAGGTCGGCTAGCTGGTCGACCGCTGGTGCCCGACCCGTGGCAGGTCGCCTACGTGATCGCGCCAGCTTTCGGGTGGGTCCATCTCGACGAGGATCTGGGCATCTATGTCCGGATCGCGCGAACGATGTACGTCGAGCTGCCCCGCAAGAACGGCAAGAGCACCCTCGCCGGTGGCATCGGGATCTACCTCACCTGCGCCGACGGTGAGGAAGGCGCCCAGGTGATCGCCGCGGCGACCCGGCTGGAACAGGCCGCGTTCGTCTTCGCACCGATCAAGCAATTGGCCGAGCGATCGCCAGCGCTGGCCAAGCACGTCAAGCCGTACAAAGCCAAGATCGTGCACGGCCGGACCGGTTCCTACTTCCAGCCGGTCGCCTCCGCCGGCGACGCCCAGCACGGCGCCGACCTGCACGGCGGCATCGTCGACGAACTGCACCTGCACAAAACCAACGACCTGGTCGAGGCGATCGAGACCGGCACCGGTTCACGTAGCCAGCCGCTGATTCTGTTCATCACCACCGCGGATGCGAGCCGAAAAGAGACGCCGTACGACCGCAAGCGCACGCTGGTCGAGCAGCTGGCGCGCGGTGCGCTCACCGATCCCTCGGTGTACGGGGTGATCTGGGCCGCCGATCCGGAGGCCGATCCGTACGCCGAGGAAACCCAACGCGCGGCGAACCCCGGTTTCGGGATCTCGCCGACGCGGGCGTATCTGCGATCGGCGGCGACGCGCGCGGCACAGTCACCCGCCGATCACGCGTCGTACCTGCGTCTGCACCTGGGCATCCGGACCAAGCAAGAGACTCGATACCTCGATATCGCGGCGTGGGATCGCAACGCGTCGATCGTCGACGAGTCGCGGCTGGTCGGGCGGGCGTGCTTCGGTGGGCTCGACCTGGCATCGACGAGCGACCTTACGGCGCTGTGCTGGCTGTTCCCCGACGACGACGCCGGATTCGATGCGCTATGGCGGCTGTGGGTGCCCGAGGGTGCGCTACCGGATCTGGACCGGCGCACCGCCAAGGCCGCCAGCCTGTGGGCCAAACGCGGGCTACTCACCGTCACGCCCGGTGACGTCACCGACTACGGGTACATCCGGCGAACGATCGGCGAGGACGGCGCGAAATTCGACGTCCAGGAGATCGCCTACGACCGCTGGAACTCGTCGCAGCTGGTCAACGATTTGGTCGCCGACGGCGCCCCGATGGTGACCATGGGCCAGGGCTACGCCTCGATGTCGGCGCCGACCAAGCAGCTACAGCGGCTGATCCTGCTGGGCACCGAGGAAAAGCCGGTGATCCGTCACGGTGGCAATCCCGCTGTGCGATGGACCATCGACAACTTCGCCATCTCGATGGACCCGGCCGGAAATGTGAAGCCGGACAAGAAGAACGCCGCCGACAAGATCGACCCCGGGGTGGCTCTGATCATGGCGCTGGGTCGGGCGATCGAGTCCGAGCCGCCCCAGGAAAGCGCATACGAGCACGACGGACTGTTGGTCGTGTGACCAGGAATCTGACGAAAGGATGGTGGCCGTTGCGGTACCTACGGCGCGATATCGGCTCGCGGGTTGTGGTGCAGCTCGACGATGTCGTCTGGTCCGGCACGCTGTCCGCGTGTGGACGTGACCACCTCGAGCTGACCCACGCATCCGCGGGCGTAGTCGGTCCGACCCCGGCCGATGGGCGCATCGTCATTCCGGCGCTGCAGGTCCACTACGTGCAGGTGTTGGCCAAGGTGTTGGGCTGATGGTTGCGTTCGCCACGCTGGGCCAACTCGGCGAGTACGTCGCGAGCGCGAACCCCGCGATCGAGCTGGTCGACCCCGGCTACCCGCTGGGCCAGGCCCCGGATATCAATGCTGAGAACGTGTTGCGCAACCAGCCCTCGGTGCGCAAGGTGACCGGGTTCATCGCGCGCAACCTGTCATCGATCCCGCTTCACCTGTTCGAGCGGATCAGCGATACCGACCGCCGACGCGTCACCGATCACCCGCTGGCCAAGCCGTTGGGTCAGCCGCGGCCCAAGGTCAGCGAATACAAGTTCTGGTTCGACACGATCATGGACTGGCTGTTGCACGATCGGTACGCCATCACGTTCACCCTCGATGACCTCGGTGACCTGGTGCTGACTCGCCTGCCGGCCAACCGCACCCGGTTGATCGGCAACGATTTCGATGTCACTGAGATCCGGTACACCAACCTGCGCGGCGAGCGCGTCACGTTCGATCCGGCGGTGTGTATCTATGACGCCGGGTACGCCCCGCGCGGGCACAACGGTTTGTCGCCGATCGACACGTTGCGTCACCTGCTCGCCGAGTCCACCGAGGCTGTGGAGTACCGGCGTTCGGTGTGGCGCAACGGGGCCAGGGTGCCCCAGGTGATCGAGCGTCCCGCCGGGCCGAAGTGGGAAGACTACGCGCGCGACCGGTTCAAGGCTGACATGGGCAACTTCCGGCGCGGCGGCGGCGCCGAGGGCGGCATACCGGTACTCGAAGACGGAATGACGATCAAGGAAGTGACCAGTTTCCGCCCCCGCGACACTCTCGACTTGGAAGGCCGCCGCCTCACCGATGCCGAAGTGGCGTCCGCGTACTTCATCGCTCCGGAACTGGTCGGCGCCCGTGAGGGTACGTACAGCAATCTCGAGGCGTTCCGGCAAATGCTGTACCGGGATTCGCTGGGCCCGTGGATCACCGCGCGAGATCAGGCGCTCAACATCCACTTGGTGCCCCCGTTCGCCGAGGACCGCCGTCTGTACGTGGAGGCCAACATCGAGGCCAAGCTGCGCGGCAGTTTCGAGGAGCAAGCCCGGGTGATGCAGACCTCGACGGGCGCGCCGTGGCTGACCCGCAACGAGGCCCGGGCCCGCGCGAACCTGCACGCCATCGACGGCGGCGACGAACTGGTGGTGCCGCTCAACGTGCTGATCGGCGGGCAAGCCTCACCGACCGATTCCGCGCCCGAACCGAAGTCCATCGACGAGGCGCTACGGGACCCCGATTTCGCCGACTACGTGCTACGCGGACTGCGAGCGCGCGGCGTGCTGGCCACTAGGGAGGACTGAAAAGCCATGCATATCAAGCAATTCCGATCCCAGGTCAAAGCCGCCGGGGCCGCTGATGGGCTCAAGGAGGGCCAGGTGCGCGCGCTGGTGAGCGTGTTCGGCAACGTCGACAGTGTGGGCGACATCGTCATGCCCGGGGCGTTCACCGAGGATCTGGCCGCGTGGGCGGCCAAGGGTGACCCGATCCCGGCGATCTGGTCGCACGACTGGCGCGACCCGTTCGCCCACGTCGGTGTCGTGCTCGACGCGAAAGAGACCGACGCCGGGCTGGAAACGCTGTACGAGATCGACCTCGACAATCCCAAGGCGGCCCAGGTGTACCGGCTGCTCAAGGGCCGCCGGGTCACTCAGAGTTCGTTCGCTTACGACATTCTCGAGCACGGCTGGGCCAAGCGCACCGATGCCGCGACCGGCAAGGAATACGAGGTGTTCGAGCTGCGCAAGCTCCACATCATCGAGGTCGGGCCCACCCTGGTCGGCGCGAACGAAGAGACGGAATTGCTGGCGGTCAAGTCGGCCGCGCTCGCCCGCGGACTCGGCGGCGGGCGGATGCTCTCGACCAAGAACATCGAGGAATTGACCACCGCGCACGACGCGATCGGCGAGATGTTGGCCAATGCCGCACCGCCCAAGTCTTCCGGCTCCACGCCGGACGCGCCCGTCCAGGGCGCACCCACCTCCACCGGCACCGGCCAGCCTGGCGCCGACGCGGCCGCCGACTCTGAAAAGTCGGCCGCTCAGTCGTCGGTGATCAGGTCCGCCCAGGCGCGCGGGTGGCTCGAAATGGTCACCGTGTGACGATGAAAGGACCTGGTACACAATGAATCCCAAGCAGCAACTCGCGGCATTCCGTAAGCGGGCCGGTGAGCTGGCCAAGCTGGGCGCCGAGCGTGAGTTCACCGAGGACGAGCTCACCGAGATCGACACCCTGAAATCGTCGATCACCGAGCTGGAAACCAAGATCAAGCGGATGGACGCGGCCGCGGCCGCGCTCAAGTCGGTCACCGACGACGACCCCGGCGACGAGGACGACGACGAGGACGACCAGCCCGCCGGCACCAAGGGCGGGGCCCGCTCCCGTCCGCGTGACGAGGCCGACGCGGTCAAGACATTCGGCGAGCGCTTCACCAAGTCCGAGGCGTACGTGGCGTTCCGCAAGGAACACCCCAGCGGGGTCGGCACCGGCACACCCATCGAGATCGGCCGCGTCAAGGTCGGTTCGATGGGCGATTGGATTTCGCGCCGCGGCGGGCGCAAGGCGACGCTGGGCACACCGGTCGCGCGTATCCAGCCGATCCGGATGCCCACGATCGACATGGTCGACCGCAACCGGCTCACCCTGCTGGACCTGATCGACCGCGGCAACATGGACGGCAATTTCGAGTACGTCCAGATCACCGGCGTCACCCGCAACGCCGCGATCGTGCCGGAGTCGACCGGGCCCGCCGACGCGGCGGCACTCAAGCCGGTGTCGGATATGACTACGACCCTGGCTGACTGCAAGGCCTACACCTACGCCGACGGCTACGACGTCACCAATCAGTTGCTGTCGGACGCGGCTGCCTTCGCCACGTACATGAACGCCGAACTTGAGTACTCCCTCGACAACGTCGTCGAGGAAAAGCTGTTGAACGGCACCGGCACCGGCGGCGAGCCGAAAGGCATTCTCACCACCACCGGTGTGCAGGAACAGACCTACATCAACGCCACTGCCGTGGTGAACCCCACCACCGCGATGGCATTCGTCAAGGCGGTGCGGTCCGCGATCACCAAGGTGGTTCGCCTGCCCGGCGGCAAGGTCGACGCTGTCGTTCTGTCGCCGGAGATGGACGAGGCCATCGACCTGTTGCAGGACGCGAACGAGCGGTTCTACGGTCAGGGTCCGTTCGGCGCCGGTCCGGGCACGCTGTGGGGCCGCCCCCGCGTGACGTCTGAGCGCCTGGTCGACGTCCAGGCCCTGCTCGGTGACTTCAAGCAGGTCGCGCTGCTCGACCGTGAGGGCCTGTCGGTGCTCGCATTCAACCAGCACAAGGATTACGCACAGCGGAACATGACCTACGTGCGCGCGGAATTGCGTGCGGGACAAGTCATTTGGAAGCCTAACCGCCTGGTCATCGTCAAGCCCGCCGCCTGATCGTCGAACCGATACGAGAGGAATTCGCCATGGCAAACACCCCCGACGAGCACGGCATGGTTGTCGTTGACGGTGTCCGGTACCGGCCCGAGGACGCACCGAAAACGGCCGACGGTGACGCCCCGGCCAAGAAGGCCCCGGCCAAGAAGGTCGCCCCGGCGGCCGAGAACAAGGCCAGGGTTCCCGAGACCGGCACCGGCGCCGGTGAGTCCGGGACGGTCCCGACCAAGTGAGCACCCCGGGGCCGCTGCTGTCGGTCGACCAGTACGACGAACTGGGCGACGCCGACACAGTGAAGGCGATGCGGCTCGACTCCGTGATCCAAGACATCCGCGACTACTGCGGCTGGCACATCGCGCCGTCGATCACGCAAACGCTGACGCTCGACGGTCCCGGCCGCCGAACGCTGCTGCTGCCGTCGCTGTATGTCACCGCGATCACCGCGGTCACCGAGGACGGCACAGCAGTACCAGCGGATCAGTTCGACTGGTCCGAAAAGGGGATGCTGCGCCACCGGTCCGGGTTGTGGACGGACCGGTGGCGCGGCATCACGGTCACACTCACCCACGGTTACGACCAGGCCCCGGCCGGTGTCATCGGTGTGATCGCCGACGTGGTCGCCGACGCGCTGTCCGTACCGCTGGGAACGGTGCCCGAGAAGATGGGCCCGTTTGAATTCGGCGGTGGCGGAACAGCTTTCAAGGGCCACCAGCTGGCAGTGCTGTCGCGATATCGCGCCGCGACATCGGGCCCGGCGTCATCGGGGTCGCTGTGAGCGAACGGCTACAGGTCCGCACCCGCGCCGGTGTCGACGACGCGGGCAACGCCACCCCGGCGGGCCCGGCGTCGCCGATCACCGCCCGCGGTGTGGAACCGGGTGCCAGTGCGTTCGTGCTGGGGTTGGGCCACAACGGCGATCAGGTGGCCTACACCGTGTATTTCGTGCCCAGCCCGCCGGCACTCATCGACGGCGGCCCGCACGATCTGTACGTGCGCGGTGACTGGTACCCGGTCCGTGTCCATGACTGGCGCTCCCCGTACGGCACCGGACGGTCCGGTGTCGTCGCGGTGTGCGAACTGGGAAGGGGATAGACCATGCCGGCGATCGTGTCGTTTCGCCTCGACCGCAAGGGCGTAGGCGAGATCTTGAATTCGCGCGAGGTTCAAGCGTGGGTGGCCGGGGTCGCCGCCGAGCTCGGCGACCACATCTACGCGTCCACCGGGGTGCGGGCCCGGGTGCGGACCTACCGCACCGACCGCGCGGCCGCGGGCGTGTCCGTCCCGGCTCGACTGCAAGCGAGCAAAGGCGCACTTACCCGCGCGGCCGCGGCCAAACAGTTGATCGTGCGCCCGACATGAGCGACCCGGTTGTGTACCTGCCCGCCGACCCGGCGGCCGCGGTCCGGGTGTTTCTCGCCGAGCGGGTGCCGGTCCGGTTCGCCGGGGTCCGGGTGGCGGCGAACTTGTCGCCGACTTGGACGCCGACCGCGGCGCCCGAGCTCGTTGTGTTCGACGACGGCGGGCCGATGAACTGGCCTGTGGAGACTCGCCCGCAGATCCGGTGCACGGTCTGGGGCAACGGGCGCGACACCGCTAGGGGCATCGCCGGATACGCGCTCGGGTTGCTGCTGTGCCACCGGGTGCCCGGGATCGCGAAGATCCTGCCCGGTACCTCGCTGCTCGAGGCGCGCGACGAGCACAACGGCGGACTGATGGTCAGTTTCACCGTCAACACCCGCGCGCGCACCGTCCCGGCTACCTAGCCGGGCCCCCACCCAATCCACCACCCCGTCACCTCGGCGGGGTGGAAATCCGCGTGCCTTCCACACCACCACCTGAGAGGGGTTCACCATGGCCGGAAACCCGTTGGCCGTAGACATCTGGGACAACGCAGACGTTTGGATCCACCGTGCCACCAAGGAAGACGGCACACCGTGGACGCTCGACGAGATCAAACCCGCCGATGTCGATGAGGCGTTCGAGGACGTCGCCGGCGCCGACTGGGAACTGGTCGGGCTGCTCTCCGGCGAGGACGGTTTCCCCGAAACCGTCGAGTTCGACGAGTCCAGCTACAACGCCTGGGGCTACGGCGAGATCAAAAAGAGCTACCGGAACCGGCGCCTAGAGCGGAAGTTCACCGCGCTGGAACGCAACGCGGTTACCGAGTACCTCGAGTCTCCGGGCGACACCGTCGATTACGTCATCGACGCCAAGCCGGCCGATGTTTTCATCGGGTTCGAGGTCCGCACCGATGACGGCAAGGTCAAGCGCCGTATCAGCACGGTCCCGGCCAAGGTCAAGTCCGGTGGCCGCACCGACAACGAGCAGGACATGGCATCGGTGGAATACACCGCGTCGATCTTCCCCGACTCCCAGAAGCGCCGTTTCCTCAAGCAGGAAACCGGGGTCAGTGCCGAGAACGACTACACCGTCACCATCACCGGCAGCGCGGGCACCTGGACGGCAACGGTCACCGTGGCCGGGGATGCCCAGACCGCTACCGGCCTGGCCTACAACATCGCCGCGGCCGCGCTGAAAACGGCGATCGAGGCTCTGTCGAACGTGGGCTCCGGAAACGCGTCCGTCACCGGCACCGGCGGCGTGTTCGCCGTCACCGTGCCCGGCACGCTCACCGCGAACGGCGCCGGACTCACCGGCGGCACCGCGGTCGTGGCACCCGCCTGAGCGATGACCCCCCGACCCCCGTCCGCCTGGGTGCCCGCGCGGTGCACCCGGCGGGCGGGCCCTGCCCGCACCGCGCCCCCAGGAGTGACCCCGTATGCGATTGCCCAACGACGACGAAATCAACGCAGCAGCGAGGGAACTGGGCTGCGCCGACGACAACGGTGTGTGCCCGCCGTCGTCGCGTTCTCGTGTGGCGAAAACGCTGCTCGAGGCCGTCGTCGAGGAAACCCAGCAGGCCGCCCGCGCCGATGGCATCGCCACGGTCGTCGCCGACATCGCTGATGTGCACCACCGCCTGGTCGACGCCCTCGGCACCAAGGCGGCCACCGCGATCACCGCGGCAATCGCACCCGTGATCTACCAATCCGCGCACCCCGAAAGGACCGACGACCATGCCCAACCGCGACTCGATCAGCCTCGATGACGGCTACGACCCCGCCGCCTACAGCCCCAACGACTCCCGCCCGGTGGACCGCTCCGCCCCGTTCGTCGCCTACGCCGACGGCGACGCCGAGCGGGAGGCCGAGGCCCAGGCGTGGGCCCGTCGGTCCGCGTCCGGAGTTGTCGACGCCGTCGAGGCCGAACAGGCTCCGGCACGGCGCATTCCCGCGAACGCGCCGCGGCCCCAGGATCACCTCAAGGCGCGCAAGGCGAAGAAGCCCAAGCGCGACCGGGCGCGTAGTGCCGTCGAGCGTGAGGCCCGGGGCGTCGAAACCGCCGCGGTCGACTACGACGGCGAGACGTACGAGATTCCCGCCGACGTCCTCGACTGGAGTCTGGACGCGACCATCGCTTTCGAGGAAGGTCGCGCGGTCACCGCGATGCGAACCCTGTTAGGCCCCAAGCAGTTCCGCACGCTGATGAGCAAGGGTTACACCAATCGCGAGTTCCAGGCGCTGTTCGACCTGCTCGCCAAGGCCGGCGGATTCGAGACCTCGGGAAACTGAGGGGGCTGCTGATCCTGCTCCGGGATAAGCCGAACCTTCTCGAGGCCGACTTAGACCGCTTCTGTAACCGCGATCTGCGCGATCTGTGGCGGTTCGACGAGCAGGGCCAGCGCCGCCTCACCCTGCGCATGGTCTACGTGCGGGTACTCGAGATGCCCGCGGAATCTGCGCTGGCCAAGGACGCCAACGGCGGCAAGACCCCGTGGAGTCTGACCGATCACCTGCTGGCTGATTTGTGGGTTCTGACCGCCCGTAAGTCGCTGGGCAAGAAGGCACCCCGCGATCTCGACCACCCCGGCCGCCCCAAGGGATCACCGAAACCGATGACGCCCGAACGCGCCGCCGCGGTGCAGAAAGCCAAGCGGCGCCGCGCCGCGATCCAACAACGCCGACAACGCCGAAAGGAGGAGTGAGTTGGCCACGATCGGTTACGCCACGCTGGTCATCATCCCGACCGCGCGCGGCATCTCGTCGCAGGTCAGTCGCCAGATCGTGGCACCGGTCGCCAAAGCGGGGCGTACCGCCGGTGATCAGGCCGGTACCGGGATCAGCACCGGGATCAACCGCACCAACTACTCCCAGGCCGGGCAAGGCATGGTCGGCCCGGTCGCCCGAGCAGGGCGCCGGGCCGGGATCCAGGCCGGGCACGCGATCCAACAGGGAATCGACGACCGCGACTATGAGGCCAGCGGCCGCGACGCGGGCGGGCGATTCGTCTCCGGATTCAGTACCGGATTGCGGGGCCTGGGCGCCGCTTTCAGCGTGGGCACCGCGGGATTGCGGCTGTTCGTGGTCAACGCGGGCACGATCGCTACGGGTTTCGGGATCGCGGCCAAGATCGTCAAGAGTTTCAGTGCGGCCACGTTCATCTCGGCGGTGCTGCTCAAGCAGGTGGCCGCGACCGGACTGGCGAAGCTGGCCGGCGCTTTGCGGATCATCGCCGCGATCGCCAGCCGGGTCGCCAAGGAAATCGGCCAGATCACCAGTGCGTTCCTGGTGTTGCAGGGTGTGGTCAAACTCGTGGGCGCCATGACCGGGTTCGCGAAGAACCTGGCGAAAATGACGGTCGGTGCGGCCGCGGCGATCGGCGTCGTGTCCGGCCTGGCGACGATCGTCGGTGGCGCGCTGTCGGCGGCGCTGTCGGCTGGCGTGATGGCCCTCGGTGCGTTCGCTGGGGCGGCGGCCGGTCTTGGTGGTCCGGCGATTTTCGCGCTGAAAATCGGTATGAAGGGCCTGGCCGACGGCGCCAAGGATTTCAATAAGCAATTCTCCGATGCCGACGAGACTTTCAACAAAATGGTCGGGCAGCGTATGGGCCCGATGCTGACGGCATTCCGCACGATGCGTATGGAAATGGTCGACCGATTCTCGAAAGAGCTCGAACCTGCTTTCGCTCGGGTCGGTGTCGGGATCGATCAGGTGCGCGGCAAGTTCGGGTGGATGTCGGTTTATCTCGGCCAGCTCGGCCAAGACATCGGCATGTCGCTCACCGGGCCAGCGACCATCGAGGCGTTCCAGAAAATGGGTGACGCCTCGGGTGTGTTCTTCCAGCATCTCAACAAGGCAGAGTCCGGCCTCGGTGGTTTGTCTTCTGGTCTGGTCACTTTCGCCAGCACGGCGGCGACCACGTTCCAGGATTCCAGTGCCGGGCTCAATGAGATGTTCCTCGGGTTCGGCGAGAAGCTGCGCAGCATCACGCCCGAGCAGATCCGGGGCGCGCTGTCTCAGTTCAAGCAGGTATTCGAGAACATCGGCAATGTCGCCGGTCCGCTGCTGAACCTTTTTGTGCAGATGGGCCGGATTTCAGCGCAGGCGCTCGCACCCGGATTCGTCGCGATCGGCAATGGAATTCGTGAGGCCACGCCCGCGCTGCTGAATATGGCGAGCATCATCATGCCCGCGCTGGGCCGCGTGATGCAGGAGCTGGCCCCGCTGATCCCGAGGTTGGTCGAGGCCTTCACCCCGTGGGCGACAATGCTCGCCACGATCGCACCGCCCCTCGCGTCACTCGTGGCCAACCTGGCACCCCTGGCCCCGTACCTGCTGCTCATCGCCACCGGGTTCAAGATCGCAGGCGCGGTCATGCTGTTGTGGAACGCAGCAGCGTTCGCCGGTGCCGTGGCATCCGGCGTACTCGCCGCTGCGATGGGGCGCACGCTGCCCGTGACCCACGGCAGCACTGTGGCTTTCGTGGCCAACAGGATCGCGATGCTCGCGGGCTCAGTCGCCGCGCACGCATTCGGTTCCGCGATGACATTCGCGTTGAGTCCGATCGGCCTGATCATCATCGCCGTCGCCGCGATCGGCGTCGCGCTCTGGGCATTCTTCACCAAAACCGAAGTCGGCAAAGCACTCTGGGACAAGATCTGGAACGGTATCAAGACGGCCGTGTCGGCGACGTGGGCCTTTCTCAAACCGATCTTTTCGGCAATCGGATCGTGGTTCACGCAAACGCTCGTGCCTGCCGTGATGGGTTTCTGGCACGGCGCCATTGCGCCCGCGTTTTCGGCAATCGGCTCGCTCATCTCGTCCTGGTGGACCGGAATTGTGCAGCCAGCTTTTGCGGGGCTGAAAATAGCTATCGGCGTGGTCGGCGACGTCATCGGCTGGTGGTGGAACAACATCGTCAGCCCGGCATTCTCGGCGGCGGGTACCGCGATCTCCTATTTCTGGGAGACGGTCGGCTCGCCGATCTTCAACAACTTCAAGAAGCTGATCGGCCTGGTCGGTGACGCCATCATGTGGTGGTGGAACGACGTGGCAACGCCCGCGTTCCAAGCCATCGGCGCCGTGATTTCCTGGCTCTGGGACTCCGTCGGATCGCCCGTATTCGAGAACATGAAAACCGGCGTGAGTGTCCTCGGTGAGGCGTTTACGTGGTTCAAAGATAACGTCATCACCCCGGTATTCGACACCATCGGCGCAGCGATTTCCTTCGCCTGGGACAACGTTATGTCCCCGATTTTCGACAAGGTCAAGAGCGGTATCGGCCTGGTGGGTGATGCTTTCGGTGCCGCGGGGGGTGTCATCAAGTCGATGTGGTCCGGGGTCGCTGACACGCTGCGCCCGGCCGTGCACTTCCTCGGCGGGCTGCTCGTCAAGGTTCCGTCCTCGATCGGCGGGTTCGAGATCCCGGGTGCCGGTGCTGCCCAGGATCTGGGTCGGGCCATGCAGAACTTCCGCACCGGCGGCACCGTCGGTCCCGCCGGTCGCACCTCCGCTGGGGTGTTGTGGGGCCCGGGCACCGGCACATCGGACTCGATCCTTGGTGTTGATACCAAGGGGTTCCCGACGGCGCTGGTGTCCACGGGTGAGGGCGTGGTCACCGAAGCGGGCATGGACGCGGGCGGCAACCGCCTGGTGGCCGCGCTCAACGCCGGGTGGACCCCGTCGGCGGCCACGTTGGCGGCGATGTTCCCGGAGCTCAACGGCTACGCCACCGGCGGCAAGGTCAGCCGTTCTCAGTTCCTCGACCAGCTGCGCGGCATCGAGGGCGCTACCTACGATTTCGGCGGCTGGGGTAACGGCTGGGTGACCGACTGTTCCGGCGCCCAGGCCAAGGCGGCCAATTTGATCGCCTACGGCGACACCGAAACCGGCGGCCGGTTCGGCACCGGCACGATGGCCAAGGCCCTGGCCGACCGTGGCGCGCTGCCCGGCCTCGGCGGCCCCAACGACTACAACCTGGGTTGGTATAACGGCGGCCCCTATGGTGGCCACACCGCGGGCAGTGCGCCCGGTGGCACCGGGTTCGAGATGGGCGGCGCCCGCGGCAACGGCCAGTTCGGCGGGGGCGCGGCGCTGGCCACCGGATCGAAATTCACCGACCACGCGCACTTCCCCGCGCGGATGTTCACCGACACCGCCGCGGGCACGTCCGCGGCCACCAGCCCGCCGAGTACCACCACCGGACCGAGTTCGACAGACACCGGCGACTCGAGCGACGCCACCACGAGCTCGACCGCCACCAGTGTTTCCAGGCTCAAGACGTTCGACGAACTCGGCGCGGACTTCGCGTCGATCTTCCGCGCGGGGCTGCTCGAGACAGTGGGGCTCGACGGGGAGCTGTGGACCGATCCGAGTGCATGGCTCAAGGGCGACACCGGCGACAGCGTGCGCACCACCGACAACACCAGCGCCACCACCGGGGCCACCCCGTCCTCGCCAGCGGCGGAAACCGTAGCCCCTTCGTCGTCGACGGGTACCGGCACCGGTGACGCGAACTCCGCGGTGCCGGTCGATCCGGCGTCATCGCTGAAAGGCTCGGCGCTCTACAGCTACGACATCGCCAAGGTTGCCCGCGATATGGGTATGGGCGAGATCGGCGCGGTCATCGGCAACGCCGTCGGGCTCGTCGAAACCGAACTCAAGATGTACGCGAATTCGACTGTGCCCGAGTCACTTTCCTACGCGCATGATGCTGTCGGTTCGGCCGACGACAGTCTCGGTGTGATGCAACAGCGCGGGCCGTGGGGATCGGTCGCCGACCGGATGACCTCGCAGATCTCGGCGCGACTGTTCATGAAGGCACTCGGCGACATTCCAGGCTGGGAATCGATGGACCCCGGCGCGGCCGCCCAGGCGGTGCAGCGCTCGGCGTTCCCGCACAAGTACGCCGGGCGCATGGACGAGGCGAGCGACTGGGTTCGCAAGGCCGGCCTTTTCGACACCGGCGGCATGTTGATGCCCGGCGGTGTCGCGGTGTCGATGCTGTCCAAGCCCGAACCCTTGTTGCCCGCGGACAAGTGGGACACCGCGGCCGCCAACATCGACGCCGTCGACCGGCTGCTGTCTTCCATGGCCACCACCGGCGGCGGCCGCGGCAACGTGCAGCGCGGCGGGGACACCTACATCGCCCATGGTTACACCGCTGGCGAGATCGCCAGCGAGTGGTCGCGTCGCCAGTGGGCGCGCACCGGCGGCTACGACGGGAGGGGCTGGTAATGGTCGCTGGGCGCAATATCCGCTATATCGGCGTTGACGATTCGGTCTGGCCTTTGCACGGGCACCTGATGGGCGAAAAAGGCGTCTACCTGACCAGCCTGGCCGGTTTCTATCACCCGGTGCGGGTGCCGATGACCCAGACACCGGCCTACATGCGCGGCGCGATCCCGGGCCCGTCGAAAACCGACCCCTCGATCATCGACATGAAGATCTTCACCAGCGCCACCACCGAGGCGGAATGGGAACAGATCGAATCCGAGTGGTGGAACGCCTGGTCGGATGAAGCCGACGGGCTGCTGGTCGCCGCGGATCGCAACGGTAACGAACGCAGCCAGCCGGTCCGGTTGCAGACCTACCCCGCCGACCCGTTCGACTGGGAACCGGAATGCGAAATGGAATGGACCATGCCAACGGTGGCCTACAGCCCCGGATGGCGCGGCCCGCTGCTCACCTCCAATTGGACCAACACCAGCGGATCTGGTTCCGGCACAATCAATTTGGCCAACCCCGGCGACCTCGAGATCTGGCCACAGTTCGCCGGCTGGGGGCAAGCCGGCGCACGGGTCACCCTGCCCGACGGCATCGGCACCGACACCCGCCAACTGCCCGAGTTCGCCGACGGCGAGCACTGGCTAGTAGACCCCGACATGACAACCGGGGTGCAGCTCGACACCGTCACCAACACCCAGGCCGCCGCCCGCATGGCCGGGTTGCTGTTCCAGAACACGATCCCCGCACGGACCACCGTGCCGGTCTCGCGTGCGGTGAGCGTGACCGGCGGCGACACCGACACCGCGGTCACTGCGTATATGACCCCGCTCTATCGACGGCCGTGGGGGTGAGCTCGTGACAGCACCGGAGTTCTTGACCCTCGACGACGTGCGCGCCCACATCCTGGGCCGCCGCCGCCAGGAGGCCGCCGACGCCCTCGCGCGCCCGAAAATGGTGGTGTGCGACAAGTCCTGGGATCCGGTCACCACTCTGCGCGGTGAGCTGGCGTGGGACTTCCAGGAGATCGCCAACGACACCGGCGAAGGCGAATTCACCCTGCCCGGCGATCATCTGCTGGTTCCGTGGCTGCTGGACCCGGCCAACCGTCGCGCCGACGTCCATATCCTGGTCGACACCCCGCATTGGCGGTGGGGTGGCAAGTGCGACACCATCCAGCGGATCTACAAGGCCGGTGAAATGGTCGCGGTCCGCGTCCATTTTTTGCATGACTACCACGCCGCGAAACGCCTGATCTGCTTCGCCAACCCCGCCACCCCGGCCGAAATCCAGATCCCCAAGGCCATGCCCTACGCCGGGCCCTCGGCGACCGGCGTCGCGCTCTACGCCCTGAGCAACCTATGGCGCGTCCAGAGCCTAAATGCCATCCCGGACAACATATTCAACCCCGACCAGTGGGCGGGCATGTTCGATCCGTCGCACTGGTGGACCACCATGGTGCCGATCAACCCGCTGACCGACACCAGCCAATGGACGGTGCTCAACGCGCGGTTCCCCTACCTGCACGACCTGGTCGCGCCCACCATGGCATCGGCCGGGCTGCTGCTCAAACCCGAACGGTGGATGCCCGGCGACCCCCAGCCGGCGGGATCGTTCTACACCCTCGAGCACTCGACGCGTGTATTCCGTGTGCTCGACAAATCGGGGTACGCCGGACCGACCGGCACACTCGTCGACGGACTACTCAACCTGGTCGGGACCGTCGCCGAAGACTTCATCAACGAGATCATCACCGAACTCTCGCGGGAAGAACCCGACGAGTACAAGCTGCCCGGCTGGTTCGGCACGGTGAAGACCGCGCCCTGGGTCGTTTTCCCCGCGGGCAAACACTCCACCGTGCGCTCGCACACCATGACCATCCACAAGGCGCTCGCCTACGCGATGGTCACCGGCGGCAAGTCCCCGCAGTGGGTCAACAGCGCGGCCAAACTCGCCGCGAACGCGGTGCTCGGCTACCTCGGCATGTTGATCGGCAACCCCGGCCTGGCACTCGGTGTCTTCGACTTCCTCATGGAAGACACCCTGCTGGCGTTCCACCGCATCCCGAACCCGATGCGCAAGTCGGACATGGGCCCGGACGCGTGGATGGAGAACTGGGTACAAGGCCCCGGCACCGGATTCACTCTCAGCACGCTGCAAGCGCTGATCACCGGGTTTCACGACACCCGCGGCTACACCAGCTACACCGCCGAAATCGACGCCTACGCACCGTATGTGCCGGGCAAGCATTTCCAGCTCATGGACCGGATCGCGTTCGACTTCGGCGGCGGTGACTTCTACGTCGACCACGTCCACGCCATCCGCAACAAGGGCGATCGCGCAAGCCTGCCGACATGGGAAATCTCGATCGGCAACGACCAGGCCGAGGAAGACCCGGCGGCGAAATTGATGCGGTACAAGGAGGACATTTTGTCTCTGTTGCAGATCCAAGGGGTCGGTGTCTGATGGCCGACTACCCCGACGGGACCAGCTACGACGACACCCCGTTGCACCCATGGACTGAGCTGTTCCGCGATATCCCGATCTCGGGGACCTGGGTCACCGTGCCACCGCGCCCGGGCAGCAGGGACCCCGCGACACGGCTGTGGCGCCCGACCGCCCGCGGGGCGATCACCCTGCCCTCGACCGCGTCGCGCATCGCTGAGCACGCCGACCTGGTCGGGTTCGAGCTCAACCCGGACAAGGCGCTGATCAAGCGGATCGACCCGCTACGCGGTGGCGGGTCGATCACCAACCCCGGCAACTGGGTCGACATCACCGCGCCCGATCCGCCACCGAACCCGGTGGCTGTGGTGTCGGCGGCCGCCGACGCGCTGATGCCGTCGGAACTGCTGGCGCTACGCGCCGAGCTCGACGCCAAGATCGAACAGGCAGGGGGATAAGGGATATGGGATTTCGTACCTACTCCGGCTATGCCCGCAGCGAGAACGGGTGGCGAATCTGCGACCGCGACATGTGCGAGCTCGTCGACGGGCCGTTCATGAACACCGCGCCGATCCGCTCCGGAGCGCCCGCGGTCATCCTCGGCGACTTCGTGCGCCGCTATCACGCCGAGTGTGCGCCGATCATCTCGCCGGTGTGGGGCTGGTCGCCGACCAACGCGGTGCCCAACTCCAACCATCTCAGTGGGACCGCGCTCGACATCAACGCGCCCCAATGGCCGTGGGGCTACTTCCAGATGCCGGCGGATCTGATCGCCCGGATCGAGGCCTTGGTGGACTGCTACGACGGGGCCGTGTTCTGGGGTCGCGAGTGGCTGCGCCCCGACGAGATGCACTTTCAGATGGGGTTGCCCGAGGGCGATTCGGCACTGGACGACGTCGTCGACCGGATTCTGAACCCGGCCCCCACGCGCCCGGACCCGCGCACTGATCCGCTTGTGCGGCAGGCATTTTCGCAACTGCTACCCCCGAGGAGGCGGCCGCGATGACGACCACCTGGGCCGATGTGAGCCACCATCAAGGCCGACCGATCGACGACACCTACCCGCACAAGGTGTTCGCGTTCCGCACCAACAGCGGCGACACCCCCGACCGGCTCGCGCTCGACAATGCCCGCCAGGCGCGCGCCATGCTCGATTCCGGCGACCTGGCCGCGGTGTTCCCGTACTACTTCTTTCGCCCCGGCCAGGCCAATTGCGACCTGCACCGCGACCTGCTCACCGAGGCCGGGCTGTGGCTACACCCACGCACCGCCACCATGGTCGACGTCGAGGACGCGGGCGGGGTGATCCGCGGCGACCAGTCCGCCGAAGTCAACGACGAGGTGGCGCGATTGCGCGGCTGGTACGGCGACGACCGGCGCGTGTTCGGCTACCTCAACGCCGTGGCGAACGCCGACCTGTGGAAGAACAGACCGCCCGGTCTGCGATGGGTGACCCCGTCCTATTCCTTCACGCCCGGCGAGTGGGCATCGACCCCGCCGCCGGTGTGGATGCGCACCGCCGCGTTCGCCCAGCAGTACACCGACCGCGGCCAGTGCGACCCCTGGCCCGCCGGGGTCGACCTCAACGTGTCCGGCCTCGACATCCCCGAGTTGCTGACGCTGCTCGGTATCGACCAATCAGGAGGAAACCCCGTGTCCGACCCCGTCACCGCTGGCGCCGGCCAGCTCAACCCGTTCCCCGCCAAACTGCGCCAGATCCGCCACCCCGAGCACGTCAACAGCTCGACCGGATCACCGGATGAGCCCTGGCCCTACGACATCTGGGCCGACCTGTGGAACGAAATGGTGTGGGACGGGTTCCAGCTCCCCGGCGCCACCGAGGAAGACGACGCGAAATCGCTGGTGGGCTGGGTACTCGACATCGCCGCCAACACGCGCGCGATCGACGCCAAGCTCAATCGTCTGCTCGGCGAGCGGGAGCAGTGATGCGCGCGCTGGCGTGGGTGCGCGCGAACGAGCCGGTACGCCTGCTCGTGTACCCGGTGCTGGTCGGGCTGGTCGGCTACCTGGCCATCCGGGGCACGATCGACGGCGACATGGCCCAGCTCGTCACCGCGGCGATCGCACTGGTCCTCGGTGTCCCGGCGGCCGAGGCCGCACGGGGCCGGGTGACCCCGAACACCAAAGTGCCGGCGGCAGCGGCCGCGGCCGCGCGCACCGCACTCGATGAGCTCGAACGTCTGGCGGCCGAACGGATCGGGCCCGCGGGCCTCGACATCCTCAACCAGGTGCGCGGCCAGATCGGACTACCCGCACGAGACGACACCAGCCCTCGGCACCGCGGTGCCTGAGCGCTGGGCATGAGCCGCGCGGACCAGGACATCGGAAAGGTGGTGCGGCGACGTGAACGACGAAAAGTTACTGGTGAAGGCCCTGGCCTTCATGGCGTGCACGGTGACCACGGGTTGGTTCATCGCGTTCATCATCCTGCCCGCCGTCCGACCTCCCGAGTATCAACCGGCCCCGGAAATCACCATGCTGATGGGCACGGTCTTCACCGGCCTGGCCGGTTCTCTCGCCGCCGCCTACTACAAGGCGCGCAACCCCAAAGACGACTCCACCGACAAGGAATCGGGTGACCGCGATGCCGACTAGTTACTGGACGGCGCTGTTGTTCGGGCTGGCTGCGGGTAGCGCCATCACCGCGTGCAGCATGTACCTGCTCGGTTTCCGCCGCGTCCGTCGCGGCGAGCGCACCGTACTGGTGCCTGAAATCGACCGCACCCCGCTACGCCAGCGGTTCGGCTGGGTGCGCGACGTGCGCGCCTGGCTGAGCCGGGCCAGTGGCCAGCCCGCCACGGTGGTCGTGCTGGTGATGGTGATGGCGGCCGCGGTGATCTACGGCCAGGCACAAATGGTGCTGTTCACGTCCCATCAGCGCGAGTGCAACGCGCAATTCCGTTCCACCAGTTTGGAATTGCGGCGCATCGGCAACGAGGACCGCGACCTGGAAAAACAGGACGACAACCTACGCGACCGGCGAGACATCGTGTGGAGTGACCTGGTCAAGGCCCTGGCCACCCCGCCGCCACCGGGTGAACGGATCGACGCGCGCGCCCTGCTCGTCGAGTACAACCGCACGGCCGCCGGAATCGACGTGCAGCGTGATCGGCTGATAGCCGAACGCGCCGCGCTCGAGGAACGCCGCCGGGCACAGCCGATCCCGCCCGAACGGTGCTGACATGACCTCACCCGACCACGCCCCGATTCCCCCCGAAAGCCAAGGCCAGACTGTCGGGCAGTGGCGCCCCGACGACGTGCTGGGCGCACTGTTCGACGGATTCCGCGACTTCATCTTCGGGTGGATCGCCGGGGCGCTGCGTGACCTCGCCCTGATCCTCAGCGGCATCCCGGTCGTGGGCGATGCCCTCGAGGACGCCCTCAACGGTGTCGCCGATTTCATCCACCAGGTGGAGGTCACCGCGGAAACGGCGCAGGCCTCCGCCGATGTGGCCTACGGCAACGCCAACGCCGCCCACGTGGCCGCCACCGCCGCGTCGACCGCCGCGAGCAACGCCGCCAACGCCGCGGCCGCCGCACAGGAAACCGCCGACATCGCCTACGAGAACGCGCAGTACAACAAGGATGAGTTCTCGGTGTCGACGGCAGCTGTCCTCTACGGCGAGAACGAGGAAAACCTGGGGATCTTGATGACCACCCCGGATGGTCGTATCCGCAAGCTCACCCGCGTGATCTACACCCTCGGATCGAACACCGGGACCATGACTGTGCAGCTCATCCGGCGGACCGTCGCCGGTGCTGAGTCCGTCGTGCTGACCACCAACATCACTTCCGGCGCCACTGTCTACCCGGACAACTCGATCGACTACCAGACCACCGACCTGGACCACTTCAAGTGCAACGTCACCGCGATCGGTGGCGTAGCCAGCGTGCTGCACTGCTGCATCGAGTCCGTCATTTTGGAGCCCTGATGCCGTGGCTACTCAAGCGAAGCCGCCCGCTGTCCAAACAGGGCAAGCTCGACCCGTTCGACCGGGCAAACGAGAACCCACCTAAACAGCCTTGGCGGCCATGGGGCGACAGCACCCCGGCCGAAATCCTCGACAACAAGCTGATCATCCGCGACAGCGGCAGTTTCTGGAGCCTCGGACCGCGCGGCGGGTGGGGGTCCGAGTACTACCCGCTCACGGCGAATTGGGGGATCGAATGGTCGATGAACATGAACCCCGTCGGTGTTCTGACCCCCCGCGTATTCAGTCTCTTTCTCGGTAAGAACTGGATCAACGGCGGTGACCCCACCGCCGTGAAGTACCAGGTTCTTTTCCGGTGGGAGCACTACACCACGACAAACAACGACGACGAAACAGAGCATCACTACGCCGTCAGTCTGTGGCTCGACGACAAAGACTCAGCCATCGATCAGCCGCGCAAAGTCAGCTATGACATGGGCAATAGCGCCAATCTCATGGCGCCCCACACCTGGCGAATCAAATGCGTCAACGACAACACATTCATCCTGTGGATGGATGGCATTGTCCGCTGGGTCTACACCATTCCCGCCGGTTTGGAAGGTGGTGGTTTCCTGCGCGGTCCGGGACTCCGCGCCCAAGCGATGCGCGCAACTTTTTGCGAAGCCGAGATAGAGGACTGGTTTGTCTATGACTATGTCGCACCTCCACCCGTGTGGAGTTCCGATGTCTTCTACGACAACTTCAACCGGGCCAACGGCGCACCGGCCAACGGGTGGACCACCGTAGGCAGTGACGTCGTGATCAACTCCAACTCGCTCGGGCTCGCGGGTGGCCTGCTCAGTGACGGAAACCGCGGCGCCTGGCGCAGCGGCGCCCCCCTGAGCACGGGGAACATGCGCCTGTCGGTGACCCTGGGCGGTGCTCATGGCCTGTCGAGCTCGCAGGACTCATCTGTCGTCGGCCGGATTAATTCGGCTGGCACGCTGGGGATCTGCCTGAACATCTTCAGCAACAAGATCTACATTGCCAAGTTCACCGGGAGTCTGAGCAGCCCGACATTTACCGACCTCGGCATGGATGAGCTCACCCTCAACAACGGCGACGTCCTCAACTACGTCATCACCGGCGATGAGGCATGGGTGGAGTACGCCGGTGAGATCTTGCTCTACGTCGACGGCATCAACGCCCATTCACCGGAGAGCAACCGCGGTTACGGCGTGAGGTTCAAGCGCGCCGCGTTCGTGAACTCCGTGGCGTTCAACGACTTTCGCGTGCAAGTGAAGGTATGAGAGGAAGTGACCGACTGTGACCAGCCCACTGATTCCACCGACACCGGCGCGTATGTTGCCGGTGTCGCTCGACGGCGACCTGGTGGTGGACTTCCGCCGCCGCGCCCCGGCGACGACTCCCGGCGGCCCGCCCGGCGATTACATCGACTACCCCGAGGGCGTGACGGCGCGGTTCGTGATCTACGCCGACCGCAAATCCGCCGACGCGCCACGCATCACGGTGCCAGCGACCCCCGTCGGTAGTCACTGCGTGGTCAAGGTCGACGCCACCCTGATCAACGCTCTGAAAACGTCGACGCTCTGGTCGTTCCGGCTGATCTACCCCGACGGCGAGCTGGTCGCCGGCTACGACCGCATGGTGGTCAACGGGATCATCGAGCGGTTCGACGGTCTGGCGGCCGCGCTGTGACCGACCTGGTGATCGAGGTGACGGTGCCCGATTCGGCCGACATCGTCGCCGAGGATGAATCGGTCGATATCGTCGCCGACCCCAGCGGCGCCCAGGTGATCGTCGTGGCCACCCCGGGCCCGCCGGGCCCGCCCGGTGAGCTCTCACCCGAGGACATGGACCAAGTCGTCGACGACGTCATCGACGAACTCGAACCGCCGGTATCTCTCACTCAGCTGTTCCTCAACGGAATGGCCTGAACAGCAAAGGAATTCGACTATGTCTCTGGTCACCCAGCTATCCGACGTCATCACCCGGATCGGCACCGAATTCAAGGCCATTCGCACCGAGCGTGCCGCGATCACCGGCGCGCTTGCCTCACTGTCGACCACCGATAAGTCGAACCTGGTGGCCGCGATCAACGAGGTGTTGGCCGCGGTCGGGTCCGGTGGCTCGATCGACGCCGACTCGATCACCGACGCCACCACCATCGGCAAGGCTCTGATCCGCGCCGTTGACCCCGCGGCCGGGCGCACCGCGATCGGTGCCGGCACTTCTAATCTGGCGCTGGGCACGACATCGGCGACGGCGAAGGCCGGCGACTACGCACCCACCGCCGCGAACATCTCCGATTCGACGACGACCGGTCGCGCGCTACTCACCACCACCAGCGCCACCACCGCCCGCACCACCCTCGACGTCTATTCCACCGCCCAGACCGACGCCGCGGCCGCGGCCGCGGCCGCGGCACTCGTCGCCAGCGCTCCGGGCACACTGGACACCCTCGACGAACTGGCCGCCGCACTGGGCGATGACCCCAATTTCGCGACCACGATCAGCACGGCTCTGGGTAACCGGCTGCGCGTCGACGCCGCCCAGACCCTGACCGGCCCCCAGCAGACCCAGGGCCAGGACAACCTCAGCGTGTACAGCCGCACTCAAATCGGTGACCCCACAACCGATTTCGTCACCACGTTCGAGGCGGCACTGGTCTGATGTCGGTTGTCAGCAAGGTCACCGCGCTGGCCACCCGCATCGGCGCCGAGATCAAAACCGTACGTACCGAGATCGCCGCCAGGTACGCGTTGCCCGGCGGCGGCATCCCGGTCGCCGATATATCCAACGCCGCCAACACAGTCGGGTTCATGCTCTGGCAGAGCTACGGTTTCCACGCCGTCGGCATCGGCCAGCAAGACATCGCGTACGTGGTCCCGTTCGCCATGCGGGTGACCTCGGTGCGGTACTGGTGCAAGACGGCCGGGACCGGCGGCACCGCCGCTGTCGAGCTGCGCAAAAACGGGATCGCGGGCGGCAACACCATCAGCTCGTCGAGCGCCGCCCCGGCCGCCAGCTCGCCGAGCGCCGCCACCCCGAACGCGGATCTAGCCGCCGGTGATCTGATCTGGGTCTACCAAACCGCGATCAACACCACCACCGCCGGTGTGCAGCTCGCCGCCGAGATCGTCGGGCGCCGCATATGAGTCGCCATGCCACGATCTGGCAACCGCCGATGGCCATGGGCGGCGACGACTTCAATCGGGCCAACGGCGCGATCGGCTCGCTGTTCTCCACCGACACCGCCCAGCCCTGCGTCATCTCCGGTAACAAACTGCAGATCACCCCGCAGGGCATGGGCGCCGGCCTCACCACATACGTCAACACCTGGCGCGGTGGCGGCAACGACGGGAAGATGCACACCGACAACCACGAGGTGCGGGTCCAGCTCATCGCGAGCTCGTACGCGCTCGCCAACAACAACCCGGTTCTCATCTACTTGGCCGGGGACAACGGCAACAACGCGACGGGCATCAACGTCGCCGCCTCGCTGTATTCCGGCGGGTCGACTGCGTGCACGATCGCGACCGGTTCCGGCGCGACCGGCACCACGCGAGCCAGCACCGCCACCCAGGTTCCGACCAACGCTCTCGTTCAATTCCGGCGCCGCGGCAACGTTTTCACGATCCTGGTCAACGGTGCCACACACCTGACCTGGACCGACACCGGCGCCATCGTCCCCATCGGCGCGACTCAGCGCCGGGTGCGTATCGGGCTGAGCGGCAATTTCCCCACCTTCCAACAGCAGTTCCAGAGCCCATCGATCGATTCGGTCTACGCCTACGACCTCGCAGCATAGGAAGGTTCCCACCATGGCCCGAACACTCGATATCACCACGTTCTACAAGGCGCGATACGCCTTCATGCAGTCGCTGGCCTGGGAGAACTGGTGCGCCGAACAGGGCATCGACACCGAGCCGTACCCGCCCGGGGTGGTGCCGTCATCGACACTGGCCGCCGACCTCGAGGCGATGGAGCAAACTTGGCACGCCGAGATGGCACCACCGCCGACCCCCTGACACGCGAAACCCCCGGGGCATCCGGCAAGGGGGGGGAGTTGCCGGTGTTCCCGGGGGTACGCGCTCTACCAGCTCAAACCAGACGCCAGCTCACACGGTCGAAATGGTAGCGGCCGCCACCGACAAAGTTGGCGCGTCCATGGTTTGACGCGCCGACCAGCTCGATCATCGTGTGGGATCCCATCCGACGCGCTTGACCGTGCCCGCCCATGTCTCGAGGGTGACCGCGCGCGCCAATGCTTCGACGTGCTCGCCGAAATGGTGGCTCGACGGCGCGACGACCGCCACGGCATCACGGCTCAACGCTTCGTGGGCGATAGCCGTGATCGGCATGTACGTCTGGGGGCCGATCGTGAGCAAGTACATGAGTCGGTATCCGCGTTCCCGCGCGATCGCCTGAATCGCCCGCACGTCACGGTCGCGATCCTGCTGGCCTACAGCGATATTCACCAAGCCGATCGCCCGACGAGGCGGCTCTGTTCCTGTCACGGCCGCGGCCCTGGATCGGTGCGGGTAAGCCATTCGTCGATGTCGTCGAGCGAGCCGCAGGCCAGTACGTTGAATCCGTTGTCCAACTCCCAGCCGTACGGCGGTTCGGGCCCGGGCCGAAGGCCAAGCGAGCGCTGCGCGGCCCGTTCTTTCAGTTCGTCCGCGCGGGACTTGGTGGCTTTGCTCACCGCTGCGCACCCCCCGCCCCGACGGCATTCCAGGAGCTCTCGCCCGACCACTGTTTCAGCGTGGCGATCACGCGCCGCAGTACGTCGGGCCGCTGCTCGCACCGCGGCGTGTACCGCGCGGGAAAACACGCCGCGGTGATCGCCTGGGCCCGCTGGGCTCGCCGGTTGGCCGGAACCATCCCGCCTACCTCCGACCAGGACAGGGCGGGATGGTCGTCGACATACCAGATGATCGCGGGTAGGTACGGGGTACCGCCGTCGCCGATCACCTCACGAATCATCCGCTCACGCAATGTTTTTCGTACCCGGGTAGGTAGGACGGTCATGCCTGCACCCCCGGCATCCGGTACACGGCGTACCACTGGCCGCACCGGTTCCGTGCCGCGAGCCGCTGTGCCCGCAACGATTCCAATGCCAACTCGATCTCCCCGAGCGGGCGCCCCAAGACCGCGCAGAGCGTCGCGGGAAGTAGCAGCCGCCCGGACGGTTCCAACGCGGTCAGCACCCTCGATTCCAGTGATGCCAGGGCATCCGCTTCTATCCGTATCGTGGACGATTGATAGTGGGAACCGCCGATCACGCCGCGAATCATTTGCCGCAGAGACGATTTCCGTGCACGAGGCGCCGTGATGCTCATTCGTAGACCTCGCAGTCCGCCGAGAGGAACGCCGACGCGGCCATCCACGTCGCACACGGGTTCTTGCTGTTCGAGGTATGCGGCTGGTGCTGCCCGAGAAGCAGTTGGGCAACGTACAGGCTTGGAATCGGCACTTCCTTGCACGCCGACGGCGGGGGATCGGGCGCCGGTCGTGGCTGCGTGCACGGTGCGATCGTCGTGGTCGCCGTCGAGATCATCGTTCCCCCAAGAGGTCTGCTGGGTTAGGGTGGCGCCCCGGACGAGGGGCGGGGCGCCTGATCTGAGCGTCCCAGGTGCCAAAGCGAATGTTGTCCCACAGCGGGACAAAATCGGCGGTGTGCGGATTCGGTTCCTGCGTCTACCATGGAAAGCGGTTCATACCCTGTCCCAGGAGAGCGCATCATGGACGACCCAGACCGCTACATCGGCCACAATGTGGCCACCATCCGCGTCCGTCGGGGCTGGTCTCAACAGCAGCTCGCCGATAAGACGATTGTCGACGGCAAGGCGATCAGCCGCAGTGCCCTAGCCAACTACGAGAGCGGCGATCGGATCGTTGATTCTCGGAAATTGCTCTACGCCTTGGCGACCGCGCTACAGGTCTCGCTTGCCGAACTCACCGGTCACGCCGAGGATCGTCACCTGAGCGCGGCCAGCGCGTTTCACTTGGCGGCGCCGCGTATCGAGGCCGCTCTGATGTCGGCCGGCCAAAGCGATGACGACCACGAACCCGCCGCCGTCGACCTGCTCGCGCGTGACGCCAACCGCGCCATGGATCTGCGTATGGCCGGTGACCTGAGCTCTCTCGGCGCGATTCTGCCCACCCTGATCACCGATTGCTACCGGCGTACCACCCTCGGCGCCGCCGTCGAGCGAGAGGCCGCCTGGGCGGCCCTGTCGCGGGCCGCGTTTGCGACCGGCCTGGCGTCCAAGGGCCTCGGACTGGTCTCCCTGAGCTGGAACGCTGCGCGGGTTACTGCCGAGGCCGCGCTGGCGTGCGGCGACCGCGTCGCCCTGGCCGCCAGCGAGTTCGTTTCCAGCCAGGTACTGCTCGCCATGCCCGGATCGGTGACCGCGTCACTGGGCCGCGCACAATCGGCGATCGACTCGCTGGAAGGCGACCTCACCGGCTCGCCCGAGGGGATGCAGCTGTACGGAATGCTGCACCTGCAGGCCTCCCTTGCCAGCGCGGCGACCGGCCACGAGTCCGCGGGGCACCTGGACGAGGCTCGCGACATGGCCACCCGCACCGCCGCCGTCGGTGACGCGTTCCGACTCGATTTCGGGCGCCCGAACGTCGACATCTGGGGAATGTCGGTTGCACTCGAGGAAGGCCGCGGCAGCGACGCCATCGAGATCGCGGCCACCGTCGACCACGAGCAGATCGCCACCGCCGAACGCCGCGCGCGGTACTTCATCGAGCTGGCCCGCGGCTACAGCCAGGAAGGCGAGTACCCGCAAGCGATGGCCGCGCTGCTCAATGCGGAATCTATTGCACCGCAATATGTTCGGTCCCGGTCGATCGTGCGCGAGCTGTCCGGCTACATGCTCCGGAAGGCAAAGCGCGAGCTGGGCACCGGCGAGCTGGCCCGGTTCGCCGAACGCGTCGGCGCGCTCGAATCGCACGGCCTGACGTCGTCGCGGCTGTGAGACGCGCCGATCGCTGATCAACTGAACTAGGTTCGCCGCCGGGTATCCTCGGCGGCGTTCAACTCCGTGCCCAGCAGCCGGGGAACGACACAACACCGGCCCCGTCCTGCGACCAGGACGGGGCCGTTGTCGTTTCGGTGGCCGATCAGCCGGTGAGGCTGACCGCCACTATGCGGGCGATCCTCGCGGCGAGCGCGGCCGCGGCGGGGTAGTCGTGCCGGAATCGGGCCAACCATTCGGCGGACCGATCAGACGGCAACGGCTCGACTTCGGGTGTGCCCTTGGCGTCGTGGACGAACCCGTCATAGGCGACGGAGTAGCTGTCCGGCCCGCGCTGTTCGATCGTGACGATCGACCGGCGGTAGCCCGCATGGTCTTCCGGTAGGCACGACACCGCCCACCGGGTCGCGACGAACTGGGGTTCGAGGACGGTCACGGCTCGTGCCGCATCGGGGGCACGGACCCGCCCGGGGTGCCGAAAATCAACAGGTACATCGCGTACAGCCAATCCATGGTCATCAGTCCTTCGTCTCGGCGGCCGCGGCCGCGAACAGGTTCATGTAGTCGTGGAACTGGTGGCAGACGGCGCAATAACGCTGCGCGATGTCGGCGCGGTGATACGACACGCGACCGCACTGGGGGCACGTGATAGTCGGGCATTCCACCGGCTAGCCCAGCCTCTCGTGCGCCGCGGCGACGGTGGCAGCCCAGCGCACCGCGTCCGAGACCCACGTAAGGCGCACGGGGCCCACTGGGGTCTCGCCGGTGTACGCACTGAGCCCGTCGTACTGCTGGGTGAGATCGGTGATGCCGAGCGCGGCGGCCCACAGGCCGGCCATGGTGTGCTCGTCGATACCGGGATGATCCATCGCGTGCCCGGACAGCTCCCGGCTGGTGCGTGACCAGGGAATCGGGGGCAGATCAGAACCGACCTTGTGCAGGAAGTCGGCGGCGTCGTCGCCGATCTCACGCCGCATTCGCTCGACCGACGCCGCGGAAGTCTTTCCCAGCAGTACGACCTTCACCCCCTCGATCACTCCGGACCAGCGCCCTGGCTCGTCGCATGGCCGTAGCCGTAGCCGCCGCGCACTCGGCTCTACGGGATCGGCCAGCGCCCACGGCGAGGGGGTGCCGCCGATGTGTCCCAAGCTGCGTTCCCAGCTGATGCCGGGGCACTGACGCCGTAGCGTGCCGAGCAGTTCGGTGCCGGTGCGCCCGAACACGGTGAGCTCGTCGACGAGCTGCTGGACGTCGATGCGCAGTCGGATGCCCTCGATGATGTTGTGCGCTCCGGGTTCTGCGGCCATGCGAGCGGCGGCGGTGAGCGCCAGGCGTAGCCGGGTGGCCAGGTAGTCGGCATCGGTGGCTGTGGTCTCGGTGACCGGCGGTACAAAGTCCTCGCTCATGTAGACGCGTTCCCAGTACGGCACCGGCTCGACGACGGGTTCGGTGGTTGTCATGTGACTCAATCCTGTTTCGTATCAGTAGGTTTCGAGCGATGAGGTTCTGACCGCCGATAACGTTCCCTTATCGGGTGTCAGATTTGTCCGTATCAATCCGACTCGTCGGCATCCTGGTCGGCATTCTTGCGCCGTTTCCGGCTCGCGCGGGTGCCCGCCGTCAAGGGGTCGATCCGGTCGATTCCCTTGCGCTTGCGACGTTTTGACACCTTCACGTAGATCTGGGTGCTGGCCACGGACTCGTGCCGCATCAGTTCCTTGGTGGTGATCAGATCCACATCGGAGTCGATCAGCGACGTGCCGAACCAGTGCCGTGCAGAGTGGCCGGTTCCGGTGATCCCTGCCCGGTGGAACAGACCGGACAGTGTGGAACTAACGGCCTTGCGCGACACCGGTTTACCGGTCCGGCCTGGCGATGGAAACCAGTACCCGGCGGGCATCTCGGCGGCCAGCTCTCGGATGCGTGGATGCAGCGGCATCACGGCCGTTCGACCACCCTTTCCCGTAACGGTGAGCTCGCCGGTTTGCATGTCGATGTCCTCGGCATGGAACTTTGCGATTTCCATGGCGCGTAGGCCCTGGCACAAGGCGAGCAGCAGCATGGCCCGAGTGCGCCGGCGGTTCGCGTGTGCGATCAGCGTGGGCAGGTGCTTGTCATCGGGCGGCCGCGGCAGGTTCTTGGGTCGCCGCGGCGCCTTCATGCTCGCCATCGGGTGATCGTCGCGGCGGCCGGTGTACTGCAACCAGGTGAACCAGGCGTTGAGCCGCGTGTAGTACGTGTGTCTGGTCGACGGTAGCCACTTGCCTCCCTTGGCTAGCCACCGGGATACCTCACGATCGCTAGCCAGATGTGCGGCGACGCCGCACCATTGCGACATCTGGCGTACGGATGTGAGCCGTTCGGTAACTGTGCGCACCGATAGTGACTGTGCGTACTGCGCCGTTTCCCAGTCTTCCAGCAGGATCGCTGCCACCGAGACGGCGCTGTCTCGTTGCTGCCCCATAGAATTGGGATCAACTTCACGAAACAGACTGTTACGCAATGGAAGTAGCTGAGAGTTTGTTGCGCGATAGCTCGAAATTACGCGCTTCGCCGAAATCGATGTGACAGACAGTGTTTCAGTGTCACGCCCCCCGCCGATCGCGGTAGCGGTCGAGCCAAAATTTCCCCCGGTGAACATGCCCCCGCCGCCCGGTTCAGGCCGTCAAGCCCACGGGCGCAACGATTCCCAGTCGAGTAGAACCCCGGGACTTGTAATGAAAAGGTCG
>NZ_JAJPWE010000010.1:0-59272 GCF_046549215.1 Nocardia sp. A7 | reverse complement strand
CTCAGCCAACCAGCCGGAAGCAAATCCGTACCATGTCGGTCTGAACACGCAGTCAGTCAGGCGCTCATCGTACTACCTCGTGTCCCGGCCGCTGGGCGGCTGAGTCGGTGTCCGTGTCGCTCTGACTCGAATAAAGTTACGTGCCGACCAACACGAAGTCAAATCGCCTGGAAGATCCGGCATTTCCCCAGGTCACTGCCCCCACACTACTGCGAGTTCAGCGGCCTCGCCCTCTGCGGGCACTGCGACGACCCATGCGATACATTCCGCGACCGGTTGGCAACTGATCATTTGTCCAGGGTGGCGTTGATCTCAAAAATGGTCTTTCAGCTGGTCAAATGACGAGTCGTCCATAGACAGGCCTCTTCCTCCGTTATACAGTTCGCCGACGGTCAGCAATTCTTTAGCTACCGAATGAACGGAAGGTAGGCCGAGGTGACGGAGGATTTCAACTCGGTCGAGCGGCGCGCGTGGAGCGCGGTGGTGACTCTCTCGATGCGCGTGCCGAGCGCGCTCGACTCGCGACTACAGCGCGAGTTCGGGCTGACCCATTTCGAGTACCGGGTCATGGCGCTGCTCAATGACGCGCCGGCGCGGCGGATGCGGTTGAGCATGCTCGCCGCTCGCGGACACGGTTCCATTTCCCGGCTCTCCCACGTGGTGTCGAAGCTGGAACGGGTGGGGTGGGCGCGCCGCGAGGCCGCGGAATCGGGGCGTGGGATCGAAGCGGTACTCACCGAGGCCGGGCAGGCCAAGGTGGTGGCGGCGACGCCGGACTATGTCGTCGCGATACGCAAGCTGGTGCTCGACGGGCTCGACGATCCACAGAAGGCCGAACTCGCGGTCCTCGGCGAGCGGCTCTCGCTGCATCTGGTCCACACTCTCGGAGACGTTGCCGCGGGGCAGTCGGCGCTCGACCGCTGAACTGCCGGTACCGAGCAGCGAACAACGCCGCCCCGGTGACCGGGGCGGCGTTGCCGGAAGAATCAGAACGGCTCAGGCGTTGGTCGGTCGCCAGGTGGCCACCGCCCAGATCACCACGATGTCGACGGCGATGATCAGGATCGACCACCACGGGTAGTAGGGCAGCCACAGGAAATTGGCGATGATCGACAAGGCGGCGATCACCATCGCCGATACTCGGCCCCAGGTCTGGCCTGCCAGTAGGCCGATCGCGACGATCACCGCGAGCGCGCCGAGAATGATGTGCCACCAGCCCCAGCTGGTGAGGTCGAACTGGTAGGTGTACTGCGGTCCGACGACGATGAGATCGTCGTTGGCGACCGCGGAGATCCCCTGGAGAATCTGCAGGACACCGACCACCGCAAGCAGGATGCCGGCACCGATGGAGGTTCCTGCCGCGATTCCGTCGCGCACCCGGTGCTGATTTGTGTCTGTCATCGCTGGGCCTTCCGTCAGGTCAACGCCACATGCCACCACGGCACACGGCAACGGTAGGAGCCCGGCCGACCGCGCGCCTCACCCGTTGCGGGTGAACTCCCTGACCCGTCGCGGCACCGGACGCAAGGTTTTGCCGAGGTCGGTGCGCAGGGTGATCAGGGCGTCGAGCAGGTAGTTCTGCCTGACCCGCCACGGATGGCGGTCGCCCTGGCGTGGGAACGCGGCAATCGAGCGAAGGACATAGCCCGCGTTGAGGTCGAGCAGTGGACGTTCGGCGAGCGCGCCCTTGGGTTCCGGGACGACGGCCGCGCTGCCGGTGCGGTCGAGGTGGGTGAGGACCTTGCAGACCAGGCGGGAGGTGAGATCGGCGCGCAGGGTCCATGACGCGTTGGTGTAGCCGACGCAGATGGCGAAGTTGGGCAGACCGGTGAGCATGGCGCCCTGCCAGACGAACTGGTCGGCCAGCGGCACGGGGGTGCCGTCGACCGACGGCGCGATGCCGCCGAAAGCGAGCAGGCGCAGGCCCGTGGCGGTGACGACGATGTCGGCGGGCAGCGTCTGCCCCGATGCCAGACGGATACCCTCCGCGACGAAGGTGTCGATGTGCTCGGTGACCACCGAGGCCTTGCCCTTCTTCAACGCCTTGAAGAAGTCGGCGTCGGGGGCGGCACACAGGCGCTGGTCCCACGGGTCGTAGTCGGGCGTGAAGTGCTCGGCGACGAGCTTGTCGTCTTTGAGGATGCGCGTGGTGAGGTCGGTGAGCAGTTTGCGCGCGGCCGCGGGGCGACGCCGGCAGAACTGGTAGAAACCTATGCTGAACAGGATGTTCTTGGTCCGGATCAGCCGGTGGGCCAAACCCGCGGGGAGCAGTTTGCGGATCTTGTCGGCCTGCTTGTCGCGGCCGGGGACGGGGCTGATCCAGGTGGGGCTGCGCTGCAGCATGGTGACGTGCGCGGCGTCGGCGGCGAGGTTGGGTACCAGGGTGACGGCGGTGGCGCCGCTGCCGATCACGACGATCCGCTTGTCGCGGATGTCGAGGTCGTCGGGCCAGAACTGCGGGTGCACGAGGGTGCCCGCGAAGTCGTCGAGGCCGGGGAATTCCGGGGCGTGCGGCTGCTGGTAGTCGTAGTAGCCGGCGCAGGTGTAGAGGAAACCACAGGTCAAGGTGCTCAGCTCGGGGCCGTCGGGGCCCTCGTGCGCGATGGTGAGTTGCCAGTGGGCCTGCGCCGATGACCAATCCGCGCCGATCACCCGGGAACCGAAGCGGATGCGCCGATCGATGCCGTTCTCCTGCGCGGTCTCGCGGATGTAATCCAGGATCGCGGCACCGTCGGCGATGGAGCGGGCCGCGCGCCACGGCTTGAACGGGTAGCCGAGAGTGAACATGTCCGAATCCGAGCGGATGCCCGGGTAGCGGAAGAGGTCCCAGGTGCCGCCGAGGTCGGCGCGCGCCTCGAGGACGGCATAGCTGCGGTGCGGGTGTTCGGTCTGCAGCCGGTAGGCGGCCCCGATGCCGGATAAACCGGCGCCGACGATGACGACGTCGAGGTGTTCGGGGGCACTGGCGGTGTCGGTCATGGGCTCCAGTGTGCCTGCCGGGCGACCGTGACAGAAGGGTGCGTGCCTGGTCGATCGCGCGACCGGCGCCCACTGTTCGGATTTCGGTATCGTCGGTGCGGTGTCGATCTTTCGGCGTGCGGGATGGTTGCTCGTCGGCGCACTCGTCACCTTGCTGGCTACCGCGTTCGCCGGACTGCCGGTCTTCGTGCACCCGCAAGTCGACCCGTTACGGCCCGCCGACGTGATCGTGGTCCTCGGCGGCACCGCCTACGAACGGTTCGACCTCGGCATCGAACTGGCCGAGCGCGGCTTTGCTCCCGAGGTGCTGATCTCGCAGTCCACCGGACTTGACGATCCGGTGATGGACAAGTACTGCGGCGGCCGATTCGCCTTCCGTGTCTCGTGTTTCGTGCCCGACCCGTGGACCACCGATGGTGAGGCGCGCGAAATAGTGCGGCGCGCAGAGATTTACGGGTGGCGCCACATCATCGTGGTCACCTTCACGCCGCATGTGTCGCGCGCCAGGTACATCGTGGAGAAGTGCTACGACGGCGAGATCACGATGGTCGCCAGCCCGTCGGATTCGGGGTTCGAGTTCTGGTCGTGGATGTATGTGCGCCAATCTGCCGGATACATCAGAGCTTTCGTCAATCAGCATTGTGAGACCGACTGACACACGGTGGTCCGGCTCCTACAGTGAGACAAGCGGTTCGGGGACCGTGCTGGTGAGAGGACCGCCGATGCTTGTGGAGGACCTGCGCACCGTCGGTGACGACGCGTTGCGCACCCAGATCTGCGTCATCGGGTCCGGCCCGGCGGGACTGACGGTGGCCACCGAATTGGCCGCCGCCGGACTGCGGGTACTGGTGCTGGAGAGCGGTGGTCACGAGATCACCTCGGACGACGCGGCTTTCACCGCGATCGAGAGTATCGGCGCACCGCGGGCGGAGCCGGACCGCATCGCGGGCGACCGGGTGCTCGGCGGAAGTTCACACAGCTGGGCCGGGCGATGCGGGGTACTCGACGATCTCGACTTCGCCAATCGGCCCTGGGTCCCGCGGTCCGGCTGGCCGATCGACGCGGGCGCGTTGCGGCCCTACGCCGAACGCGCCGCCGCGCATGCCGGGCTCGGCCACGGCACCGGCTTCACCGAGAGCGAGTTCTGGCCGCTGTCCGGGCGCCAAGCGCCCGCCGACGCGCTCGACACCGCCGCGTTGCGCCCCTACTTCTGGCAGATCAGCCGCGACCCGGCCAACCGGTTCGACTGCAAACGGTGGGGTCCGCACGTGCGCGAAATCGTCGCGCCGACCGCGCGGGTGCTGGTGAACGCGACCGTCACCCATATCGACACCGATGCCACTGGCGCGCATGTGAATTCAGTGGAGGTGACCGGCGACGGTGGGCGCGTGCGCACCGTCGAGGCGCGGATGTTCGTGCTGGCCGCGGGCGGGATCGCGACGCCGCGACTGCTGCTGGCCTCGCGGCGCACCCTCGTCGGCGGGATCGGGAATCGGTACGACCAGGTCGGGCGGTATCTGATGGATCACCGCTGCGGGGTGGTCGCGACGTTGCGGCCCGCGGAGGCCGGGGCGGCGCTGGACCGGTTCGGCAGGTACGTGGTCAAGAGCGCGCGGGGTCGGCATACTTTTCTGCACGGGATGGCGTTGTCGCCCGCGCTGCAGCGGCGCGAGTCGCTGGTGAACTGTGCGCTGTGGTTGCAAGAGGTCACCGCCGATGACGATCCGTGGGACTCAGTGAAGCGGCTGTTGAGCGGGCAGGCCCGGTGGGCTGATGTGCGCATCATGATGTCCGACACCGGACTTCTGCTCAACGGAGCGCGACGCAGGTTGGTGGACCTGGTCGGGTTGCCGCATCGGCTGGCCGGTGTCGAGGTGCGGGCGATGGTGGAGCAGACTCCCGACGCGGACAGCCGGGTGCGGCTTTCGACGCGGACCGATCCGGTGGGAATGCCGCTGCCGCAGGTGGATTGGCGGGTGAGCGAACAGGAGGACCGGACGGTGCGGCGAGCGACGGCGCTGCTCGTCGGCGAGTTCGCGCGGCTCGGTTTGCCGACGCCGCAGGTTGTTCCCCCGGCACTGCCCGGCAGCACCGCTCCCCTACCGTTCACCGACTGGGCGCATCCCGGTGGCACCACCCGGATGTCGGCCGATCCGCGGCACGGGGTCGTGGACCAGCACTGCCGGGTACACGGGGTGGACAACCTCTACATCGCCGGCAGTTCGGTGTTTCCGACGAACGGGCACGTCAATCCGACGCTGACCGTGCTCGCGCTCGCGGTGCGACTGGCCGACACACTGCGCGCGGGACTGGCTGCCACCGCTGATCCGTCGGTGGCTCGACGAAACTGAGCGGGTGCCCGACTCAGCATGGAACGAGTCGAACTTTGGTGCCCATCTGCGCCGACTCGGCGTCGACGGGCCGATGAGCGGCCGGTTTTCCCGACTAGGCTGGGCGAATGCCGGACTCGCCTGCAGAGAACAGTCGTCCGAGTGGGACCGGTGGTGCGCCTGGGTCGGGGCATCCACACGAGCCACATACCGAGGGGCTCGCGAGCCGGTTGAACTGGCTGCGCGCGGGGGTGCTCGGCGCGAACGACGGCATCGTCTCCACCGCGGGGCTGGTGGTCGGTGTCGCCGCGACCACGGACAACGCCCAGACGATCCTCACCGCCGGTATCGCGGGACTGGTCGCGGGCGCGATCTCGATGGCCGCGGGCGAATACGTGTCGGTGAGCACGCAGCGGGATTCGGAGAAGGCGCTGCTGGCCAAGGAGCGCCGCGAACTGGCCAACGACCCCGATTTCGAACTGGCCGAACTGGCCGGGATCTACGAGAAGAAGGGGCTCAGCCCGGCCACCGCACGCACGGTCGCCGCCGAACTCACCGCCCACGACGCCTTCACCGCGCACGCGGAGGCAGAACTGGGTATCGACCCCCGCGCGCTGACCAATCCATGGGCGGCGGCCGTCTCCTCGGCTGTCGCGTTCACCTGCGGCGCCCTCTTACCGCTGCTGGCAATCGTGTTGCCGCCCACCGCATGGCGGGTGCCGGTGACGTTCGCCGCCGTGCTCATCGCCCTCGCGATCACCGGCTCGGTGAGCGCCCGCCTCGGCGGCGGCAATCGAGGCCGCGCGGTGCTGCGAGTGGTAGTCAGCGGCGCCCTGGCGATGGCGATCACCTACGGAATCGGCGCCCTCACCGACTCCATCACTAGCGGCTGAACTCGGCACACTCAGTGCGTGGGGCCGAGGTCGAGGCGGCGGGTGACGCGGTCGACCACCTCGGGGGGCATGCCGGGTTCGCGGCGGGCGGCTTGGGCTTCGCGGCGGCCCGCCTCGGTGACGGCGGCGCGGACCGCGCGCATCTGGGTGGCGAGTTTGCGTTCGGATTCGAGGGCGGCTTTCGCGTCGGCGTCCGCCGCTTCGGGATCGGCCTTGGCGGTCAGGCGGCGCAACACCGCCTTGAGATCGTCGTAGATGTCTTCGGGGAGGTTGTCGCGGGCGGCGATCGATTTGAGTTCGGCGAGTTCGGCATTCACGACCCTGGTCCAGAGTGCCTGTTCCACGGCGCGTTCCTGGCGGGTGTCGGCATGTACCCCGGTGAGGCGGACCACCAGCGGCAGCGTCGGACCCTGCACGAGCAGGGTGAACAGCACGACCGCGAAGGCGATGAACAGGATCTCCGAGCGGGCCGGGAAGTCGGCGCCGGTGTCGAGGGTCAACGGCACGGCCAGTGCCAGCGCCACCGTCGCCACCCCGCGCATGCCTGCCCACCAGGTGACGATCACCTCGCGCCAGGTGAACGGTTCGTCGGTGTAGGGCAGTTTGCTGCTGATCGCCCAGGTGGCCATCAGCCAGACCAGGCGCAGGCCGACGACCACCCCGATCACCGCCGCGGTGACCCCAGCGAGCGACGGCCAGTTGTGTCCGGTGGTCTCGATGACCACGCGCAATTCGAGGCCGATCAGGGCGAACGCGAAACCGGTGATGAGCATTTCGGCGATGTCCCAGACGGAGTCGGCGACCAGGCGATACCCGCGGTCGCCGATCTCGGTCACCGCGTCGGTGAGATACAGCGCGCAGACCAGCACGGCGAGAACGGCCGAGCCCTCCCAGTGTTCGGCGATGCCATAGGCGGCGAAGGGCAGCAGCAGACTCAGGCCGACCTGGGTGGTGGGGGTGTCGAGGTATTTCGTGAGCTTGCTGCCAAGCCAACCCAGCACCAGGCCCACCCCGAGTCCGACCACCGCGGCGATCGCGAAGTCGCCGAGGGCATGCCATGGACTGAACAGGCCGGTCATGACCACCTGGATACCGACGGTATAGATCACGATCGCGGTGACGTCGTTGAACAGGCCTTCGCCACCCAGGGTGACGATCAGTCGGCGCGGCAGCCCGAGGCGGCTCGCCATCGACGTGGCCGCCACCGGGTCCGGTGGCGCGACCAGGGCACCGAGCACCACGGCCGCGGCGACGGCGGTGGCCGGATTCCAGGCGTGGAACACCGCGGCGACCGCGATCGCGGTGACGATCACGAGGCCGACCGCGCGCAACGCGATGATCTGCCAGTTCTCCGCGAACTGTCGCCACGAGGTGCGGCGGGCGGCGGCGTAGAGCAGTGGCGGCAGCACCAGGGGCAGGATCAGTTCGGGCGGAATGCTCAGGCTCGGCACGGCGGGGATCAGCGCGAGCAGGCAGCCGAACAGGGTCATCAGGATCGACGGCGCGAGACCGATACGCGCACCGAGCGGTTCGGCGAGCACGGCCGCGAGCAGGATCACCAGAGTCAGCACCAACTGGTCCATAGCTGACCAGTCTCACCGAGATCGCCGGTGCGAAGGCACCGACCCGCCGCCGGTCAAGGGTCGGATGACCGCTGGCTGGCCGCCTACATCGGTCTCTGGGCGGCCGCGGTCGAGGACAGATCGTCGCATCAGGATCCGTACCCGACCGAGCGGCCGGGGTCAGGGTCGGACGGCCGCTGCGGGTGGGAGCAGGATCGGTGGGAGGGGGAACGGGAGTTGCAGGACCGGCGGCGGCGGTGGGGGCGGCGGGGCCGGTTCCGGTTCGAAGACCGGGGGTGGTTCAGGTGGGGGCGGCGGCTCGTAAGCGGGGGGCTCGTAGACCGGTGGGGGCGGCGGGGGCGGCTCGAATGCGGGCGGCGGCGGCTCGAATGCCGGCGGCGGCGCGGGTGCGTCGACAGGGGCCGGTTCGGGTGCCGGTTCAGGGCCCGGGGGTGGTGGCGCGGGGGCTGGGGGCATGGCGTCGGGGGTGGTCACCGTGCATTGCCACGCGCCGTCGTCGTGGACACGCCAGTGGGCGGTGATGCCGCCTGCCGAGCAGTTGCCGCCGATCCGCCTGGCGGGCCACGGGGGCGCGAAATTCGCGGGCTGTCCATCGGCGGCTTCCTGATCGGATCCGGCGACCGGGAGACCGTTGGCGTCGGAGCCCATCGGGTTCACCGACGGGTTGTCTGCACCCTGGTCGGCGCGCAGCACCAGGCCCAGCGCGACCACCAGCGCGAGCAAGGCGGCGAGTACCGCCGCGATCGCGACCGTCCGAGTACTGCTGCCGGCCCGGGTTTCGGGACCCTCGCTGCTCTCTGCCATCGCACCGCCTTCGCCGCGGATCAGGTCTCCCCCGTCCAGCACGCTACCGCACGGTTGCTCGCAGACCACCCGGCTCGGCCACACAACCACTGGCCAGGGTAAACACCTATATGCGATGGTTGCCAGATGTTTACTTGATCGCGACCCGCACCTTCACCGCGTCCGCGTCGGTGTTGTGCAGCGCCTGCTCGATCAGCGTGCTCAGATCGAGCTGTGGAGCGGCGGCGGTCACCGATTCGGTGAGTGGGCGCAGCCCGGGCAGTAGGGCCGCGAGCTCGGGGCCGAGCTCGTTCAGCTTGGCGGTGAGCTGCTCGAGCAACGGCACCAGACCGTCTTCGCGCAGATACATCCGCGGATCACCCTCGGTGGCCCGGCCGACCGATTCGACGAACTGATCGATCACCTGACTCAACCGGATGAAAGCGGGCGCCGCGGCGGCGGTGGCGGGCCCGGCCCAGGCGATGTCGCCCGACACATATTCGAAGTTGTTCTGCAGCTCGCCGATCGCCGGGGCGCGGCTCATCAGCGCCGCGGCGAGCAGGTCGCCAGCCCGTGCCAGCTCGGGGATCACGTTCTCGGTGCCGACCATCGCCGTGCCGAGCGTGTCGACCAGGGTGCCGACGACCGCGGGATCGAGCTGCTCGACGGTCTTGGTGACCAGCCGCGCGACCTCGGGGATCGACATCGGCGTTCGCACGTTCTCCCCGGACAGGCGCTGTCCGTCGGTGAGATAGGGCCCGTTGGCGTCGCGTGGCACGAACTGCACGTACGGCTCACCGAGCGAGGACAGGTGCTCGATGGTGACGACACTGCTCATCGGCACCTTGTGATCGGCGCCGAACCGGAAGCCGACCTCGACGCGACCGCTCGCGGAGGTATCGACGCCGGTGACCTCGCCGATCTCGATGCCGGTGAGCAGGATCGGCGAACCGACGCTGAGACCACCGGAATTCGCGATCTCGATCGAGGCCGCGGTGAAATCGGCGAACGGGTCGACGCGCACCACCCCGAAGGTCAGGTAGCTCGCGCCGAGCACGGTGATGGCGGCGATACCACCGAGGGAAGCCAGCGCACCGACCTTCATCGCACCATTCCGATCATCCGCAGCGCGGTGACGATCTGCGCCAACTGGTCTTCTTCGGACACCTCGACGCCGGTGACGTTCACCTTGGGTCCGCGCTCGGCGAAGGGAATGATCTTGTCGCGCAACAGCGCGGTGAGCAGTGCCATATTGGTCGAGGAGCGCAGATCGGCCGAACCACCGGTGGCCAGTGGCAGGAACGTGGTCGCGGCGGCGTCGCCGGAGCTCGCGATCGGGGCCAGCCAGGTGAGCGAGGAACCGACCGGGCCGAGCGCGTCGAAGATCTTCATGGTCTTGGCGATCGAGTCCTGCGTGCCCGTCAGCGAGGCTACGGCCGCCGGGGTGAGGATGTCGGTCAGCGCTTGTTCGGTGTCGTCGTGCAGGATCGCCGCATTCCGGGACAGTCCGTCGACCAGCAGATCGACCTGATCCAGGTTCGCGGCCAGGTCGGTGGCGTCGGCGCCCATCACCGCCGAGATGCGCGCGGTTTCCTTCGGATCCTGTGGCATCACCGAGTTGATCCGGCCGAGCATCTCCTGCAGCTGTCCGATCGCCCCGCCCTGGACGAACAGGGCCATGGTGGCCATCGTGTCTTCCAGTTGCACAGGCGGTTTCGTGCGTTCGATCGGGATGGTGCCGCCGTCGCGCAGCAGCTCGCCGAAGCCGTCCTTCGGGGTGGTGAGCGAGAGGTGGATATCGCCCAGAATGGTGTCCTGGCGCAGTTCGGCGATGGACTTCGTCGGCAACTGCACGGTGTCGAGGATGTCGGCCTCGACGATGACGTAACCCCCACGACCGGCGGGGGCGTCGGCGGGCTGGACGACCCGCACGCCGTCGACGATGCCGATCTCGGCGCCGTTGGCGATCACCTTCGACTTCGCGGGCAGGTTCAGCGCGCTGCTGAACTCGATCTGCACACGGTAGGTCGAACCGCTGACCCGCGAGCCGGGTACCGGCACCTCGGCGGGGTCGAAACCACAGCCGCCGACCGCGAGTCCGGCCGCGACGACGAGTGCTGTCACACTGCGCCGCACCATCTTTCGATCGTTCATCGAGCACCTGCCATTCCCAGCACAACCTGCACGAGATTCACATCGGCCAGTCCCTGCGCCGGATCGGCGCAGTGTCCAGGGAGCAGGGCGTTCACCGCGGTGCACACCTGGTCGGCCTCACCGCTGGGCAATGCGACCTTCGGCGGCGCGTAGGTGATCGCGGTGCCGCCCGCTGGATCGGTGGCGCTACGGAAGGCAGACGCGAGCGCGGGCATCTTCGCCACGATCTCGCTGAGCGATCCGACTCCTGCGCGCAACAACTTCACCAGCGGGACGGCGTCGTCGAGCGCGCCGATCAGTGGGTCGCCGAGGATGATGGCGACGTCGTTGAGCATCGGCAGCAGCTCGCCGAGACCGTCGAACAGCGAGGTGGCGGGGCCGAGCAAGTCGTCGGAGGCCATGTTCAGCAGCGGCGCCAGTCGGACCAGCATGGTCTGCAGGTCACCCCAGTTGGCGGCGACGCGGTTCGAGACGGAGGCGAACGCGTCGAAAAGACTGGCGAGGTGACCGATGTCGGCATCGGGCTTGTTCATCGCCGAACCCAGTTTGTGGATGAGTTCGTTGACCGTCGGGCCGGTGCCCTCGGTCGCGCGGTTCAGCGAGGACAGGCCGTCGGACAGGGCACTCGGCTCACCGACGGTAGTGCCGGAGAGCTCGTCGGACAGGCTCGCCAGCGCCGTGAGTGTTTCGGTGATGCTCTTGGGCGTCAGCGTTTTGGTGATGCAGCCGCCGGCCAGCGGGGGCGCGGTCTTGCCGCTGGTGAGCACCGCCAGATTGCGGTCCGCCGCGACCGAATACGCGACCGTGGTCGCGGAAGCATCGGAGTAGACACCGAATTCGGCGTCTACGGAGAATTCGACCCGCACCTTGGCACCCTCGTTGCGCACCGCGGTCACCTCGCCCACATCCATGCCGCGCATGGTGACGTGGTTGCCCGGGTAGAGGCCGATCGCGTCGGGCATGAGCGCGCAATAGGATTGCGTCTTCTTCAGCGGATCGAAGGCCACGAAGTAGCCGCCGGTGACCAGCGCCACGAGCACCGCGACACCGGCGATCGACATGAACGCCTGGGATCCGAGCAGTCTTTTCAGCATCAGCAGGCCTTCCCTGGCAGCGGTACGCACACGCGGGCGCTCGACTGATCGACGACCACACCGGCTTCGGGGGTCGCCAGTTGCGACAGCTTGGTCTGCAGTTCAGCGACGGTGCCGATGACGGGCTCGAGCTGACCGCTGAGTTCACCCAGTCGCGGCAGCGCGTCGGCCAGCGCCTGCACCTGCGGTTTCAGGGTGGAGTCCCAGGACGGGGCGACTCCCGCGAGCCGGTTCACCACCGAGGTGAGCAACCGCACCGCTTCGGCCATTTCGGCCCGCTTGCTCAGCAACAGGTCTTCGAGGAGGTTGACGTTGTCCATCAGCCTGCCCAGATCGGACTTGGCGCCGTCGTACATGGAGATGTACTCGTCGACGACCGCGATCGACTTCGACACCTGACTGCGCTGACGATCGAGCATGTCGACGTACTTGCCGACGGTGTCCAGGGTGGTGCGCAGCGCCTCCGGCGAGGTCTCGATCGCGGAGTTCGCGGCGGCCAGGTTGTTGCGCACGGTGTCGCCGTCGACGGCGGCCAGCGGGGCGGTGGCGTCCTGGAACGTCTCGATCAGGCTGTAGGGCAGCCGGATTCGATCGGAAGGAATCGCCTTGTCCCCCAGCGGTGCCGAGCCTGCCGGGTAGAGCGCGACGTAGTGGCCGCCGACCACGGTCAGCATGCGGACATCGAGTGAGGTCTTGTCGCCGACGAACACGTCGTTGTCGACGGTGAACCGCATGAGCACCTTGTCGGGCTTCAGTTCGAGGGAGGTGACGCTGCCGACCGAGATGCCGGCCAGGCGCACGTCGTCGCCCTCGCGCACAGACTGCGCTTCGCTGAGTTCGGCGGTGTATGTGTGCTTGCCCAGCGGCACCACGTAGACCACACCGGCGGCGATGATGAACAGCACGACCAGGCTCAGGCCGATGATCCCCATCCGCAGTTCCCGTGCGCGTTTGCCCGCCTCATCGGGGATCGGGCGATCACCGGCGAACATCTCGGTGAGCATTTTCAGCGGTTGCATACGGTGACCTTCTGTCCGGCGATCAGCACCTGCAGCGGCGCGGGCACCTCGGCGGCACCGTTGCTGCAGTGCGGCGTGAAGTCGGCGAAACCGCGGGCGAGCGAGGCGTCGACCGTCGCCAGCAGGCCGGGGAGCTTGCCGAACACCTCGACGGCTTCCTGTGGATTCGGGAACAACCCACGGATCATCGCGTCGACATCGGCGCCGCCGCCTTCGACGAGGCCGAGCGAGGCGAGCAACCGGTCCACCGGTGCCAGCACCGAGGGTGCGGTCATCGCGAACTGCGCGACGCCGCCGATGTTGCGCTGCATCGCCTCGAAGATGTCGGTGAGCCGGGCCAGCAGCGGCACCAGGTGCCCGACCTTCCCGCCGTGCCTGTCGCCCATGTCGGACAGATTGCGGATCAGCGTGCTGATCACCTGCTGACGGTCGTCGGCGTAGCTCGCGAGCTGATCGATCGCGCTCAGTGCGGGGCCCAGGCCGGTGCCGTCGCCTTCGATCACCGCGAGCATGCTCGCGGTGAACTGGTTGATCGCTTCCGGCGACAGCGTGGCGAGCACCGGCTTGAGGCCGCTGAACAGGCTCGTCACGTCGAAGGACGGGACGGTCATGTTCGCGCCGATCCTGGCGCCCGCGGCGATCGTCTTACCGGGGTTCGGCGCCTGCTGCAGGTCGATATAGCGCTGGCCGGTGAGGTTCTGATAGCGGATGGCCAGCTTGGAGTTTTCGTAGATCGGGGTGTCGGCCTTGACCGTGATCGCGACCTTGGCCTTGTCGCCCTCGAGGCTGATCTTCTCGATCTTGCCCACCTGCACGCCGAACATCCGCACGTCGTTGCCGACCTTGAGACCGTTGGCGTCGGTGAACAGCGCGTCGTGGGCGTTGGTTTCACCGTCGACCGGGCGCTTGATCAGGGTGAACACCATGCCGAGGACGGTGATCATCACCAGGGTGAAGACACCGAGGCGCAGTGCGGTTGCGCGAATCTTCATCACCCACCGGCCTTTCCGAACAGCGGCACCGCGATGCCGGGAACACCACTGAGTTCGACGTCGAGGTTGAGGACGGGACCGTTCGGACCGTCGGGCATGGCGCCACGCAGGTTCTGCAGCAGGGCGGTGAGATCGGCGCCGGTCCGGCGCGGGTTCGGCGACATCTGCGCCAGCGCCAGCAGCATCGGGGCGAGCATGTCGGTGGTCTCGGCGAAGTGCCCGCCCGCGGTGCTCAGGGTGGTGCTGAGCGCGGGCAGGATGGAGCCGCCGATCACTCCGACACCGATGTCGTAGCGCTCCTTGTCGACCTGGGTCACCCGGATCTCGCTGAGCTCGTCGATCACCTTCATGGTGGCGCCCGCGAACTGACCGCCGCCGTCGAAGGCGGGGCCGAGCTTGCCGAACAACTCCGATGGCATGACGTCCTGGTTGTCGGCGATGGTCTTGGCGACCGTGATCAGGGCTTGGACCAGCGGGGTGAAGGCCTTGAAGTCGGCGGCCAGCTGGGAGATGACGGTCGCCATCTGCGGGCTGGTGACGGTCATGCCGACCTGCGAGAGGCTGCGCAGGATCGCGCTCATCGTGGCGTCGTAGACCCGGTCGCCGTTGTTGCCGGTGAGGTCGAGGACCGTGCCTTCGCGCAGCGGCGAACCGCCCGCACCACGGCGCAATTCGATCTCGGCGATGCCGAACAGGTTGGTCGGGGCGTAGTCGATCGCGAGGCTGTCGTCGATGCCGACCAGTCGCTCGGCGTCGAGCAGCAGCGCGACCTGCTGGGTGCCGCGGGCACCGGGGGTCACCTCGGCGACCTCGCCGACCGTCACGCCGTCGACACGGACCTGGCTGCCCGCGCTGATGCCGTCACCGAGATGTTCGGTGTGCAGGGCGATGCGCAGGCCGTCCTCGGTGCGCAGGTTGTTGTAGGCGACGGTCCCGAGCAGGACCGCCGTGATCAGTCCGAGGATGATCGCGCCGGTCGTGCGCGCGGTGCGCCGATCGGCCGCGACGCCCGGCATTCCGTAGTTAGGCACAGCTCACCCCGTAAAACTGATCGCCGAGTTGAAGCCCCAGAGCATGATCGTGAGGACCATGTCGATGGCGATGATGGCCACCGAACTGGCGCGCACCGCGCGACCGGAGGCGATCCCGACCCCCTCGGGGCCGCCGGTGGCGAAGAACCCGAAGTAGGCGTGCACCAGGATCACCACCGTGCCGAACACGGCCACCTTGATCACCGCGGCGATCATGTCGAAGCCGGAGATGAACTGGAAGAAGTAGTGGTCGTACACACCGGCCGACTGGCCGTAGACCATCGTGAGCAGCCCGCGGCAGGCGCCGTAGGCCAGGATCAGCGCGATCAGGAAGGTCGGCACGATGGCGATGGCGCCCGCGATCACCCTGGTGGTGACGACATAGGGCACCGAACGCAGGCCGAGCGCCTCGATCGCGTCGATCTCCTCGGAGATGCGCATCGCACCGATCTCGGCGGTGATCCGACACCCGGCCTGTGCGGCGAAACCGATGGCCGCCGCGATCGGGGCCAGCTCACGGGTGGTCGCGTAGGCCGAGATCACGCCGGTGACCGGGCCCATGCCGAGCATGTCGAGTGAGGCGAACGATTCGACGCCCACCGAGGCACCCATGACGAGACCGAGCACGATCATCATCGGGACGGTCCCGCCACCGACGATGACCGACCCGCGACCCCAGGTCATATCGGTGACCGCGCGCAGCGTCTCGTCCCGATAGCGGCGCAGCGTCAGCGGCACCGAGGACAGCACCTGCCAGACGAACACCGCGACGAAGCCCAGCGATTCACCGGCGGTGACGATCCGCTTGCCGATGCGGGCGGGCTTGCGCAGCCAGTGCAGCGAGGTGGGGATATACGAGGAGGCAGCCATCACGCCAACTTCGTCGGCAGGAACATGGCACTGATCTGGCTGGCCAGCAGGTTCACGATCGCGATCGAGACCACCGAGAGCACCACGGCCGCGTTCACCGCGTCGGCCACACCGCGTGGTCCGCCCTTGGCCTCCAGGCCGCGCTGGCAGGAGATGATCACGACCAGGAAGCCGAAGATCAGTGCCTTGAGCAGCGAGACCCACACGTCACCGGCGGTCGCGAAGGAACCGAACGTCGACCAGTAGCTACCCGGGGTCACGCCCTGCCCACCGACGGCCACCGCGTAACCGGCCAGCACGCCGACGAAGATGATCAGCACATTGAGCATCGGGGCGACGATCAGCATGGCCACCAGTCGCGGGATCACGAGGCGGTGCACCGGGTTGATGCCCATGGTGTTGAGCGCGTCGATCTCCTCGCGGATGGTGCGCGCGCCGAGGTCGGCCGCGATGGCCGCCGCGCCCGCGCCACCGAGCAGGAAGCCGGTGGCGATGGGCGCGCCCTGCTTGATCACGCCAAGGCCGCCGGTGGCGCCGAGCATCGAGTCGGCGCCGAGGCTGTGGATCAGGTTGCCGACCTGGACCGAGACGATCACGCCGAACGGGATCGCCATCAGGATCGCGGGAATGGCGGTGACCGTGATCAGGCGCCAGGCCTGCACGAGGGTCTCACGCCACTGGAACTGCCTGCGGGCGATATCGGAGAACGAGCCGCCGACCGATTGCTGTGCGAGATCGACCGCACGCCCGAAGGTCCGCAGCGACGACACGACGGTGTCGGTGAAGTTCTGGCGGACGATCTGGGTAGCGGAATCCGGCTTCGTGGAGTGCAGATCGGTAGACATCAGAGATGCCTCCGGGCCGCTCGTGAAGCACGGGGCTTGGTGATTTTCATACCGCACTCTCTGGCTTCGGCGTCGGTGCCAACTCCAGCAAGCTAACCGGTACTCTGCGTCACAACAAAATTTCCAGTGGGTGACCCTCGTCGCTTTTCCGCGGTTTCCATGACAGATCTACGTGCCGTGTGATCCGCAACACCTCAGCTACGGGCTTGCGGCCAGGAACACAAAAGCCGCGAACAACGCCAGGTGAACGCCACTGTGCAGCAGGGTCGCACGGCCGGGAACGATCGTCAGCGTGCCGACCACGACCGTCAGCGCGAGCAGAACCATCTGAGTAGCACCGAGACCGAGCACCAGCGGACCGCTGAGCCAGATGGTCGCGATCGCGATCACCGGAATGGTCAGACCGATGCTGGCCATCGCGGAACCGAGCGCCAGGTTCAGACCGATCTGCACCTGATTGCGGCGCGCCGAGTTCACCGCGGCGATGGTCTCCGGCAGCAGCACCAGCATCGCGATCACCACACCCACCGCCGACGGCGGCAATCCGGCCGAGGCGATCGCCGACTCGAGCGCGGGCGAGACCACCTTGGCCAGCCCGACCACACAGACCAGGGCCAGCACCAGCATCCCGAGACTGATCAGCGCGGCCCGGTTCGACGGCGCGTGACCGGCAGTGTCGCCGTCGTCGACCGCGCCGCCGTCCTCGACCGGGAGGAAATCGTCGGGGTGACGCACCGTCTGCACCATCACGAACAGCCCGTAGAGCGCCAGCGAGGCAACGGCGGCGAAGGTGAGCTGCGCGGACGAGAACTCCGGGCCCGGCGCGCTGGTGGTGAAGGTCGGCAACACCAGACTCAGCGTGGCCAGGGTCGCGACGGTAGCCAGGGCGGCACCGGTACCTTCCGCGTTGAACACCGCCACCCGCCTGCGCAGCGCGCCGACGAGCAGCACCAGTCCGAAGATGCCATTGCAGGTGATCATCACCGCGGCGAACACGGTGTCGCGGGCCAGCGAGGCCGCCTTGTCGCCGCCGGAGATCATCATCGTGACGATCAGCGCCACCTCGATCACGGTGACCGCCACCGCGAGCACCAGCGAACCATACGGTTCCCCGACCCGGTGGGCCACGACCTCGGCGTGATAGACCGCCGCCAGCACCGCACCGACCAGGGCGACACTCACCAGCGCGACGATCAATCCCGGTACCGAACGACCCCAGCTGAGTACGAGCACGAGCGCGGCGAGGATGGGCACGTACATGGTCCATTTAGTCGTCAACGCGGCAATCATGACCCCCATCTTTCCAGCTACAACCGGGCACACCTGATCCGTCGCCGCATGGATCTCGGCGATGGATTCACTCACACCCCGTTGATGGGGAACAATTCAGCGCGTGCGGACCCAGTTCACCCTCGAGCTCGTCGCTTTGGCCAACGATCTCACCCTGATGTCGCGCGTCGCCCATGACGCGACCGAGCGGGTCACCCGGGCACTGGCCGGTGCCGACCTCGCCGCCACCTACGAGGTGTTCGCACTCGACGAGCAGTTACAGCGGATGTTCGCCGCGTGCGAATCGCGCACCATGGCACTGCTCGCGTTGCAGGCGCCGGTCGCGCGCGATCTACGACACGTGGTGACCGCGATCCAGGTCGCCGGTGAACTGTCGCGAATCGGTCGACGCACCGAAACCGCTGGGCAGTACGTATATCGGGCGCATCCGAGTGTCGTCGCGCCCGCGGCGGTGACCGCCGAGCTCGTGTCGATGGGCACCCTTGCCGCCGAGTGCGTGGCGCGGGTGAGCGCGGCGGTGGCGAACGGACGATTCGTCTCCGACGACGGCACCGATGCCGAGGCGATGGAGACGCTGTGCAAGCAGTTGCGCACCGTGCTCACCGAGGCCGACGTGAGTACCGAGGCCGCGATCGATATGGCGTTGCTCGGCAGCCAATTCCAGCGATGCGTCGACCACACCGCCCGTATCGCGCGGCTGATTCGCTTCCTGGACACCGGAATTCAGCCGGAATCGGGATCGCTGGCGGACTGATAGAATGTGATCTCGATCACCTCACGTTTGTGGGTCCGCGCGGCTGGTCACCTCCGTCGATAGATGAACGCTATTGAGCCGCAACCAGTTAGGACTGTGCTGTGCGGGACCTCATAGCGGACAATCACTGACGACACCCGGTGCGACCGTTAAGTTGTGCCGGTTCATTTTTCGACGGAGCATCTGGGTGGTACGGGCATGAAATGGTCTTCGATCAGCAGCACGACCCTGGGACGAGCTCTGCTCGCCTTCGCCGCGGCGGTCTGCCTGGCCATGGTGGCCGCCTGTTCGAACTCGCTGCTGGACACGGTGAGTCCGGGGCCTGCCGCCGCGGGCGCGGCGACGGTGTCGGGCAAGGAGATCGGCGATCTGGTCGCCACCCTCGTCGTCGCGAAGGAAGGCCCGATGACGGGCTACACGCGCGAGAAATTCCCGCACTGGGACACCAACAAGCCCGAGCACGGCTTCACCGGCGACCTGGCCCAGTACCCGAAATGCACCAGCCGCGAGGTGATGATGCTGCGCGACGCCAACGGCAAGGTGACCCTCGACGCCAAGACCTGCGATCTGAAGGTGGCAGCGGGCGGCGGCTGGCAGGACCACTACGGCTTCATCGACAAGAAGACCGGCCAACTCGGGCCGTACAAGTTCATCACCGACCCGTCCAAGGTCGACGCCGAACACATTGTCGCCCTTGCCGAAGCGTGGCGATCCGGCGCCGCCGACCGCGACGAGGACACCCGCCGCCGCATCGCCAACGACTCGATGAACCTGGTCGCCGCCGACCCGTCGGCCAACCGTTCCAAGGGTGATCAGGATCCCGCGAACTACCTGCCGCCCGGCAACTTCCGGTGCGCCTATGTGGGGCACTACGTCAAGGTGAAGGTAAAGTACGCGTTGACCGTTGATACCGCCGAGCACACCGCGTTGCGCGCCGCAGTCGATGACTGCCTACGCCGAGGAGAGTTCAAATAAGCGAGCCCATCGAAATCACCGCCGAGTGCGCCGTCATGACCGAAGAGGAAGGGACGGTGTCCGGTGAGCTCGATGTCATGCTCGACGACGCGGGCAAGGGCCTCGTCCGTTATCGCGGCACCGATACCTGGTACACGATCGGCAACATCGAGGGCGAGCCCCCACGAACGTGGGACTGCGTCGCCGATCTGGTGAAGGCGATCAAGAAGGACGCGGGCACCCGCGACGTCGCGGGCAACACGGTCGTCTTCGAAGCCTGACGCGCGAGCTGGCAATCTGGTAGCTATGCCGACTGTCTATCAGCCCCCATCGCCCCCCGAGGTCGCCTGGACCTCGTTCTGCCGTCGGACGCCGATCCTGGTCGGCCTGATCGCGACCGCGGCGGTGCTGATCACCGTCCTCACCTGGGAGGTCACCACCGGTGTCACCACGACGGACACCCGGGTGCTCGACTGGATGATCGCGCACCGCGGCGAAGCGCTCACCGACATCGCCACGGTGATCACCGACCTGGGCTCCACACTGTCGATGACGATTCTCGCGGTGGTCACCATCGGCTGGTTCCTGCTGCGGCGCAATGTGCCGGTCGCCGCGCTGGTCGGCATCACCTCGTTGGGGGCGGGTGTGCTGGTATGGGTGATCAAACGCCTGGTCGGGCGTCATCGTCCGCCCGACGAGTCGCGGCTGGTCTTCGAACCCAGCCTGTCCTACCCGTCGGGGCACACGCTCGGCTCCACAGTGGTCGTCGGCATCGTGGCGATCGTCCTGATTCCGCGACTCACCAAGCGCTGGGTCCGGGTGGCCGCGACCGTGCTCGCCGTCGCGTTTCCTGTCGCCGTCGGGTTGTCGCGTATCTACCTCGGCGTGCACTGGACCACCGACGTGCTCGCGGGCTGGATCATCGGGCTGATGTGGCTCGTGCTCTGTGTCACGGTGTTCACTCGCGTGTGGGTCCACTCCGCCATCTCGGCGCGACCCACATCGGCGATCCGCTAGATCACCCCGCTCGGGCGCACGCCACTGCCGATGACCGCGAAGAAGCCCGCCTACGCCTGGACAACTCAGGCTTTCGATACCCCGCTGCTGTCGGCGCCTTGATCGAGTAGCTCGGCCGCGATCTTCGACAGCGCCTCGTCGAGCAGTGCGCGATCGACCGGATCCTCGGAATTCCAGTCGTCGAGGCGGTCACCGAGCCAGCGGCGCCAGCCTGCCCGCAGCTTGCCGACCTCGGTGTCGCCGGTGTCGGTGAGCGACAACGTGCCCGCTTCGGAGCGCAGCAATCCCGCGTCGGCGGCATGGCGGAAGACCGGCGAGAGCACCTCTACCGGTAGTCGGTGCCGGTAGGCGATGGCGTACACCGTGGCGGGGACGCCCTCCTTGGAGTAGAGGTACACCTGCCCCAGCGCCCACGCCGCGTCCGGCGTCAGTGTGCTGCCAGAGGCCGCGATGAGCTCGGGGATGAGCGGTTTGTCCGCCCTGGCCTTGCGCACCGTCGTGGCGACCGCCCGTTCCAACTGCACCACCCGGTCGTGCGAATCGGGCACCGAGAAGCCCTCGCCGACATCGGCCGCGCCGTGGCGGGCGCTGTCACGCAGGCGCACCTGCGGCAGGAACCAGGCAACGACGAAACCGACGAGCGCCACGGGGACGACCCAGCGGAACACATGGTCGATCGAATTCGCGTAGGCGTCGATGATCGGCGCGGACTGTTCGAGCGGAAGCTCGCGCAGCAGCTTCGGATTCGCCGCCACCTCGGGCGAGACACCCGGTACCTGCTGCAACGCGGCTGCCAGCGCGGGCTCGCTCTTGTTGTTGTACAGCGTGCCGAAGACCGCGGTGCCGAACGCGCTGCCGAGGGTGCGGAAGAAGGTGACGCCGGAGGTGGCGGTACCCAGATCGGCGTAGGGCACGGTGTTCTGCACCACGATCGTGAGCACCTGCATCGACAGGCCGAGCCCGGCACCCAGAATCAGCATGTACAGCGATTCCAGCCACACGCTGGTGCTGCGGCCCATCGTCGACATCAGGGCGAGGCCGACCACCATCACCGCCATGCCGACGATCGGGAAGTACCGGTACTGCCCGGTCTTGCCGACGACCTGACCGGAGAAGACCGAGGTGACGAACAGGCCGACCACCAGCGGCAGGGTTCGTAGGCCGGAGATCGTCGCCGTCGCGCCGTCGACATATTGCAGATAGGCGGGCAGATACGTCATCGAGCCGAGCATCGCGAAACCGACGATGAAGCTGAGCACCGACGACACCGTGAACACCCGGCTGCCGAACAACCGCATGGGCAGCATCGGCTCCTTCGCCCGGTTCTCCACGAGCACGAACCCGGTGATCAGTACCGCGGCGAGCACGAACAAACCGATGATCTGCCATGAGCCCCACGGGTATTCGTTGCCACCGAACTCGAGCCCGAGGATCAGCGCCGACACACCGAGCGCGATCAGGCCGATGCCGAGGTAGTCGATCACCGGCCGGGTCACCGCGCGCAGGTGCGGCAGGGTGCGCGCCGCCATCACCACCATGATGATCGCGATCGGCACATTCACGTAGAAGCACCAGCGCCAGCTCGCGTGGTCGGTGAACAGGCCACCGAGGGTGGGGCCGAGGACGGTGGTCACGCCGAACACCGCGCCGAGCGCGCCCTGGTATTTGCCGCGTTCGCGCAGCGGAATGGTGTCGGCGATCAGGGCCATCGAGGTGACAAGCAACCCGCCCGCGCCGACGCCCTGGATCCCGCGCGCCACGATCAGCATGGCCATCCCGCCCGCGACACCGGCCAGCACCGAGCCCGCGATGAAGATGAGGCCGCTGATCTGGAACAGCAGTTTGCGGCCGAACAGGTCACCGAGTTTGCCCGCGAGCACGGTCGCGACCGCCTCGGCAAGCAGGTACGCGGTCACCACCCAGGCCATGTGCCCGGCACTGCCGAGGTCGGCGACGATCGAGGGCAGCGCCGCCGACACGATGGTCTGGTCGAGTGCGGCCATGAGCATGCCGAGCACGACGGTCGCGAAGACGATATTGATCTTCGCCTTGCTCATCGGCTCGATGGGCTTGTCTACAGCAACACCATCCGGCATTGGCCCAGTATGGGCTTTCGCCCCTGCCGGGGATGTCCAGTGACACGGCAGCAACCAGACCGATATCTCAGCGCACGGCGTAGTTTCCCAAGCCCGGTTCGAGCGCGTCGAAGGCGATCTCGGCATCGCGGGTCAACGCGGCGGCGATCTCGGCGTTGGATTCACCGTCGAGGGTGCGGCGGGAGACCTCGTCGAACAACACCCGCTGGACGCCGGCGAGTTGGGCCGCCGCGACGCGCGCGGTGATATCGCCCGGGTCGGCGCCAGTCTCCGCGGCGAGCGTCGCGGCCAATGCCGCCTGGCGGTCGTCGTGGAACTCGCGCACGCGCGCGGTCAGCGCGGGACTGTCGGCGATCATTCTGGCGAAGGGCTCTCCGCTGAAGCCGATGAGTTGACTGTGCGCCGCTACCGCCGTCAGGTAGGCATCGCGCAACGCGGCCAGTGCGGATTGCCCCGGCGCGCGTTCCCGCACGATCGCGGCGAGCTGGTCGATGTAGACCTCCCCCAGGTCGAGGGCGAGATCTTCCTTGCGGGGGAAGTAGTTGGTGACGGTCATCTTCGCGACGTCGGCGGCGGCCGCCACCTCGGCGATGGTCACCCGGTCGAATCCCCGCGCCAGGAACAGCTCGGTCGCCCGATCCGAGATCTGCTGCCTGGTCTGCTGCTTCTTTCTGGCTCGAAGCCCCTGTTGCGTCATGTCACCAGCATATCTGAACTCGGCATAAAATTGTTCTTGACATATTTTTAGGTTCGTTCTAAGTTTGCTTTCGTCGCCGCAAGCGACCACGGGTCACCAGCCACACATCCGGGCGCGCATCGAACGGGAGTTCTCTTGACCATCACCGTCACCGCCGATCCCATTCGCGACTACCTGACCGCCATCGGCCGAACTCCCCTACTGACCGCAGCGCAGGAATACGCACTCGGGACGCGCATCGCCGCCGGCGCCGCCGCACGCGCCGAGATCGACTCCGCCGACATCGAACTCACCGACCCGCAGCGAGAACTGTTGCGACGCACTGAACTCGACGGCCTACGCGCGAAAGATCAGATGGTGCGGGCGAATCTGCGCCTGGTCGTCTCGATCGCGCGCCGGTTCCCGACCAACACCGGAATGTCGCTGCTCGACCTGATCCAGGAGGGCACGCTCGGGCTGATGCGTGCGGTGGAGAAGTTCGACCACGAGCGCGGACTCAAGCTCTCCACCTACGCGACGTTCTGGATTCGGCAGTCGATCGGTCGCGCGCTCACCGATCAGGGGCGCACGATCCGGCTGCCCTCGAACGTGGCCGACGTGCTGCACCGGGTGATCCGGGTGCGGCGCGAGCTTGCCCACCAGTTGGGGCGCGCGGCCACCACCGAGGAACTGGCCACGGGCGCCGACCTCACCACGGCGCAGGTCGAGGCGGTGCTGCGGCACGAAGCCGAGCCGGTGTCGCTGCACGCGCCCATCGGCGAGGACACCGATCTGGGCTCGCTGCTGCCCGACACCGCGCCCACGCCCGCGGATGTGGTCGCCGATCTGATGCTCGGCGGATATGTCGAGGCGGCGATGAAGGTGCTCACCGAACGCGAATCCGCTGTCATCCGACTGCGTTTCGGCCTCGATCGCGGAGAAGGACGCACCCTGGAGGAGGTGGGTTCGGCGCTCGGCTTCTCCCGCGAACGGGCCCGCCAGATCGAGGCGAAAGCCATGACCAAACTGCGCAGACCCGCCTGCGCCCGTACGCTGAGCGGATTACTGGGCTGACCTTCCCTCCTATCTTACTCCAGAGTAAGATAGGCGCATGGCATGGAAACCAACTGACATCGCGGACCAGACCGGGCGCACCTTCGTGATCACCGGGGCCAACGGCGGCCTCGGTGCCGAAACCACCAAGGCGCTGGCAGGCAAGGGCGCCACCGTGATCATGGCCTGCCGCAATGCGAGCAAAGCGCAGCCGATCGCCGACGCCATCCCCGGTGACGTGCGAGTGGCCGCACTCGACCTGGCCGATCTGGCCTCCGTGCGCCAATTCGCCGACCAGCAGGGCGAATTCGATGTACTGATCAACAACGCGGGCCTGATGAACATCCCGTTCTCACGCACCACCGACGGGTTCGAGACCCAGTTCGGCGTCAACCACCTCGGCCATTTCGCGCTCACGGGGCTGCTGCTCGACCGCGTCCGCGACCGGGTGGTGTCGATCGCCAGCATCGCGCACAAGCAGACGCCGAAGCTGTGGATCGACGACCTCAACTACGAGAACCGCCGCTACCAGCGCAATCTCGCCTACGCCCAGGCCAAACTCGCCAACCTGATGTTCGGCCGTGAACTGCAGCGCAGGCTCACCGAAGCCGGGTCGGTGAAGAAGTCCTACGCCGTACACCCCGGGGTCTCGGCGACGGATCTGTTCGCCCGCACCGAGACCCCGCTCGACCGGGTCAGCAAGCCGTTCATCCGGCTCATCGGCCACGCGCCAGCCAAGGCCGCCCATTCCACGCTGTTCGGTGCGACCGAACCCGACGCCGATCCCACCGTCTACTGGGGTCCCAACCGGTGGATGCAGTCCCAAGGGCCGGTCGAGGCGTGCCCGTCGACCAACATCTCGCGCGATCCCGAACTGCTGCGCAGGCTGTGGGAGGAATCCGAGCGGATGACCGGGATCAGCTACAAGTTCTGACTCTCCCCCGCCACCGTGAGCACGATCTTGCCGCGGGTGCGCTGATTGTCGATGATCTCGTGGGCCTTGCTCACCAGTTCCAACGGCAGCACGGTCGCCACGTGGGGCCGCAGCGCACCTGCTTCGGCCAGATCGGCGATGGCACGCATGCCCGCGGCGTCGGCCTCGACGATCATGAAACCGGCCCGCAGGCCGAGCGGGCGAGCCACCTCCACCAGTGCGGCTTCCGCAGGGGAGGCCAGCGAGACGATGATGCCGCCGGGGCGCAGGGTACGCAGGGAGCGCGGGCCGTATTCGCCGCCGACGGTGTCGATCACGATGTCGATGCCTTCGGTCGCGTCGACGAAATCTGTTGTCGTGTAGTCGATTACCTCATCGGCGCCAAGTTCGCGGACGAAGTCGTGATTGTCGGCGCGGGCCGTGGCGATGACGTACGCGCCGCGCGCCTTGGCGATCTGCACCGCGACATGGCCGACCCCACCCGCGGCGGCGTGGATCAATACTCGCTGACCAGGCTGCACGTCGGCGGTCTCCACGAGTGCTTGCCAGGCTGTGAGCGCGACGAGCGAAAGGCCCGCGGCCTCGATGTGGGTGAGGTTCGCGGGCTTGTGCGCGAGATGGCGGGCCGGCGCGGTGACGTAGTCGGCGTAGGTCCCCGCGGCGCGGGGCAGACGCGGCATGCCGAAGACCTCGTCCCCGGGGGCGAACAGGGTGACGCCGGGACCGACGGCCTCGACCACACCGGAGACATCCCAGCCGAGCGGGATGATCGCGCCGACCAGTCCGCCGGTGCTGCGGTGCCAGGAATCGGTCGGGTTCACCCCGGCCGCGTGCACGCGGATCAGCACTTCCGCGGGGGCGGGGACGGGCTTGTCCACCTCGATCACCCGCAGGACCTCGGGTCCGCCGAAGGTGTCCTGACCGATTGCGCGCATGGCGTGTCTCCCTGTGTCTCCCAGGCCGTTTCACTGCGAACCGGCCGTGTGCGGTCCACGATGCCGGGTGCGCGATCCGGCGACGAGTGGCAAGAAAGCCAATATGTGCAAGAATCTTGCCATGCATCGCGTGGTGGTTCTGGCACTGAACGGGGTCTATCCGTTCGAATTGGGGATTCCGGCCCGGATCTTCGGCACGGCGACCGATCCCGACGGTGCCGCGCTCTACGACGTGCGCACCTGCAGCCTCGACGGGGCGCCGGTGTCGGCGAATGCCGACTTCACCATTGCCGTCGAGTTCGACAGCAGCGCGCTCGACGGAGCCGACACCGTGGTGATTCCACCGTTCGCCACCTGCGACGCACCGGAATCGGAGTGGATGCCCGCCGGACTGGCTCGCGCACTGAGCCGCGTGCGACCCGAGACCCGCATCGTTTCGATCTGTACGGCCGCCTTCGTACTCGCCGCCCTCGGCCTCCTCGACGACCGCCCCGCCACCACGCACTGGAAGCAGGCCGAGCGCTTTCGCAGCCTGTTCCCCCAGGTCAGGATGGACGCCGATGTGCTGTTCGTCGACGAAGGCCGCATCATCACCGCCGCGGGCAGTGCCGCCGGGATCGACGCGTGCCTGCACCTGCTGCGCCGCGATCACGGCAGCGCGGTCGCCAATCAGGTCGCCCGCCTGTGCATCGTGCCGCCGTGGCGCGAAGGTGGCCAGGCACAGTTCATCGATCGCCCGATCCCCGAACCCACCACCGCGACGACCGCCGCCACCCGCGCCTGGGCCATGTCCCGCCTCGATCGCCCGCTCCCGCTCACCGAACTCGCCGCCCACGCCCGCATGAGCGTGCGCACCTTCTGCCGCCGCTTCCGCGAGGAGACCGGCCTCCCACCCGGCCAATGGCTCACCCAGCAACGCGTGGACCACGCTCGCCACCTCCTCGAGGCCACCGACCTGCCGATCGACCGCGTCGCCGCCGAAGCAGGCCTCGGGACCGCGGCCTCCCTTCGCCAACACCTGTCCACGGCGATCGGCGTCTCCCCCAGCGCCTACCGCCAGACCTTCCACGCGAGGGCCTCGCGCTGACTCGGAGGTGACGCCCGACTCAGGCCGCGACCTGCTCCTACGTGCTCTGTAGTAGGCGGGTACCGTGGAGCGCGTGTCCGTTCCACCTCCTCGCCCGGCGCACAACCGTCCGGCCCTGATCGCGCTGGTCTGTGTCGCCGCGCTCGGCTGTCTGGCACTGGCCTGGTGGCAGTGGGAGCGGTTCGAATCGTCGACCGGTACCGGGCAGAATCTCGGGTACGCATTGCAGTGGCCGCTGTTCGCCGGGTTCGCGGTGTTCGCCTATGTACGGTTCGTGCGGCTCGAGCGCGAGGCCGAGCAACCCGCGCCGCCACGTGCGGGCAAGGCCGAGGCACCACGCGAGATCCCCGCGGGCATCCTGCCCGAGCGACCGAAGGCCGCCACGTCCGACGACCCGGAAACGGCCGCCTACAACCAGTACCTGGCGCAACTGCACGCCAACGACACCGATGCGCAGGTCCGCACCGCCGGCTTGCACTCCCCCGAGAGGAACGCCGGGTGACCGACAACGACACCACCACTTCGCTGGACAAGGGCACGGCCGTCCCGGCGGGCAGCGCGCCCACCGCGAAGATCGCCTCAGCCCTGCAGCGCTATCGCGTGCTCGCCTGGGTCACCGGCCTGTGGCTGCTGCTGCTCACCTTCGAAATGGTCGCCAAGTACGGCTTCGGCGTCGACACCCCCAGCTGGATCGCGGTCGTGCACGGCTGGGTGTACTTCGCCTACCTGCTGGTCACCGCCGACCTCGCCGTGAAGGTCCGCTGGCCGATCGGCCGCACCGTCGGCACCCTCATCGCGGGCACCATCCCCCTGCTGTCGTTCTTCGTCGAACACCGCAACGCCAAGGACGTCAAGCAGCAGTACAGCCTCTGACTTCGGCGAAAAGCGCCGCCGCCCCGGTAATCCGGAGCGGCGGCGCTGTCGTTGTGCGGTCAGCTCGCTCGACCTCAGGCCAGGGCGGCCAGGGCGGGGATGAGCTGGGTGAGGGCACGGCCGCGGTGGGAGACCGCGTCCTTTTCGGCGGGAGTGAGTTCGGCGGCGCTGCCGGTGCCGCCCTCGGGGAAGAACAGCGGGTCGTAGCCGAAACCGCCGTCGCCGTGGGGTTCACGGGCGATCGTGCCCGGCCATTCGCCGCGCACCACCGTGGTCGTGCCGTCGGGCAGGACCAGCGCGCAGGTGGAGACGAAGCGACCACCGCGACGGTCGTCGGGGACGTCGCCGAGTTGGGCGAGCAGCAGGGCGTTGTTCGCCGCGTCGTCGCCGTGGCCGCCTGCCCATCGGGCCGACAGCACACCAGGCATCCCGTTCAGCGCATCCACTTCGATGCCGGAATCGTCTGCCACACAAGGCAATCCGGTCGCGACGGCACCGTCACGCGCCTTCGCGATCGCGTTCTCCTCGAAGGTGGCGCCGGTTTCGGGCGCCTCCTCGTAGGGCGGCACCTCGTTCAGGCTCACCAATTCGACTCCGGCGACACCGGCCTCGTCGAGGATCCGGCGAAGTTCCTTCAGTTTCTTGGCATTTCGGCTGGCCACCAGCACCCGCACGGCCACGACTACCTCTTCGCCGACGGCTCGGGCAGGGTGCCCGGGTACGGCAGTGCCAGTGCCTGCTTCTGGATGGCGAACAGCTGCTCGGCACCGAGGAAGGCCGAGTCCAGCATCTTGTCCAGGGTCGATCGCGGGAACGTCGCGCCCTCACCGGTGCCCTGGATCTCGACCAGTGTGCCGGTGTCGGTGGCCACCACGTTCATGTCGACCTCGGCGCGCGAATCTTCCTCGTAAGGCAGGTCGAGGCGAACGCGCCCGTCGACCACACCGACGCTGACCGCGGCGATCATGCACGAGATCGGCTGCGGGTCAGCCAGTTTGCCCGCGGCGGCCAGGTAGGTCACCGCGTCGCAGAGCGCCACATACGCGCCGGTGATCGCCGCGGTGCGGGTGCCGCCGTCGGCCTGCAGCACATCACAGTCGAGCGCGATCGTGTTCTCGCCCAGCGCCGCCAGATCGATGCAGGCCCGCAGCGACCGCCCGATCAGCCTGCTGATCTCCTGCGTCCGCCCACCGACCTTGCCCTTCACCGACTCACGTCCGCTGCGGGTATGGGTGGCCGCGGGCAGCATCGCGTACTCCGCGGTCAGCCACCCCAACCCCGAATCCCGGCGCCACGGCGGCACCCCCTCGGTGACGCTCGCGGTACACATCACCCGCGTCTGCCCGAATTCCACCAGCACCGACCCCGCCGGATGCGCAGTGAATCCCCGAGTGATCTTCACGTCGCGGAGTTCGTCATCCGCCCTACCATCAGCTCGTCTAGACACAGCCGACAGTGTAGGTGGAGTGCTGGCGCGCTCGAGTCCGGGACTACAGGTCGAAGGTCTCCCCCGGCGACACCGCGTGCACCGGCCCCGAGAACGCGGCCTTGGCCTCCGCGATCACATCCTCGCGCGAAGTCCACGGCGGAATATGCGTCAGCAACAGCTCCTTGGCCCCGGCCCGAGTAGCGATCTCCCCCGCCTCGGTCCCCGAAAGATGAATCCCCGGCGGACGATTCGCCGGATCATGAGTCCACGACGCCTCAGCCATCAGCACGTCGGCACCCCGCGACAACTCGACAACCGCATCGCACATCGCCGTATCACCGGTGTAGACGAAGACCCGTCCATCCGCGGCCGTGATCCGCAGCCCGTAGGACTCCGGCGGGTGGAACATCCGCCGAGCCTCCACCGTGAGCCCTGGCCCGAACGGAATCGGCGTGTTCTCGACCCACACCTGCGAATCGATCACATCGGACCAGTCGTCGGTCTCGCCACCGATCTCCGCCGACGCGTTCCCGATCCGCAACGCCGCATCGGAGGGCCCACGCACCACGGCCTTGCCGGTCGGCGGATTCGGGTGATAACGCCGCCACACCAGCAGTGCGGGCAGATCCAGGCAGTGATCCGCGTGCAGGTGGGTGAGGAAGATGTCGACATCGGCCGGGTTCATGTGCTTCTGCAGCGCACCGAAGATCCCCGGCCCGAAGTCGATGACGGTCGGGCGCATACCCGGGCCCGTCAGCAGGTAACCCGACGCTGGGGAGTCCGGGCCGGACACGCTGCCCGAGCACCCGAGGACGGTAAGGCGCATGCCCCCATGCTGCCACGACGTGCTGGTACTCACTGCAGGATCCCCCCATTTTCCAGACCGGATCCCCGGCTACCGCGTTGGTACTGCGCGGCCGACCGATACACCACGGCGGCGTCGACGTTCATCTGCTGAGAGTACCCAGCCCGCGAGCACTCCACCCACCGCCCCGAAAAGATGCCCCTGCCAAGAAATTCGAGGGTCGCTCGGCAGCACACCCCACAGCATCGAGCCGTAGAAGACGAGGATCACCAGCCCCACCACGATCTGTCCCACATTGCGGGCGAACCACCCGCGACAGATCAGATAGGTCAGCCAGCCGAACACGATCGACGACGCGCCGACATGCACGCTCCCCGTCGATCCGGTGAGCCAGGTGCCGACGCCGGCGATCACCCAGATGATCGCCGTCGCCGCGATCCCGCGCCCGATTCCGGAGAGCAGGACGAGGAAGCCGAGGACCAGCAGCGGCAGCGAGTTGGCGAACAGATGGTCCCACCCGCCGTGCAGGAGCGGCGCCCACAGAATGCCGTCGAGCCCGGAGACCTCGCGCGGCTCGATGCCGGCCGCGTCGAGTTCGCCCACCGCGCCGGGAGGCGAATCGTAGGAGAGCACCGTGTCGACGCCCTCGATCACATACAGCGCCCCGACGAAGCCGAAGATCCCGATCGCGGCCCGGATCCACGACCCTGGGCTGCGCACACCGATACCCGAACTCGCGTTACCGAACGAGGCACCCACCCCACCGCTCACCGACATCGCCTCCACTTCGGCACAGGACCGTGAAACAGCCCACTGACCTGAGCGTACCGAAGCACAGCGACATCGGGTCAGGCCCAGAGTTGCCCGTCCAGCTTCTCCTCGGCTTCGTCCAGCGTGCCGTCGTATGCCCCGGTAGACAAATACTTCCACCCACCGTCGGCGACCACGAACGCGATATCGGCTCGTTTGCCCGCTTTCTGCGCCTTCTTCGCGATGCCGAGCGCGGCGTGCAGGATCGCCCCGGTGGAAATCCCGGCGAAGATTCCCTCCTCGCCGACCAGTTCGCGAGTCCGCTTCACCGCGTCGTACGGGCCCACCGAGAATCGGGTGGTGAGGACTTTCTCGTCGTAGAGCTCGGGAATGAAACCCTCGTCGATATTGCGCAGCCCGTAGACCAGCTCGCCGTATCGGGGTTCAGCGGCGACGATCTCGATCTCGGGCACATTCTCGCGCAGATACCGGCCGGTGCCCATCAAGGTGCCGGTAGTGCCGAGTCCCGCGACGAAATGCGTGATCTCCGGCAGGTCGGCCAGCAATTCCGGTCCGGTGTTCTCGTAATGTGCCAGCGCGTTGGCCGGATTGCCGTACTGGTACAGCATCACCCACTCCGGATTCTCCGCGGCGATCCGCTTGGCCATCGCCACCGCCTGATTCGACCCACCCGCCGCGGGCGAGTCGATGATCTCGGCACCGAACATCGTGAGCAATTGCCGCCGCTCCACCGACGTGTTCTCCGGCATCACGCACACGATCCGGTAGCCCTTGAGCTTGGCCGCCATGGCCAGTGAGATCCCGGTATTGCCGCTGGTCGGCTCCAGAATCGTGCACCCGGGCGTGAGCAGCCCGTCGGCTTCGGCCTGTTCGATCATCCGCAGCGCGGGCCGGTCCTTGATCGACCCCGTGGGATTGCGGTCCTCGAGCTTGGCCCACAGCCGCACATGATCGTCGCCGTCCCATTGGGGCGACAGTTTCTGCAATCCGACGAGCGGGGTATTACCCAGCGTCGCGATCAGCGATTCGTAGCGGGCCACGGTGTCAGGCGCCGCCGGCCACGGCGGGCAGGATGGTCACCGACGCGCCGACGGGCACCTCGGCTTCCAGCCCACCGGAGAAACGCACGTCTTCGTCGTCGACGTAGATATTGACGTAGCGGTTGAGTTTGCCGTCGGACAGCAGCTTCTCCGCCAGCCCGGGGTGATTCGCGTCGAGGTCGGCGATGAGCGCGGACAGCGTCGAGCCCTCGCCCTGCACTCGCTTCTCACCTCCGGTGATACCACGCATGATGGTCGGAATGGACACGGTTACCGGCATGGGGACTCCTCGGGGTGGTGACTTTTCTCGGACGGTTCAGTAGGAATCGACGATGCGCACCGGTTCTTCGGTGACCTCGCCGTCGACGATGCGGTAGCTGCGCAGTTCGTGCTCCTGTGGGTCGCGCGTGGAGACCAGCACGTAGTGCGCGTCCGGTTCAGCGGCGTAGGAGATGTCGGTGCGGCTCGGGTAGGCCTCGGTGGCGGTGTGCGAGTGATAGATGACGACCGGCACTTCGTCGGCGTCGTCCATCGCGCGCCACACGCGCAGTTGTTCCCCAGAATCGAACCGGTAGAAGGTGGGCGAGCGTTCGGCGTTGACCATCGCGACGAAGCGTTCGGGCCGGTCACTGCCCTCGGGCCCGGCGATGATGCCGCAGGCCTCGTCCGGGTGGTCGGCGCGGGCGTGTGCCACCATCGCGTCAACGAGATCGGCCCTGATCACCAGCACTTCATCGACCCTTTCCACATCCTGCTTGCGTGCTGTCGAGCACCTTCCTCGACAACGACTCACCCTATTCGGGTATTCCGCGGGGCACGCACTCCGGTCCCGGCCGGGCCGTCACCGCGGGGGTGGCAAGCCGCCGCGGGGCTGGTCAGCAGGGGATTCCGGCCTAAGCAGCACGACGCGCCGTTCGCGCGCCGATCAGCGCGGAAACAGGTCGTGGTAGGCCGGGATTCCGGCGATCGAGGTCGCGGCGAGCACCGCGTCTACTACAGCGCGCTCGACGACCACCGCCGCGGCCGTACACAGCTGGTCGAGCAGCAGCAGGTCACCGGGAAACGCGCGCGGCAGCTCGAGCGGCGCGACTTCGATGGCGCCGGTGGACAGCGCGAACAGGGTGTCGCCGTCGAGCGGGGAATGCACGGGCCTGATCGCCCTGGCGAGTCCGTCGTGCCCGGTGGCGGCCATCCTGCGACAGGCGGCCGGGTCGATGGCGGCATCGGTGGCGATCACGCCGATCGTCGTGTTGAGCACCATGCTCTTCGCCGGTAGCGCGGCGAGTGCGGCGATCTCGTCCGTGGTCCCCGGCCGCAACCCGAAGAAGTCGGGTCCATCGGTGCCGACACCCCACGGCAACCCCGTGCGCGGATCGACGACCGACCCGACGGGATTGGCCACGATCACCGCGCCGACGGTCACTCCGGCACCGGGACCGTCCGCGAGAACCACACTCGCCGAACCGATTCCGCCCTTGATCGCACCCGCCCGCGCGCCGACACCGGCACCGGCGGTACCCCTGGCGAACTCGGTCGACGCAGCCGCCGCCGCGCGATAACCGAAGTCCGCATCGGGCCGAATACCCCAGTCCCCGACCGGCAGATCGAAGATCACCGCGCCCGGCACGATCGGCACCACCCGACTCGGGTCGGCCGGGTCCATCGGAATGCCCTCGCCGTGTTCCTCCGACCAGCGCATCACCCCGTCGGCGGCGGCGAGACCGTACGCGCTGCCGCCGGTGAGCAGCACCGCGTTGAGTTGGCGGACGGTGTTGGCCGGGTCGAGGAGGTCGGTTTCCCTGGTGCCAGGTCCGCCGCCGCGCACGTCGACCGAGGCGGTGGCGCCACCGGGCACCCGCACAACCGTGCAGCCCGTCGCGGCGCCCGCGCCGTCGGAGACTTCGGCGTCGAGGGCCTGGTGGTGGCCGACAAGCACACCGGCGACATCAGTGATCGAGTTGCGTACCCCGGGGCCGCTGCGCATCATCTCGTCCTTCGTCTGCGAATCCGGCGCTCAGGGCGCGAGCGCTTGCAGGAGTGAATCCTGCATCCAGGTCAGCCAGTGGTAGACGTCCAGATGCGGGGCGCGCGGATCTTCCGGATCGAAGTGGTCGGGCGTGTCGTCGTCGATGTCGAGCAGGGTGCCCAGCGCGAGACGGACATCGGTGAGCGCGGCCAGCCACGCGTCGGCCTGCTCGGGGGTGAGCACGATCTTGCCGCCCATGTCGGGGCAGCTGTCGAGCACCGCCCGCCCGGCCGCCAGTTTCGCGTCGATGATCTCCGGCTCGTGCAGGCTGCGCAGGGCACTGTTGAGGTCGGCGCGCTTGGCGTCGGGAGAACCTGGTTCGGCGCGGTGGAAATCGGGCAGCAGGCGCAGCAGCTGCGGATCCTCGGGCGGGGTGGAGTTGCCGGTGCGCAGACCGGTGAGCGCGGCGAGTTCGTCTTCGGGGGCGTCGGCGGCGCGGTCGCTGAGCAGGCCCGACACCGCGCTGATCAGGGAGCGCAGGACGCTGGCCTCGTGCTCGTCCATTTCGGATCGAAGCTTCAGGCCACTCAGTGAGTTCTTCCTGCTCCACTTGCGCACAGGCCCAGGTTACTCAGGTCGTCAGTCGCGCTGCATGGTTGCCCAGAGGCCCGCGGCGTGCAGCCGACGCACATCCTGTTCCATCTTGTCGCGCGAACCCGAGGACACCACCGCTTTGCCCTCGTTGTGCACCTGCATCATCAACTCGGTCGCCTTGGCTTTGCTGTAGCCGAACAGCTTCTGGAAGATGTAGGTGACGTAGTGCATGAGATTCACCGGATCGTCCCAGACGACGGTGACCCAGGGCCTGTCCTCGGCCTCCAGGATCTCGGTGTATTCCGTAGTCTCCGGCGTCGCCTGCGGTGCCGACAGTGCGGCGTTCACAGCGTCGGTGACGGCGCCGGCCCGAACGGTATTGCACACGGCCATGAAAACCAGGGTACGACGAGGCCCACCGGAAACAACACCCGCGGTGACTAGAGTTTCTGATGTGCAGATCCGTGACGAGTTCGCCAGCACCGCGCTGCTGACCGACCAGTACGAGTTGACCATGCTGGCCGCGGCGCTGGCCGACGGCTCGGCCCACCGGCGGTGCACCTTCGAGGTGTTCGCCCGACGTTTGCCGAACGGGCGCCGCTACGGTGTCGTCGCGGGCACCGGTCGCCTGCTCGACGCGCTGGCCCATTTCCGTTTCGGCCCCGACGAGCTGGCCGTGGTCGAAAAATTCCTCGACCCCGCCACCGTCGACTGGTTGCGCGAATATCGCTTCACCGGCGATATCGACGGCTATGCCGAAGGTGAGCTCTACTTCCCCGGTTCACCGATCCTGACCGTGCGCGGCAGTTTCGCCGAATGCGTGGTCCTCGAGACCCTCGCCCTGTCGATCTTCAATCACGACAGCGCGATCGCCTCGTCGGCCGCGCGCATGGTGAGTGCCGCGGCGGGTCGGCGGATGATCGAGATGGGATCGCGGCGCACCCACGAACTCGCCGCCCCGTCGAGCTCACGTGCCGCCTACCTGGCCGGATTCGACGCCACCTCCAATCTCGAGTCCGTGCGCAGCTTCGGCGTGCCCGGCGCGGGGACCAGTGCGCACGCGTTCACCCTGCTGCACAGCGGCGCCGACGGCGAACACGAGGCAGCGGCCTTCCGCAGCCAGATCGACGCGCTCGGCATCGGCACCACCCTGCTCGTCGACACCTTCGACATCACCAGGGGCGTCGCCACCGCCATCGAGGTGGCCGGGCCGGAGCTGGGCGGGGTGCGCATCGATTCCGGCGACCTCGGCGTGCTAGCTCGACAGGTCCGCGACCAGCTCGACGCACTGGGCGCCATCGGCACCCGCATCGTGGTCTCCGGCGATCTGGACGAGTACGCGATCGCGGCGCTGCGTGCCGAACCCGTCGACGTGTACGGCGTCGGCACGTCGGTGGTCACCGGTTCGGGCGCCCCGACGGCGGGCATGGTCTACAAGCTGGTCGAAGTCGACGGCATTCCGGTCGCCAAACGCTCGAGTCACAAGCAGTCGCGCGGTGGGACCAAGAAGGCAGTGCGATTGGCCCGCGCCACCGGCACGATCGTCGAGGAGATCGTCTACCCCGAAGGCGCGCAAGCGCCGGACACCAGCGGCTTTCAAGTGCGCGAGCTGCAGATTCCGCTGGTTCGTGGCGGCAAGGTCGTCGACGATGTCGCCACGCTGGCGCAGAGTCGCGACCTCGTGGCCCGCGGATTGGTCAGTCTGCCGTGGGAGGGCTTGAAGCTCTCGGCAGGCGAGCCCGCCGTGCCGACGACCTTCCTCGGCTGAGCACCGCTGTTCGCCGAACAACCGCGTCGCCCACCCAGTCGGCGATGCGGGCCACCTTCGCTACCGGGTGGCCGCCGAGCCTCGCCCGGCGGAGAATGGTGCGGTCGAACCAGATGGAGGACGAGATGGCACGGGCGCTGATAGTCGTGGACGTTCAGAACGATTTCTGCGAGGGTGGTTCGCTCGCGGTGGCGGGCGGCGCGGCGGTCGCGGCCGCGATCACCGACTTCGTCGCAGTCGAGCGGTACGACGCGGTAGTCGCCACCCGTGACTGGCACATCGACCCCGGCCCGCATTTCTCCACCGAGCCCGACTACGTCGACTCCTGGCCGCCCCACTGCCGAGTCGGTACCCCCGGCGCCGAATTCCATCCGGCCCTCGACACGTCACCCATCCAGGAAACCTTCTCCAAGGGCGAATACACCGCCGCCTACTCCGGTTTCGAGGGCGCGGCGGCGGACGGCACGTCCCTCACCGACTGGCTCCGAGCCCGCCACATCGACGCCGTGGACGTCGTCGGAATCGCCACCGACCACTGCGTCCGAGCCACCGCTCTCGACGCCGCCGAAGCCGGTTTCGACACCACAGTCCTGCTCGACCTCAGCGCGGGCGTCGCCCCGGAGACCACCGCAACGGCCCTGACCACCCTCCGCGACGCGGGCGTCCACCTGCGCCCCTGAATACTTCTCCCCATGGACTATCGCTTCCCGGCGCACACCCGGCCTGCCCTGACGAAGGCGCTCGCCGAGACCGACAGCATCCACGACGCCGCCGACACCGTCTTCTGGTCCAACCCCGCCACCGACGACCTCCAACGCCTCGGCGTCGGCGCCTTCGGCGAACTCCCCCCGGCCTTCTCGCACCTGCTGGCCCTGTCGAGCCTGCACACCAGCGTCCTGGACGCGGGGTTCTCGAGCTACCTGAAAACCCGCCGCAGCGAACTCCCCTGGGCCACAAGAGGTCTACGCGCCGCAGGCATGCCCCAACTGGCCGCCGCGGCCATCATCGCCGCCCGCGACGCCTCCGTGAGCTCCCCCGACGACGACCTCGACCGCTTCTGGGAGGACGAACACCGAACCCTCGCCACCCCCGACCAGATCCGCCGCCCCACCGGCGACCGCGCCGAAGACCCCGACGAGATCTACGACGTCAACGAACCCGAGGACTTCGAACAACGAGTCCTCGACTACATCCGCGACCACATCGACGACTTCGTCCGCGAGTCCTGACCGGGCTCGCCGTCGCTCGCGCGAACCTGTCCGAGGGTGCGGATAGGCTGCCAGCGTGCCCGAACTTCCTCCCGTCGCCGACCTGCTCGTCACCGCCGTGCACGCCCTCGGTGGCAAGGAACGCACCGGGCAGACCACCATGGCCACCGCGGTCGACCATGCGATCGACACCAAGCAACACCTGGCGGTCCAGGCGGGTACCGGCACCGGCAAGTCACTGGCCTACCTCATCCCGAGCCTGCGCCACGCGGTCCGTACCGGGCGCACCGTGGTGGTCTCCACCGCGACGATCGCGCTGCAACGCCAGCTCGTCGACCGCGACCTGCCCCGGCTCGCCGAAGCGCTCACCGAACCGCTCGGCCGGGCTCCCAAGTTCGCGATTCTCAAGGGCCGCAACAACTATCTCTGCCTGAACAAGATCAACAGCGTCATCCCGGAGGACACCGGCGGCGAGGCCGAACTGTTCGATGCCTTCGCCATCTCCCGCCTCGGCCGCGAGGTCCAGCGCCTCAACGAATGGACCTCCGACACCGAGACCGGCGACCGCGACGAACTCGCCCCCGGCGTCACCGACCGCGCCTGGCGCCAGGTCAGTGTCGGCTCGCGGGAATGCCTCGGCAAGTCCCGGTGCCAGTTCGGCCAGGACTGCTTCGCCGAGAAGGCCCGCGCGGAATCCGCCCAGGCCGACGTGGTGGTGACCAACCACGCCCTGCTTGCCATCGACGCCATCAGCGGCATCCAGATCCTGCCCGAGCACGACGTGGTCGTCATCGACGAAGCGCACGAACTGGTCGACCGCGTCACCGGCGTCGCCACCGCCGAACTGGCCGCGACCGCGATCAGCGCCGCCGCCCGCCGGTGCACCAAACTGATCGACGAACGCGAGGTCGACCGGCTCGAAGGCGCCGCGGAGGCCTTCCATCAGGCACTGGAGGACCTCCAGCCCGGCCGCTGGGACACCATGCCCGACGGCATCGCCCCCGTGCTCGCCCTGGTCCGCGACGCCGCCTGGAACGCCCGCACCGCGATCGCACCGCAGGGCACCGTGAAAACCCAGGACGACCCCGACAACGCCGCCGCACGCACCATGGCCGTGGCCGCCATCGACGACGTGCACGATGCCGCCGTCCGCGCGCTCACCGCGTTCGAGGAAGCCGACCCGGCTGCCCGCCGCGATGTCATCTGGCTGTCGGCCGACGAGATGCGCGGCGTCGCCCGCCGCACCCTGCGGATGGCACCGCTCTCGGTCGGCGGGCTCCTGCGCAGCAGGCTCTTCGGCACCGCGACGGTCGTGCTCACCTCGGCCACCCTGCAGATCGGCGGCTCGTTCGACAGCCTCGCGATCACCTGGGGTCTGCCGTCGCAGTCGGGCGGCAAGGTCGACCCGGCGATGGCCAACGGCGCCACCGCCCCCGCCGATCTGGAATCGGTGCGCTGGAACGCACTCGATGTCGGTTCCCCGTTCGACCACGCCAAGTCCGGCATCCTCTACGTCGCCAAGCACCTGCCCGCGCCGGGTCGCGACGGCCTCTCGCCCGCCTACCTCGACGAGATCGAACAGCTCATCACCGCCGCCGGCGGCCGCACGCTCGGCCTGTTCTCCTCGATGCGCGCCGCCAAGGCCGCCACCGAGGCGCTGCGCGAACGACTCGACACCCCGGTGCTGTGCCAGGGTGACGATTCGATGGGCGCGCTGGTGCGCAAGTTCGCCGCCGACCCGGCCACCTCACTGTTCGGCACCCTCACCCTGTGGCAGGGCGTCGACGTGCCGGGTCCGTCGCTGAGTCTCGTTATCCTGGACCGCATTCCGTTCCCGCGCCCCGACGACCCGCTGCTCACCGCCCGCCAGCGCGCGGTCGAATCACGCGGCGGTAACGGTTTCATGGCCGTGGCCGCCAATCACGCCGCGCTGCTGCTGGCCCAGGGCACCGGCCGATTGCTGCGCAGCGTCGACGACCGCGGGGTGGTCGCCATCCTCGATTCCCGCCTTGCCACCGCCCGTTACGGCAGCTACCTGCGCGCTTCGCTGCCACCGTACTGGGAGACGAGCGATCCCGAGGTCGTAGCGAAGGCACTGCGCCGACTCACCGACACCGCCTGAGCGCGACAGATCGAGACGCGCAATCCGGGTGACCACACTCGTGAATCAGCGAGCGTGCGAACGCAACTCGTGAGAACGTGTGATGATGCACCACGCCGATGGCGAGGTACTCGGCGAATTTTTGGTCAGCGCAAGATCTTTGGCCGAGTACCGCGCGATGTTCCAGCTCTCCGACGATGACCTCGCCGGTCGCCGTATCCTCGATTGTCCCGGTGGCGCAGCGAGTTTCGCGGCCGAGGCCAGCGCACTGGGTGCCGAAGTCACCGCGATCGATCCCATCTACGCCACTCCGCCGAACGAGCTGGCCGCCCGCGCGACCCCCGAAACCGAACGCGCCGTGGCCTGGGCACACGCCCACGCCGACCGCTACCGCTGGGACTGGTACGGCTCCACCGCCGAGCACGCCGCGATCCGTCGCGGCGCCGCAGCCCGCTTCGCCGACGACGTGCGCGCCGCACCCCACCGCTACCTGGCAGGCTCCTTGCCCGCACTGCCCTGCCCTGACGACGCGTTCGATCTGGCCCTGAGCTCGCACCTGCTGTTCAGCTACGCCGACCGCCTCGACGCAGACTTCCATTTGGCCGCCCTGCTCGAACTGGCTCGCGTCGCCTGCACCGAAACCCGCGTCTACCCGCTGCTCGACTACACCGGCGCACCCCTCGACGACCTCATCGACCATCTGCGAACGGAACTGCAGGACAAGGGCATCGAGACCGCGCTGCGCAAGACCGGTTACGAGTTCCACCACGGCGCCGACACCATGCTCACCCTGCGCTCGGCGGCCTGATGGCGCGCCGTTTCGCGCAGACCGGCGATCATGTCGTTTTCCTACCGATGTCGATCCGCTGCCGAACCGCCTCGACCGGGCGCGGTAGGTTCTTAGACGTGCATACGATGCGGGCCGGCCGGTAGTACGGCTGTGGCGGAGAGATCGCGAGGCGTGGCACTGCCGCGCACGACCCTGACGCTACTTCTACTACTCGGCACCGCCGCCTCAGGCGTCACGCTGCTGTTCACCACCATGGATCCCTGGATGGACAGCGGTGGCATTCTCGTCGGCGGTCTCGACGTGCACATCTACCGCGACGGTGGCTGGCGGGTGGTGCACGACCGCGCGCTCTACATCGATCCGACCCACTACGGCCTGCTCTACACCTACACACCGTTCTCGGCGCTGGTGTTCCTGCCGTTGCTGCTGGTGCCGTGGGCGCACGTCACCACGACGTGGATGATTCTCAACCTGCTGGTGCTGTTCGGCGTTGTGCTGCAGAGCTTTCGGATGCTCGGCTACCGTGCCACGCCCAAGCTGGCCGCGGTCAGCGCGCTGCTCGCCCTGTCCTGCACGTTCGCCGAACCGGTGCGCACCACGCTCTACTACGGGCAGATCAACCTGGTGCTGATGCTGGTGGTGCTGTGGGACTTCTCCCGTGCCGAGAACAGCAAGTTGCGCGGCATCGGCGTCGGCATCGCCGCGGGCATCAAACTGACCCCGCTGTACTTCATCGCCCAGTATCTGGCCCAGCGGCAGTGGCGCGCCGCCGCGACCGGCGCCCTCACCTTCGTCGCGTCGATCGGCCTGACCGCCCTGGTCCTGCCCAGCGACTCCTACCAGTACTGGACCTCGACGTTCTTCCATTCCGGTCGCATCGCCCCCGACGTCCACCCCGCCAACCAGTCGCTGCGCGGCGCGATCGCCCACCTCACCCACGGCCCCGCACCGGTGTGGTTGTGGCTGCTGATCGCCGTGCCGATCGCGCTGGTCGCGTTGTGGCTGGCCGCTGTCCTGGTCCGGCGCGGCGAACCCCTGCTCTCGGTCACCCTCGGCGGCCTCACGGCATGCGCGATCTCCCCGTATTCCTGGGGCCACCACTGGGTGTGGTTCGTTCCGCTGCTCGTCTACCTGATCCACCGAGCCCAGACCCGGGCCCCCTGGTGGCTCGCCGCAGCCGCCCTCTACCTGGCCATCGCCGCCTGGACCTACACCTACACTCCCACCTGGGTCAGCGTGGGCACCTTCCTGCTGCCCCCATGGTGGCCGCTGCCCCAGGTCCTGATGAACATCTACGTGATCATCTACCTGATCACCCTGGCAGGCATCGCCCTGCACATCCGCTCGCGCGAACAACCGCCCGCACCAGTCGAGCCGACTACCGATCTCGCTGCTCCAGAACAGCTTTCGACCGACAGCCGGACCGCCGCCGCACACCCCGACGACGACCGCCCGGCCATGATGAACTGATTACCCGCAGGACCAGTCGAAAACGCCGGACTCCAGGTCGAGTTGGGCATTGCCGCCGCCGAAATTCATGCCGGAGATCTCTTCGATCTCCAGGTAGTACGGGGTCAACCCCTCGGGCAACGCCTGGACGGGGAAAGCGGTGCCGCCGAGGTGGGAGCGGCCGAAAAGCGGTTCAGCCCAAGGGGTCCAGCCGGAATCCTCGGTGAGCGGGTCCTGATACTTGGTGTTCGGCTCGTATTCGACCGGTGGGATGCCGACGTTGGGGTCGGCGGTGCGCTCGGCGAGCCAGACACCGACGGTGGGATGCACGTCGTCCCAGGCGTTGCACCCTTCATCGCTCGCGGTCGGCGAACCGGGCTGACGAACGTCGGCGGGCGGGGCGACGGGGCCGCCGGCGAATTCGGAGTCGGTGAGCCAGATCAGGGCGAAGGCGCCGCCGATCTCGTCGTGCATGATCTGCAACTTCGGATGCGCGCGGGTGGCGACCAGGTCGCGGGCCAGCGGGTCCGCCGATGTCGCGTCGGCCTCGACGGCGTCGGTACCGGCGAACTGCCCCTCACCCTGGAAGAGCGCGATGGCGGGAAAGCCGGGTCCGCGGCGCTGGAAATCGGTCGGCAGGCGCAGGGTGAGCGCGTGCATCATCGGCAGGCCGGTCACGGGTCCGCGCGGCCACGTCGCCGGATCGATAGCCGGGCCTTCGCTGCCGATCCATCCCGAGCGCACCGGCGCCTCGAGTGTCAGCGGATCACCGTCGGGCGTCTCGGCCAATTTGTCCGCCGAGTCTCCGAAACCCAGGTCGTAAGCCTTCATCGCAGCTCTCCTCTTCCATCCGCGGACCATGCGTGGCGGCGCCGATTACCAGCGCCGCCACGAGGTTAATCGCTGCTACCGACACCTGCGCGCACGCGGTGGAACCACGGGCGTACGGGCGATGACGATTCAGAGCACAGCCTTGAAGATCAACGTCACCACCGCGGCTACGACACCGAGCGCGACGGCACCACCGCCGAACACCACACCCGCACGCTGCCACGGCCGTCCGGCATCGAGAGAGAACCGCCCCGGCCCGGTGAACGCCAGTGCCGCCGCGACCAGCGCGAACAACAGTGGTGTCGAGAAACCCGTCACCGACGGGTCCTCCGGGAAGAGTCCACTGCTCCACAGGACGTGGATGGCGTTGATCATCGTCCCGAGCACGATGGCGGCGGCCAGCGGCGTGAACAGCCCGAATACCAGCAGCAGCCCGCCGACCAGTTCGGCGAGCCCGGCCAGTGTGCCGAAGAGTTCGCCAGGGTTGTAGCCCATGGCGGTGAAGCCGTCGGTAGTGGCGCGCCAGCCGGCTCCGTTGAACCAGCCGAACAGCTTCTGGGCTCCGTAGGCGGCCATCAGGCCGCCGAAGCCGATGCGCAGCACCAGCAGGCCGATGCCGGTGGCGATGGTGGTGTCTTCGGTGGTGCCGGTAGGAGTGATGCGGGTAGCGGTGTCGGTCATCGTGTCCTCGTCTGCGATTCGAAACATGCCCGCAACCGGACCACGGTCCGATTGCCTTCCTCGGTCACAACCCTGGGTCCGATGCCACTATTTCACGCTGCTCCCGGCAATACTGTGATCCCGGTCACAAAAATCGAAAAGGGCCGCCCCAACGGGACGACCCTGCTCGAAATTGCTTCTCAGTTCACCACGCCATGGTGGCGTAGCTGACCAGTGTCTGCTCGGACTCCTGCGACAGCTTCCAGGTGCCGTTGATGTCCTTCCAGGTCACCGGGATCGGGAAGGTGTAGTCGCCGAGGCGGCTGTTCAGGGTGGCCGAGAGGGTGTCGCCGTCCACGGTGACCGGGCCGGAGACGTCCCAGCTGTAGCCGGGGATCCGGTTGACGGTGTCGCGCACGACCGCGAGCCCACCGGCATTGCCCGACTCGAGCTCGGCGGCAGAGCCGTTCATGGCAGCCTGCAGCTTGCCGTACAGCTGACCGACCGACGGGGTGGCCGGAGCGGCGATCGCGGCGGGCGCGGTGGCGACGACAGCGGCGGTGACCGGCGCGAAGATGGTGGCGAAGGCCATCGACGCGGCAACGAGTGAGCGCTTCATAAGGTAGATCTCCTCTAGTTAGGCAAGCCTAGGCTAGCCTGAGTATAGACATACCTACGGCCGAAACGCCTACTCGACCAAGAAGAAGAAGTACGCGAGGAACAGCACCATCAGCGCCCACATGGCCGGATGCACTTCCTTGATCCGACCTTTGGCGACCATCACGATCGGGTAGAAGATCATGCCCATGGCCAGACCGTTGGCGATCGAGTAGGTCAGCGGCATCATGATGATGGTGATGAACGCGGGCACCGAGTATTCGAGCTTCTGCCAGTCGATGTCACCCATCGAACGCGCCATCAGGATGCCGACCACGATCAGCGCGGCCGAGGTGATCTCGGCAGATCCGGCGATCACCGAGAAGATCGGATAGCAGAACATCGCGATCAGGAACCAGCCCGCCGTGGTCACCGCGGTGAGTCCCGTTCGACCACCCGCCGACACGCCTGCCGTCGATTCGACATAGGCCGTGGTGGTCGAGGTGCCGATGATCGCGCCCGCGGTCGTGCCGACCGAGTCGGCGGCCATCGCGCTCGCCGCGCGGGGCAGGGTGCCGTCCTTGTTCAGCAGACCGGCTTGGTTGGCGACGCCGATCAGGGTGCCCGAGGCATCGAAGAAGTCGACGAACAGCATGGTCAGCACCACGACGATCATCTGCCCGGTGAAGGCATCCGGCAGGTGGATGATCGCTTGGCCGAAGGTCTGATCCAGGCCCCTCGGCAACTCCGCGATGCCGTCGGGCACGCCGACCAGGCCGGTCACCATGCCGAGGATCGTGGTCGAGACGATGCCGTAGAGCACGGCGCCGTGCCAGCCGAGCACCAGGAAGACCACGGTCACGATGAGGCCGAACAGGGCGAGCAGGGTGGTGCCCTTGGTGAAATCACCGAGGGTGACCAGCGTCGCGTCACTGTTGACGACAATGCCCGCGTTCTTCAAACCGAGAAACGCCACGAACAAGCCGATGCCGGCGCCGACCGCGAACTTCATCTGCAGCGGGATCGCATTGAGGATCCGTTCCCGGACCTTCGTGATCGCCAAGATGAAGAAGATGATGCCCGAGAGCAAGGTTCCCGACAGCGCCACTTGCCACGGGATGCCCATGCTGAGCACCACCGTGTAAGCGAAGAACGCGTTGAGGCCCATGCCCGGCGCGAGAGCGATCGGGTAATTCGCCCAGATGCCCATCACGAGCGTGCCGAACACCGCGGCGACGGCGGTGGCCGTGAACACCGCCTGCATCGGGATGCCCTTGTCACCGAGAGCGCCCTCGTCACCGAGGATCGACGGGTTCACCGCGAGCACGTACGACATCGCCAGGAACGTGACCGTGCCCGCCATCGCTTCGCGCTTGAAGGTGGACCCACTCGACGAGATACCGAAATATCCGTCGATGCGCCCTCGGGCACGGGTTAGGACATCGCTGGCCATGACTCTCCAGTCCGGGATTTCAAGAAAGAAAGATTGCCCCGGAACGGTAGCGGAAAGTTCACTGAATCGAATAACCAGGCACCCGTGTCACCAGTAGCGTTACGCGCCCGCGACGGCCACCAACCCCAGTTCGGCGTCCGAGGCGAACAGCGCGTTGCGCGGGAGCACCCGCACCGTGTAGCCGACCGCACCTGACAGCGGCACCGGCGCCTGGATCGAATACAGCTCGCTGCCGTCGGTGCCGCTGTGCCGCATCTCGATCGTGGTGGTGTCGGACAGATCGTCGGTCGGCGAGACCCGGCCGAGCACCGCCTGCACCACCACGTCCGAGGGCGCGAGCCCGCCGAGGTCGATGCGCGCGTGCAGCGACAGCTCCGCGCCGATCACCGGGGTGTCGGGCAGGCCCGAGCTGTCCACCTGCGCGATCCGCACCGAGGGCCACGCGGCGTCGACACGCCTGCGGTACTCGGCGATCTGGGCGGCACCGGCGAATTTGTCGGCGGCGGCGCGGCCGAACGCGGCGGCCGCGGGTCCGTAGTACTGCTCGGCGTAGTCGCGCACCATCCGCGATGCCAGGACCTTCGGGCTGGTGGTCTGCAGGGTGTGGCGCACCATTTCGGTCCAGCGGACCGGTATGTCGGCGGCGTCGCGATCGTAGAAGCGCGGCGCGACCGTACGTTCGACGAGTTCGTAGAGCGCGGAGGCCTCGAGGTCGTCGCGGCGTGACTCGTCGCGGATGCCGTCGGCGGTGGGGATCGCCCAGCCGTTCTCCCCGTCGAACATCTCGTCCCACCAGCCGTCGCGGATGGACAGGTTGAGGCCGCCGTTGAGCGCGGACTTCATCCCCGAGGTCCCGCACGCCTCGAGCGGGCGCAGCGGATTGTTCAGCCACACATCGCAACCCCAGTACAGGTAGCGGGCCATCGACATGTCGTAGTCGGGCAGGAAGACGATGCGATGACGCACCTCGGGATCGTCGGCGAAGCGCACGACCTGCTGGATCAGCGCCTTGCCGCCGTCGTCGGCGGGGTGACTCTTGCCCGCGACCACCAGCTGCACCGGACGTTCGGGGTCGAGCAGCAGCGCGCGCAGACGTTCGGGGTCGCGCAGCATCAGGGTGAGCCGCTTGTAGGTGGGTACGCGGCGGGCGAAACCGATGGTGAGCACGTTCGGATCGAAAACGTCGTCGATCCAGCCGAGTTCGGCGTCGGCGGCGCCGCGCTGTCGCCAGGAATCGCGCAGCCTGCGCCGCACTTCATCGATCAGGATGGCGCGCAACGTGTTTCGCGTAGACCACAGCTGCCCGAGGTCGACATCGCTGAGCTTCTCCCAGCCCCGCGCCTCCTCGACCAGTTCCGGACCGACGAGTTCGCGCGCCTTGTCGATCCATTCGCGCGCGGCCCAGGTCGGGGCGTGCACGCCGTTGGTCACCGACCCGATCGGCACCTCCGCGGCGTCGAATCCCGGCCACAGCGCGGCGAACATCTCCCGGCTGACCTCACCGTGCAGTTTCGATACCCCGTTGGCGCGCTGGGCCATGCGCAGCCCCATGTGCGCCATATTGAACACCGAGGGGTCGCCCTCCCGGCCGAACGAGAGGATCCGGTCGACGGAAAGCCCTGGCAGCAAGGCGGATTCGGACTCGCCGTGTGCGCCACCGAAGTACCTGCGCACCAACGGCATCGGGAAACGGTCGATGCCGGCGGGCACCGGGGTGTGTGTGGTGAAGACCGTGCCCGCCCGCACCGCGGCGAGCGCGGTCTCGAAATCCAGTCCGCCCGCGATGAATTCACGCATGCGCTCGACGCCGAGGAATCCCGCGTGGCCCTCGTTCATGTGAAAAACATCGGGATCGGCGAGTCCGTTGGCGTGGGTGTAGGCGCGCACCGCGCGAACACCGCCGATACCCGCGAGGATCTCCTGCTTGATGCGATGGTCCTGGTCGCCACCGTAGAGCCGGTCGGTGACGGCGCGCAGTTCGGGATCGTTCTCGGCGATATCGGAATCGAGCAGCAGCAACGGGATCCGACCCACCTGCGCGATCCAGACCCTGGCCCGCAGCACCCGGCCCTCCGGCATGCCGACGTGGATGAGCACCGGCGAACCGTCACTGGTGAGCAGCCGCAGCGGCAGACCCTGCGGGTCGAGCGCCGGATAGTGCTCCATCTGCCAGCCGTCCGCCGACAGTGATTGCCGGAAGTATCCCGAGCGATACAGCAGCCCGACACCGATCAGCGGCAGGCCCAGATCCGAGGCGGCCTTGAGATGATCACCGGCGAGGATGCCGAGACCACCGGAGTAGTTGGGCAGCACCTCGGTGACGCCGAACTCCATCGAGAAGTAGGCGATTCCGGCGACCTCGGTGCCGGTCTGCTCCGGGAACCAGCGCGGCCGGGTCAGGTAGTCCCGCAGGCCGGCGGCGGCCGCGTCCACCCGCGCGGTGTAGCCGGGATCGGTGGCGAGCTCGTCGAGCCGCTCGGCAGGGACCTCCCCCAGCATCCGCACCGGGTCCTGCCCGACGGTTCGCCACAACGGCGGATCGAGCTCGGCGAACAGATCCTGCGTCGGGCCGTGCCACGACCACCGCAGGTTGGTGGACAACTCACCCAGCGCGGCGAGCCGCTCCGGCAGATGAGCGCGGACAGTGAACCGACGAAGTGCCTTCACCCCGGAAGAATAAACGATCGCGCGAGCGCGGGGGGTTCAGGTGAACTGGGCCGCGAACTCGGGGCTGGGTGGGATCTCGGTGATCACGTCGATCAGGACGCCGGCAGGGTCGGCGACGATGAAGTGACGTTGGCCGAAGTCCTCGGTGCGCAGGTCGAGTTCGGGGTGCAGGCCGCCGGATTTCACGAGCCGGTCCCACTCGGCGTCGACATCGTCGACCTCGAAGTTGAGCAGCAGGCCCTGGACCGGTTTGCCGAAACCGGCCGGGATCGTGGGGTGTGCGGGGTCGAGCAGGGCCAGTTCGTAGCTCGGCTCGTCGTCGGCGCCCGGGCGCCGCAGGCTGATGTACCAGTCCGCCTCGAAGACGATCTCGAAGCCGAACCAGGTCGTGTAGAAGTCGCGCGATTCCGCGATCCGGGGGGTGGCGAGCACCGGGTAGTAGCTGCTGAGTTTCATCAGAACACCTTTCACATACCGTTGGTATGTATCGTACGATAGTTCACATACCAGCGGTAGGTCAATGGGAGGACGGTCGATGTCAGCCACAGCGCGGACGCGTCAGCGCGAGCAGACGCGGAGCATCCTGCTGCACGAGACCAGGGCCCTGTTCGCCGCGAAAGGCTATGCCGCCGTTGGCTTGTCGGAGATCGTCGCGGCCGCAGGCGTCACCAAGGGCGCGCTGTACCACCACTTCGACAGCAAGGCCGACCTGTTCCGCGCGGTCCTCTCCCAGGTGCAGGAGGAGGTCGGTGCCCAGGTGGCCGCCGCCGCGGACACCGAGCCCGACCTCTGGACGCAGCTCACCACCGGCTGCGCCGCCTTCCTGCGCGCCTGCGCCGACCCCCACGTTCAGCGGATCCTGCTGATCGACGGCCCCGCAGTGCTCGGCTGGCACGAATGGCGCGCCATGGACGAAGCCAATTCCGCCCGCCACCTCCACGAGGCCCTGCGATCCCTCGTCGACGCCGGTGTTCTCCCACCCCAACCGGTCGCCCCACTCACCCAATTGCTCTCCGGCGCGATGAACGAGGCCGCCCTCTGGCTGGCCACCACCACCGATCCCAACGCCCTGACCGACACGATCGCCGCCTTGGACCGCCTCCTCGCGGGCATACGCACCGCGTGAACACCATCGCTGTCCGCCCAGCGAAAATGCAGTAGGTTAGCCGAGTGACCGGCCGGATAGCCATCGATGACATCGCCCCGTCCATCCCCGGCGGCCGCCCGGCCAAAGCCGCAGTCGGCGAGGTGTTCCCCGTCCGCGCCGTCGTCTGGCGCGAGGGCCACGACGCGGTAGCTGCCACCCTGGCCGTCCGCGCCCCCGGTTCCTCCCGGATCACCCGCATCCGCATGACGCCCGACTACCAACCCGACGTCTTCAATGCCCTCTTCACCCCTCACACCCCCGGCCTGTGGACCTACCGCGTCGAAGGCTGGAGCGACCCCGTCGCCACGTGGCGTTCGGCCGTCGAGGCGAAACTGTCCGTCGGCCAAACCGCCGCCGACCTCGCCAACGACCTCGAGACCGGCGCCATCCTCTTCGAACGCGCCGCCCAAGCCGTCCCGAAGAAGCAGTTCGAACGCCTGCGCGCCGCCGCCACCGCACTGCGCAGCGACGATCAACTTCCGGCGCGCGTCGCCCCCGCGTTCTCCGAGGAGGTCGCCGAGATCCTGCGCGCCACCCCGCTGCGCGAAATGGTGACCCGTGGCAACCAGTTCTCGATCCTGGTCGAACGCCGCCGCGCCCTGGTCGGCTCCTGGTACGAGTTCTTCCCCCGCTCCACCGGCGGCCGTGACGTCGACGGCAACCCGATCCACGGCACCTTCGCCACGGCGGCCCGCGAACTGCCCCGCATCGCGGGCATGGGCTTCGATGTCGTCTATCTCCCCCCGATCCACCCGGTCGGCGCGGTGAATCGCAAGGGCCGCAACAACACTCTCACCACCGAGCCCGGCGATGTCGGCTCACCCTGGGCGATCGGCTCGGCGGACGGCGGCCACGATGCCGTCCATCCGCTCCTCGGCACCGAGCAGGACTTCACGGAATTCGTTTCCGAGGCAACAGCTCTCGGCCTGGACGTCGCCATCGACCTCGCCCTGCAGTGCGCCCCCGACCACCCATGGGTCGCCGCCCACCCGGAATGGTTCACCACCCTGCCCGACGGCACCATCGCCTACGCCGAGAACCCCCCGAAGAAGTACCAGGACATCTACCCGGTCAACTTCGACAACGATCCCGACGGTCTCTACGCCGAGATCCTGCGCGTGGTCCGGCACTGGATCTCCTTGGGCGTCACCATCTTCCGCGTGGACAACCCGCACACCAAGCCCGCCGATTTCTGGGAGTGGCTGATCACCGAGTTGCGGCGCACCGACCCCGATGTGTTCTTCCTGTCCGAGGCCTTCACCCGCCCCGCCCGCCTCTACGGCCTGGCCCGCCGCGGATTCAGTCAGTCGTACACGTATTTCACCTGGCGCGTGCACAAGTGGGAACTCACCGAATTCGGCTGCGAGATCGCCGCCAAGGCCGACGAAGCCAGACCGAATCTGTTCGTGAACACCCCGGATATCCTGCACGAAAGCCTGCAGCACGGCGGTCCCGGCATGTTCGCCATCCGCGCCGCCCTCGCCGCCACCCTGTCCCCCACCTGGGGCGTCTACTCCGGTTTCGAACTGTTCGAACACGAGGCGGTCCGTGTGGGCAGCGAGGAATACCTCGACTCGGAGAAGTACGAACTGCGCCCCCGCGATTTCGCAGGCGCCCTCGAACGCGGCGAATCGCTGGAACCCTGGCTCACCCGCCTCAACGAGATCCGCCGCAATCACCCAGCGCTGCAACAGTTGCGCTGCATCCACTTCCATCACGTCGACAACGACGCGCTGATCGCCTATTCCAAGATCGACCCGGCCACCGGCGACGCCGTCCTCGTCATCGTGAACCTGAACCCGTACGCCGCTGAGCAGGGCCATATTTCGCTCGATCTCCCCGCGATCGGCCGCGAGTGGCATGACCATCCGGTGGTCTTCGACGAGGTGAGCGGCGAGGAATACCACTGGGGCCAGCAGAACTTCGTGCGCCTCGACCCAGCACATGCGGTCGCGCACATCTTGTCGTTGCCGACGGTCCCGGCCGCCGCCCGCGCACCGCTGGCCTACCGCGAGACCTTCTGATGAAACGTCGCGATCTGCTGCTCCTGGCCGCGGGCACCCACACCGACCCGCACACTGTCCTCGGCGCCCATCCCCATGCCGACGGCACCGCGATCCGGGTCATGCGCCCGCACGCCGACACGGTCACCGTGCTCGTCGGTGCGTCCGAGCATCGACTGAAGTCGTTGGGCCACGGCATTTTCGACGCGGTCCTGCCGTACCCGCAGATCGACGACTACCGCGTCCGCACCGAGTACCCCGGCGGCCAAACCGTGATCTCGGCCGACGGATACCGCTTCCTGCCCACCGTCGGCGAATTCGACCTGCACCTCATCGGCGAAGGCCGCCACACCCGCCTCTGGGAAGTACTAGGCGCCCACCCACGCCACTACACCACCCTCGACGGCGAGGTCGACGGCACATCCTTCGCGGTCTGGGCTCCGAATGCCCGCGGTGTCACCGTCTTCGGTGATTTCGACCACTGGAGCGGCACCTCGGCCCCGATGCGCGCGTTGGGTGGTTCCGGGGTGTGGGAGGTGTTCGTGCCGGGCGTCGGGCCGGGCACGCGCTACAAGTACCGAATCCACGGTGCCGACGGTCGCGTCGTGGATCACGCTGATCCCTTTGCCTTTTCGACCGAGGTACCGCCCGCGACCGCCTCGGTGGTGACCCGAGCCGACCACGTGTGGACCGACAGCGACTGGCTCGACCGTCGCGCGAAAACCGATGCCACCCGCTCCCCCATGAGCGCCTACGAAATCCACCTCGGTTCCTGGCGCCCCGGCCTCGACTACCGCGAATTGGCCCACCAGCTGGCCGATTACCTGCGCGCGACCGGGTTCACCCACGTGGAGCTGCTACCTGTCGCCGAGCACCCGTTCGGCGGATCGTGGGGCTACCAGGTCACCTCGTACTACGCCCCCACCTCCCGTTTCGGCAGCCCCGACGACTTCCGCTACTTCGTCGACCACCTGCACAACGCGGGCATCGGGGTGCTGCTCGACTGGGTGCCCGCGCACTTCCCTCGCGACGAATGGGCGCTGGCCCGCTTCGACGGCACCCCGCTCTACGAACACCCCGACCCGCGCCGCGGCGAGCAACTCGACTGGGGCACTTACGTTTTCGACTTCGGTCGCAACGAGGTCCGCAACTTCCTGGTCGCCAACGCCGTCTACTGGATCGAGGAATTCCACATCGACGGCCTGCGGGTCGACGCCGTCGCCTCGATGCTGTACCTGGACTACTCCCGCCCCGACGGCGGCTGGGAGCCGAATATCTATGGCGGCCGCGAGAACCTGGAAGCGGTCGAGTTCCTGCAGGAACTCAACGACACCGTGCACGGCGCCCACCCCGGCGTGGTCACCATCGCCGAGGAGTCGACCACCTGGCCCGGCGTCACCCGCGGCACCGACGTGGGCGGCCTCGGTTTCACCATGAAGTGGAACATGGGCTGGATGCACGACACCCTCGGCTACCTCGGCCGCGACCCGATCCACCGCTCCTGGCACCACAACGAGATGACGTTCTCGCTGGTCTACGCGTGGAGCGAGAACTACGTGCTGCCGATCAGCCACGACGAGGTCGTGCACGGCAAGGGCACCCTGTGGACTCGCATGCCCGGCGACGACTTCGCCAAGGCGAGCGGCGTACGCGCCCTGCTCGCCTACATGTGGGCCCACCCCGGCAAGCAACTGCTGTTCATGGGCCAGGAATTCGGCCAGTTCCGCGAATGGGACAACGACCGCGGCCTCGACTGGCAGGAGCTGGACAACCCACTCCACCAGGGCATTTCAACGATGGTCGCCGACCTCAACCGCACCTATACCGCTCACCCTGCCCTGTGGACCCAGGACACCACCCCGGGCGGGCATTCCTGGATCGAAGCCGACGACAGCACCGCCAACGTCTTCGCCTTCCTGCGCTGGGCCACCGACGGCAGCGCCGTCGCCGCCGTCTTCAACTTCGCCGGCTCCACCCGCGAGAACTACCGAATCGGCTTGCCCCGCACCGGTTCCTGGCACGAGATCCTCAACACCGACGCCGGCGAATACGCGGGCTCCGGCATCGGCAACCTCGGCGCCGTCACCGCCGAGGCCACCCCCTGGCACGGTCAGCCCTGCTCGGCGACCATCACACTGGCACCGAACAGTGCCCTCTGGCTGAGCTCACCGACCTAGCTCTGGTGCGCGATGTAAGTGGTCAGTACAGGGCGGCGGCGAGCTTGCGGCGCGCGGCGATCACGAAGGGCTCGGCGGGGTCGAACAGCTCGAACAGTTCGAGCAGGCGGGTGCGTGCCCTGGTGCGGTCGTCGCCCGCGGTGCGCTTGATGACGCCGATGATCCGGTCGAAGGCCGCCTCGGCGCGCTGCTCGAACATCTCGATGTCGGCGGCGTCCAGGGCGGCGTCCAGATTCGTCGGGTCGGCGTCGGCGGTGGCGACCACGGCCGGGTCGAGCTGCTGGGCCCTGGTCAGGAAGCGCAGCTGGCGCAGCGCCGCCTTGGCTTCCTCGTTGCCGGGCTCCTCGGCGATGATCGCCTCGTAGGCCGCCTCGGCACCGGCGAAGTCACCTTCGGACAGCTTGTCCTCGGCGTCGACGAAGCGCGGGTCCTCGATCTCGGGTTCGGCGGGCGTGGCGCCGGGGTCGCCCTCGAGCTTGCCCGCGGTCGCGTCCATCACGGCGTCGAGCCACTGCCGCACCTGAGGGTCGGGCTGGGCGCCTTCGAAATCGGCCAGCGGCTGCCCGCCTGCCACCGCGATCACCGTCGGAATGCCCTGCACGCGCAGCGCCTGGACGATGTTCATATTGGCTTCGGCCTCGATCACGGCCAGATCCCAGGCACCGCCGTCTTCGGCGTTGAATCGCTCGAGCGTGCGAACCAGCTCGACGCTGCCCGCGCTGCGCTGTGAGAACAGCGCGACCACCACGGGCACCTGTGTCGAGCGCCGGATCACCTTGGCTTCGAAATCCGCCTCGGTCACCGTGTGGTTTCCCGCGGCCGGAGCAGCGGCACCGCCGGGAGCGGCGGGCGGCTGCTTCAGCGCGGACAGATCCACCGCGCCGGACATGGCGGCGGCAGCGACGGGCGAAGGACGACGGGCAGCGGGTCGAGTCACGCTTTCCAGTTTGTCATGAAGCCGTTGGGGTAGCAGCCGCGGCGCCCTTGCTCGCGTCGACGCTCAGCTCACCGAGCTGACCGGTGCGCACCGCCCAGACCTCGAAGATCACGGTGAACAGCGGCGGAATGCTAGACGCCAGCGCCAGCACCGTGGTCTTCCAGTTCCAGTTCAGTTCACGCGCGGTCAGCAGCGCCGTGATCACGAACAGCACGAAGATCGCGCCGTGCACCGGCCCGAAGATCTTCACGCCGATCTCGTTGCCCTCCGCGGGCAGGTACTTGAACGCCATACCGGTCAGCAGCCCGATCCAGGACAGTGCCTCGAGCACCGCGAAGAACCGAAACCGACTGGCCGTAGACCGCAAATCGAAGAAACCCATGCCCACTATTGTGCAGCATGATCTACGACACCACGTAGTTGCACCGATCACAACAAAAGCCCTGGCACTCGCGAGGAGTACCAGGGCTTTCGCAGCCGAACAGGATCAGGCAGGCACGCGGATGATCAGCGCGTCGCCTTGGCCGCCACCACCGCACAGCGCGGCGGCGCCGACACCACCACCGCGACGCTTCAGCTCCAGCGCCAGGTGCAGCAGGATGCGCGCGCCGGACATGCCGAGCGGGTGCCCGATGGCGATGGCTCCACCGTTGACATTGACCTTCTCCGGATCGAAGCCGAGCTTGCGGGTCGAGGACACACCCACGGCCGCGAACGCCTCGTTGATCTCGATCAGGTCCAGATCGGCGGGCGTGATGCCCTCCTTCGCGCACGCGGCGAGGATGGCGTTGGCAGGCTGATCCTGCAGCGTCGAATCCGGCCCTGCGACCTGGCCCGCGGCGCCGATCTCAGCGATCCACTCCAGCCCCAGCTCTTCGGCCTTGGCCTTGCTCATCACGATCACCGCGGCCGCACCGTCGGAGATCTGCGACGCGGTGCCCGCGGTGACGGTGCCGTCCTTGCGGAAGGCCGGACGCAGCTTGCCCAGCGACTCGACGGTGGTGTCGGCGCGAATGCCCTCGTCCTCGGTCACGTAGACCGGGTCACCCTTGCGCTGCGGCACGGCGACCGGCACGACCTCGTCCTCGAACAGCCCGTTCTTCCACGCGGCGGCAGCGCGCTGGTGCGAGGCCGCGGCCAGCGCGTCCTGCTCCGCGCGGCTCACCTTGTCCAGGTCGTTGCGATCCTCGGTGAGCAGGCCCATGGCCTGGTCGGTGATCACGTCGTGCAGGCCGTCGTAGGCCATGTGATCGACGAGGGTGGTATCGCCGTACTTGAAGCCCTCACGGCTCTTTGGCAGTAGGTGCGGGGTCTGGCTCATCGACTCCATGCCACCGGCGACCACGATCTCGTGCTCCCCCGCGCGGATCAGCTGATCCGCCAACGCGATCGCGTTGATACCGGACAGACAGACCTTGTTGATCAGCAGTGACGGCACATCCATCGGGATACCCGCGGCGATGGCGGCCTGACGCGCGGGCAGCTGCCCACCACCGGCCTGCAGCACCTGGCCGAGAATCACGTACTCGACCTGCTCGGGGGCGACGCCGCCCTTCTCCAGCGCGGCCTTGATCGCCACCCCGGCCAGATCCGAGGCCTTGAAGCCCTTCAGACCGCCGAGCAGCCGACCGACCGGGGTACGCGCACCGGACACGATGACAGAAGTGGTCACGAAAGCCTCGCATTCATTGAGTCGAACCTCACCGGACGCAGGCGGCATCACCGCACGGGTTCAGGAGTTGACCTCCACGGTAACCGGTATCGGCCCGTGCCCGGCACGCAGGTCCGCGCTAGCTTCGTAGGGTGACCAACGAGAACTTCATCCCCGCCGACTACGTCATCGCCATCGACCACGTGGGCATCGCCGTGCCCGACCTCGACATCGCCGTGGCTTGGTACACCGACAATCTCGGCATGGTCGAGACCCACCGCGAGGTGAACGAGGCCCAGGGCGTCGTCGAGGCCATGCTGTCGTGCCCCGCCGCCGCCGACCGCGCGACCGCCCTGCAGTTGCTGGCCCCGCTCACCCCCGAGTCGACCATCGCCAAGTTCATCGACCGCAGCGGCCCCGGATTGCAGCAGCTGGCCTACCGGGTCACCGATATCGAGGCGGTTTCGGCATTCCTGCGCGACCGTGGCGTGCGTTTGCTGTACGAAGCCCCCCGCCACGGAACCGCCGATTCCCGCATCAATTTCATCCATCCGAAGGATGCTGGCGGTGTGCTGGTCGAGCTCGTGGAGCCGAACCCGGATGTTACGCACTAGTACGCGGGTACCGTCGGGAAATCTCGGCGAGATCACAATCACGGTCGAGTCTCCATTGGCTCGCTCGAGGCTGTATTTTGTGTGCCATGTCGTCACCTGAGTCCGATCGCAATCGCTTCGTTGCACTGCCCTTCACCGTTGTGCGCAAGGGTTATGCGCAAGACGAGGTGCGCAACTACTTCGACCGCTTCGACGCTGAGCTCCGCGTCACCGCCACCGACCGGGACGCTGCCGCAGCGCAGGCCCGCAATCTCGCCAGTCAGCTGGAAGATGCACGTGACGAGATCGACGAGCTCCGCAAGGAGGTCGACCGGCTTTCCGTGCCGCCGACCACCGCCGAAGGCATGTCCGACCGCATCTCGCGCATGCTGCGCCTCGCCTCGGACGAAGCGTCCGAGGTTCGCGCGCTCGCGCAGGCCGAGGCCGCCGAGATGGTGTCGATCGCCGAGCAGCAGGCCACCGAGATGCGTGGCAAGTACGAGTCGCTGCTCGCGGAGACCAAGGAGAAGCGCGAGGCGCTCGAGATCGAGTTCGAGCAGACCCTCGCGAACGCGCGCACCGAGTCCGCCAAGATCATCGAGGCCGCACAGGCCGATGTGGAACGTCTCGGCAAGGAGGCCGAGGCCAAGCGCAAGGCCACCCAGCAGGACTTCGAGGCCACCATGAACGATCGGCGCACCAAGCTGACCCGTGCCATGGAGGAGCTCGAGGCCACCAGTCGCGCCGAGGCCGCCCAGCGGATCAAGGACGCGACCGATGAGTCGAACCGTCTGATCAGCTCCGCCACCCAGACCTCCGAGCGCAAGATCGCGCACGCGAAGGAACTGGCCGAGGAGATGCGCGTGCTGCGCGGCCGGGTGCTCGCCCAGCTGCTCGGTATCCGCGGTCAGCTCGATTCGGTGCCCGCCATGCTCGCCGCGGTCAACCGCGAGAGCGAACTGCTCGACGGCACGCCTGAGCGCAAGTCGATCAGCAACAACGGCAACAAGTCGGTGTCGAGCTCGCGCCAGAACAAGGCCATCCCCGAGGTCGCCGACGAGGACATCGTCGATGAGGACCGCGAGAGCGCCGACGTCAACTAACCGTCTGTCGGACTAGTCACGACATTCACCTGGAAAACCGAAGGCCGCCTCGATCATCGAGGCGGCCTTCGGTTTTCGTTGTCTCTCGCGTCACGACCAACGGCGGGTGATGCCGCGGGTGTGCCTGCCGTTCCAGCACCCCTGATGCCAGTGCCTACGGTCGTCCTCGCCATCCTCGGCGGGCCAGGCCACGATATGGGCCACCCCGACCGCGATCTCGTGGTCGCAGCTGGGACACCGATAGGTCTTCACCGCCCGGGCACCGGGAACCGTTCGTACGATGTAGGTTTCATCACCCGGACCGTCCTCGGTACGGCCGTAGACATCACCGATCGGCGCGGGCCCCGTAGGACGCCCGGTGCGTGGTTTACGTCGCGGCATCCCACTTCCTCCTAGAACAGGCGGAAAACGTTGCTCTCCGTGCCACGCAGCTCGTCGTAATCGAGCGTGAGGCAGCGGATCCCACGGTACTCCGCCAGCGTCTTCGCCTGCGGCTTGATCTGCTGCGCCGCGAACACCCCGCTCACCGGGGCCAGCAGCGGGTCGCGATTGAGCAGTTCGAGGTACCGGGTGAGCTGTTCGACACCGTCGATGTCGCCGCGTCGCTTGATCTCCACCGCCACCGTGGCGCCGCCGGCGTCGCGGCACAGCAGGTCCACCGGGCCGATCGCGGTCATGTACTCGCGCCGCACCAGGGTGTACCCCTCCCCGAGCTTCGTCACGTGCTCGGCGAGCAGCTCCTGCAGATGCGCTTCGACACCGTCCTTCACCAAGCCGGGATCGACGCCGAGCTCGTGCGAGGAGTCGTGCTCGATCTCCTCGATGGTGATCCGCAATTCCTCGCCGGCCTTGTTGGTCACCACCCACAGCGCCTTCGCGGTTACCGGCTCCGGTGTCTGCTCCTCGCGCAGCGGCCGCACACCGGCAGGCAACTCGGCGGGCACGGCGTCGGGCACGTCCTGCTCCACCAGCCAGCACGGCGGACTCATCCAGTTCAGCGGCTTGTACGAGCCGCCGTCGGAGTGCACGAGCACCGACCCGTCGGCCTTGATCAGCAACAGCCGTCGAGCCATCGGGAGGTGGGCGGTCAGTCGACCGACATAGTCGACCTGGCAACGAGCAATGACGAGGCGCACCCAAGCACTGTAGGCGACGGCCATAGGAACGCAAAAAGGCCCTCCAACCGAAGTTGGAGGGCCTTTCGCAAAGATGTTCCGGCAGTGTCCTACTCTCCCACACCCTGTCGAGTGCAGTACCATCGGCGCAGATGAGCTTAGCTTCCGGGTTCGG
>NZ_JAJPWE010000009.1:0-121320 GCF_046549215.1 Nocardia sp. A7 | reverse complement strand
GCCCGATTCCGTGTGTTGGTCATGAGCGCAGGGTTCACCGTCGAGCAGACGAATAAACCGGAACCGGTCAACGATGTTGATATCGCGACAATTTCGGACTTCGGGATTGAAACACCCGCCCCGTGGGAACCCCCCGATTCATGTTTCGCCCGAGTCAGTGGCCAGATGTCCCATTTCGGCTGTCGGGCGTGACGCTTACCGGCCACCGTCAGTAGCGGTCGTCATCCTCGAGGGCTGGCGTGCCATCAGCAGCACCTGGTCGCTTTCCATCTGTCCGATCCGGCGGCGTTGGCGGAATGGGATACCCAGGAACCCGGCACCGGTCATTACGACCGACCCGTCGTCGGTCTCGCGGACAAGGATCAGTCGACCTCTGTACACGACACGGTTCGACCGCAAGCCCTGCCGGTATAGGTATTCAGGCAGGAGACCGTCCGCGCGATCTACGACCGGCTCTTCCGCGCGGCGGGAATGCTATAGGCACCCAGACAACGACTGCACTCGCCATACGCTCATGGCTCCCCTTTATGTCAAGACATGGCTGCCGTGTTGTCGTTAGGCTCAGTGGTGGCAGGTCCGGGAAGTGGCTTTTCCGAAGGGCCGGTGTGCGGGGTGAGGCCGGTCGCGCTGGATGCAGAGTCGTCCCCGAGTGCCCTCCCGGGCTTGCCTTTTCCTCTCGCCGCTGGTCAGCGAGCATGCAACGGAAGACGACATTGGATAGTTGTCGTTTGAGTAAACGCATCGCTTCCATCGAGGTTTTCCCGCCACTTTTGCGGGCGTCGAAATAGGCGCGACCGGCGGTCTTGTTGCGCAGTTGAACCACGGCCATGACGTGCAGGACCCGGTTGATGCGCCGGTTCCCGGCCCGGGAAAGGCGGTGTCGTTGCTGCTCACCCGAGGATGCGTCCAGGGGAGCAGTGCCGTTCCAGGACGCGAATCGATTGCGGTCGCGGAACCGGTGGATATCACCAACATCAGCGAGAAGCCTTGCGGCGCTCGAAGGCCCGATACCGTGCAAGTCCATCAGGGTGGAGCTGCGGTCGATGACCAACTGCCGCAATTCCTTGTTTTCGCTGACCAATTCTGGACACACGGAACCGCATTTCCAGTTGGCCGCTGGGCGTCGATTGTCCTGGTGTGTCCGGATGCCCGGGTGTGGGCAAGAACTTAAGGCGATAGCGCCCCCGCCATAGTCCTGATTCAGCGGGGGCCGCGTTTTCGGATGTCCGAGGCTGGGTCAGAATGTCGCGGCGGTGCAGTTTACGACGGCGTACTTGCCGGTCGAGGTCTGCTCGTCGGCGACTTTGCCGTCCACGATGATTCGGCACGTCACTGAGGAGCCGTTGGTCTGTGCGCCGAGTCCGATGATCGCCACGGTCGAGGCGTTCGTGACCGATTTCGTCCACGGAGCGGTGGCGCTGGCCTCCTGCTGCAGTTCGGAGTTGCTGTCGAAGTAGGTCACGGAGTTGAGTTCGGCTGCGTCCGAGACGATCTCGTAGGTGATGTTCTTGCCCTTGCCAGTGGACGTGCCGGGGGTAAGGGGTGGGACCGGCGCGCCGGGCGAATCGGGCGCGGTCGGGGCCGCGGAGTTGATCGAGCTGGCTGCAGCGTCGATGGACTTGCTCACTTCCTCGCCCGCCTTGCCGAGGATGGCGACGCAGCCGCCGAACCCGCAGAGTAGTACGACGGCAACGACTCCGAGGACGATCCACTTGGTGTTCGACTTCTTCGGCGGCTGCGGCGGGTATCCCGGCTGCTGGCCGTAAGGCTGCTGTGAGTACTGCGGATGCTGCGGTCCGGTCAAGGTGTTCCCCCTGCTGTCGAGTGGTGCGTTGTTGTCGGGTTGTGATCGCCGTCTCGGTTTCGAGTGTTACCGAACGGGAAAGGGTCTCCGAGTGGTCGGTGGCGCCACGGCAATTCCGAGGACGCCCCTACTCGCAGGCGGATTTCGGGCGGTCGCCGCGGTCGGGGTGGGAGTGTCGTGCGAGTCGAACCTGTTGCAGGAAGGTCGGATTCTTCGGTGTGCTGACGCCCTGCCGCCAGCACACAGTCTCGGATTCAGTGCGTCTAGTGCGGCCCGGCGGGGTTCGCGATGTGGTCCGGGCTTAGGTCTGGGTGGTGGTTCACATCGCAAACGCCAAGACACACTGGCCATCTCGTAGTAAACGCGCCCCTCCCTTGATCCCCACGAGTGCGTGGATGTGTGAACACCGGCTCGGGTGGGCGGCGGTGCACGGACGGGATGGGTTCGCCGATGCGGCGATGGCTGGATGAGACCCGCGACTCTTCGGCCCGTGCGTCCACTACCGATCCCGTGCCCGAGGCGCTCGGGATGATCGAACACTGGTGAACTCGTCGATGCCGACCCTGGTACCGCGAGGCTTCCGACGCCGCCTACCCCTCGCGACGAACAAACTCGACAGCCTGCTCGACAGCCCGGGCGGGCTTGGCACCCAAAGGACCGCTAGCGTTAGGGCGGTGCCTGCGTTGGTGACTCGAAGTGTCGCCTGGTCGGGTACACCCCCAACTAGACGCTGGCGACCGAGCCGTTTCGCGTCCGAATAGACTCGGCGTCCAATTCATTGACTTGTCCGGTAAGTGCCCAGATCACCTTGACAGCCGACTGCTGTGTTTCTCGCTGCTATGACTTTTAGCGGAACTGGAAACTGCCGTGATCATCAGGTGGTCAGGCTCGAGAGTGCCGCAGGCGCTGGCGGTCCTGAGAATTAGCCTGCCGCCGCGCCGAGGATCGCCAGCGCGTAGGGCTGGGTCCCCTGCGGGACGTTCGAGCCGATCACATCGATCCTCCACGTACCGACTGCGGGTGTGCTGACTTCGACAACCTCGACGTTGTTTGTCGAGTCCATCGTGAGTCCGGCGCCCTGCCCGCCGTTTCCGACCTTGGGTGCTCCGTCCGGGCCCCGGACGATGAGATTGAGGTTGTTGACCAATGTCTCGCCGGGGAAGTCGCTGTAGGCGAGCACGACCCGCAACGGAACAGATGCCGAGGTTACGTCGATCTCGAGGGTGTGGAGTTGTCCCGTCGCGGCCTTCTTGCCTTGTCGCACTAGCAGTGTGGACGGCGCTGTCGGGGCAACGACAGCAGCGACGTCGACGCAACCGAAGCCCTGGTGGTTGTCGGCCACGGTGGCTGCGGGTGCTGTGCCCGGCAGGCGACGAGCACCAGCGATCACCACCGCTTTGAGGAGCGCACCCGACGGCGTCGCGATGCCGTGGTCGCGGCGAAGGTGTTGGCGCAGCAGCGCGAGCGCGCCTGCGGTCAGCGGCGTGGCCATGCTGGTGCCGCCCATATAGAAGTACTTCGGGGATCCTGGGAAAGGTTTCCAGCCGGTTGCGGTGGGGCTGAGCATCGTCGACTTCGTTGACAGGATCCATGTGCCAGGGGCAACGACGTCGGGTTTGATGCGCCCATCCGCGGTCGGACCACGGCTCGAGAATGCGACCACCTGATCCGGGTCATCGGCCATCGAGGAGCCCTTGTACGGCGGTGCTGGGTAGTCGTCTGGCCACCAGTTGCCGTAGTGGTCGCTGTCGAAGGAGCGCCGTAGGTTCTCACTGGCCCCGACGGTCAGACAGTTCTTGGCGGTGCCGGGCGAGGTGACGGAGCCGAGATTGATCTCACCGTCACCGTCGGAGTCACTGCCGTCGTTACCCGCGGCGAACAGGATGCAGAAGGACGGGTGCTCCCACATGAACTTGTCCACGGCACGGCACTGGTCGTCGTAGACCCCGGGGTCGCCGCCACCCCACGAATTGGTGTGGATGCGCGCGCCCTTGTTGTAGGCGGGTGCGAACAGGTCGGCGAGGTCCACCGGAATTCCCGCGAGCAGGTAGCGACCGTATTTCGCAACGAATGCGGGATCCTTCCAGTCCAAGGCTTGCTCGACAGCCTGGAACACCAACTTCGCTTTGATGGCCAGGCCGCGGATCGCTGCTTGCCCCGCCACCGCGGTACTCGCGACGCCGTCGCCGAGCACCGATCCTGTGACATGGGTGCCGTGGCCGGAGTCGAGGTCGGACGCTCCATCATCGCCGCCAGCGTTGTTGATGTACGGAGAGTATTCCGAGGTGATCGGAAAGCTCATGACGGCTTTGACGCGGCCGGCGAAATCGGGATGGACGGGCGAGGTGGAACCGGTGTCGAACCCGGTATCGCACACGGCGATCGTCTCACCGTCGCCGTCCAAAGTAGAAATCCCACCTAGCGTTGCCGCGGTTCCGCGCATGATTGTCGCGGCGACATCGTTGCTGATGCGATTGATCGGCCGGTTGCGGACCATGCGGACACCATGGACAGCTGACAGGTCTGCCAGTTGCTTTCGCCGTGCGGCATCAGTGCCTTCGGGTGCCTCGACGATGAGCGTCGCCGGGCCGTCTCCGATGATCTTGAGTCCGAGTTTGCGGATTTTCGCCTTGGCGGCGCGTGCTGTGGCCGGTGTGAAGAACTCGACTGTGAGGACGTCGGGGAGCAGCTTTGTTCGGGGCAGCGTGGGTTCGGTGGTCACGTCGACGCGTGCGCGGTCGGGCAGGTGACCGGCCCAGCGCACTTGCGGCAACGCGGCGATCGCCGCGACCTGCTCGGCCGTCGCACCGACGACCACTGTGAAACCGGAACGGGCATCGACGATCGAGGCACCTGTGTTCTCCACGGCTGAGCGCCATTGCGGTTTGATCGGACCGACGAACTGGACCAGGTAGTGGTGCGGTCCGGCGCCCAGGCTCCGGGTGCGCTCATAGGCCGGATGGGCGGAAGGCCGTGCGGCGCCTGTTATGCGAGGCAGATTGGTGTCGATCGAGTCTGTCGTGGTCGGTCCGAGCGGGATCTCGTATTGCGCGGTGATGTCCTCGACGAGGTAGCGCTGGCTCAACTCTCGAGCTTGGGCCTCGTTGACCTGTACCAACGCGAACGCGTCGTAGTTGGCTGTCACGGTGTGGTCCCGTGCGAGCGCGGCCTGCTCAGATTTGCTCGCGATCACTTTGAGCGTGCGGTCCATGTCCGAGTCCTCCACGAATGTTTGTCCGAAGCCGATGGCTATCGGCTCTGTCAGTGATTCCGAAGCCACGCGAAGTTCAATACTGTCCTACTGGCAGGTCACACATCGTCGTCGTGACGCGTCGCGTCGCCAGTGTGACCACACGCCAGAGCACCTCGACGACTCCTACGGGTGTGTGAACCCGAATCCGCATCGGCCCCTGCGGCATAGCTTCCGTGCGCACAATCATCTGCCACCCGGCAGCAGGCCAGCAGGTTTCTGGCCGCCGTGAGTGGCTCGGCGCCCGTTGATCTTCTGATGAACCGCTGGCCGGTTCAGTCAGCGCGGTATGCGCCATGTGCGGACGTCGAACGGTTGTTTTACACGAGTCCGGAGTCGATACCGTCCAACGCCCGCATCGGCGGCCGCGACGAGTCGTCCACGAAGAAGCCGCGCTGCCCCGAGGCCAAGACACCTTCGCACCAGCCCACCGCTTTGCAGACCACGTGACCGGCGGCGCCATCGCCTTCCAGGACAACGACTCGGTCGTCGGAGAAAAGCCACCGCTCGGGAATGTCGGCCTTCGCCGTGGCCGCTTCTTCCTCGGTGGCGCATCTGATCACGAGCCCGTCGTAGCGGTCTTGCAATCGCATTGCCTTGACCGGCTTGAACAGCACATCGATCGTGGTGTCGTATCGGTCGCCCAGCCAACTGGCGCCCGAGGGGCTGCGCAACAACAGTTGCCCATGACTGACCGTGTACGCCCACAAGGAGAAGCCGCGCTCACTACGGCAGAGGACTCTGCCAGGCTCGAATTGCATGTCTTCGTTGAGCCAGGTCATCGTATCCATGGCCGTATTCTCGCCATCACGATCCCCGAGAACAACCGCATCCCCGCACCGTCAGTCATGTTGGCGTCCCTTAGGGATCGGTTTTCCGGCGATGGATCCGTGTTCGGCCGTACCGTGCGGGTGTGGCTGAATCTCAAGATCGGGAAGCCGGTCCTATCTGCGGGACAGGTCCGCGGTGGCGGTGGCCGAGAGTGCTTGGGCGACAGCGCCTTCGTCGGCGCGTGACCATTGGCGCAGCAGCCGCTGGTGCGGAAACCTCCCGCGGGAGACCAGTTCGACGATGGTGATCACATCGGGTGCGGTGGACGACTGCGCCATGGGGACCCTGGGCTGAGATACAACCGCGCCCCGGTGCCATTGATTGTGTCGGTGACATCCGGGGCGCGGAAGGGTGAATCAGCCCAGGTCCGGGTGGCCGACCCACTCGATAATCGTCCAGCCCTTCTGCGGGCTGCCCTCGAGGACGACGCGGCCGCCGTTGCGCATGGGATCGGTGCCGAGTTTGCTCGTGTCGGCGTTGTCGGCGTTCATCATCGACCAGAACATGATGGTGCCGCCGTGCGAGAAGATCACCGGGTTGGCGCAGCCGCGGCGCTGCACATCGAGCAGTGCCTGATCGACGCGGCCGTCGAACTCGTTGCCGTCGATGGAGCCTGGAATCCGAGCGTTCAGGTCGCCGGAGAGCCACTTGATCGGTGCCTGTAGGTATCCGGTCATCGCCTGGGCCTCCGGGGTGCCCTCGTACTGGCCTGCCTCGATCTCCCGGAAACCGGGCTGAATGTTGAGGTTCAGGTCCTGCTTGGCGAGGGTCGGTGCCGCAGTCTGCTCGGTACGCACCATGTTGGACGCGAAGGCGCAGTCGTAATTCTTGTCGGCCAACTGGATGGCCAGATTGTCTGCCTGTGTCCGGCCGCGTGAGGTCAGGTCGGGTCCGGGCACCTTGGTGTCGATCAGGCCGGAGGCGTTACCGAGGGACTCGGCATGGCGTACCAGGGTGATGACCATTTCGCCGCTGCTGCCGGAGCTGCCGAAGTCGATATCGGCGGAGGCGACGCCGGTGGCAGCGGTTGAGGCCGCGACCGCGGCCGCCATCACCGCAATGGGCAATCGAAGAGATCGGATTCGCATGGGTGGGAATGCCTTTCATCGTGGCGAACGCCAATTCAGGTATGTCGAAGAACCGGAATTTGGGGTGTCGCGTCTCACAGAAGCAGCTATTTGCCCGAATCAAATACGGGCTCTCCCATTCATCGGGATCTTTCGCGCACTGGACCGCGCGCAGGCGAAACGACCGGTAGCGGAGGTGCGAGCGGTATGTCGACTCACACGACCCGCTCATCCGGCTGTTTCGATGCTGCCGATCCCGTCAGGCGACCTGGGAAGATCGCTCCGTCCCGCGCAGGCGGATCATCGCTGAACTGGCTGGTGGATGGCCGCGACGAGCTTGTCCGGCGGCAGAGCACACAGACCCTAGGGGCCTGCATTGCGCGGACGCAGCCTCCGCGCGGGCTTCACTGACGGTCCGACCGCACTTTTCGAGTTCGTCGCTCATCGATCAGGATCGATCCGTTGATCTCGTGGGGTGTTCGATCATGCCGCTGAATCCGCCGACCGGTCAGCCAGAGGCAAATGCTCGTCCAGCTTCCGCTGTTGCTCATCTACTTCACGCAGTGACTGACTGGGGCGACCAGACCGAAGTCACGGTGGCCATCTCCGGTTGTGTGACGATCGGGAGCAGGTGGGGATGGCTGCGCTGCTGACCGAGGTCGTGCGGCTGACGGGCGCCCCAACGTGGTCGGGGGAGGAGATCGTCACCAGGTACCGTTGGGCGGTGAATCCAGCCGACGTGCGACTGCTCAAAGACGGTGACCTCGAGACTCGCGAGGAAAATCTGCGGCAACTGCTCCTGCAGGCCGAGGACGGCGACACATCTGCCAAGGAGACCCTGCGCGCGCTCGTGCGCGACTATGCCGAGTATCACCGGTCGCTCTACAGTCGGGCGTTGAACCGGGCGGAGGTGTTCGGCGACGACAGCTTGCGGGAACCCCTGCTCGCGTCACTCGCCGATACCCGCTACAACTGCCAGGCGTGGGCCGCGATGGGCTGCGCGGCTCTCGGCTTCCGTGAAGCGGTCCCCGGCTTGGTCGCGATGTTGGACCACCCGCAGGACATCGCCCGCGACCAAGCGGTGATCGCCCTGGGCGCCCTCGGCGACGAGTCGGTCGTCCCAGCTGTCGCGCCCTTACTGCAGGACTCGATCAGCGGAATGCGCGAACGCGCTGCTGAGGCTCTCGGCATGATCGGCGGCGACGCGGCCTTGGCGGCCCTCTGGGACGAGTTCGAGAACCGCCGCTACTACCGCATCGGCTATATCGCCAGCGCACTGTCGGAATTCGCCCCTGACGTCATCCCGAGGTTGATCGAGGCAGCCGCGAGCGATGACCCGGACAAGCGGTACTGGGCGGCCGTCGCGCTCGGTTCGACCGGTGACGACCGCGCCATCCCGACCCTGGAACGGTTGATGGCCGATGACCGCGGCACGACAGTCTTCGACGGCATGGTGAGCGTCGCCGCGAAGAAGGGCTTGCGGACGCTCCGTCGCATCCAAGCCGCGATCGCCGCCCGCGAATCCTGACTGAAAGTGCTCAATCCGGCGCGGATCCCGGCAGGTGCGGGTCCATCCATCGCAGCATCCGATCGACCGAATCCGCGCAGTCACCCTGCGCGCCGGACTCTGCCCACCCGATCAGCGCGGCGAAGGTAGCGGACTGGTAGGCGGTCGCGATGGCCCGGCAGATGGTTGCGGGGGAGCCGGGCAGTCGGCCGGCGAGATATCCCGACAGTGTGTCGATCCACGGCTGGTAGATCCGAGGAGCGGTCGCGACCAGTTCGGGCTCCGATGAGATCAGCCGCAGCCAGTCCGGGGCGAGCTCCTGGATCCGCGGATCGCGGGACACCGATTCGACGATCGCGGTCCTGACCACCACCGCGGGCGACTCCTCGGCGCCGGCGCCGGCGAGTGCGTCTCGGAGCCGTTCCGTCGCGGGCGCGACGCCGATCCAGGCGATCTCGGATCGAGACGAGAAGTGCCGCAACAAGGTTCGTGTGCTGACTCCCGTGGCCTCGGCGAGATCGTTCCAGCCGGTGGTGGCGAACCCGCGGTCGGTCCACAGCCGCAGCGCGCCCACGGACACGGCTGCGGTGTCCAGCACAGAGGGGCGGCCGGGGCGGCGGGGCTGGGTCACCGCGAAAGCCAAACAGTTTTGGCGAAGTGTGTCAATATCGGTGAGACCTCACCGAAACAGGAGAAACAGTATGGATTTCGTCAACTCGTCCGCGATCGTCACCGGCGGCGCGTCGGGTCTCGGCTTGGCGACCGTGCGGGAACTGCACGCCAAGGGCGCCAAGGTCGTCATCGTCGACCTCCCCTCGTCCAACGGTGCGGCCATCGCCAAGGAACTGGGCGACGGCGCGGCTTTCGCGGCCGCGGACGTGACCGATGAATCCGCGGTGGCCGCGGCACTCGACGTCGCCGAATCGCTGGCGCCGCTGCGGATCGCGGTGAACTGCGCGGGCATCGGCAATGCGATCAAGACGGTCGGCAAGAAGGGTGCGTTCCCGCTCGCCGATTTCACCAAGGTGATCAACGTCAACCTCGTCGGTACGTTCAACGTGATCCGGCTGGCCGCCGAACGCATGTCGGGTACCGACCCGGTCGGCGAGGAGCGGGGCGTCATCATCAACACCGCCTCCGTCGCCGCCTACGACGGCCAGATCGGCCAGGCCGCCTACGCCGCGTCCAAGGGTGGCATCGTCGGCCTGACCCTGCCGATCGCGCGTGACCTGGCCGGTTTCAAGATCCGCGTCGTGACGATCGCGCCCGGCCTGTTCCGCACCCCGCTGTTCGAGACGCTGCCCGAGGAGGCGCTGCAGTCCCTCGGCGCCCAGGTACCGCACCCCTCGCGCCTCGGTCAGCCCAGCGAATTCGCCGCGTTGGCCCGCCACATCGTGGAGAACCCGATGCTCAACGGCGAGACCATCCGCCTCGACGGCGCCATCCGGATGGCGCCGCGCTGAGTTGACCTGTGCTACACGACATCCGGTCAGGCAGTCAGCCTGGGCCGGATAGTGAATCCGACCACAACGTCGTCCTGGTAGCGGGTGGCACGAGACTTCCTCGTACGGTGGTGTCATGGGCGTACGCATGGTGGTTATCGGCGCGGATGCGACGGGGATGGCGGCAGCGTCGCAGGCGCGTCGGTTGCGGGGTGTCGAGGAGCTCGAGATCGTGGTGTTCGAGAAGGGCAACCATGCCTCGTATTCGGCGTGCGGTATTCCGTACTGGGTCGCCGGGGATGTGGCCGAGGCCGACGACCTGATCGCGCGCTCGGCCGCCGAACATCGGGCCCGCGACATCGATCTACGGTTGCGGACCGAGGTGACCGCGATCGACACGGTGCGCAAGCGGGTGCTTTCGCGTGATCTCGACAGCGAGGCCGAGGCTTGGACGGGTTACGACAAGCTCGTACTCGCCACCGGGGCGACGCCGGTCCGTCCGCCGCTGCCCGGCATCGATGCGGAGGGCGTCTACGGCGTGCAGACCCTCGATGACGGGCAGGTGCTCATCGAGGCGCTGGAGTCGGCGACCGGGCGAGAAGCCGTCGTGGTCGGCGCCGGGTATATCGGTGTCGAAATGGCAGAAGCGTTGGTGCGCCGGGGTTTCGAGGTCACCATGATCACCAGGGCCGCCGAACCCATGGCGACCCTCGACCCCGATATGGGCGCGCTGGTGCGAGAAGCCATGGTGGGGATGGGAATTCGGCTCGTACGCGATACCGAGGTCACCGGCATGCGCACCGCCGCGGACGGCCGCGTCTGCGCCGTGACCACCGCCGACAACGAATATCCGGCGGATGTCGTCGTGCTGGGAATCGGCGTGCGACCGGCCACCGACCTCGCCCGCGACGCCGGGCTACCGCTGGGTGAGAGCGGTGGTCTGCTGACCGATCTCGCTCAGCGGGTGCGCGGGTATGACGACATCTGGGCCGGTGGTGACTGTGTGGAGGTGCTGGATCTGGTGTCGGGCACGCTGCGTCACATTCCGCTCGGCACGCATGCCAACAAGCACGGGCAGGTGATCGGGTCGGGTGTCGGTGGCGGCTACGCGACCTTCCCCGGCGTGGTCGGCACCGCGATGAGCAAGGTGTGCGACCTCGAGGTGGCACGAACCGGCTTGGGGGAGAGGGACGCTCAGCGCGCTGGGCTCCAGTTCCATTCCGTCACCATCGAATCCACCGGTCGCGCGGGATATTTCCCCGGCGCGAAACCGATGACGGTGAAGATGCTCGCCGAACGTCGCACCGGGCGGCTGCTCGGCGTGCAGATCGTCGGACGCGATGGTGCCGCCAAGCGCATCGACATCGCCGCGGTGGCACTCACCGCGAGAATGACGGTGGAGCAGGTCACGGCCCTCGATCTCGGCTACGCACCACCGTTTTCCCCGGTTTGGGACCCCGTCCTGGTCGCCGCGAGGGCAGCCGTTCGTGCGGTGGCACACGGTCAGTGATCGCCTCGACTGCCGGTTCGACCCCTGTCGTCACCAGAAATGTGGCGTGAGGTCCCAGGACTCGAATTCGGCGGTCAGTAGATCGCGCAGGGCGGTACGGGTGGGGAAGTGGTCGGGGTCGGCGCCGGTGACCGCGAGGGTGATGGTGTGGCCGTCAGTGGAGAAGGAGAGGTTCACGCCTACCTCTACCCGGCGGAACATGGTGGTGTCGTTGGTGCACACGACCGGGCGCATGAGGACAGCGGAGGCGTGGTGTCCTGCGAAATCGGCTACACCACTGGCGGTTTCGCCGAGATTGGTGCACAGGCATTCCGGGGCTTTGGCGGTGCGGGCGAAGTGGCGCAGGACGAAGCGGGGCAGGATCATCTGCAGCGGTTGCAGGTGTTGCAGGGCGGGGGTGGTGGCTGGGTCGCGGTAGGCGGTAGCGGCACGTTTCACGGCGGACCGGATGGCGGTCAGGTCGATGCGGTCGCCGATGCGGTAGGTGACCGAGATCGGTAGGCCGGTGGTGGCGTTGGCGCGGGGGTCGTCGGGGGTGCGCATCGAGTGGGGGATATCGACACGGATGTCGGCGGTGTCGCCGACACGTCCGCTGCGGCCGAGCAGGCCCGCGCCCAGGGCGATCAGCAGGCCGTTCGTCGTGCCGGAGTGCCGGGCAGCGGCGGTGTTCCACTCCGTGAGATCGAGCTGGACAACCAGGTCCGCAGGTGACCACCGATCAGGGAGTGGGAGCTGGGGGAGGGTAGGACGTGGGTTGCGGTCCGGCTCGGTGACACCGCGGGTGGCGATTGCCGCCCGGATTCCTTTCGCGACCGCGCGTAGCTGTCGGCCCGCATCGGTCACGTTCGCGCCCAACGAGTTCCGTGGTCGCGTACCGACCAGCTGACCCGAACCTGTGGCGAAGCTCGGACTCTCATCGAGCCGAGCAAGTGCGTCGCCCACGGCGAACAACACCGCGCCGCCATCGGATGCCACGTGCGAGGTCACCAGCGACACCAGTGTCCCGCCCGCTGTGGTCGGCGCCGCGGAGAGCCGCCACACCTGACCGGTCTCAGGGTCGAAGTCGACCCGGCTCTGCGCGAAATACCAGTCGAGGATCTCGTCCTCGGCGACGGGCAACGGATCCCAGCGCAGCGGAAGCGATTCGGTCGCGGGAAGCCAGTAGGGGCGGGCGAACGGAACCCGGGCAGGTTGCACGCGGCGGGCCAGGAAACCCCGGGCCAATCGGTCGTGGAAGCGGGCGAGCAACTCGGGAGCGAGGGGCTCGTCGAACCGCCAGGCGAGCTGATTGACCAGCGCGTTGCCGTAGAGACTGTGCAGCTTGAGGAACAGATCGTCGTCGGCGGTGAGCCGGTTGACAGTGGGCGCGGCGACGATGGCCGGGGCGGTGAGTGTCATCAGAACTCCTCAGCGAGCACGCAGGGTACGGACGGTCAGGGGCGCGAAGACGGCGGCGATCACGAGCGAGGCCACCACCGACCACAGTGCGTCGGCGCCGACGACACCGTCTTCGGCCAGCCCGCGCACGGCGGACACGAGGTAGGACACCGGGTTGTAGTCGGAGACGTAGCGCAGCCAGGTCGGCATCGCCGACTCCGGCACCAGCGCGTTCGAGGCGAAACTCAGGAAGGTGAGCACCAGCATCGACATCCCCTGCACCGCAGCGGGTCTGGACACGGTGACCCCGATGAACGCGAACAGCCAGCTGATCGCCGTGGTGGCCAGAACGACGAGCACCGCACCGGCGACGAACCCGACCGGATGATCCGGCCGATAACCCATCGCGAACCCGACGATCACCACGGTGGTCGCGGCGATGACATACCGCGTCGCGCCCGCCAGCAGTGCTCCGGCGACAGGTGCCGACCGGGCGATCGGCATGGCGACGAACCGATCGAAGACGCCGGACCGAATGTCCTCGGACAATTGGACACCGGTGGCGACAGACGACGTGAGCACGATCTGCACCAGCACGCCGGGGATCAGAATCGGCAGATACGCCTGCATACTGCCCGCGATGGCGGTGCCGAAGATGCTGCCGAACAACAGCGGCCCGACAATGGGCAGCAGCAGCGCGTCGTAGAGCAACTGCGGACTGTGCCGGAAGGTGAGCAGTCCTCGCCACGCCATCATCAGCGACTGGAACAGCGAGGCGCGCAGGCTGACGTGGGTGATCCGGGGGCGGCGGTCGATCGTCGTCGGCGTGGTGGCCTCGACAGCGATGGTGGTGGTCATACTGGCCTCGGTCTTTCGGATCAGGCGGCGACGCGGTCGGTGCCGGTCAGCGCGAGGAAGACCGCATTGAGATCGGGACGGTCGACGGCGAATCCGCGCAGTGCGATACCCGCGGTACGGCAGGCGGCCACGATGTCGGCGGCGGTGCCCGCATCGGTCAGCGCAATGGTGAGCATGCCCGCCGACGATCCTTCGGGGACCTCGCCGGTGAGTTCGACAACGATCGACTCCGCGTGCGCGGACTGGGCGGCGTCGGCGAGTTCCAGGCGCAGCACCTGGTCGCCGATGGAGGATTTCAGCTCGGCTGCGGTGCCCTCGGCGACGATCGTCCCGCGGTCGATGACGGCGATCCGGTCGGCCAGCGCGTCGGCTTCTTCGAGGTATTGCGTGGTGAGCAGGACGGTCGCGCCCCGGGCGACGAGCCGCCGGATCACGCCCCACATCTTGTCGCGGGTGTGCGGGTCCAGGCCGGTGGTCGGCTCGTCGAGGAAGATCAGCGGCGGATCGGTGATCAACGTCGCCGCCAGATCCAGGCGCCGTCGCATTCCGCCGGAGAACTGGTTCACCGGCCGATCGGTGACCTTCGACAGCTCGAAGTCTTCGAGGAGTTCGACGCTGCGGCGCGCGGCATCGCGGCGGGAGAGTCCGAGCAAGCGGCCGAACAGCCGCAAATTCTCTCCGGCGGTGAGGGTTTCGTCGACCGAGGCGTACTGGCCGGTGAGCCCGATCATCGAGCGCACGGCGGTCGCGTCGCGCGCGATGTCGTAACCGAAGATCTCCGCGGAGCCGCGATCGGGACGGACCAGGGTCGCGAGCATGCGGACGGTGGTGGTTTTACCCGCGCCGTTGGGGCCGAGCAGGGCGAAGACGGTGCCCGCCGCGATGGTGAGGTCGACGCTGCCGACAGCGGTGAAATCCCCGTAGGACTTGCCGAGACCGGTGGTGCGGATGGCGATATCGGTATTCACAGTTGCCTCCCGGCGGAACGGAGCAGTGCAGGGGTGACCGACGAACCGACCAGTGCCTCGACGACATCGGCGGCCCGCTCGACACCGTCGGTGGCGAAACCGGTGGCATAGGACGCCGCGCGCAGCACCACGTCGGGATGCGAGACCCGGTCGAGTAGTGCTTCGAGGCGTTCGCCGGTGAGCTTCTTCGCGGGAATCGTGGCCGCGAGGCCGAGTCGCTGCAACGCCTGGCCCCAATAGGGCTGGTCGGCCTGGACCGAGCAGATCACCTGCGGCACACCGGATCGCAACGCAGCGGCCGTTGTGCCCGCGCCGCCGTGGTGCACGGCCACCACACAGCGGGGCAGCACCCGGGCGTGATCGACCTGGCCGACAATTGCGACGGCTTCCTCGAATCCCGGAGCGATCGTCGCCCAGCCCGACGCGAGCAGCAGTCGACGGTCTCGCCGGGCACACACCTCGCGCAACATCGCGACGAAGGCGGCCGGGTCACCGACGTCCATGGAACCGAACCCGGCGTAGATCGGGGCTGTTCCCGCATCGAGCCACGACTCGAGAGACCTCGTAGACGACTGCGGGCGAGTAGACGAAGACGCGACAGTATCGGAAGCTGCTGTGCCACCAAGGGAATTGATTGATCCGAAGTACGAAGACGTTCGAGGATCGCGGATGTCGAGCGATGTGACGGCCGGTTCGTCGCTCGCGAAACTCTCTGCACCGGTGAGGAACCCATCCACATCGGTCAGAAATCCCGTGAACGGTCCCGGCACCTGCCCCCGCACACCGGGGAACAGTCGCGGGTCATAGGCCTGGATTCGCGTAGTCGCCGGCCCGGTATCGACGCGCGTGACCGATGGCGCGGTCAACTCGCGGGTCGGCCGCAGCACGGGCGCCAACGCGGCCGCACGTGCTCGGGCCAGCGCCGACCACCCCCATCGGTGCACGAACCCGGGGATTCGCGCGGCCCAACGCACCGGCACGACCGGAACCGCGCTGTTGGGCTGGATCGGAAAGAAGTGCACCGCCGCGAACGGCAGCCCGAGCGCCCGCGCCACCGACTCGGCGACTTCCTCGCCCGCCATCCCCGCGACCACCACATCGTGTCCGGGTGCCAGCTCGCGCAGGTCCTCGAGCTGCTCGGGCACGCCGCGCCGCTGCAGCTCGAACAGCGCCCGCAGTCGGGCACGCGGATCGCGGCTGGTGAACCCGTGGTCGGTGCGTTGCGCGTCCAGGAGATCGGCGGTATCGCGGCCGAACGGCACTGCGGGAACCCCGTGGTCATGAGCGAAGGCGACGAGGTTGGGCGCCAGTGCCAGCGTCACGTCGTGACCGCGCTCGCGCAGCGCACGAGCCAGCAGGATGCCGGGTTGGGCGTCTCCTCGGCTGCCGGTGAAGGCCAACAGTGCGCGCATCCGCTCACCCCGCCTGCACGGCGACACGCAGTGCTCGTGCGTCGGCAGGCATCGGTGTCCGCGCCGCGGCAGACGGCTGCGGCTCGCAACGCCCGTCGGCCGCCGCACCCACGGGCACCGGGACGGACGGCTGCCCCTCGTGCCCCGCGCCGACAGCCGGATCCGCGTACTCCGTGGCGGTGATCGACGACAGCGCCCGACCGAAAGCGGTCAGGAATTCGTCCATGATCTCGGCGGGGAACCCCGCGGGGTACCTGGTCGACACATACAGACCGTCGGCCGCCCGCACGACCCACAGGAACACCTCGTCGGGGGAGTACGACTCCGCGCGCAAGGTCCGCCCGCGCAGCTCGGCGACCAGCTCATAGCCGGGCAGCACCCGGATATCGAGGAAGGAGATGCCGAAGCGCGGCGTTTCGGCGATGTCGAGCAGGTCGAGCACTCGCGACCAGGAAGCGTCGTTGGCCAGGCGCGACCGACGCAGCGCGGCCCGTGTCTGTTCCATCGCCGCGGTGATGCCGACGCCGGGAGCCAGCGCGATATCGACCGGGACCACATTGACGAACCAGCCCATCGACTCCATCCACCGCAGGTCAGGGCGGGTCGCGATCGGCATCACGGTGCGCATCCGGTCCGCGCCGAAGCGCTGCTGATTGGCCACGGCCAGCGCGGCGAACACGGCCACCGACATCCGGTGCCGTACCTGGTCGAGCGCCGCCTCGACCTGCTCGAGTGCGGCGAGATCGAGCAGTCGTCGCGACACACTCGGCTGCGGCAGATCCGCGCGAGCGGGCCGGGCGGCGTGCGGGGCGAAGCGCGGCATCGCACCGTCGGCGAGGAATTCGCGCCACGTCGCGACCGCGGGGGAATTCGAATCCAGTTCGGCCGCGCTCGCGCGTTCCAGGACAGCGAAGTCGGCCGTGCTGCCGAAAGTCACCGATTCGCGGGCGGGCTCACCCGCGGTGACCTCGCGGTAGAGCGTGCGCAGTTCCAGGATCAGGATGGCCTGCGAATAGGCGTCCATCACCGAGTGATCGGCGGCGACGAGCACCGTGAAGTCACCGGTATCGGCATGCTCGACCGTGGCGGCGAGGCAGTGCGGCCACACCAGCGGCGACAGGCGTTCTTCGAGTGTGTCGCGGAGGAATTCGTTGATGTCAGTGCCGTCGGTGAGTCCTGTCACGGGCTGTTCGGCGATATCGACAGCGACGGGTGCGGCGACCAGCCTGCGCGGCTCGCCCGCGGCGGCGGTAGTCACCGTGGTGCGCAGGCCCTCGTGCCTGGCATGCCAGCGCCGCAGCGTCTCGCGCCAGGTGCGGGCGTCGAACGGGGCATCCATCTCGAAGACGGTGCCGATCCAGCGGCCACGACCGGGCAGCGGATCAGCGGGATCAACGCTCGCGCAGTAGTCGGCGTGCACGCAGGTCAGTGGGCGATCGTCGGCCCGCCACGCGTCGGCGGGAAGTTCGGGCGTCCACATCGACAGAGCGCCTGAACGGATTTCGAATTCGGACAGGTGGGTGTATTCCATGACCGGTTCACCTCGTGACGAATGCATGCCGAAGCGGCGGAAGGATGGGATCGAAGGAGAACACCGCACTGTGTCACCTGATGCCGTGGAACTTCGGCGATGGAATATTTCCGGAAGCCTCGGCGAGAGTGATCGTATATGTGATTCTGCTGAGAGGAATACGGTGACCGGCATCACGGTTTTGTTGAACAAAAGTCTGCCGCCTGCGACTTTGCGGGAGTGCTGAGCGGGTTCGCCTGTCCCGCATCGGGGTTCGGATCGGTGCAATCGGGTACATGATTGTCTGTCGATATTTTGTTCATTCCGGCTGTAACGGTATTTGTATGCACCGTCACACCGCGGGTGGTCGACCCGTCCGAGCGTGTTTCCCTCGTGTTCATCTGACGCAATTCATATATGCCATTCGCTATATGGCAACCGGTGCATCCGGGATATTCATCGCCGGCAACCACTGCCGGCCCTGTCATCTGTCCGTGATCACAACGTTGCCTACTCGATGCCGGTTGCTAGGGTGAAGGCGCGAAGTATTCGTTCGGATGTGAAGGAAGACAATGGGAAGCACTGCCCTCGACATCATGGCGTTGGTCCTCAACCGCGTCACCGAGTTCTGGAACTGGATGGCGACCGGATCGTCGGGATTCCCGCCGCTGTGATCAGCTGACATCACGCTGTGTCTGTGAAACCCCTGAGGGCCGTTGGCTTTCGGGGGTTTCGCCGTTCCTCGGGACGCGAGTAGCTCGTAGAGTGGGCTGATGACGACGGTGGGGACACAGCCGACGAACCAGGTGACGCGGACGTGGCGGGTGGCGATGCGGATCACCATCGGGGCGGCGATCGTGGCGATCGCGGCGATGTTCGTGATCGACGCGACGCATATCGACCTGCTGGCCTGGGCCGTTCCGATAGTGATGCTGCTGGCGGTCGGCCTGTCCTGGATGATCCTGGCGCCGATCGGGTGTGCTCGGTACCGGGAATTCCGAGCCGTTGTCGCCGCGCCGGTAGTGGTGATCGTCGGGGTCGGTCTGGTGCTGCTCGGGGTGCCGGAAAAGGTGGGGTGGTGGATGTCGAAGGGATCCATGACCGACACCGCGCGGCGTTGCTCGAAATCCGAGGGGCAGTGGGTCGGTGTCATTCGAACTCGGGGAGTCAGGCCCGACGACGGCGGGTGCCAGTTCGCGATCGATGACATGGCGATCGTCGGCGGATTGGCCTATTTTCCGCCGGGAACGCCACCCCCTGATCATGGCGGAGCGGGATATGAGCCGGTGTACACGCCCTATGACGGGAACTGGTATCGATTCGCGGTGACGCTGCACGAGTAGTGGCCTCGCGATTCGTGTCGTACCCCGGCGTTACCGTTGTCGCACAACCCGAGTCGAGGGAGGGTGGCGATGGCCGAGAATGTGCGAGAGCGTGCGCAGCGTCCGGAAGATCTGAGCCGACTGGTGGTCGAGCGATTGAATGCCGGGGACGTGGACGGGCTTGTCGAGCTGTACGAGTCGGACGCGGTCCTCGCGCTGCCGGACGGGGTCGTCGCGACGGGAGTCGACGAGATCCGGGCGGCGTATGCGCGACTGCTCGCCGATCGCCCGGTTTTCCAACCCGGTCATCAGGCGCCGACCTTACTCGCGGGCGACCTGGCCATGACGTCGTCGCGGTTGCCCGGCGGGACCGGGGCGACCGTCGAGGTGGCGCGCAGGCAGCCCGATGGGAGCTGGCGCTGGATCCTCGATCAACCGAACGCGCCCTGGGTGATCAGCGAACCGGCCGATCGGTCGATCGTGCCCGGCTGATCAGTTCGGGTTCAGGCCGGTCGCGAGCACGACGACGACCTTGTCATCGGTGACCTCGCTGACCCGTACGTCCATCCCGTTGCTGGCCTGAGACTGTCCGACCGGCACCGTGACCTGCTGGCCACCGATGCTCAGGGTGACCATGTCACCGTTCACGGAGACGAGCTCCGCGTCGATACCGAGGACCGAAGCCTTGGCGCTCACCCCGCGCTCGAAGGTGACGGTGCAGCCGCTCACGGTGCATTCGGAGGTGGAGCCAGGTCCGGTCATGGTGCACGCGGAAACGGCGAAGGGAAGCAGGAGGGCGAACGCGGAAAGCGTGATCAGCCGTCGAACAGGCATGGCGTCAGTGTAGTGCGTCGAAGACACAACGGAACGGTCTCACCAGGTTGCCCGCCGATCACACCGGGAATACCGTCGCTGAGAGGTAACTGGCATCGCAACCATCGGTGCCGATCGTGTCGGGCGGACGACCGGCCTGCCGGGTGTGCACCGGCGGGTCGGCCGAGATCGGGAGGTGGCGCACCATGATCGCGAGCGAAATGACCGTTGCCAGCCGCTGGTGGTGGCGTCCGGGGTGGACGCCGGGTCGTTCGTTCTACGACTGGCAGGTGGTGCCGACCCAACCGGTGGCCGACAAACTGGTCGAGATCTTCGCGCCCACGCTGTCGCGCCTGCCGGACTTCGAGCAGGTCGACGCCGCGCGACTGCGGATCGGTGTGCAGGGCATCGGATTCGTCGACGGGGTGAAGGGCGTACATCTGGCGGCGCTGGTGGCCGGGGCGCGCAAGCTGCTCGCCGGGCACGCACCGTTCCAGATCACGTTCGGGCCACCGGTGGTCGCACCGGATTCGGTGCGGTTGCCGATCGCGTTGCCCGAGGAATTGCTGCGGGTGCGCGAGGACCTGACGACGGCGTTGAGCGAGGTATGGATTCGCGAGCGGATACCGGAGTTCGGTGAGCCGTTGCGGCCGTACCTCGCGCTGGCGCACGCCACCGGTCCGATGCGGGTGCACGAGATCAGCGACATGCTCGAGCAGGACGGGTTCACCGATTTCAGCATCGACGACACGGTATCGGCGGTGTCGCTGGTCGAATTGCAGTGTGCGAACCAGCGATACGACTGGGACGAGGTGAGCGCCGCAGACCTGTTGCGCGTCCCCGACCCGATCGTGGATCGCAACATCTTCGACGACCCGCCACCCGCTGTGCTGCCGCCGCCGCTCAGGAGCTGAGCCGCGGCGGCGGTGTGCCGTGTGGCAGCCGCGGACCCACCGCGACCCTGGCCCCCGAGACGCGCCCGTGCCCCCAACCCAGTTTCTCGCGATAGCGGCCGATGTGCTCAGTCGGCACCGTGGCATCCGACGGCAGCGGGGTCACTTCGGGCGCGACGTAGAGGGCATCGGTCGGGCAGTACGCCTCGCACATGAAGCAGGTCTGGCAGTCGGACTGCCGTGCGATGACCGGGATTCCGCTGTCGGTGCGGTCGAAGACATTGGTGGGGCAGGCGATCACGCACTTGTCGCAGCCGATGCAGTCCTGCGCGCGCAGCAATTCGATCACGACGCCACCGCCAGATCCGCGTCGCGGGTGCCCGCGACCCACGGCTCGTCGAGCCCGCCCGAGTACAGATGATGATGCTGCGCCGGATCGACATCGGGGTAGTCCGCGCGCTTGCTCATCCCCCGAGTCTCGGTGCGCGCCAACGCGGATCGGTACATCAGTCGCCCGACCGCGGTGATGGCCGCGGCTTGCCGGGCCCTGACCCGCTCCTCGCCGGTCCCGCCGCCGAGTCCCGCCGACGCAGCCTCCCACAGTTCGTCGAGTCGGGCCAACGCGGGCCGCAGCCGGGCACCGTCGCGCAGGTAGTTCTTCTCGAACGGGATGAGTTCGTCCTGCGCGGCGGCGACCACCTGCTCCGCGGTGACCGTTGGTGAGTCGACACGGCGCAACCCGACGCCGCCGATTCCGTGCACCGCGGCGCTGGGTCGGCCGACCGTGAGGGCGTGTTCGCCCGCGCTTGCCCCGGCCCAACTGCCCGAGGACATCGCCCAGGCAGCATTGTGACTGCCACCGCCGGTGAAGCCGCCGCAGATCCGTTCGCGAGTGGCCGCGTCCCCGGCGACATAGAGTCCGGGGACACTGGTGGCGCAGTCGTCGTCGACGACATCGATGCCGCCGGTGCCGCGAACCGTGCCCTCGGCGAGCAGATCGATCTCGAATCGCTCGGTGAACGGATCGATTCCGCGACGATCGAATTGCAGGAAGAAGTTCGGCTGACCCAGGCGCATCTGCGCCTGCACAGTCCGGTCGGCGCGATCCAGCTGTGCGAACACCCTCTCCTGCAGCAGCGTTCGCGCGATCACCGAACGACCCTTCGTCGATCCTGCCTCGTCGAGTACTCGGCCGTCCTCGCCGAAGAAGGTGGCGTAGCCGTAGTAGGCGGTCTTGGTGATCGTGGAGCCCTTGGGCACGATGGCGTAGGCGTTGGAGAACTCCATCCCGGAGAACCGCGCGCCCGCCTCGGCAGCCATCAGCGCGCCGTCGCCGGTGTCGACGTTGGTGCCGAGCGCCCGTGACAGAAACGCACACCCGCCGGTCGCGAGCACGACAGCGCCCGCGGTGATCCGGTAGTCCCGATCGAGCTGACGCTGATAGCCCGCCGCGCCACGCACCGCGCCCGCCGCGTCGACGAGCAGTTCCAGCGCCGGGGAGTGGTCGTGGATCTGCACGCCGAGGCGGGTGAGCCAGGCGCGCATCCGGCGCATGTACTCCGGACCCTGCACGCCGGTTCGCAGCGGTTCGCCGGTGGCCGGGTCGAGGGGGAACGGGTAACGGCCCTCCACGGCCAGGCGGTTCATGTTGGCGTAGGTCTGGTCGAGGACCCGGTCCATCCAATAGTGGTCGGCGAGATAGCCGCCCAGCGCTTCCCTGCTCGCCTTCGCGTTGGCGCGGGCTGTCGCTTCGGGCGCGACGTACCAGACGCCGGTGCCCGAAGGTGCGGTGGCGCCACTGGTTCCGCAGTAACCCTTGTCGACCAGGATGACTTCGGCTCCTGCCTCGCGGGCGTGGATCGCGGCCCAGGAGGCCGCGGGACCGCCGCCGATGATCAGCACGTCGGTACTGGTGTGCCACGGTTGGGTCAAGGTGTGCTCCTGTGTTCGTCGCGCGGGGGAGGCGGCCACCGAGGGCCGGGGAGAAGCGGTGCCCGACACGGATGTGTGGGCACCGCAACGGTTCTCAGGCGCCGGCGAACTTCGCGCCGGCGATCGAGGTGGAGGGTTCGCCGTCGACGCCGACGGGAATGTCGCCCTCGAGGGTGGTGCGGTAGAGAACTCGGGTGACATCGAGGTGGTCCAGGTCGCTCGGGGCGAGGTGGGCGGTGGCGCGGTTGTCCCAGAAGGCGATGCTGCCCTTGTCCCAGCGGAAGCGGACGGTGTAGGCGGGGTGGGCGATCTCGTCGAACAACAGCTGCAAGAGGGCATCGCTCTGGGGTGGGGTGAGGCCGAGGATTCTGGTGGTGAAGCCGGGGTTGACGAACAGCACGCGCTCACCAGTGACCGGGTGGACACGCACGACAGGGTGTTCGGTCACCAGCGGTGCGGCGGCGATCTTGCGGGCGTACTCGCTGCCCGCCTCCCACGGCGGAATCCGGCCACCGAAGCGGTGCTCGGCGCGCAGTCCGTCGAGGAAGGTGCGCAGTGATTTCGGCAGACCGGCATAGGCCGCGGCCAGGTTGGTCCACTGGGTGTCGCCGCCGGTCTCGGGGGCGATCTCGGCACGCAGGATCGAGGCCGCGGGTGGGTTGATCAGCGGCGAGACATCGGTGTGCCAGTGGTTGGTGTAGCTGAACTTCTTGTGGCCGAACTTCTTCTCGTAGAGGCGGCTGTCGACGGCCAGGATCTCCGGGTACTCGGTGGGCGCGTCGTCGTCGTACGGGTGTGACGGGGTGACGGCGCCGAAGCGGCGCGAGAACGCGATCTGTTCGGGGTGCCCGATGTGCTGGTCGCGGAAGAACAGCACCTTGTGCCGGTGCAGCGCGGCGGTGAGCTCGTCGACCTGGGCGTCGGTGAGGTCCTCGCGCAGGTCGACGCCGGTCACCTCGGCGCCGATGTGGCCCGCGACCGGGGCGATCGTGAGGGAGGTGGCGATGCGGGGGCTTTCGATGGTGGTCATGTCGGTGGTCCTTCGTGTGCAGTCTGTGGTGGGGTCCGGGTGTCGTCACCCGGTACAGGAACTGCTCACCACCCGCATGAACTCGATGTCGAGTCGACGGGTGCGCATCAGGCACTCACTCGTGAGTCCCGCTCGGCGAACTGGCTTTCCACCGGCGCGAGGCCGTAATGCCCACGCAGCGTCGTGGATTCGTAGTCGGTGCGGAACAGCCCGCGCTCTTGCAGGATCGGCACCACGCGGTCGACGAAGTCCGCCAAGCCACCGGGCAGGTAGGGCGCCATGATGTTGAAGCCATCGGCGGCACCCGCGTCGAACCAGCTCTGTAGTTCATCGGCCACCTGCTCGGGCGTGCCGGCGAAGGTGCGGTGTCCACGACCGCCGCCCAGCTTGCCGATGAGCTGGCGCACCGTGAGATCCTCGTTCTCGGCCAGCTCCTTGACCAGTGTGAACCGGCTCTTACCGCCCTCGATCTCGCTCTCGGCGGGCAGCGGCGGCAGCGGTGCGTCGAGGGCGTGCGTGGTGAGGTCGACGCCGAGGATCGACGAGAGCTGACGCAGTGCGTAGTCGGGCGAGATCAGGTCGGTGAACTCCTGCTCGAGCGCCCTGGCCTCCTCGACGGTATCGGCGATGAACGGCACCAGGCCCGGGAGTACCTTCAGGTCATCTTGTGCGCGACCGTATTTCGCCAATCGAGACTTGAGATCGCGGTAGAACCGGACGCCCTCTTCCAGGGTGCGCTGTGCGGTGAACACCGCTTCGGCGCGATGTGCGGCGAACTCCTTGCCCGATTCCGAGGACCCGGCCTGCACCAGCAGCGGACGACCCTGCGGTCCACGTGGGGAGTTCAGCGGGCCACGCACACGAAACCGCTCGCCCGCGTAGTCGAGAGTGTGCACTCGGCTCGGGTCGGCGAAGACGCCGGTCTCGGTGTCGAGCACGATCGCCTCGGCCTCCCAGCTGTCCCACAGCGCCAAGGCCACGTCGACGAACTCCTCGGCGCGTTCGTAGCGACGGGCGTGCTCGGGGATCGCATCGAGCCCGAAGTTGTAGGCCTCGTCGACATTGCCGGAGGTGACGATGTTCCAGCCGGCTCGGCCCGCGCTGATGTGGTCGAGCGAGGCGAACTTGCGTGCGAGGTTGAACGGTTCGTTGTAGCTGGTGGACGCGGTGGCGATCAGGCCGATCCGCTCGGTGACCGCCGCGATCGCCGACAGGAGCGTGATCGGTTCGAACACGGTCAGGGTGTTGCGTTCGATGCGCGGGCCGACAGCCAGGGTGTCGGCGAAGAACACCGAGTCGAGCTTGCCGCGCTCGGCGATGCGCGCCAGTTCCTGGAAGTGACCTACATCGAGCACACGGTGTTCATCGGTGCGGGGATGGCGCCACGCGGCCTCGTGGTGGCCGACACCCATCAGGAAGGCATTCAGATGAAAGGTTCTGTGAGACATCGGGGGATCTCCTGATCAGACGTTGGTCGGTGAGGTGCGCCAGCGCGAGAGCCGGCGTTCCAGGGCGACGAGGGCGAAGTTGAAACCGAGGCCGATCAGCGAGATCGCCACGATCCCCGCGTACATCTGCGGGATCTGGAAGTTCTGCTGCGCGGCGGTGATGAGATAGCCCAAACCGGCACGCGCGCCGATCATCTCGGCCGCGATGAGCACCAGGATCGAGCCCGCCGCGGCCATGCGGATGCCGGTGAAGATGGACGGGATCGCCGCGGGCAGGATCACCTTTTGGAACAGTCGCAGCGGTGAGAAACCAAGCGATACCGCCGACTTCACGAGAAGCGGATCGACGGTGCGGACGCCGGTGATGGTGTTGAGCAGGATCGGGAAGAACGTGGCGTAGCCGATGAGCGCGATCTTCGATGTCTCACCGATGCCGAGAATCAGGACGAACACCGGAAGCAGGGCAAGGGCCGCGGTGTTGCGGAACAGTTCCAGCACCGGATTGATGAAGTCGGAGACCGGCTTGTACCAGGCGATGGCGATGCCGACCGGGACGGCGATCACCAGGGCGAACGAGAAGCCGGTAACCGATCGGGTGAGGCTGGCCGAGGTGTGTTCGGCCAGTTGACCGTTGCCCGCCAACTCGATGAAAGCCTGCACCACCGTGGAGAACGGCGGCAGGAACACCTCGTCGACCAGGTCGAATCGCGGTGCCAGCTCCCACACGCCGAGCAGCAGGGCGAAGGCGAACAATGGTTTGGCGATGCGAAGTACTGTGCTGCCTGCCGCGCTGACCGCCTGGGTGAGCGCGGCGCGAACAGCAGACACCGCGACGGGCGCACGCGAGAGTGCGGCCGGTTCGGCGGTGACCTCCACGGGGCGGACGAGCAGCGGGACGGCGCTAGACATGGGCGGGACTCCTGTCGGTGGACGCGACCGCCGCGGCGGTCGTGCTGTCGTCGGCGGCGAGCTCGAGGCGCTGTGCCCGGCTCACCTCGCTCTGCAATTCGGTCCAGATCCGATGGCGGTACTCGCGGAACTGTTCGCTGGAGCGGACATCGATATCGCCACCGCGATCGACGTCGATATCGATCACCGCCTTGACCCGGCCGGGCCGCGAGGTGAGTACAGCGACCCGCTGGCCCAGGTACACCGCCTCGTCGATGCCGTGGGTGATGAACAGGATCGTCTTGCCGGTCGCTCGCCAGATCCGCAACAACTCGTCTTGCAGCGACTCCCGTGTCTGCGCGTCGAGCGCCGCGAACGGTTCGTCCATCAGCAGCACTTCGGGGTCGAAGGCCAGGCTGCGGGCGATCGCCACGCGCTGCTTCATCCCACCGGACAACTCGTGGGGGTACCGGTCGCCGAAGCCGGCCAGGCCGACCAGCTCCAGATAGTGCTCGGCGATCGCCTTGCGCTCCTTGCGGGCTATGCCCTTGGCCTCGAGTCCGAACTGGATATTGGTGCGGGCGGTGCGCCACGGCAGCAGTGCGTACTGCTGGAACACCACGCCGCGGTCGAGGCCGGGACCGGTGATCGGGGTGCCGTCCAGCAGGATCTGCCCGGAGCTGGGCTTGCTCAGTCCACCCAGCAGATCGAGCAAAGTGGACTTGCCGGAGCCGCTGGGTCCGACCAGGACGAGGAACTCGCCTGCCCCGACCTCGATCGAGATGTCGTCGATCGCGGTGAACTTCTCTGTGGTGCCGCGCACGGCGAACTGTTTGCCCACCGACCGCAACGCGAGTTTGGCTGGGGTACTGGTCATTTCGCGGCAACCACCTCTCCGGTCGGGCCACTGGTCGGCTGGTAGGTGCCGTTGGCGTAGGGGTTGTCCTTGTTGGTGAACAGGTCCTTGGCGGTGATCTTGCCCTTGGGCAGTTCACCGTTGCGCTCGAGCCAGTCGATCCAGATCTGGATCTCCTTGTCCGCGATCACCGCTCCGGGCACCGGGATTCCGGGGCTGCGCCAGTAGTCGAGCAGCTTGAGGTTCTCGTTGCGGCCGCGCTTGTTGATGATCTCGGTGAACTTGGCGACGATCTGGTCACGCGGAGTGACCTGCAGCCAGCGCGTGGCACGCGCGGTGCCCTGTACGAAGTCTTTGACGGCCTCGGGGTTCTGGGCGATGAAGTCCTTGCGGAAAACGTAGGTGCCGTAATCGAATTCACCGAAGATGTCCTTGTCGGTGAACAGCGGGCGCAGCCCGCCGCGCGCGACGGCGGTTTCGCGGAACACGCTGCCGAGTGCGGCGACATCGATCTGTCCGCTGCGCAGTGCCTCCTCGGTGTTGACCGGCGGCACCACGATCAGCTGGACCTGCTTGATCTCGGCCTCGCTCAGGCCCTGCTGGTGCAGCCATTCGCGGGTGACGAACTCGTGGTGCGCGCCGAGGGTGTTCACACCGACCTTCTTGCCGATCAGGTCACGGGCACTGGTGATGCCCGCGTCGTCGCGGACGAAGTAGCCGGTGAACGACTTGGCATCGGAGCCGTAGGAGCTCAGCACCGCCTGTACCGGGGCGCCGCCCGCGGCGAGCTTGACCACGGCGCCGTTGAACGCGCTGCCGAATTCGACCTGCTTGGTGGCGGCCGCCTGGATATTGGCCGGGCCACTGGTGGTGTCGCCTTCCCACTGAAAGCTGATCTCGGTGAAGTAGCCCAGGTTGTCGGCGAGCTCGTACGGCGTGACCTGTCCGGTCTGTCCCTGGTAGCGCAGCACGGTCTTGCCGTCGGCGGTCGTCCCCGCGTCGGTGGTGCCGCACGCGGTGACGACCGCGAGGACGGCGGGTGCGACGAGCGCGGCGGCGAGCGCGCGCAGCGGGCGTCGTCGGAAATGGTGGGAGAACATGTTTCGCGAATTCTTTCGACGGCGCGCGGGACCGCGCGGCGGGCGACACGGTGCGCACGCCGCGACAATCCGCACACGAAGGGCGGATCAGCGGGGTATCAGAAAGAAGAGTCCGGCGACGGAAGGTGTGTCGCCGCTACATCAGCTGCGACAGGATCCGGGGGACAGGCGCATCAAGTCCACCGTTCGACGGCGGACGAGCGCGGGGGATTCCATCATGTCGAGACTTTCGGTGCGGGTGCGACGTCTTTGCGACATCGCATCGAATTACATAGTGCGCCTGGTGATATTCGATCGGCAATACCGTTTCCACATCGTGAAAATCACGCTGCGCCGAATCCGTCACCAGCGGCCGCGGCGTGCGAATACGGGCCGATGCGCACCGCTATCCGATGCATGGCGGGAATGACGGCGCGCACCAGATCGTGGTCGAGGCGCACCGCCCGCGCCTGCACACCGAGCGCCCCCCACACCTGCTTGTCGGGGCCGAGCACCGGGACCGCGATCGCGCGGATCGGCTCCTCGCTGTCGATCTCCTCGACGGCGAACCCGCGACGGCGCACCGTGTCGAACAGCGCACCCTCCGCGTCGGCGGTATGGGCGATCAGTGCGTGGCCGACGGCGCTGGCCCGCAACGGTCTGCGCTCCCGCGGAATCTGGTTGTGGCAGAAATGGATCGGTGGTCGCGCGTGGAAGAGGGTGAGTGCCTCGTCGGCGTCGGGAACGCTGAGACTGACGGTGATCTTGATCCCCGCCGCCAGTGCGTACAGGTGTGGTGCCGCGGCGTCCAGGCCGAGCCGCGACAGCGCGGGTCGAGCCAGGCACGCCAGACCGTGCCCGATCCGGTAGCGGTCCGTCGTCGGGTCCTGCTCGAGCAATCGTCCACGCACCAGCGCCTGAGCGAGCCGGAACGTGGTACTCACCGGATACCCCGCGCGCTGCGCGAGCTCGCTGAGCGACAGTTCGGGATCGCCACCCTGGAAGCAGTTCAACACGCAGACGGCTCGGTCGACCGCCTGTGCGCCGGAACGTGGTGGTTCGGTGCCGGTCATGGTGGCCTCCTGCTCGACGACGTGTCGAGAACTATGGCCACCCGCGCCCGTGGGCACAATGATTGCGCGCAGGGGTGAGCGAAAGGCGCAACGATCGCTCACCGCGGCGACGCTGCGTGGGGATCGGTCAGTCGGTTTCGGCGGGTTCGATCGTGCCGGAGACGCGGATCACGCCCGCATCCAGGTCGATGTCGAGGCGCGGCTCGCGGGGCTGGCCGTCACTGTCGCCGCTGCCCTCGTTCTGCAGCTTCTTGCCCGGAAACAGTTCACCCATGATGCCCACGACTCCACGATAGTCGCGGTAGCCACCAATGCGCTGGTACCAGGGTAGGGGCCTACTCGGAAAGTTCGAGCAGGTCGATGATGCGGTCGAGTAGCGCTTCGAGGCGGGCCTCGATGCCGGCACCGTTGCGGGCTGACACGGTGAGTTCGGTATGGCCGTCGAATTCGGTCAGACCGAACAGCAGGGGCATGGCGACGCTGTGTTGGGGAAGGACGAACAGGCCGGTCGGGCGGAAGCTGGGGACTGCGAGTTCCTCGGCGGTGAAGCGGCCCATGTGGGAAACGGTGGCGGAGGCGAGGTTGCGGCCCAGGCGGGCGCCGAGCCAGTTCGTGGTGCGCAGTACGCCGCGGCTGACCGGGTCGGGGACCAGCGCGACCTTGGTGTTGGCCAGTTGATTCAGTTCGCGTCGTTCGAGCAGGCCTGCCTTGATCTGGTCCTTGATCGCGGTCCAGTCGCGGCCGGGTGCGATATCGAGGAACAGCGGTAGCGCGAGGTTGGCGGTGGAGCGCAGCGCGGGGTCGTGGCGGCGCAGGTCGACGGGCATCATGATGCGCGACGTGCCGGGGGTTTCGGCGGCCAGCAATGCGCAGACGCGGGCCAGCGCGCCGGGGGTGGCGGCATCGATGCGGCGATGACGGAGCAGGTGTGGTGTGCGGTCGCGGCGCTGGCGACCTCGGCCGACGGCGGTGCGGTAGCGCGGAACCATCGGTGTCGGCTTGCCGGGCGCACCGATCTTCGCGACGAGTTCCTGGTCGGCGATCGGGTCGAGGTGGGGGACGGGGTCCTCGCCGCGCAGAGCGCGCAGCACATTTGTCGCCCACGTCACCATGCCCATGCCGTCCATCACGCCGTGGAAGACGCGGAAGATCAGGGTCGTCGGCGCGCCGGTGAGCAGCAGCACCTCGACGGTGGCGTCGGGTGTCGGCCCGATCGCGCTGGTGAGGACCGGGTCGGTCTCGAGGGCGGGGTAGCTCAGTTGGTGGTCGACCACGCGCACGGCCGGTGCGATTTCGCTGTCGACCCACTCGGCGCCGTGGCGTCGCAGTCGCGCGCCGGGGGTCGTCGCCGCGGCAGTGGTTACCGCTGTGCGCAATGCGTCAGGGTCGATGTTGCCCTCACCGGGAACCACCAGTTGCATGAGGAAGGGTGGGGCCAGCTCGCGCATGGGGAAATACATCCGCTCGGTGGTCGACACGGATCGACGAAATACCTTGCTGCCATGCATATTCAAGCTCCTACAGGGTGGTCTCGACGGGACGGCGCAGCTGTCGGCGGGGGCCCACCGGTGCATCCTGGGTGGCGAGTGCGACGGTGATCGCGGGTGTGCGAACTACCGAAGATTCTCGGCGAGGACTTCGATGCCGCCCTGGTCGTCGAGCCATGCCAGGAATCCGGCCAGCCCGGTGTCGCGGTCGATCACGGGTGCGTAGCCGAGATCTCGGTGGGCCGCGCTGGTGTCGTAGGTGGCGGTGCGCGTCAGCAAGGCGACGGCATAGCGTGACAGTGGCGGCGACCAGCGATTCGCCACCGACGGTATGCGCCACAGGGTTTCGATCGTCGCGACCACGGCGGCGAGCACACGCGGGTTCGGTCGACGCGTCGGCGGCTGGAACCCCAGCCGAGTGGCGACCTCGCCGAGAAATCCCCACACGTCGGTCTTTTCGGCATCGGCGATGAAATAGGCCTTGCCGCCCGCCGTGTCCGAGTTCAGCGCAAGGAGGCAGGCGTGAACGATATTGTCCACGTGGCACAGTGAGGCTTCGACGGAGCGACCGTAGGACAGGTCGGGCAGGGAGCCGGTGGCAGTCCGGTCGAGCAGTCGTACGATCGGCCCCGATCGGTCCCCGGCGCCCCAGATCGCTCTCGGGCGCAGCGCCACCGTGGTGAATTGCGTTGTGTCAGCGGCGAGTACGGCTCGCTCGGCCGCGGCCTTGGTTTCGGAGTAGTGGTTGAGGTAGCGGACCGGGTACGGCAGTGACTCGTCCACGTCGACCTGATCGCCACCGTCTCGCTCCATCAGGGCGCTCGGACTGGAGATGAAGACGAACCGGTTCGCGCCCGTTCGTCGCGCCGCATCGAGGAGCAGTTCGGTGGCCAGCACGTTCTCGGTCCAGAAGCGGTCCCTGGTGCCGCGTTCGTCGACCCGCGCGGCGCTGTGGATCACCGCGTCCATGCCGCTGGTGGCCCCGCTGAGCGAGGCCGCGTCGGTGAGATCGCCGTAGACGACCGTGACGTGCTCCACGGTGGGACCGAGATCGTCGAGAACGCTGGTGCGCCGCACCAGGATCGAGACATCGTGGGTGCCCTCGGCGATCAGAGCGCGCACGATGGCGCCGCCGAGGAATCCGGACGCACCGGTGACCAGGATCTTCATCGTCGCGTGTCCAGTCTCTTCGTGGCCCAGCGGGCGAGTTGTTCGCGGCCGATCTTGGCGTTGTGCCGGATGTCGACCGGAAAGCGCGGGTGCACGAGGAACTCGGCGATCGGGGCGAGAGTGTCGAATTCGGCAGCGCGCGTGCGCAATCGGGTGAGCACGGCCACCGCTTCGGCGCCGGGTTCGAGTTCCACGCACAGGACCGGTCGCTGGGTGCCGGGTGCCCCGACACCGACCAGTGCCGTGCGCGAGACCCCGGCTACCGCGTTGAAGACCTGTTCGACCTGCACCGTGAACATCGGACCCTGCGCGGTCGTGATCCGCTGACTCTTGCGCCCGCAGAACCAGATTCGGCCCTGCTCGTCGAGCCACCCCAGATCGCCGGTGCGATGCCAGATCCGCTCATTGTCGGTGATCTTGCCCGTGGCGTTGGCGTGTGCGGGCCAGTAGTAGCGCGTACTCACATTCGGGCCGACGACGACGATCTCGCCGACTTCCCGCTCGCCGGGCGATTCGGCCTCGTCCCAGGTAGCGACCGGATCGTCGGTGATGGCGAGCAGCCGGACCCGCACTCGATCGGTGGGTCTGCCGATACAGGTGCCCTCGCCGCGCTTGGCGCGCTCGACCAGGCCGGCGAGCAGCTCCCGCGATTCGATGGTCGACATGGGCAGTGCCTCCGTCGAACCGTATCCGGCGTAGATCTCGACGTCGGGCCGCAGGACTTCGCGCAAACCGGCAACACACCAGTGCGGAACGGGAGCACCACCGGAGAAGATACTGGCCAGCGACTTCAGATCGACCGGATATGCGCGCAACCGCTCCAGCAGGGGAATGAGGACCGCGGGCGAGGCGAACATCGTGCGGACGCCGAAACGCTGGATCGCGTCGACGACGTGAGCGGGATCGGTCGAGCCGACCTTGCTCGGAATCAGCGGTGGCAGCACGCATCGCGACCCCAGCAGCAGGTCGAGGACACCGACCAGCGGCAACGTCACGAGCGAGGTGTCCGGTGGTGTGTGCCCGCGGGCGGCGTGCACCTGCTCGACCATGGCGGTGAGATTGCCGTGGGTCAGTTCGACGGCCTTGGCGGGACCGGTGCTGCCCGTGGTGAAGCCGATGATCAGCACTGCGTCCGGATCGGCGGGCACACGCTCGGGCAGCGCGCCGACCGGGGTGCGGCGCCACGAATTCAGCGTCGGACCACCCCAGAACCAGCGGCGTCCCACGGTGAGCGTGGTGCGCACCCGCCGGAAGGCGCGCGGGAACAGCACTCGCAGGGCATGCGCCTGCGGGATCCCGATGAACGCTTGCGCTTCGACGGCCCGCAGGCAGTGCACCATGCGGCGCGCGCCCATGCCCGGATCGATCACGACCGGGACGGCGCCGATCTTCAACAGCGCGAACAGGATCGCGTACAGCTCCGGGCTCGGCAGGACGAGCACGATGGTGCGGGTGCCGCTGCCCACCCCTGAATCGGTGAGGTGTTCGGCGATAGCGTCGGACCAGCGATCGAGGTCGCGGTAGGTGATGCTGCGGTAATCGGGGAGCCCGTCGGTGGTGGTGCCATCGGGATGGATGACCGCCTCGCGATCGGGCTGCTCGCCGGCGAGCGCCCGGAATCGGTCGATGGTCTGCCAGTAGGTCGCCGTCGTCACGCGGTGGTCTCCGCGGGGAGCCGGTACAGCGTCGCGGCCGCGGACGGGCCCGCACCCGCCGCGACGAACAGCACATGGGTGTAGCCGGCGAGGGTGCCTTCGGCGGTCGCGCGGGCGTAGGCCAGCGGTAGCGCGGCGGTGTGCGGGTCACCGTCGGACAGGTCGGGCACCCGCACCGCGTCCTGGTCGATGCCGAGCGCGTCGGCGAGCCGTTCGGGGAAGTGCGCAGTGGGCGTGGAGGCGATCAGCGCGACGAAGGCGCCCTCGAAGTCGGCGAGCGCGGACTGCGCGACTTCGGTCGCCACCGTGAGGATTCGGTCCTCGAAGTCGGTGTCGCGTTCGACCGTCATCATGGTGCGGCCCACGGCGCCCATGGTGGCCGTGTCGACGTATGCCTGTGCGGCGGGGGTGCCGGGTCCGGTGGCGGTGTGAACCGGGCCGAAGCCCTCAGGTCCGTCGACCTGCTCGAGCAGCAGCGCGGCACCCGCTGTGGCGTAAGGGAATTCGGCGTCGGCGCGCGACCGGGCCAGCGAAGGATGAGTGTCACCGGCGACGATCAGGACATGCTCGGTACTGCCCGTCGCCAAGACCGACCCCGCCACCTGCACGGCATTGACGACGCCGACCGCGCCGTTCATCAGATCGAAGGAGAAGGTCCGCGGATCGGTCCTGGTGTAGTCGAGTCCGATGCCCGCGGCCTTCTGGATCAGCGCGGCCACCGCCGGTTCGACGGTGTTCGAGTCGCGGAAGACGCCGGTGTTGATCAGGACGCCGACCTGGTCGGGACGGACACCGGCCTGTTCGAGGCACTGTCGGGCGGCGCGGCCGCTGTGCTCCACGACGCTGTGGGTGTCGGTAGACCTGCTGGTTCCGGTGGAACGGATACATGTGCCCATGAGCGAACCTCAGACCTTCAGGGAAGAGATGGTGGTGGACAGGAAGCCCGCGACTACACCGGACGCGGCAGGCACCATGAGCAGCTTCGATCCCGCCGCGATGTTCTCGTCGGCGAGTTGATCGTGGAGCACGATGAAATGTGAAGTGGTCGAGGTGTTTCCGTACTTCTCGATCACATTGAGATCCGGCGGCATCTCGGCGCCGAACTCGCGGGCGGCCACCGCGTTGATATACGGCACGGCCGCAGCGCCGAACTGGTGATGGATGATGTAGTCGAACTGTTCACCGGCGAAGTCGCGGCCCTGCTGTTCGAGGAAGGTGCCCTGCGCGTCGGGCCAGAGCAGGAACCGTGCTTCGTTGTGCATCTTGCGGTTGTCGGTGTAGAGCGCCACGCCCGACGACTTGTCGCTCGGCATGCCGAGGCACAGGTGCGAATGCTCTGCGGCGGTGAGCAATTCGATGTAGTGGATCTTGTCGGCGTCATCGACCGCGCGGTCGAGCACGACAGCGCACCCGGAGTCGCCCACCGACAGCGAGGCGAACTGCAGATCGTATTTCTCGGAGATCTCGCGCACCGCGGTCTCGGCGATGGGGGTGATCGCCTCGCCACTGACCACCATGCCGTTGCGCACCACACCGGAGCGGATCATCCGATCGAGAATGTAAGTGCCGGTGAGCATTCCGGCGCAGGCATTGGAGACGTCGAAGGTGATGGCCTGCTCGGCGCCGAGGGTCTTGGCGATCGTCGACGCGAACGAGGGCTCCATGTACATGCGGGTGCCGTCGTTGCTGCGGGTGATCGAACAGGAGATGATCACGTCCAACTCGCCTGCCGCGTAGCGCGACCGGGCAAGGCAGTCGCGCGCGGCGTTGACGGCAAGGGTGAACGAATCCTCGACCGACTCCGGTCGGGTATCGCGCACGCGGCGTTCTCGGACACCGGTGATGCGCTCCAGATCGAACGACGGTGGTGTCTTCAGTCGCGAGATCAATTCGGTGGTGGACAGGATGTTCGACGGAAGATATGCCCCGATGGATTCGAAACGCGAATGCGACACGTGAGCTCCCGGATGCGGTCGAAGAATGGTGCCCCGGACGATTTCTGACCGCCGGTGGAATCGAACCCTACCGGCCTCGGGCACCCGTTGCGTGCGGTGATACAGCGCACTGTCGGACTCGAATTCGTTTGTGCGACATGGTGTTACGGTAACAAGGGCAAACTGGTGAACGGCACGAAACTACCAGGGCAGGTGGCCTACGTGAGCGTAGGGCAATGGCCGAGCTATCTGTCATTCGGGCTGACCACACAGCGGTGCCGTCCGCGGAACGATGCTCGCGGAGTGAGTGACCTCACGATTGTTTACACCGTCGAATGAATTGCGAGCCGGGCGAGGTTGTTTTCAGAGCAGAAGTGGTCTCGTGCAGTTTGTCGGCCGGACTAACCTTCGAGACCGACCACGCGAGCCAGCCGCCGATGCGATTCCAGGCGCGCCGCTCGATCGAATGTGCTGGTGTGGACGAGGAGTTCATCGGCATCGGTGCGATGCACCAAGGTTTCCACTGCTTCTGCCACCTGGTCCTCGGTGCCGTGGATCTGATTGCCGAGCGCCTGTTCGAAGAGGTGGCGCTGGCGGTCGGTCATTGTCGCCGGGTCGATCTCCGCGGGTGGGATCAGCGCGGGGAACTCACCATGGGTGCGTGAGTAGGCACTCGACCAAGCCTCGGGGAGCAGGAGTTGGTGTGCCTGCTCGGTCGAGTCGGCGATCACCACCGCCGCGGAGACGACAACATAGGGTCGTGGCGTTCGCGCCGTCGGCTGGAACAGGGCGCGGTACCTCTCGATCGCGCCCACCATGGCCTGTGTTCCCGCGATCGGAGCGATCACCAGCGGCAGTCCGAATCGTGCGGCGCGCTCGGCCCCGGAGCCGGTGGCGAGCAGGAACGCCGGGATGTCGTTGCCCTGCACGGAGTCGGCGTGCACGCCACCCCTACCCGCCTCGAAGTAGTCGAGGACCTCGGTGAGGCGTGCGTCGAAGTCGTCGGCATCGTCGAGGTCGTGGCCGAGCGCGCGGCGCACGCCGTCGGTGAATCCGACCGAACGACCCAGACCCATGTCGATCCGTCCGGGAAACAGCGATCCGAGCACGCCGAACTGCTCGGCGACGACGAGTGGCTGATGATTGGGCAGCATCACCCCGCCGGTGCCGACCCGGATGTGTGAGGTGGCCGCCGCGACCGCCGCGGCCAGCACCGTCGGCGCGGTTCCGGCGACACCGGGAACGCTGTGATGCTCGGCGACCCAGAACCGGTGGTAGCCCCACTGCTCGGCGAGCACCGCGAACGCGACCGTCTCGCGCAGGGCATCGCCGTGGTTCTGCCCGCGCCGTACGCGGGAGCGGTCCAGGATCGAGAAGCGAACCGATTCGAGTGCCATATCAGTAGTCAACGCCAGGGACGCGATCCGATTCCGCGGGTGCGACACGTGGGGGAGATCTTCGCAAGTTGGACCGGGTACCAACCCTGGACCAACCTTTCGCAACCATAGTGTGCTCCGAGCACGATCACCGTCGAGAATCTGCGAGGAGCACAACCCATGGTTCGACATCCCCACGGCCGCAAGGTCGACCATCGACATCGTGCGGTCGAGGCCAGTGATGATGCGTTGGACGTACTGCGGCTGCTGGTCGAAATGCACGGTCCGGTGGTGTTGTACCTCGCGCCCGACACCGATGGCTATACGCCGGTCTGTGTGCGGCTCAGGGACTTTCGGCCAGGTGCCGACGACGTGCTCGCCGGGCAGACGGCGTGGCACACCCCGTTGTGGATGGCGGAGCGGTTCCACGTCGGGTTCGACGACCTCGACGTCAGGATCGAGGTGCGCAACCGTCCGCAGCCTGGTTCTCCTTCGCTCGAGGCCGCCTGCGGTTTCCGGTTCACCTTGCGCATCGACAAGGCCGAGGAGGCCGCCGACTTCGTCGAGGAAGCCTCCTAGCCGTCACCAGAACCGCGGCGTCAGCCCCCAGTCGGCGAACTCGGCTGCCAGGAGATGGCGCAGGGCCGTGCGGGTGGGGAAGCGGTCGGGGTCGCCGCCGGTGACCACGAGTGTCACGGTGTCGTCATCGCAGGAGAAGGCGAGATTGACGCCGACCTCTACCTGACGGAACAACTCGACCGGGCCGGGATTGACCACCGGGCGCATGATGACGTCGCGCGCACGGTGGGCACCGAGGACCGCGATGTTCTGCGCGGTGCGACCCATGTTGGTGCACAGGCATTCCGGTGCCTTCGCGGTGCGGGCGAACTTGTGCAGCACCACTTTCGGTAACAGCATCTGCACCGGTTGCAGGTGCTGGATCGCCGGGATGGTCGAAGGATCGCGGTAGGCCAGGCCCGCCGCTTTGAGCGCGGCGCGCACCGCGGGCAGATCAGCGCGTTCGCCCGCGCGGTAGCCGACGCTGATCGGCAGGCCGGTGGTGGCGTTGGCGCGTGGGTCGTCGGCCTCGCGCATCGAATGCGGAATGTCGACGCGAACCTCGGCACCGTCGACGATGCGGCCACTGCGACCGAGCAGCCCGACGGCCACGCCGATGAGCAGGCCGTTGGTGGTTCCGCCGTGTGCGGCCGCGACGGCGTCCCAGTTCGCGAGATCGAGCTGGACGATGGACTCGGCGGCCTGCCAGGTGTCGGCATGCGGCAATCGTGGCGACGCGGGGCGCGGGTTGCGGGCCGGTTCGCTGACACCGCGCGACCGGCGTGCCGCCCGCACCCCACGGACGACAGCGCCGAGCTGGCCACGGGCATCGGCGAGGTCGGCGGCGAAGCGTCCGGTGCCGGCCACCGGGCCGACGAGTCTGCCCGCGCTGGCGAAGCGGTCGGGTGTCTCACCGCGGTTGAGCCGGTCGAGGGAGTCGACGATCGCGTGCATCATGGCGCCGCCGTCGCACACCACGTGCGAGGCGACGAGGGTGACCACGGTGCCACCGGATTCGAGCGGCGCGCCCGCGAGTTGCCACACCAGGCCGCGCTCTGGGTCGAATTCGACGGCGGCCTGCTCGAGGAACCAGTCGAGGATCCGGTCCTCGGGAATCGGGGTGTCCGACCAGCGCAGCGGCAGGGATTCGGTGGCGGGCTCCCAATGCGCACGGGCGATCGGGAACCGGGTGGTGCGGACCCGGCGCGCGATGAACCCGGTCGCCAGGTGCGCGTGCCAGTCGGCGAGCAGGTCCCGGCTCAGCGCGGTGTCGAAGCGGTAAGCCAGCTGGTTGACCAGGGCATTGGGGTAGAGGCTGTGCAGTTTGAAGAACAGGTCGTCGTCGGCGGTGATCCGGTTGAGCTCGGTGGACACCGCGGCGGTGGGGGAGATGACGGTCATCGAAGGACTCCTCAGCGAGAACGGAGAGTGCGCACGGTCAGCGGCGCGAAGACGGCGACTACGACCACCGAGGCCACCAGGGACCACCAGGCGTCGGCGCCGACGGTGCCGTCGGCGGCGAGGGTGCGCACCGCGGAGACCAGGTAGGACACCGGATTCAGGTCGGAGACGTGCCGCATCCAGGTGGGCATGGATTCCTCGGGAACCAGCGCGTTGGAGGCGAAACCGAGGAAGGTCAGCACCAGCATGGACATGCCCTGGACGGCGGCGGGGCGGGCGATGGTGGCGCCGATGAACGCGAACAACCAGCTGATCGCGGTGGTGGCGAAGACGACGAGCACCGCCCCGGCCAGGAATCCGGCGGTGTGCTCGGGCCGGTAGCCCATGCAGAACCCGACGATCACGACGGTGGTCGCGGCGATCAGGTAGCGCACGGCCCCGGCCAGCAATGCTCCGGCAACCGGGGCGGATCGGGCGATCGGCATGGCGACGAAGCGGTCGAAGACGCCCGAGTGGATGTCCTCGGACAATTGCACGCCGGTGGCGACCGAGGATGTGAGCACGATCTGGACGAGCACGCCGGGGATCATGATCGGCAGGTACGCCGCCATGCTGCCCGCGATGGCGGTGCCGAAGATGCTGCCGAACAGCACCGGCCCGACGATCGGCAGCAGGATGGCGTCGTAGAGCAACTGCGGGCTGTGCCGGAAGGTGAGCAGCCCGCGCCACGCCATCATCAGCGAATGATGCAGCGCGGCAAGCGGACTCACGCGGGTCACGCGTGGCTTGCGCACCACCTGGGTCGGTTTCTCGGCGGTGAGAGTCATGCTCGAACTTTCGCGAAGGGTGGTCATACCGCGTCCTCGGTGCGTGCGTGTCCGGTCAGCGAGAGGAACACCTCGTTGAGGTCGGGCCGGTCCACCGCGAAGCCACGCAGGGTGATGCCCTGCTCGCGACAGGCGGCGACGATATCGGCGCCGCGCGCGACATCGGGCAACGCGACGGTCAACGTCCCGGTCGACGAGCCGTCGGGCACTTCGCCGGTGATGTCCCGGATCAGCGCCTCGGCCCGGCGCAGGTCGGCGGTGTCGCGGATGTCCAGGCGCAAGACCTGCTCGCCGATCGAGGACTTGAGCTCGGCCGGGGTGCCGTCGGCGACGAGCGTGCCACGGTCGATCACCGCGATCCGGTCGGCCAGTGCGTCGGCCTCCTCCAGATACTGGGTGGTGAGCAGCACCGTGGCACCGCGTTCGACCAGCCCGCGCACGATGCCCCACATGCGGTCGCGGGTGTGCGGATCGAGCCCCGTGGTCGGCTCGTCGAGGAAGATCAACGGGGGCACCGTGATCAGCGTCGCGGCCAGATCGAGGCGACGTCGCATGCCACCGGAGAACGCGCTCACGCTGCGGCGCGCGACAGCCGAGAGCTCGAATTCCTCGAGGAGTTCCTCGGCCCGGGCCGAGGCTTCGCGGCGCGACAGGCCGAGCAGTCGACCGAACAGGCGCAGATTCTCACCGGCGGTAAGGGTTTCGTCGACGGAGGCGTACTGACCGGTGAGACCGATCATCGAGCGCACCGCGGTCGCCTCGCGTACCACGTCGTAACCGAACACCTCGGCGCTGCCCCGATCCGGTCGCAGCAGCGTCGCGAGCATGCGAACGGTGGTGGTCTTGCCCGCGCCGTTGGGGCCGAGCATCGCGAACACCGATCCGGCCGCGATCTCGAGGTCGACGCTGCCTACTGCGGTGAAATCGCCGTAGGACTTGCCGAGTCCGCTGGTGCGGACGGCGATCTCGGTGCTCACTGCGGCCTCCCGGCGTGGCTGGAAACTGGAGTCGAGTACGACAGGGGGACAAGGGATTCCACCTCGTCGACCGCACGTGCCACCCCGTTGATTGCGAACCGGTGCGCATAGGCGCCCGCCCGTGCCACCAGGTTCGGGTCGGCGACGCGGTCGAGCAGGGCGGTGAGCTCGGTCGCGGTGAGATCGGCGGCACGCACGGTGCCCGCCAGACCGAGACGCTCCAGCGCCCGGCCCCAGTACGGCTGATCGGCTTGGATCGCGCAGATCACCTGCGGGACACCGGCTCTCAGTGCGGCGGCGGTTGTTCCCGCGCCGCCGTGGTGCACCGCGGCGATGCAGCGCGGTAACACCGACGCGTGGTCGACGTGCTCGACGATCGCCAGTTCGGGCGACAGGGCGGGCTCGATCCCCGCCCACCCCGCGGCCAGCAGCAGCCGGTGACCGCGACGTGCGCAGACCGCGCGCAACATCGTCACCAGTGCGGCCGGATCGTCGACCGCCATCGAGCCGAAGCCGACATAGATCGGTGCCGACCCGGCGTCGAGCCAGGCGGCCAGCGCGGGATCGGTCGGTGTGCTGAGGAATCCGCCCACATCGACGGCGAACCCGGTCACCGGGTGACGATCGGGCAGCTCGGCGGCCAACCCGGGAAACAGGTCGACATCGTAGGCCTGGATCGACACCCGGTCGGGCAGCGAGTGTTCGACGATCCCGAACTCCGACAGCGGCTGTTCCAGCGCGGCATCGCGTGCCCAGCGCAGCGCCGACCAGATCCGCCGGTTGAGTGCCCCGGGGATCCGGGCGCCCCACGCCGTGGGTAGCACCGGCACCGACCGATTCGGATGGATCGGAAAGAAGTGCACTGCCGCCAGGGGCAATCCGAGGCGCCGCGCTGCCTTCTCGGCCGCTTCCTCGCCCGCCATCCCGGTCACCACCACGTCGTGACCCGGTGCGAGAACCAGCAGGTCACGCACCGCCTCGACGACCCCGCGCCGCTGCAGATCCAGCACCGCGCGCACCCGCTGACGCGGATTCGGACTGCGGAAACGGTGGTCGTCGTGCTGGGTGCGCAGCAGTTCGGCGCTGTCGCGGCCGAAGCCGACGGCGGCGATGCCGTGCGCGGTGGCGAAGTCGACGAGATTGGGAGACAGTGCGAGCGTCACCGAGTGCCCGCGAGCCAGCAGCTCGCGGGCCAGCAGGATGCCGGGCTGGGCGTCGCCCCGGCTCCCGGTGAAGGCAAGCAGCGCACGCATGCTCAGCCCGCGCTCAGTGCTGCCGTGGTATCGGTGACCGGTGCGGTCGCGGCCGGGATCATGGTCACCGAGTACATGGCCCTGGCGAATTCGGTGAGGAAGCGCTCCATCACCTCGCCGGGCAGGCCCGCGGGGTGCCGGGTGGAGACATAGAGGCCGTCGGGGCCGCGCACGACCCAGAAGTACACCTCTTCGGTGGAGTACGACACCGCGCGCAGGGTGCGCCCGCGCAGGTCAGCGACCAATTCATAGTCCGGGAGCATGCGGATGTCGAGGAAGGACGCACCGTAGGTGGGGCCCTCCACCGCGCCGACCATCGCCAGTGAACGGCCCCAGGAGGCGTCGTTGCAGAGATGGGCGCGCTTGAGCGAGGCGCGGGTCGCGTGCAGCGCGACGGTCATGTCCGCCCCGGCGGGCAGGGTGATGTCGACCGGGACGACATTGACGAACCAGCCCATCGACTCGAGCCAGGTGAGGTCGGGCCGGGTCGCGATCGGCATGACGGTGCGGAACCGGTTGTCGCCGAAGGTTTCCCGCGAGGCCATCGCCAACGCGGCGAACACGGTCACCGAGAGCCGGTGCTTCATCCGATCCAGCGCCGCCTCGACTTCCTCGAGCTGTTCGATGCCGAGCAGGGTGCGCGAGACACTGGGCTGGGCGTGCTCGCCGTCGAGCACCGCGACCTGATCCGCGGCGAAGCGGGGCATGGGAGAGCCCGGCGCACCGAGGAATTCGCGCCACACGGCGACGGCGGGGGAGTCGAGGTCGAGCTCCTCGGCGGCCGCGCGCTCGATGACGGCGTAGTCGGCGGGACTGCCGAAGGTGGCCGACTCGCGGATCTCCTCGCCGGTGGTGACCGCGGTGTAGAGGGTGCGCAGCTCGAGGATGAGCACGGCCTGGGAGTAGGCGTCGAGCACCGAGTGATCGGCGCCGACCAGGACGGTGAAGTCGTCGGTGTCGTGCGCGACCGTGGCCACCAGCAGATGTGGCCATACCAGTGCCGACAGGCGCAATTCCAGTGCGTCACAGAGGTATTCGTTGATCTCGTCGCCGTCGGAGAGGTCGGCGACCGTCGCGCCGGTGACGCGAACGGTGCCGGGGGCGGTGCTCACGCGGTGGTAGCCGCCGTCGCCGGTGGGGGCGACGGTGGTGCGGAAACCCTCGTGGCGGTCGTGCCACAGTCGCAGCGTCGTGGCCCAGGCTTCGGCGTCGAGTGGGGCGTCCATTTCGAAGATGGTGCCGATCCAGCGCCCGCGACCAGGGCGGGCGTCGTCGGGATCGAGGAAGCCGAGGTACTGCTCGTGGACGCTGGCGAGGGGGCGTTCGTCATCTCGCCACGCGTCGGGCGAGATGAGCTCAGGGGTCCAGATCGTCAGGTCGCCGCAGCGAATCCGGAATTCGGAGAGATGGGTGTATTCCATGGCGGGTCACCTCATGAGAATGCAAGCCGAGAAACGGCGCGAAGGGGATTCGGTGATCGCGGGCGCGTCACCGGGCGTTGCTCTGGATCCCGCACCGGATGTAGCTGGCGAACCCTGGGCTATTCAGAGTCTATAACTCTGAGAGATTTCTGAAATATTGCTTAGTCACAATTGGAGGGTGTGAAGAAGATCACTTTCAGATTTGTTCCGAATCACAACCTGAAGCAACTTCCCTTGGAGTATTGGGGGTTCGTTCAGGTCAGCGAACTGAATTCGGTCAGGACCGTGCCGTGTCGGACTACACCGGACAGACCAGGCAGTTCGGCCGGCGGCGACCAGGTGCGGAACCCGTCATAGCTGTCGCTGAAGTAGTAGCGACCTTCGGTATAGGCGTCCAGGTAGATACGGTGCCCGCCGTCGGGGAGGCGGGCGATCGACTGCCCCTCCCGCGGTCCACCCCAGCCCGCCCAGTCGCCCGTCGCGACGAAGCGGTACGGCCCGACGGGCCGATCGGCGACGGCGAGTTCGATCAGCTTGGAGTCCTCGTTCTTCACGAACGCGAACAGCCGACCGTCCAGGCGGACCAGTGTGGTGTCGATATGGCCGAGCGAGCCGGGTCCAGTGGGACCGAGGCCGAGCATGGGCACCGGCGGCGACCAGGTGGTGAGCCCGGCATCGAGTGGGATGAGCAGATGCGGGGTGAAGCCGTGACCCCAGGTCAGCGACACGATGATGCCCACTCGCCCCGCCGCGTCGGCGTACCACTCCGGCGCCCACGCGCCGTCGAGCCTGCCCGCCACCAGCATCGGCACATCGGTGAGGAACGTCCAGGTGACCCGGTCACGGCTGCGAGCCAAGCCGATCGCGGTGGCGTCGCCGGCGATCGTGTAGGTGAGGTAGTAGTGGCCGTCGGTGTGCAGCAGCACGCTCGGATCGCGGACCAGGCCGGTCGGAGGAGAGTACGCGTGCTCGGCGACCGGGGTGAAGTCGGTACCGTCGGCGGACTCGTAGACCGCCAGGGTGGTATCGCTGTCGACGCGGAAGGCGGTCATCGTGTAGCGGACCGGGGTGCGGTTCGGGTCGACGCCGACCCCTGGACCGAGAACGGACTGTGCTCGAGCCGTACCTGCCGCCAGCAGGGGGAGTCCGGCCAGCAGTGCGAGTGCGGATCTGCGGCCCACCGTGATCGCCATGACCTGGGATTATCCGGGCGGATCTCGACCACTCGGAGTAGGCGCGCCGTCGGTCAGGGAGTGGCGGGCTCCGGGTCGAGGACCGGCGCGTCGACTGGGAGTCGGAGGTCGACGATCAGGGCGATCAGCCCGATCGACAAACAGACGGCCGACACGATGATCGCGACCGGATGGGTGCCGCCGGCCAGTGAACCGGCCAGCACCACCGTCGAGATCGTGCCGGGTGCCGAACCGACCAGTGTCGCAACGAGATACGGACCGACCCGGACCGAGGACAGTCCACAGCAATAGTTGACGATGGAGAACGGTGCGAAGGAGATCATCCGGATCGCGGCGACCGCGAGCCAGCCGCGCCGGGCCAGTCGATCGTCGATCGCCCGCACCGCAGGGTGTGTGAGATGTTCGGCGACGCGGTCGCGTCCCAGCGCGCGCACCCCGAGCAGTGCCACCGTCGCGCTCACCGCTGTGGCGGCCATGGCGACGACCGACCCGAGGATCGGACCGAACAGCACGCCGCTGGTCACGGTGAGCACGGTGCGGGGAACGGGCGCGACGGCGACCACCGCATAGAAGAGGAAGAACAACAGTGGCAGCAGCGGCCCGGCCCCACCGGCCCACTCGCGGATCTGCTGTGGGCCCGGCAACGGAACCAGCATCGCCACCACGAACAGCGCGGCGAGCCCGGCCACGGCGATGAGCAGGCGCGGGGAACGGATCAGTCGGGGCACCCGGGTCAGCGTACCGGCCGGTAGGGGATGGCCCGAGAGGGTGGACACCCTGTCACAGTTAGCATCATGGGGGAACCGGATACCTCCTGGTTCGCTGTGGGCCCGCTTGTGGGATTTCACGGATCGGCAGCACACCGGGGTGCGGTCGTCGAATGGAAGAGAGAACAGCAGCTATGCCGATTGGTTCAGAGTCCGGGGCGGGGCTCGCACCGGATCCGGTGCCCGAGTACGCCGCGTGGCGCAAGGGTGTGGCGGGTGTGCTGGCGAAAGCGCGACGGGTCGAGGCTTCCGAGCTCCCCGCCGAACCGGAACATCTGCTCGACGAGACGACCTACGACGGGCTCACGATCGCCCCGCTCTACACCCGCCGCGACGAGCTGCCCGAGCAGCCGCTGCCCGGCGCCTTCCCCTACGTGCGCGGTGGCGATGCCGCTCGTGACCCGCAGCGCGGCTGGTTCGTCGGCGCGTTCGCGGGCACGGACGACGCCGAGGCCACCAACCGGGCGATTCTGACCGGTCTGGAGAACGGTGTCAGCGCGATCGCACTCGGTGTGGGCGCCTACGGCGTCGCTGTCGACGACATCCCGGTCGCTCTGCGTGGCCTGCTGTTCGAGCTGGCTCCGTTGACGTTGGTGGCCGGTGCGGCGACCAGCACGGCCACCGATCGCGTGTTCGAGGTACTCGACGGGTACTCGATCGCCGATCGCACGCAGATCCGGGTCGGCCTCGGTGCCGCCCCGCTGACCAGCGCCTTCACCGGTGCCGAAGACCTCGACCAGGCCGAGGCCGTGGCGTTGGCCGTGCGCGCGATCGCCCGGCCCGAGAAGGTCCGCGCGATCACGGTGGACGGCATCGCCTTCCACAACGCCGGTGCAGCCGACGCGCAGGAGGTGGGCGCCGCTGTCGCGGCCGGTCTGGCCTACCTGCGCCTGCTGACCGGTGCCGGGGTCGACATCGCCGACGCGTTCGGTCAGCTCGAGTTCCGCTTCGCGGCCACCGACGACCAATTCGCCACCATCGTGAAGTTCCGGGCGGCTCGGCGACTGTGGGCGCGCGTCGCCCAGGTCTCCGGTGCCCCTGCCTTCGGTGCCGCTCCGCAGCAGGCGGTCACCTCTGCCGCCATGATGACCCAGCGAGACCCCTGGGTGAACCTGTTGCGCACCACGCTCGCCGCCTTCGGCGCCGGCGTCGGCGGCGCCGATTCGGTGACCGTGCTGCCCTTCGACGCGGCGCTGCCCGCGGGCGAACTCGGCGTGTCCACGACGTTCTCCCAGCGCCTGGCGCGCAACACCCAACTGCTGCTGCTCGAGGAAGCCCGCCTCGGGCACGTGCAGGACCCTGCCGCCGGTTCCTGGTACGTCGACAAGTTGACCGATGAACTCGCCGCCAAGGCATGGCATTTCATGCAGGAACTCGAGTCGGCGGGCGGCTACCTCGCCGCGCTCGACGCCGGTGTGCTCGCGGCCCGGATCGCCGAGACCGCCGCCACCCGCGCCGCCGACGTGGCCCACCGCAGGACCGCGGTCACCGGTGTCAACGAATTCCCCAACCTCGCCGAGACCCCGCTGTCGGAGCAGGCCCGTGAACCGGGCCCCAACGCGCGCTACGGTGCCGCCTTCGAAGAGCTGCGCAACCGCTCCGATGCCTACCTGGCTGCCAACGGCGCCCGTCCGAAGGCACTGATCGTGCCGCTCGGCCTGGTCGCCGAACACAACGCGCGCACCATCTTCACCGCGAACGTGCTCGCCTCGGGCGGCATCGAGTCGGTCAACCCCGGTCCGCTCACGATCGACGCGATCGCTACCGCCGCAGCCGAATCCGGTGCGCGCATCGCAGTCCTGTGCGGTGCCGACAAGCGCTACGGCGAACAGGCGGGAGCCGCGACCGACGCGCTGCGCGCCGCCGGAATCGAGACCGTGCTGCTGGCCGGAGCGGAGAAATCGGTCGAGCAATACAGCGGGACGCAGCGTCCCGACGGGTACCTCGCCCTGCGCATCGACGCGGTCGCGGTCCTGTCGCAGCTGCTGGAGAAGGTGGGAGCCTGATGACCACATCTGATATCGAGCACGTCATCGGCAGCTTCGCCGAGGTGCCGCTGACCGACCACGCGCCCGCGCCCGCCGACGTCGACGCCGAGCAGGTGCGCGCCTTCGTGGCCGATGCCGCGACGGCCAACCAGACCACCGCCGAACAGCTGGTCTGGTCGACTCCGGAGGGCATCGACGTTCCGCCGGTGTTCACCAAGGCCGACCGGGACGCCGTGGTGGCACAGGGCTACCCGCTCGATTCCGTGCCGGGCGTCGCGCCGTTCCTGCGCGGCCCGTACCCGACCATGTACGTGAACCAGCCGTGGACGATCCGCCAGTACGCGGGCTTCTCCACCGCCGCGGACTCGAATGCCTTCTACCGCCGCAACCTGCAGGCGGGCCAGAAGGGCCTGTCGGTCGCCTTCGACCTCGCCACCCACCGTGGCTACGACTCCGACCACCCCCGCGTCCAAGGTGACGTCGGCATGGCCGGTGTCGCGATCGACTCGATCCTGGACATGCGCCAGCTCTTCGACCAGATCCCTCTGGATCAGGTGTCGGTCTCGATGACCATGAACGGTGCGGTGCTGCCGATCCTGGCGCTCTACGTCGTCGCCGCCGAAGAGCAGGGCGTGACGCCCGAGCAGCTGGCCGGAACCATTCAGAACGACATTCTGAAAGAGTTCATGGTCCGCAACACCTACATCTACCCGCCCAAGCCCTCGATGCGGATCATCTCCGACATCTTCGCCTTCGCCAGCGCGAAGATGCCGAAGTTCAACTCGATCTCCATCTCGGGTTACCACATCCAAGAGGCCGGTGCGACAGCCGATCTGGAGCTGGCCTACACCCTGGCCGACGGCGTGGAGTACATCCGCGCGGGTATCGCCGCGGGCATGGATGTCGACAAGTTCGCGCCGCGCCTGTCGTTCTTCTGGGCCATCGGCATGAACTTCTTCATGGAGGTCGCCAAGCTGCGTGCCGGGCGGCTGCTGTGGAGCGAGCTGGTGTCGAAGTTCGAACCCAAGAGCGCGAAATCGCTGTCGCTGCGGACACATTCGCAGACCTCGGGCTGGTCGCTGACCGCGCAGGACGCCTACAACAATGTGGCGCGCACCTGTATCGAGGCGATGGCCGCGACCCAGGGACACACCCAGTCGCTGCACACCAACGCGCTCGACGAAGCCCTGGCCCTGCCGACGGACTTCTCCGCCCGCATCGCCCGCAACACCCAGCTGCTCATCCAGCAGGAATCCAACACCACCCGCCCGATCGACCCGTGGGGCGGCTCGTACTACGTCGAGTGGCTCACCCACCAGCTCGCCGAGCGGGCGCGCGCCCACATCGCCGAGGTCGAGGCGCACGGCGGAATGGCACAGGCGATTTCGGAAGGTATTCCGAAGCTGCGCATCGAAGAGGCCGCCGCGCGGACCCAGGCGCGCATCGACACCGGCCAGCAGCCGGTGATCGGCGTCAACAAGTATCAGGTCGAAGAGGACCACGCCGTCGAGGTCCTCAAGGTCGAGAACTCGCGGGTGCGGGCCGAACAGATCGAGAAGCTGGAACGGCTTCGCGCCGAACGGGATTCGGTCGCTGTGGAGCGCGCGCTGGCCGAATTGACCCGTGCGGCAGCGTCTTCCGAGGGTGGCATGGAGAACAATCTCCTCGCGCTCGCCATCGACGCGGCCCGTGCCAAGGCCACCGTCGGTGAGATCTCCGACGCGCTGGAGAAGGTGTACGGCCGCCATCAGGCCGAAATCCGTACCCTGTCCGGTGTGTACCGTGACGAAGCAGGCAAGGCCACCAACATCGGCGCCGCCATCGCGCTGGTCGAGGAGTTCGGCGAGGCGGAAGGGCGCCGTCCGCGCATCCTGGTCGCCAAAATGGGCCAGGACGGTCACGATCGCGGCCAGAAGGTGATCGCGACCGCGTTCGCCGACCTCGGCATGGATGTCGACGTGGGCCCGCTGTTCCAGACGCCCGAAGAGGTGGCGCGCCAGGCGGCCGACAACGACGTGCACATCGTCGGTGTGTCCTCGCTGGCCGCCGGTCATCTCACGCTGGTGCCCGCCCTGCGGCAGGCGCTGGCCGATGTCGGCCGCCCTGACATCATGGTCATCGTCGGCGGCGTGATCCCGCCCGGTGATTTCGACGAGCTCTACGAAGCCGGTGCTGCCGCGATCTTCCCGCCCGGCACCGTCATCGCCGACGCGGCCATCGACCTGCTGAAGAAGCTGGGCGCCGCGCTCGGGCACGAGATCGGTGGCGGCACAGGCGAATGAGCGCCGCACAGGAAGCCGGGGGTGCCGACGCGCACCCTCGGCTCGGGACCACCGCGGGCGTCGGCTCGCCGCGCAACGAAGGGCGCACCGCCGTGGGTGTTCGCCGGACGATCGACGTCGACACACTCGCCGATGAGGTGAAGGCCGGGCAGCGGTCGGCGTTGGCTCGCGCGATCACGCTCGTCGAATCCGCCCGCTCCGACCACCGCGAACTGGCTCAGCAGCTGCTGCTGCGGGTGGCGGCGGAACCGGGCAGTGTCGTGTCGAACCGGGTCGGTATCACCGGCGTTCCCGGTGTCGGCAAGTCGACCTTCATCGATGCGCTCGGTATGTACCTGCTGGCCAAGGGGCATCGGGTCGCGGTACTCGCGGTCGACCCGTCCTCGACCCGCACCGGCGGCTCGATCCTCGGCGACAAGACGCGGATGGCGCGGTTGTCGCTGGAGGCCGACGCGTTCATCCGCCCGTCGCCGACCGCGGGCACGCTGGGCGGGGTGGCCAAGGCGACCCGCGAAACGATCGTGCTCCTGGAAGCCGCCGGATACGATGTGATCCTCGTCGAGACCGTCGGCGTCGGCCAGTCCGAGGTGACCGTCGCCAATATGGTCGACGTGTTCTGCTTCCTCACGCTGGCCCGCACCGGAGATCAGTTGCAGGGCATCAAGAAAGGTGTGCTCGAGCTCGCCGAACTCGTCGCCGTCAACAAGGCCGACGGTAAACACGAGATCGAAGCCAAGGGTGCCGCCCGCGAATTGGCGGGTGCTCTGCGCTTGATCCACCCGCACGACGCACTGTGGAAGCCGCCGGTGCTCACCATGAGCGGCCTGGAAGGCGTTGGTCTCGACAAGTTCTGGGACACCGTCCTCGACCACCGCCGAGTACTCACCGAGGCGGGTGAATTCGCCGAGAAGCGCCGCCGTCAGCAGGTCGACTGGACCTGGACAATGGTCCACGACCAGATCCTGCGTCGCCTCGCCGACAATCCGAACGTGAAAGATGTTCGCGCGCAGGTGGAATCAGCTGTGCGAGCGGGGACGCTGACGCCGGCTCTCGCGGCCGAAGAGATCTTGGATGCCTTCGACGCCTGATCGGCGATGCGTCCTCACAACCAGCGGATGCGGCGGAAGGCCACGGCCAAGGTCGAGCAGATGGTGGCCATGATGATGAGGACCGCGGGGTAGCCCCAGGTCTGTCGGAGTTCGGGCATGTGATCGAAGTTCATGCCGTAGATGCCGGCGATCATGGTCGGGACGGCCAGGATGGCGATGTACGCGGAAATCTTGCGCATGTCGGTGTTCTGCTGCACGGCGATCTTGGCCACGGCGGCGCCGACCAGGGTGGTGAGGGTTTCGTCGAGGTCGTTGATGCGTTCAGCGACACCACTGTGGTGGTCGGCGACATCGCGGAGGTAGCGGCGCACTTCCTTGGGTAGGGGCGTGCGCGGCGCGGTGAGGGTCTGCAGCGGACCCGCGAGCGGGCGCACGGCGCGCCGCAACTCGACAATTTCCCGTTTGAGCTGGTAGATCGCCTCGATCGGGAGCTTGCTGCGCGGGCTGAAGAGCTCTTCCTCCATCGACTCGACGTCGAACTCGACCGCCTGCGTGACATCGATGTAGGTGTCGACGACATGGTCGGCGATCGCGTGCAGTACCACACCGGGGCCGAGCGCGAGGCGATCGGGTTCGGCTTCGAGCTCGTGCCGGACCGCGGTGAGTTCGTTGTGTTCGCCGTGGCGGACCGCGACGACGAAATCGGCGCCGAGGAAGACCATGATCTCGCCGGTCTGCACGATCTCGCTGACCGTGTGCATATCGTGTTCGACATAGCCGACGGTCCGCATCACGGTGACCATGGTGTCGTCGTAGCGTTCGAACTTCGGGCGCTGCCTGCCGGTGACCGCGTCCTCGACCGCGAGCTCGTGCAGTCCGAATGTCTCGGCGATCTCGCCCATCTGGCGCAGGTCCGGGTCCAACAGGCCGATCCACACGAAACCCGCACCGCGCCCACGGATTTCGGCCAGGGCGGTCTCGGGGGTGAATCGGCCGGGCAGGCGTTTGCCGTCGACGTAGGCGGCGCAGTCGATGATGGCGCGCGCGGTCGGGACCGCGGGTTTGGGGACGACTTCCACTCGGCGCCTGCTGCGGGACAGGAACGGGGCGCCTGCCACCACTGCCCCGATGCTGCGCCGATACCCGGCGGTAGGGGAGGCATGTGGGCCGTCGGCCATCGTCCACCTCGCTCTCTTCGATCGTTGCGCAGCATCCCACGGCTGCGAACACCGTCGCAACCGAACCAGGGGTTGCGCGGATCGTCACGAGTGTGAACACGATCGTCACGAGTGTGAATACGTAGGTATGTGCCTAAGTATTCGAGCGGTGAACTATCTCCTCGCCCAGGCCTGCGCGGGTCCGTGCGGTTGTTCATCGCACCATGACAACGCGCGAATGCCTGCCCGTCGCGCCGTCGGGGAACGGGGTTGCCCTGGCGTCGGTCTGTACCTCCCCGGTGGCATCGACCGCGCGCACACGTAGAGAATGAGTGCCCGGCGAGGCATCCCAGGTCCAGGTCCATTGGCGCCAGGTATCGAGGGAGTAGGCCGTGGCGAGTGTGGTCGGCTGCCACGGGCCGTCGTCGACCTGGACTTCCACGGCGCTGATCCCGCGACCCTGGGCCCAGGCGACGCCTGCCACTGTGACGGTTCCGGCGTCGAGGTTGGCGAAGGCCGCCGGGACATCGATCCGGGAGGCGGTCTTGACCGGTGCCCGCGGTGCCCAGTCGCGTTGCGTCCAGTACGCCTGGGCGCGGTCGAATCGGGTCAGTTCCAGGTCGACAACCCATTTGGTGGCCGAGACGTAGCCGTAGAGGCCGGGCACGATCATGCGGGCCGGGTAGCCATGGGCGACGGGCAGCGCTTCGCCGTTCATCGCGACGGCGAGCAGAGCGTCGGGGTTGTCGAGCACGGCGGCCAGTGGTGTGCCGGCGGTGAATCCGTCGATGCTGCGCGACAGGATCATGTCGGCGTCGGAGGAAGGGCCCGCCTCCGCCAGCAGATCGGACAGGCGGTATCCGGTCCACAGGGCGGTGCCTGCGAGATCACCACCGACCTCGTTGGAGACGCAGGTAAGTGTGATGAGCGCCTCGACGGCGCGCTTGGCACTCAATTCGTCGAAGTCGAGACGTATTTCGCGGTCCACCATCCCGTGGATGCGTAGCCGCCATTGCGCGCGGGTCAACGACGGGAGTTGTAGCGCGGTGTCGACCCGATAGAAATCGTTTGCGGGCGTGACGAATCGAGTGAGCCCGGGAATCGCTCGGTCCATCTCGGCGGTGACCGGTGGCGCCGGAGCCGCGACCCGTGGAAGGACGAAACCCGCCCGGTCGGCAGTGATATCGCGCAGTCGGGTGCCGATGACCCGCCCCGCCGCACCCGCCGCCGCCGCACCCGCGGCCACCGCCGTCAGCGCGAGCAGGAAGCCGCGCCGCGTCGGCCCCGTCGCCCGGACACCATCGGACGGTACGAGGAACAGCGCGCACAGCGCCGCGATCCCCGCCAGCGACCCGACCAGCGCGGGGACAACGAAAAGCGGTGTGGCAGTGGGGCGGAGCAGCGCCAAGCCCGCTACAACCACACCGAGAACGCCCAGCAGGCTCGCCGCCGTAGCCAGGCTGCGGCGGGCTACCTGGCCGATCATCGCGGCAGCCACCGCCATGACCAGGCCCATCGTGACGGCCAGGGCCAACTTGTCGTTGGCGCCGAACCAGCGAATAGCGCTGTCCTTCAACCACTTCGGGGTCTGATCGACCACGGTGGCGCCGAGGACGAAGAAGGGGGAGGAGGCGGGATCGATGAACACGGCGACGAGGTGTCCGACCCCGAGGACGAGCGCTGCGGCCGCGGCCGCAGCGGCCGCCGCAGCGAGACGGCCCGGATGGCGATGTGTGAAACGTCGTGGGCGAACCATGGTGTCACTCCTGGTGTTCGAGTGTCGGCACGGTCCGCCGCAGCGGGTCAGCCGACGGTCATGCTGACGATCGGGTCGGTGGTCGGCCCGGGCGAACCACCGGCGGGTTCGACGGTCACCGCGAGGATGTCGGCGACGTCGACAGCGGTGACGACCGAGGCCGGACCGTCCATCACCGCCACCGATTTCGTGCCGCCCGCGTATGGCATCAGCCACAGCTGGTAACTGCGATCGGCAGGCAGCGCGGGCATATCGTCGAACGACACCGCGGCGGCGCCGAGGGCCTTCGATTGGTACACTGTCATCGCGCCGCCGCCGGTGATGGCGACCGAGGACTCCTGGCTGTCGGGCTGGTCGAGCACCTGCTGTGCGGTGACGGCTCCCGTGCCTTCATTCGCGCGCTCCATCACCACCGCGATGCCGACGCCGGCGCCGACGGCCACGATCGCCGCGGCGGCGACGGTCAACCATCGCAGCTGCCATCGTGTGCCGCGTGCGCGGTGGCGCGCGAGCGGATGTATCTGTGGGTCGTGGCGGTCCAGTGCCCGCATCAGGGCGGATTCGAGTCGTGCCGGTGGTTGGACCGAGTCGAATACGGTCAGTTCCGCCATGGTCTCCTGGATGCGGCGCACGAGGGTCTGGAATTCGGCGGCCCGGTCGGGTCCGGCAGCCTCCAGCCACTGGTCGAGTGCCTGTCGCTGCGCGGGATCGAGCGCGTTGATGGCATACGGGTAGGCCTCGTCGAGCCACGACCAGGGGGTCCGCCGATCGGTGTCGCTCATCGGGAACTCCCTCCGGTCAAACAATTCTCGAGCCTTTTCAAGCCGTCTTTGATCCGGCTCTTCACTGTCGGCAACGGCACCGCCAAGGTCTCGGAGACCTCGAGGTAGGTGCGGCCGCCGTAGTAGGCCAGCGCCACCGCTTCGCGCTGGAGGGCGGTCATCGTCTCGAGACAGTCCAGTACCGACTGCTCGTCGAGTCGCTGGGTGACCTCTTCGGCCACGATGTCGTGGTCGCAGCCGAGGTGGGCGTGACCGAACACGATGTCGCGGCGGGTGGCCGACTGCTCGGCCCGCACCCGGTCGACCGCGCGCCGGTGGGTCAGCATCATCAGCCAGCCGATCGGGCTGGCCTTGGCCGGGTCGTACTGGCCGGCCAGCGACCAGACCTGGAGGAAAACCTCCTGGGCGATGTCCTCGGCGGCACCGTGGTTGCGCACCACGCGTAGCGCGAGTCCGAACACCCGTGGGCTGGTGGCCCGGTAGAACTCGGCGAACGCTGACCGGTCACCTGCCGCGACATCGTCGAGCAAGGTGACCAGCTGCGCTTGCACGGCATAGTCGCGCCGGTCGCCCGCCGGGCAGGCCGGGGCCGGCTCGGTCACCGATCGCAGGCGGATCGGTGAGGAGCCCGGCCGGGTCGTCATCGTGTGGTCCCTGCTTGAATCAGCATGAGAGGGATTTCGGCCTGCCTTCGGGTTCGGATGGGCGCCGCCGAGATATTTCTGCTGCGACGCTGGACTGCGCGCCGGTGCGACCATCGTCGACATCACGCCGCAGGCGGCATGAGCACGCTGTCGATCATGTACACGGTGGCGTTGGAGGTGCCTACGCCGCCGCAGATGTTGTTCGCGTCGGCGACCTTGATCGTGTCGCCCGAGCCGGTGACCGTGACGTCGGCGCCCTGGACCGTCTTGTGCGTGCCCGCGATGTCCTGCGGAGCGATCCGGCCCGGCACCACGTGATAGGTGAGGATCGAGGTGAGAGTGGCCGAATCGGTCTTCAACGATTCGATCGTGGCCGGATCGATCTTCGCGAACGCCGAGTCGACGGGTGCGAAGACGGTGAACTGGCCGCCGTTGAGCGTATCCACCAGGTTGACCTCGGGATTGAGTTTGCCCGAGACCGCCGAGACCAGCGTGGTGAGCATCGGGTTGTTGGACGCGGCGACGGCGACCGGTTCCTGGGCCATCCCGCTGACCGAGCCGGGACCACTGGGAACCTGGGCGGCGTATGCCGCGCATCCGGGACCGACCAGGTCGGAAGCGGCGGATGCGCCGGTGGTGGTGGTCGGTGCCGACGTCATCGGCGCGGAGGAGGATGAGGCGGCGGTGGTGCTCGAGTCATCGTCGGAACAGGCCGTGAGGCCGAGTGCCGAGCCGAGCAGCATCGTCGCAACGAGGGTTTTGGGCAGAGAGCGCATGATGTTTCCGTCACTTCCGTCGAGGCGGCGAAGTGCCGCACTTGTTCTGGATGTAACGGAGTTCGGCAGGCTCGGTGGTTCGGACTGGTCGCGAGCGGCACTGTTTTCCTCGACATCGCCTCAGCTGCCGACACAGTCGATGATCGGCGCGGGATAGTCCGCCGGATCGATGTTCGCGCGCCACGGACGGTGGATGCTCGCGCCGGGCAGGTGCGCCAACTCGGGCAGCCAGCGCCGCACGTAGGCGCCGTCGGGGTCGTAGCGGTCGGCCTGGCGCAGGGGATTGAGGACCCGGTTGGGCCGGGTGTCGGTGCCGGTGCCCGCGGCCCACTGCCAATTGAGCTGGTTGTTCGCGAGGTCGGCGTCGACGAGCCAGCGCAGGAAGTGTGCGGCGCCGACCCGCCAGTCCTGGTGTAGCGACTTGGCGAGGAAGCTGGCCGCGATCAAGCGCGCTCGGCCCGGCATCCAGCCCTCAGCGTGGAGTTGCCGCATGCCCGCGTCGACGATCGGGTAGCCGGTGCGCCCTTCTCGCCAGGCAGTGACGGCCTTCTCGTCGTCGGGGCCCGCACTCACGCGCCTGCGGTAGTCCGACCAGGCGGCATCGGGGCGGGCCGCGAGCACCTGGTGGTGGAAGTCGCGCCAGGCCAGCTGTCGGACGAAGGCGAGCCCGCCTTCGTCCGACGAATCGACCCGGCTCAGCACCTCGGTGGGCGACACGCATCCGAAGTGGATATAGGGCGAGAGTCGGGAGGTGGCGTCTGCGGCGAGATAGTCGTTGTCGCGGGCATAGCCGGTGATCGGGCCGTCGAGCCAATCACGCAGCAGGGCACGTCCGGTGGACTCGCCGCCGACCTGCAACTGTGGCGACGGCTCCTCTGAGTTCAGATCCTGCGCCCCTGGCAGCGCATCGCTCCGGATCGGCGGCACCACCAGTGATCGCGGCGCCGGTAGTGGAGTGCGGTGATGGGCCGCGCTCCAGCGGCGGAAATACGGGGTGAAAACGGCGAAATGATCGCGTCCCGTCGAGGGAACGAGCTCGGCGGAATGGGCTGTGACGGAACCGGAATGGCACTGCACGGTGATGTTCGGGATCTGACGCAGCGCCTTCTCGCGTTTGCTGCTGTAACGGCTGACGTCCTCGGCCAAATGTACGCTCGTGGCGCCGGTCTCCTGCACCACTCGGCCGACCTCGTCGATCACCGCGCCACGGCGCACGACGAGTGTGCCGCCGAGTGCGCGCAGTTCCTTGTCGAGTTCGGCCAGTGCGGCGGCGAGGAAGTGCGCGCGATTGGGCGGGCAGCGATCGGGCACCAGCGCCTCGTCGACGACGAACAACGGCACCACCTGGTCGGCTTCGCGCGCGGCCGCGGTGAGCACCGGATTGTCGTGCACGCGCAGGTCGCGAGTGAACAGGGCGATGGCGACGCTCATCGTGCGCAGAGGGGCTGTACGCCCTCACGTCCGCCGGTCGTGGGTGAGGTGAGATAGATGCACGGATCCTGGCCCGCGATCCTGATCTCCTCGTCGATCTGCTGCCAGGTGGTGTCGTCCAGCGCCGGAGTGCGGGAGAGGACGAAACCGGAGAGCCTGCTCGGCGAGGTGACCAGCGCCCACGAATAATCCGGGCCGAGCGCGGTCACGATGTAGTTCGTCGGTCCCTCGCGCCCGTCCTGGCCGGGGATACCCGGAAAGCTCACGTGCAGTTGGGCGTTCGTGACCGGGTCGTTCACCGTCGCGGTGCCACGGATCTCGTCGACGCCGCCGGTCCAGGTGCTGCAACGGTTGAAGACGCCGACGTCGCCGCTCGGGTCGAGGGTGTAGGTCGCGGTCGTATCGCGCGCGCAGTTGAGGTTGAACGGCTGTGGTACCGCCGCGAGCTGATGCCATTGGCCGAGGTATCGGTCGAGCTCGAGGCGAGGTACCGGCGCGGGTGGTTCGGCGGCCGCGGTGGCCGAGCCCGTGACGGCGAGGCCGGCGGCGATCAGCAGGGTGGTTGTCCACGGGCCGAGACGGGTGCGCACTAGAACTCCTCGCGGTAGGTGGTTTCTGGCCATGCTAGCAGTAAATGATGCACTATTGATGCATGAAGCGGATGGTTCGGTGGGACGTCGGTTCGGCGCGCAGCGTACGCCGCCGCCGTGCGGAGGCCGGGCCGTGACGCGCCGGTCATGGCGGTCCGGGCAGAATGAAACGATGCCCGCCGGTTCTGCTCCCGAATCCGTCGCGGCCGGATTCACGGTGCGCGCGGTGGCCGACCGTCTCGGCATCCCGACCGCGACGCTGCGGAGTTGGAACCGCCGTTATGGCATCGGTCCCGCCCAGGACCGGCCGGGCCGCCATCGGCTCTACTCCGACGCCGATATCGCGGTGCTCGAACACATGCTCGCGCTCATCGGCGGCGGCGCGAGTCCGGCCGGGGCCGCGGCGGCGGCTCGTGGGCCCGTGCCGGTTCTCGGTGACCGCTCCGGCCTGCTCGACGCGGCGTTCGCACTGGATACCACCGCGGTCCACGCGCAGCTGGACGCGCACGTGCGGGCTCATGGTGTGGTGCAGACATGGGACACCCTGTGCCGCCCTGCCTTCGCTGATGTCGTCGCACGTCAGAGCGGCGGTGAGGGATGCATCGACGTCGAGCACCTGCTGTCGTGGTCGATCGCGGCAGTCATGCAACAGGTGAAACCGGCGCAGAGCAGCGCGCCCGTGCTGCTCGCGTGCACCAGCGGCGAAACGCATTCGCTCCCGCTCGACGTGCTGCGTGCTGCCCTGGCGCAGGCCGGGGTGGGTGCGCGCATGCTGGGCGCCGACGTGCCGACGGTGGCGCTGTCCGATGCGCTCGCCAGACATCCGAGCGGTGTCTCGGTGCTGCTGTGGTCGCAACGCGAGTCGACCGCGCTGACCTCGGCGGTGCTGGCGTGCGCGCGGGCAGGTGCGCGGGTGTTCGTCGGCGGGCCGGGCTGGGATGTCGTGATGCTGCCCGAGGCGGCCGAGCGGGTCGGCGGACTCGCGGCCGCGGTAGACGCCCTCCGCTGATCAGTCTCGCCAGACGCCACATGCCGCCTCGGCGTCCACGGTCGATCATAGAACGATGCGCAGTCGATGCGTGCGGGCCGCACTGCTGACTTCCGGGTCTACGGACTGCCGACAACTGGCGCCGTAACGCGTCAGCTCGCGGTCCGTCCGAGCAGATGCCGCAGAGTCTCCGCCAAACCCTCGGTGCGGAAGGTGTGCCCGGCCTCTGTCAGTCGGGTCGGCGTCACCCGCTGATTGGCCTCGGCGAGTTCGCGCGCCCCCTGCTTGCCGAGAAGTACCGCCGGACCGAAACTCGGGACCGGCAGCAGTGCGGGACGGTGCAGCACCCCCGCCAGTACCTGCGTGTATTCGCTGTTTCGAACCGCTTGCGGTGCAACGGCATTGACCGGACCGGCCATCGTGGTGTCCCACAGTGCGCGATGGTAGACATCGACGAGATCGTCGATACCGATCCAGGACAACCACTGTCGGCCGTCCCCGATCCGGCCACCGAGCCCGGCGCTGAACAACGGTCGCAGCAACCGCAGGGTGCCGCCACGCGGAGACTGCACGATGCCGGTGCGCACCCGCACGACGCGGACTCCGCCCGCCGCCGCGGGCTCGCACGCGTCCTCCCACTGTTCGACCACATCGGCCAGGAACCCGTCACCCCGTTCGGACTGTTCGGTGAGCGTCTGCTCGCCGCGGTCGTAGCCGTAGTAACCGATGGCGGAAGCGCTGACGAACGTGTCGATGCCAGAGGCGGCGGCGAGCTCGGCGAGTCGCCGCGTCGGCTCGATGCGGCTGTCGGCCACCGCCCGCCGATGCGCGGCGGTGAACCGTCCGGCGATGGATGCCCCGGCCAGATGAACCACGGCATCGATGTCGGCGAGCAGGTCAGCGGCCGGCGCGGCGGGGTCCCACTGTCGTTCATCAGGATGACCCGCGCGATGGCGGACCAACCGCACCACGCGGTGCCCACCGGTACTGAGGAAGGCGCTCAGCGCGGAGCCGACCAGCCCCGACGCGCCGGTGATCGCGATCGTCGTCGGTTGCCAGCCGGACTCCGTCGCGCGCCGGTGGGCGGCCAGATCATCGGTCAGCTGGCGGTAGCGGTAGTCGAACATCGGCCGCAACAACGACTCCGGAATCGGTGTCCGCACCCGATCGATGACTCGGGTGTGCGCGTCGTCGATCTCGGCGAACTCGTGTTCATGCCGCCACGGCAGCAGCCGGGAGACCGGCAACGAGGCCGGTCCGTCCGCCGCGACGGCGTCGGCGAACCGCTCCGGCGGCCGATACTGCTCGGGGTCGTGCTGGGCGATCCAGCGCAGCCCGCCGGGAAGACGAAGCACCGCGCGCCCGGTGGCCAGTGAATCGGCTTCGTCGAGCAGGGTGACCGGCTGCCACGGGGGTGCCAATCGCGTGAACGCACCTCTACGGGCGAACCAGGCGAAGACGTCGGCCCTGGGTGCTGCGACGATGCCAGAACACTCGATGCCCATGACTCGACTGTAGTCACGATCCGCGCTCGGTGAAGCGATGACGCATCGAAGACTGCGATTGATCGGTCATTGACGCGATCTGCTGAGGCAACGATGCAGAGTCATGGCACCTTGTCCGGACGTAATCCCTAGCCGTGACCCATGGCGCCCATGTCCATCTGCATGGGAGCTGGTTGCTGACCAGGGGCGAGGACCAGGAATTGGCCCATCATGCCCTGGTCTTCGTGGTGGAGGAGGTGGCAGTGATACATGTACGGGTAGGTGGGATCGGTGTGGTCGGCGAAGTGCATGGCGAGGGTATAGGTGGTGTCCGGGGTGGTGTAGACGGTGTCCTTCCAGCCGGAAAGTGCTGGGGGAGGCGGGTTTCCGTCGACAGCGACGACCTGGAACTGGACATCGTGGACGTGGAAGTTGTGGGGCCAGTTGTCCTTGTTGCGCACCGTCCAGACTTCGGTGGTGTCGACGGGGACGGTCATGTCGATGCGGTTCATGTCCATGCGGCGGTTGTTGATCATGAACCACTGGAGGTCGAACGAGCGCGTCGCCGGGGTCGTCGCGGCGGCCAGCGCGGGCATCGGGATCAGGGCCGCGGGTAGGGCGGCGGACGCGCGCAGGGTGTCGGCGGCACGCAGTGTCAGGATGTCGAAGGTGTCGTCGAAGCCGAACTCGGCGGCGCGGTCTATGCCCGCGCGGTCGGTGATCGGCAGCGAGCGTAACGTGACGTTCTCGCCGGCGACCAAGGAGACCACCAACTCGACACGTTCACCGGGGCTGAGTTGGATTCGGTTCAGGGTGACGGGTTTCGGAAGCAGGCCACCGTCGGTGGCGATGAGCTGAAACGCTCGGCCGTCGCCGAAGGACAGGTTGTAGAGACGGCCCGACGAGCCGTTGAGGATGCGCAACCGGACCCGTTCGGTGCTGACGGACAGGTGGGCATTCGCGATGCCGTTGGTGACGATCGTGTCGCCGAGCAAGCCCACATCGGTGGTATCGGATTCGTCGATGGCGCCGGCTGCGGTGAAGCGGCGGTCCTGGATCACCAGCGGAATGTCGTCGACGCCGTACTCTTTCGGCAGATCCAGCGCATCGGCCGCGTCGTCGTCGATCAGGAAGAAGCCGGAGAGCCCACGGTGGACGTGCTTTTCGGTCGCGCCGTGCGGATGCGGGTGATACCACAGCGTCGCGGCCTGCTGGCGCACCGTCCAATTCGGTGTCCATACCGCGCCCGGCGCGATCATCTGATGCGGCCCACCATCGAACTTCGCGGGCAGGTGCATGCCGTGCCAGTGCACCGAGGTGGGTTCTGCGAGATCGTTGGTGATGGTGAAGGCGACCTGCTCGCCGCGTCGGGCTCGCACGGTGGGGCCGAGAACCGAACCGCTGTAGCCCCACGTCGGGGTCTGCCTGCCCTGGATCATCTCGGTAGTGCCCGTCCGAGCCCGCAGCGTGAACCGGCGGACACCGTCGGCACCGACGGTGGACGCGGCCGGCGGCGGGATGGGTAACGGGCGGGTCGAGTCGGCTGCCGAACCAGGTGCCGACGGGCGCATCGAACATCCGGCCGCGTACGCCACCGGTGCGAGGGCGAGCCCGGTGAGAAATCCTCGTCGCGAGACCAACGTGTGCTCCTTCTGTGCGGGAACCTCCAGCTTTGTTCGGTCACGGCCGCGGCGACTCCGCCGAACAGCCGGATCAGGACAGCCGGAATCCGCCCGCGCGACCCTTGCGGACGTGCTCGTGGCGTGGTAGCCGAGGTCTGATCTGGCGCCCTGGCAGCGGGCCGACCACGTGCCCGCGCGGACTCGCCGACCGCCTACTCGCGCGGTCCACGCCCTTCGGTCACCTAGCGTGGGGGCGTGATCGACATCCGTGCACACCGCGACTGGCGAGGGCTGCTGCGGTGGCTGCCGCTCGTGCTGATCCCGGTATTGCTGCTGGCCAGCACGTACCCGGGCCAGTACCGTGTGCCACCGCACTACTGGGTGCTCGCGATGACGGCGGGCGTGGTGTTCCTGGCCGGGTCGCGGTGGCCGCTCGCGGTGTCGATGGTGCTGTCGGCGTTGGCGGTGCCGATGCTGCGGACAGACGCCTGGGGCGTGTCGGGCCTGGTGCCCTACCTCGGTGCGGTGGCGCTGGTCGACGTGGTCGCGCGCACGCACCGGTGGTCGATCGCGGCGGTGGCGACGGCGGGTTGGGCAGCCGCCGTGGCGCTCGGGCGGGTCGGTCTGCACGACAACTCGATCGGCCGGGCGTCCACCCTCGTCGAGGCCGCGGCGTATGTGGGACTGCCGTTGCTGCTCGGGTTGTACCTGCGTGGGCAGCGTGACCTGGCGGAGAATGTGCGCATGCGCGCCGAAGAGGCGCAATCACGGACCCGCCTCGACGAGCGAGCCGCACTGGCCAGAGAACTCCACGATGTGGTCGCCCACCACATGGCTTCGATCATCCTTCGGATCTCGGTCGCCGGACATGTTGTGCGAGAAGCCGATCCGCGCGTGCGTGCCGTCCTCGACGACGTACGCGGCACGGCGGCCGACGCACTCGCCGACATCCGCAGGCTGCTCGCCGCGCTACGTGATCCGGCCCTCGGCACCGTCGCCCTGGTCGACTCCGACGCTGTCGCCACCGAGATCACCGCCGCACTCACCCGAGTGCGCGCCGCCGGATTCACCGTAGAGGCAACCGTGGACACCGATCTCGACGGGCTCGACGCCATCAGCAGGCTCACACTGTTGCGATTGGTGCAGGAATCGCTGACCAACGTGATGAAATACGCGGATCGTGGTGTGCCCGTGCGGTTTCGGGTGGGCAGCAGTGGCGGCGGCATCGCGATCGAGGTTGTCAACGGTAGGCGCGAAACGGCGGCACCGCCGGGACACGGCATCGTCGGAATGCGGGAACGGGCCGAACTCGCCGGTGGGACACTCTCAGTCGGCGCCGAGGAACGAACCTGGGTGGTGCGGGCGTGGCTGCCCGACAGCGCGCGAGCGGAGGAGCTGTTGTGATCACCGTGCTACTCGTCGACGACCAGCGCCTGGTCCGCGCGGGCCTGCGGATGCTCATCGAGGACACCACCGACCTGGCCGTCGTGGGGGAAGCGGCCAACGGCGTCGAAGCGGTGCGGCTGTACGCCGAACTCACCCCCGATCTCGTCGTCATGGATCTGCGGATGCCCGGCCTCGACGGTGTCGCGGCGACCCAGCAGATCCTCGCGTCGTCGCCGCGCGCGAAAGTGCTCGTGCTGACCACCTTCGATGACGATGAACACCTCTTGCCCGCGCTGTCCGCCGGTGCCGCGGGCTATTTCGTCAAGGACACCGAGCCGGCCGTGCTGCTCGACGCGATCCGGCGCACGGTGGAGGGCGACCTGTTGTTCTCGCCCGCGCTGCTGCGCCGCCTGGTCGACCGGGCGCTCGCGGCACCGTCGGCGCCGGTCCCCACGCCCGATCTGACACCACGGGAGCGCGACGTCCTTCGTCTCGTCGCCGAGGGGTACGGCAATCAGGAGATCGCTGACCGGCTCCACCTGGGCGTGAGCACCGTCAAGACCCACATCGCCAACCTGCTCGCAAAGACCGGCACCGACAACCGTGTTCGGCTCGCCGTCTACGCGGCCGAGATCATCGGCCGCTGAAAGCCAGGCGCGGTCACCGGCGTCCGAGGGAATGCGCACCGAGGGGCGCACGGTCACAGGTCGAAAAGGGCAACCGCGTTGTTGTGGCACACGTTTCGAATCCACTCGGTGCCGAGGTCCAAGCGTTCGAGTGCGTTGACCGCCTCGGCGTAAGGGTAGGGGATATTGGGGAAGTCGCTGCCGAAGAGAATGCGATCACCGAAGCGGATCAGTCGATCGCGTTCGGCGGGCGGATAGGGCGCGCCACCCTCGCTGAAATCCGTCCAGACCATGGTGGTGTCGAGAAAGAGCTGGGGGTACTGCTCGGCCAGGTCGAGGAACTCACTGTATTCGGGGGTCCCCATATGCGCGATGATCAAGCGCAGGGTCGGAAATCGGTGCAGCAGTTCGCTGATGGGGCCGGGGCCGGTGAATTCTCCGGGTGCGGGACCGGAGCCGCAATGGATGAGAACGGGGGTTCCGGCTTCGGCGAGGATCGCCCACACCGGGTCGAGCAGGGGATCGAGCGGGGAGAACGCGCCGACCTGGATGTGTACCTTGAAGACTCGCGCACCCGCATCGATCGCCGCTCGCACATAGCGGGGCGCGTCCGGTTCGGGATAGAAGGTGGCGGTGTGCAGGCAGTCGGGCGTGCGAGCGGCGAATTCGGCGGTCCACGAGTTGAGCCACTCGCCCATGCCGGGCTTGTGCGGGTACACCAGCGAGGTGAACGCGCGAACACCGAAGTCGCGCAACGTTTTCAGGCGCACCTGCTCGTCGTCACGGTAGGTGATCGGCCATGGTCGGCCCGTCAGCGGACCGGCGGCATCGAAATAGGCCCAGACCTTGCGCATCACCTGATCGGGCATGAAGTGCGTGTGCACGTCCACGATCGCGGGGAGGGCGTAGCGGGTGCGGAAGTCGGCGAGGTAGGCGACGGTGTCTACGGTCATGACTGCTCCGGGTAGAGGTGGCGGGCCAGCGCACCGACGCGGGTGACGAGGCGTTCGAAGAAGACGGCGGGGTCGGTGCCGATCACGATGTCGGCGTTGGGTTTTCGGCCCCACATCCCCGCCCAGTCGGCAACGGTGGTGGCCCGGGTGATGGTGCCGGCCAGCTCCACGTCGACGGTGGCCGGGCGGGTGATCGCCAGGGCCGGATCCAGCGCGACCGCGGCGGCGAACGGGTCGTGCATGTGCGCCAGATAGCCCAGGTCGTACTGGTGGTGGAAGTCGAAATAGAACCGCACCGCGTCGGTGAGATAGCGGATGATCGGATTGCTCGCCGCCGAGCGGAATTCGGGGGGATCTCCTGCGCCGATCTGCTCGACCGGTGCGCTGTGTGCCGACCGTGCGAGCGATGCGAGGTGTTCGGGGAGCATCTCGATGGACTCGGTGATGTCGAGCGCGCAGACCAGTGGCCTGCGGTCCTGTGGAGCCGCGGAGAAGGCGTCGAAGACCTCCTTGGCCGCTTCGGGGTCGACGTGAATGTTCCACTCGTTGGTCGGGGTGGTGTTGCCGGGGTGGTTGAACGCGCCGCCCATGATGACCAGGCGACGCAGCAGGCGCGGCAGCTCGGGCTCGATGCGCAGGGCCAGCGCGAGATTGGTCAGCGGACCGGTGCACAGCCCGGTCACCTCGCCGGGGTCGGCGCGAACCAGGTCCACCCAGAGTTGGGCCGCCGACCGGGACGACAGCGAACGCGGCGAGACGGGCAGCTCGGCGTACCCGAGGCCCTGCGGGCCGTGGGTGTCCTCGGTGGTGCGCAGCGGGACGGCCAGCGGTTCGGCCGCGCCGAGCGCCACCTCGATCTCGGGTGCCCGGCCGAGATCGAGCACGGCCAGCGTGTTCGCCGCGACCTGCGCGCCGTCCACGTTGCCCGCGGTGGCGGCGATGCCGATGATCTCGGCGTCGTCGGAAGCCAGCAGGTACAGGATGGCCAGGGAGTCGTCGATCCCGGTATCGACGTCGAGGATGATCTTCTGCGGCACGTCATCGAGAGTAGCCGCGGACCTTTCGCGGTCCGCGGCCAGTGTGTGGGTGGGATCAGTAGGTCGGGAGGGCGAATTCCTCGGTGTGGCCGAAGAAGATCTTCTTGGTGAGCGGGCGCATCGGGCGCGACATCATCAGCCGCACATTCACCTTGGCGAGCCGCGTCACCAGCGGCGACTTGGGGATCATCATCGCCATACCGCCACCGGGAATCTCCTTCGCCTTGTCGAGAAACGGCAAGATCTTGTCCTGGTACCGCCGCTGCGCGCCGGCCAGATCATCCGGGGTGGCGGCGATCTCGGCAGCCAGGATGTAGGCACCGACGATCGCCATCGCGGTACCCATGCCGCTCAGCGGGGAGCCAGAGTAGCCCGCGTCGCCGATCAGGGTGACCCGGCCGATGGACAGTTCGGGCACATCGACGCGGGCGACTTCGTCGAAGTAGAAGTCGGGCGTGGAATCCATCGCCGCGAGGATCGCGGGCGCATGCCAGCCCGCGTCGCCGATCGCCTTCCTGATGAGAGCGCGCTGGGCGTCGACGTCGCGGCGCAGAGCCGGATCCTTCGCGGTGCGCAGGGTGATGATCGCCTTGGCGGTGCTCGGGTCGGCGTCGGGACGGATGCCGAGCATGGCACCGGGCACCAAGCGCATGCTGAACCAGCCGGGCTCGACGTCGGCCGGCTTCGGCATGGTGAAGAAGGCACCGTAGCCACCGAGGTTGGTGCTGAAGTTCTCCTCGGGTCCGAAGACAAGCCCACGGGTCGCCGAGTGGACGCCGTCCGCGCCGATCACCAGGTCGAATCGCTCGGTGTTGCCTGCGGCGAAGGTGACGTCCGCGCCGGTGTCGTCCTGGACGATCTTGTCGATCCACTCGCCGTAGCGGTAGTCGAGCTGACCGTTGTCGGCGATCGCCACCGCGTCGAGCAACACCTGGTTCAGATCGCCGCGGGTGATCTCGATTTCGGCGACGGCGCCCTGGCCATCGAAGTCCGCCATCGCCATCCTGGCGTAGATCTTGCCGTCACCGTCGACATAGGACATGCCGCGCTCGTCGAGCTGGTACTCGGCGATGCCCTCCATCAGCCCCATTCGCTCGGCGGCCTCCTTGCTCGGGCCGCGCAGGTCGACGGCCTGACCGCCGGGGCGGGGGACCGCGGCGCGCTCGACGACGGTGGTGCGAATGCCGTTGCGCAGCAACTGGAGTGCGACCGCGTTGCCCGCGATACCGCCACCGGAGACGAGAACGTGGAGGGGGCTGGTGATGCTCATGATGGTGTTTCCCGTCTGATGTACGAATGTCTTAGACATATGTCTAACAAAGTATTGCACGCATGTCTAGAACAAATGTCTAAGACAGTCGGGTAGGCTGCTGAGCATGGGCAACAGGGAAGATCTACTGGCTGGGGCGCGGAAAGTGATTCTGGAGCGCGGCGTCGCGAAGGCGACCGCGCGCGATATCGCCACCGCGGCAGGGGTGAGCCTGGCCGCGATCGGCTACCACTTCGGCTCGAAGGACCGGCTCGTCACCGAGGCGCTCAGTGAGGCGCTCGGCAACTCCATGGGTCAGGCGATGGACGACCTGATCGCCGCGGGCACCGGGAAGTCACCGCTGGAGGGGCTCGCGCTGCTGTGGAACGGGATGCCCGAGGTGTTCGCGGGCAATCACGAGGCGATGTTGGCCAGCCTGGAGAACATCGTTCGGATCGTGCGATCCGACGACGCCCGGGCGCAACTGGGCGACCAGATGTCCGGGGCGTTCGCCGACCTCGGTGCCCACGTGCAGGCGGCGCACCCCGAACTCGATGCGGCACAGGCCGCGGCGATCGGGCGGATGTACTTCGTGATCGCCCAAGGGCTCGGGCTGCTGTGGTTACTGGATCCGGGCGAGGTGGCTGTCGACGGTGATCAGCTCACGGTGGCTGTCCAGGCGCTCGCGGGGAAGTGACCGAGGCCGGTCACGGGCGATGGTAGTGATCGGGCGCTTCTACCCAGAACGGTTGTGCTGACCCGTAAGGTGGTGCGGGCCAACGATAGTCGTCGTAGTCGGCGAATGCCGGTGCGGCCGTGACCAGTTCGCTGTGGGTGACGATCGACGCCGAATCGGGCGGTGTCGCGGCGCGGTGATCGGGGGAGCGGTCGGCCGCGGCCAGCAGCCAGGATGCGGTGCGGGCCAAGGAAACTCGAACAATCCGGCCGAACCCGTCGTCGGCACGAGCCAACAGCGCGTCCATGACACCGGCGGCCAGCAGGTAGCCCGACCCGTGGTCGAGTGCCTGGGCGGGTAGCGCGCCGGGACGATCCGGTGCACCTTCGAGCAGCGAGATGCCCGATGCCGCTTGGACGATGCTGTCGAAACCGCGTCGGTTACCCCAAGACCCGTTCGTGCCCCAGGCGGAGACGGATGCCTCGATCAAGCCGGGACGTCGGGCCGCGCGGACCCCTGCCGCGGCGAGCGCGCCCGGGCGATAGCCGGTGACCAGGACATCCGCCGCATCGAGGAGATCTTCGAAGGTCGCCAGATCGGTGCGCAGGTCGAGCAGCGTGGAGCGCTTGCCCTGGCAGGTGTCAGCGAACTGCCAGTCGATCTCGGGTAGGTGCGGCGGGTCGACGCGAAGTACGTCGGCGCCGAGCAGCGCGAGGGTTCGGGTGGCGACCGGACCTGCGAGGACACGGGTGAGGTCAAGGACGCGGATGCCGGTCAGGGGTCGATCGGTCGTGGCGGTCGCCGACGTGGCGATGCTGAGCCGATCGGTCGGTTGTCGGTCCTGCTCGTCGTCGCGCACATCCATCGCGACCACCGGGCCGGTGGCGGCCGCACGACCCATCGGGCTGGCCGACCATTCGTCTTCGGGACGAACACGGACCGCGAGCGCGCCGAAAGCTGTCGCGGCGTCTTCTATCTCAGCGGCCTTGCTCGTGGACAATCGAGCGGTGAGCTGGGCGGCGTCGCTGTCGGCGGCCAGCTCCAGCGCCGTCAGCAGCCGTTCCCGGTGGTGTGGGTAGTTCGCGTGGGTGCGCACCCATCCGTCGGCGGTGCGAAAGAAACCCGACAGTTCGGCGAAGACCGCGGGTGCGCTGCCGCCTCGACGGAACAGGCGTTCACTGCTGAAGGCCGCGGTCACCCGGTCGGCATCGAGGCGAACCGGGCGGGTGGGCAGGCCCTGTGCGATCCTGATCCGGTTGGCGGCCGCGCTCGCCGCCGCGACCGAGCCCGCAGCGAGCGCCCACACCGGTAGGGTGGCCGCCAACCGCGCACCGGCCTGCGGCACGTCGGCATCGCCCGACGGTGGGAGTCCCAGTCCCGACTCGTAGGCGTGGACGAGCTGCTGCGCGGTGGTCACATCGACCAGCCTAGTTGTGGTGATGACGGTGAGGAGTGTGATGTGGGCGTGAATACGGCTGCGACGGAGTGGGTTCGGCTACTGCGACCTGGCACGTCGGCGTGCGGGCGGCTGACGTGTTTTCCGCCGGGCGGGGGATCGGCGACCTTCTATCGGGCGTTGGCGCGACACATCGGTGCCGGCGTGGAAGTGACGGCGGTGCAGTATCCGGGTCGACAGGACCGCCTCGACGATCCGGCGATCACCGACCTGCATGTGCTCGCCGACCGGATCGCCGCCGACATCGCGCGTCAGCCGGGACCGGCCCGTACGCTGTTCGGCCACAGCATGGGCGCGACCGTGGCCTACGAGACCGCACTGCGACTCGCCGTCGCCGGACAGCCGATCGCCGCGCTCATCGTATCCGGCCGTCCCGCACCGGAATTCGTCGAAACCGCGCGTCTGCACCAGGCCACCGATGGCGCCCTCATCGATGACCTCGAACGGCTGGCGAACGACCCCGCACCGGTGCGACTGCTGCGCACCGAACCGGGTCTGGCCGATCTCGTGCTCCCTGCCGTCCGTGCCGACTACGAGGCGGTCGAAACCTATCGGCACCGGCCGGGACCGCTACTGAGCTGCCCGGTCGTCGCGTTGGTGAGCACCGAGGATCCGACGACGACCGTGGCACAGGCTGAGCAGTGGCGCTCGGTCACCGACGGGCCGTTCAGCCTGCGCACATTCGGTGGCGGGCACTTCTATCTCGACGAACAGCACGCCGCGGTGGCGCAGGAGATCACACGGCACGTGAACTGAGCCGGCGCTGGTACAGGCGCGCGTAGCCGAACCACGACACGAGTACCGCCAGCGCCGCGAGCGCGCGTACCAAGCCGACCGCGCTGTCGGGGTAGATCACCCCGGTCAGGTAGTGGTCGATGAATCCCGCGGCGGGCAACTCGCCCACTCCGGCCTGCCTGCGCGCCCAGTTCTCCGCGTAGGTGAGCGGGCAGTGGAAGCCGATCAGGACGGTGCCGAAACCCCACGCCACGGCCAGCGCGTGCAGGCCGATCGTGCGGGGCCATCGCCACGCCAGGAAGCCGCCGGCGACCACGTACGCGATGAACGCGACGTGGGTGACGGCGAGAACGTCGGCCAACACGCGGAACGGCACCTGTTCAGAATATGTACCCGCTCGCCGACCGCAATGATGATCATGATTCCGGTTCGGCATCGCTTGGACTTCACCAGGGCGAAGGCCGGTAATCCTTCAGGAAGCAGCCGTACAGGTCGACGCCTGCCTCACCCTGCACGATCGGGTCGTAGACGCGAGCGGCGCCGTCGACGAGGTCGAGGGGTGCGTGGAAGCCCTCCTCGGCGAGGCGAACCTTGGTGAAGTGCGGGCGCTCGTCGGTGATCCAACCGGTGTCGACCGCGGTCATCAGGATCGAGTCGGCCTCGAACATCTCGAGCGCGCTGGTGCGGGTGAGCATGTTCAGCGCGGCCTTGGCCATATTCGTGTGCGGATGCCCAGGGCCCTTGTAACCGCGGCCGAACTGGCCTTCCATCGCGGAGACGTTCACTACGTACTTGCGCCTGCCCGCCGCGGCGGCCAGCGCCGGCCGCAACCGTGACACCAGGATGAACGGCGCGACCGAATTGCACAGCTGCACCTCGAGCAGTTCGGTGGCCTCCACCTCGCCGACGGTCTGCACCCAGCTGTTGGTGTGCGCGAGGTCGGGGACGAGACCACCGGCGTCGATGGCCACGCCCGCCGCGATCCGTTCCGGGGTGGCCGAACCGGCGACCAGCGCGAGTTCGGCGACATCGGTGGCCGACAGCGACGGCGTGAGCGAGGCGGTGAGCGCGGTCGGGTGTGCCTGCATGGTCTTGCCGAAGGTGACCATCTCCGGCAGTACACCCGCGGGCAGCGGCGCGGTCTCGGCGTCGACCAGGGCGCTGTAGGCACCGGCCGATCGGCGCACGGTCTGGGCCGCGTTGTTGATCAGGATGTCGAGGGGGCCCTGCGCGGCGACGTCGTCGGCCAGTGCGACGACCTGTGCGGGGTCGCGCAGGTCGATGCCGACGATGCGCAGCCGGTGCAGCCAGTCGGCGCTGTCCTCCATGGCGGCGAAGCGGCGGATCGCGTCGTTGGGGAAGCGGGTGGTGATGGTGGTGTGCGCACCGTCGCGCAGCAGGCGCAATGCGATGTACATGCCGATCTTGGCGCGACCACCGGTGAGCAGGGCGCGCTTGCCGGACAGGTCGGTGCGGGCATCGCGCTTGGTGTGGCTCGCGGCCGCGCAATCGGGGCACAGCTGGTGGTAGAACGCGTCGACCTGGGTGTATTTCTGCTTGCAGATGTAGCAGGGCCGCGCCTTGAGTAGAGTGCCCGCGCTCGCGCCGGAGGTGGACGAGCTGATCGCGATGCCCGCGGTCTCGTCGTCGATACGTTGCGGCGACCCCGTGGCGGTCGCGGCGATGACCGCGCGATCGTTCGACGAGATCTGCTCTCTGGCCTCGATACGCCGACGGTGCTTGAGCTTCTTGAACATGTGCCCGACCGCACGCTGCACAGCGATGGAATCGGGGTGTTCCTTCTCCAGTTGCCCGGCGTGTTCCAGCACCCGCAGACAGGTCGCCAACTCATCCGGATCGATCATGTTCTCGGTCATCGGGGAGTGCGACATTCCTTCGTGCGGGAGCGGTGGACGACATCTATTCTCGCATTCGCCCCGCGAGCGACCCGCTGGGTATCGTGATGGGCCGTCGCCGCAACCGCGCGACGCCTATCGAACTCGACGGAGCACCGCGATTTCCCCGCTGGACACCGACACCGCAGACGCGCCGCGCAGGCGCAGGCTCGAACCCGACGAGCGACGCGCGCAGATCCTGGCCTGTGCCATCGACATGTTCGGCGAACGGCCCTACGCGGCGGTGTCGACCGCGGAACTGGCCCAGCGCGCGGGGGTGGCGCGCGGCCTGATCAACCACTACTTCGGCAACAAGCGCGACCTGTACCTGGCGGTCGTGCGTCGCATGGTGACCCTGCCGCGTCAGGACAAGGTCTCCATCCCCGACGGCACACCGGGCGAGCGGGTCGACGCGATCGTGGGCTGGCTGCTGGACACCATCGCCGAACACGGCACCACCTGGGTGAAGGTCACCAGCCACGAGGGCGTCGGTGACGACCCCGAAGTGCAGCAAATCCTCGACCAGGCCGACGACGCCGCCGCCGAACGCATGCTGGTGATGATCGGACGCGCCGAGCTGGCACACAGTGCGCCATTGCGCGCGCTGGTGCTCGCCTACGCGGGCCTGGTGAAGGTCGCCGGGCGCGAATGGATCACCCGCGGCACGCTCACCAGGACGCAGGTGCATCAACTGCTGGCCGACACGCTGCTGACGATGATCACCGTGACGATTCCGAGCGTGCTGGCCACCGAGCCGATACCGAGCGTGGAACCGGGCGAACGCTAGGAATCGAGCGCGTGCGCCGAGTGCCGCATCGCGACCACCGCACTTCTGACGCTGTGGGCCGGCACGGCCGGTTGCGTAACCGTCGGCATGGAGATCCTCGGCTAACGGTCGGTCTACCGGAGGCGTGCTGTTGGTCGTGGAATCCTTCTCGTGAGCAGGGGTGGAGACAATGGTTGACCAGTTGACCAGCATGAACCTGATCCGGTCACCTGTGCAGAGGCGATAGCTGGCTCGTTACCCGGGGGGCTGCGGCGAAATTACGTGTTATATCACTGTGACCCTATTTCGCGTTTGAGCTGTGCTACCGGGGTCCGAGTCCCTATTCTCGTCGCGTAACCCGGCGTCGCACCTGTTTCGTGCGCGCCCGGGGAGATCGGAGAGGGACCCGGGGTTGATGGCACGGTATGAGGAATGGGATGACGACCCCGAGCACGAGTCCGATGATCGGCGGTGGGACGGCCAGCGCTGGCCGCAGGTGAGTGCGGACGAAGCCGCAGGGGGTCGTCGCGGGGATCAGCCGCGCGTGAATCCGTATGCGATGGTGGCGCTCGCCGCCGCGCTGGTGGTGCTGTTCCCGATCGCGATCGTGTTCGGGCTGCTGTCGTTCGGGCATCCGCGCGGGCGGGGGATCGCGGTATTGGCCTTGCTGCTCGGCATTTCCGAGGCGGCGGTCGCGGCCACGATCGGGCTCGCGGTGTTCGGCGGGCTGGAGGTGTCGATTCCGACGCTGGCACAGTCGGCGACCTCGACGCCGATGCCGGTGACGGTGTCGGTCACCTCCCAGGGCGCGCCGACGGCGACCCAACCCGTCCCGGTGACGAGCCCGCCCGAGAAGGGCAGTGTCGTCGAGAAGGGCACGGAGTGTGCCGCGGAGAAGGTAGGTCTGCTCGGCGTCGCCGCAGACGGTGCGACATTGCTGTGTCTGCGCGGACCGAGCGGCTACACCTGGTCGGGACCGTTCCGGGTGTCGGGGTCGTACTACACCGCGGGTGCGAAATGCGATCCCTCGGTGGACAAGTCGGGCCGCACCTCCGACAACCATGCGCTCGTGTGCGAGGGCAAGGGCAGTGCCGCGGTCTGGTCGCCTTGGACCACCGCCGAATAGACCCGGCCTCCGCATCTGGTCTGCCGGATCCGCGGCCGGCGCTCAGTCCTTCTTGGCCCGGCTCGGTTGTACGCGCGGCGGCTCGTTCGGCATCTTCGGGTACTGCGGGGGCCACGGTGCGTCCATCAGGCCCGCTGCCATGTCGCGCTCCGACATCTCCAGCAGCGGTGCGATCGACTGCGGTGCCCGGTTCGCCCACGGATCACCCGATTCGGCGAGCCGGGCGGGCACGGTGGCGAGCGTGAGTTCGTCGGGGACCACGGTGTCGAGTTCGGCCCAGGTGATCGGCGTCGACACCTGACCGCCGACCTTCGGCCGCACCGACCAGGCACCGAAAACGGTCTTGTGCGGTGCGTTCTGGTTGAAGTCGATGAACACCCGCGCGCCGCGCTCCTCTTTCCACCACTGCGCGGTGATCTCGTCGGGGTGCCTGCGTTCGAGTTCCCTGGCCATCGCCACCGCGGCCGCGCGCACCTCGTAACCGTCCCACCGCGGTTCCAGCGCGGCGTAGATGTGCAGCCCACGCGAACCCGAGGTCTTGATGGACGAGTCGATGCCGAGTTCGGTCAGCAGCTCGCGAGTGCGCACCGCGGCCCGGCGTAGATCGTCGAAACCGATGCCGGGCGAGGGATCGAGGTCGACGCGCAGTTCGTCGGCGATCCGCAGATCGGGGACGTGATTGGGCCACACGTGAAAACCGAGGCAGCCCTGATTCACCGCCCACAGGATGTGCGCGAGATCGTGGGCGACCAGTGCGTCGCTGGTGGTGCCGTTCGGGGTGGACACCTCGACGGTCCGCAGCCAGTCCGGCGCCGACTTCGGCACTCGCTTCTGGAACCACGATTTGCCCGACGCGCCGTCGGGATAACGTTCCAGCAGCAGCGGGCGGCCACCGATCACGCCGAGCAGCGGGTCGGCGACCGCCCGGTAGTAATTGACCAGGTCGAGCTTCGTCTCGCCGCGTTTGGTGAAGTAGATCTTGTCGGGATTGCTGATCGTCAGCGCGCGGCCGTCGATGTCGAGTTCCAGCGCGGCGCTCATCGGCCGATCCCGAAGATCGCGTCGAGCTCGGCGGGTGCCACTTCGTCGAGTTGGGCATAGGTGCACGAATCGGGGGTGCGGTCGGGTCGGAACCGGGCCAGCCGACCGCCGTGGCGGAACCGTCCCGACTGCACGTGCTCGTAGCGCACCTCGGCGACCAGCTCCGGCCGCAACGGTTCCCACGACAGGTCTTTGCCGCCGCTCCACCGACTCTGCCCGCCGGGCATCTTGCCGTCGGCGTTGGCCTGTGCGACGGCATCGGCCCAGTTGCGCCACGGATGGTCGTCGAGTGCGTTCTCGCGCAAGGGCGCCAGCTCGCCGAGCAGCTCGCGGCGCCGGGCCGCGGTGAAACTCGATGCCACGCCGACGTGATTGAGGTTGCCCTCGTCGTCGAACAGCCCGAGCAGCAGCGAACCGACGCCCTCGCCGTCCTTGTGCATCCGGTATCCGGCGACCACACAGTCGGCGGTGCGTTCGTGCTTGATCTTGAGCATCACTCGCTTGTCCTGCAGGTAGGCCTGCTCGTCGGACTTGGCCATCACGCCGTCGAAGCCCGCGCCCTCGAATCGGGTGAACCAGTCCTGCGCCACGTCGGGATCTCGGGTGATCGGCGTGAGATGGATCCGGCCCGGCGCAGCCTCCAGCAACGATTCGAGTTCACGCCGCCGCTCGACGAACGGGTCGGTCGTGAGATCGCGATCGCCGAGGGCGAGCAGATCGAAGGCGACGAAACTGGCTGGTGTCTCCACCGCGAGCTTGTTCACCCGCGAAGCAGCCGGATGCAACCGCTGCTGCAAGGTATCGAAATCCAGGCCCTGATCGGTGACGACCACGATCTCCCCGTCCACGACGCAGCGTTGCGGCAGCGCGGCTTTGAGCAGCTCGGCCAACTCGGGGAAATACCGGGTGAGCGGGCGATCGTTGCGCGAACCGAGTTCGATCTCGGCACCGTCGCGGAACACGATGCAGCGGAAGCCGTCCCACTTCGGCTCATAACTGAGTCCAGGCTCGCGCGGTAACGACGGGGTCGACTTGGCCAGCATGGGGCGCACTGGCGGCATCACCGGTAGATCCATCCGATCCTCCTCGCGGGTGTGTTCACCCGTGTCGACGATGCGAGCACGCCCGATTAATCGGTGTGTGAGGCGATCGTAGGACGAGGTACCGACAGGTGCGCGCAAGATCGGGTGCGCGGTGTCGCGATCAGCTGTCGAGCCAGCCGCGCTCGTCGGCGAAGATGGTGAACCGGTCGCGGATGGTGATGATCTCGGCCGCGGTGAGCGCGGGCGAGGCCTCCAACAGCAGTTCGGTGATCTGCTGACGCAGTTCGTCGGGACCGAGCCGGTCGCCGGTCTTGCGCACCTTCGGTGCCGCGACGGGCTGGCCGACCGCGGTCAGGTTGATCGCCTTGGGGCCACGGTCACCCTCGGTCACATCGAATTCGAACAGGCGACCCTGACGCAGTTCGTCCTCGTCGAGGCCGATGTCGTTGACGTGGACGAAAACATCGGGCCCGCCGTCATCGGGCCGGATGAAGCCGAAACCCCGTGAACCGTCGAACGACACCAATTTCCCGATGGACACCAACACACTCCTCGTTCCGCTTCCCATCGCTACTCTAACGCGGCTTTTGGGCGATTTCGCCCGGAAAGTGGATAGTCGGCGAAATCTGGAGATCCGCGATCCGGGCGGGCCGACCGTGCATTGTCACGATCCGGTAACTGCATGTTCATGTCGGGTCGTTAGCGTTGCGCACCTGTCGGACGGTGTGGAGGTTGTAGACGCGTGTTGGACCCCGGTGTGGGGATGAGATCGGGGGGATTCGACGCAGGTCGCGGCGTTCTGATGGCGACGGCGCGCACGGGAAGTGCCCCGGTGTGTCTGCGGCCCACCGCCGCACCGGTCCTCGCGCCACGCCCGTGTCCGGCCCATGTGCCGCTCGCGCCCGCCCAGGAGCGGATGTGGCAGGCCGCCCGGCTCGGCCGGTCGGCGGACTGGAATGTCGCGCGGGCCATGCGCTTGCGCGGCGCGTCCGTCGATGTGGCCGCGCTGCGTGCGGCGCTGACCCTGCTTGTCGCCCGCCATGTTCCGCTGCGCACGCGTTATCCGGTGACCGAGCACGGCCCCGCCCAACAGGTGGTCGATCCCGACGAGGTCGTTCTCGACGTGGTCGAATGTGGCGTCGGTGAAGCCGAACTCGCGCCCGCGGTCGCCGCGCTGGCCGAGCAACCCTTCGACCTCACCCGCGACCTGCCGGTGCGGGCGCGGCTGTTCGTACTCGGACCCGACGACGTAGTGCTCGCCCTTGTCGTGCACCACATCTCGGTCGACGGCCGGTCCATGGCCCCGCTGATCCGCGACCTGGTCACCGCCTACCTGGCCTGCCGCGCGGGCACCTCCCCGCAATGGCCACCGCTGCCGGTCAGCTACATCGACTACACCCTGTGGAAGCACGAGCAGCTCGGTGAGTTCACCGACGAGTGGAGCCGCGCCACCCATCAGCTGCGCTACTGGGCCAACGCACTGGCGGGTCGCCCCGCCCTGCTCGACCTGCCCGCGCGCGAACAGCCCGTACCCTCGATCGACCCGGTTGCCGGTGCGCTGCTGCCGATTTCGTTCGATGCCGCGACGCACGCAGGCCTGCTGCGGGTGGCGCAGGACGCGCGGGCGAGTCTGTTCATGGTGTTGCAGGCCGCGTTCGCCCTCACCATCGGCGCCGTCGCCCGCACCTGCGATGTCACTGTCGCCACGGCGATCTCGGGTCGCGATCACCGTCTGCTCGACGACCTCGTCGGCAATTTCTCCGACGACGTGCTGATGCGGGTTCGCCTCGACCGCGCGGCCGATGTCGGCGAGCTCCTCGATCAGGTCCGCCGGGTCGCGCTCGCCGCCTACGCCCACCCCGACACTCCCAACCCCCGCCTCAAACGCTGCCTGCCGCAGGACGCCGCGCTCCCGCTGTTCCAGGCGACCCTCATCCTCCAGCGCGCCGAGGCGCCACGCGTCACCGCCGAACGAATACCGGCACAGGGCCTTTCGATCACCGAGGTGCCGACCGGTGTGGTCAGGGCCAAACACGACCTCGAGTTCGGGCTCACCGATCACTACGACCAGCTCGGCGCGCCTGCCGGGGTCGACGGGTCGTTCCTCTATCCGATCGCCCGGTTCGACGAGGCGACCGCACAGCACTTCGTCGCCCGCTTCCGTGCGGTCGTCGAAATGCTCGCCGATGGGTACCGCGGCCCACTGGCCGTCTTGCTGGCCGGTACCGGCCACGGTCGTTCGCTGCGCGCCGCCCGCCGCGCGACCAGGGTGCTCGTCTGATCAGCTGCCGCGCTCCATGGCGTAGCCGGCGTCGCGCCACGCGACGATGCCACCCGCGAGGCTGAACGCGTCATAGCCCGCGCGGTGGGCCAGCGCGGCGAAGCGCAGTGAGGTCTCGCCCACGGGGCAGACGAACACCACCGGCCGCGACCGTGGAAACGGCACGCCCTGGGTGAGCATGTCGTCGAGCTGGTCGTCGCGGATATTGAGTGCGCCGGGGACGTGCCCGACTCGGTAGGCCATCGCGCCACGGGTGTCGACCACGGTGGGTCTGCCGGTGCGGTCGAGTTCGGCCAGTGCGGCGGGCGACAGCGTCGGCGCGGTGTCGTCGGGGCTCGGAGGCGCCGGTGCGGTCGGCTTGCCGAACAGGTCCGGCCTGCGTTTGGCGAAGTAGGACAGATACGGTTCGATCCGGTCACACACGATCAACACGGCCACCAGTGGGCGGCCCTCGGGTCGCGGTGTCGCGGCCAGGGTCCGCAAAGCGGCGAAATAGCCTGCGCCGCTTGTCGGTCCGGCGAGGACGCCGTAGCCGCGGGCAAGGTCGAGGGTCGACTCGATGGCAGCGGCGGAGTCGACGGTGACGATCTGGTCGTAGAAATCCGGACGGAACAGGCCGACATCCCACATCTCACGCTCGGAACGAATGCCAGGAATGAAATCGAAGCGGTCCGACACCACGCCGATGGTGCGCAGCCCCGGATGATGGGCGCGCAGTGCGGTCGCGGTGCCGCGGGTGGAGCCGGTGGTGCCGAGACCGCCGATCAGGTAGTCGAGGTGGCCGATGCCCGCGTCGGCCAGTTCGGTGGCGATCTCGGTGCCGGTGCCGTCGTGATGGGCGGCGATATTGCGCTCGTTCGTGTACTGCGAGGGGTGATACCAACGGTCGGGCGCCTGGCCGACGGTCTGCTCGATGACGGCCGAAACATCGTCGGCCGCATGCGGATCGGGGCACTCGGACAGGCCGGGGAGTTCCACGATCTCGGTGCCGAGCAGTTGCAGCAGCTGGCGGACTTCGCCCACCCTGATCCGGTTGGTGACCGCGCGCAGCCCGATGCCGTGGAGCGCGCCGAGTACCCGCAGCGCTTTGGCGGTGTTGCCGCTGGAGGCCTCGATGAGCGACTGCCCGCTCGCGGTCATGTGCTCGAGGTCGTCGCGGATCATCGCCCAGGCGACGCGGTCCTTGACTGAACCGAAAGGGTTGTGCGACTCCAGTTTCGCGTACAGGTCGACATCGGGTAGTCCGTGGACGGCGGGGTCGAGGCGCAGGAGGGGAGTGTTGCCGATCAGCTCGGTGATGTGGGTGTAGACCATCACTGGTCCCCGGGTCGGTAGTCGGCATCGGGACAGACCGCGAACTGGTTGTCGCGTTGCAGCACTGCGACTTTCATCGGAACCGGGTGCATGCTCGCCTGTGCGGCCGACAAGTCCATGTGGTAGGCGGCGGTATTGGCGAAGACCACCGGATCGCCGGGGGACGGTAACCGCTCGACTCGCACCTGCCGCTGGGTGATCAGGTCGCGCTCGAGGCACAGACGGCCGGCGAAGTACACACCGGCGGGGTCGGAGCGGGCGTTGTCACCGAGCACGATCGGATCGATGAGCACCTCCTGGTCGGCGGCGGTGACGGTGTCGCGGCTGAGATCCAGATGTACCAGCGTCGCGCCGTTGCCCGCCTGTTTGACGAATTCGACCTGCGCCACGGTGATTCCGGCGTGGTCGACCATTGCCTTGCCCGGTTCGAGCCACAGCTCGAGCAGATTGTCGGTGAGCACCGTCCCCAGTGCGCGACCGCCGTGCCCGGGGAGTGGGGCGGCGAGTAGTTCGGCGAGGATCGCGGCGGCGGGTTCGGTATTGGCGTACTTGTGGAACACCGGCCCGCCGTGCACCATGCCCTCGGCGACGTGGTAGCCGAAAGTGTTGTTGCCCCAGTGCATCGCGGGTCCCCGCCCGAGCAGACCTGCCCGCAGTGCGTGGTCGTAGGCGTCGTAGCCCGCGGCGTCGGCGGTGAAGACCTGGCGCAGGCCGCCGCCGATATCGAGCACTGTCGGCGCCAGGCCGTGCTCGTAGGCTCGTTCGATCAGTTCGAGACAGTCACCGACGGCGTTGACCCGTTCCGTGGTGGCAGCGGTGTCGAGGTGAAAGGCGAAACCCGACAACCGCAACCGATCTCGGTGCCGTACGAGCAGATCCATGGCCGTCGTGATGTCTGCCAGATCGATGCCGAACCGACTCGGCGAGCTACCGAGGAAGCCCGAAACCCGCAGCAGCACCTGGACTGCGCGACCCGGCGGTGCAAGCTCGGCGAGGGTGTCGAGTTCCCAGAGGTTGTCCACGTTCACCGTCGCCCCCGCGGTCAGTGCCGCCCCCAGCACCGCGGCCCCTTTCGGCCCGGTCACCTCGATCCGGTCGCCACGAAATCCGGCATCCAGTGCGGAACGCAGCTCCTGCGCGGACGCCACATCGACCGAAATCCCCGCCTGCTCGGCGGTGCGGACGAACGTCACCGAGCGATTCACTTTGTGCGCGTAGCAGATTCGGTGCCGGACACCGCCTGCGTCGAGCACGGCTCTCAGCGCGGCGAGGTTGGCGGTGAAGACCTGGGGGAACACCAGGTGCAGGGGCGAGCCGTAGCGGCGCAGCGCCGCCCGCACGCCGTCGCGGTCGGTGAGAAACGCGGCGACGAGCGGATGCAGCGCGGCGGGAACGGCGGGCGGGATCATCCCACCGACGCGCCGGGCACCTGCGCCGGCACGTCGTCGACCGGGTTGTAGCCGCCGTCGCGCAGTGCCTCGAACACCCGGAACCGGTTGCGCGGACTGCGAATCCGGGCGATCACCCGCTTGGATTCCAGGTCGACCTCGACGACAGGGATATCCATCGACTCGAGCAGCGCGGTGATCGTGCGGACACAGTGCCGGCAGCTCATATCGGGTACGTAGAAGACACCGTCATCGTGCTCGGTTCCGGACAGCTCCTCGGTAAGGTTCTCGACCACCTCCACCGAGTTCGCCAGTGCGGCGAATGTCTCGACGAACCGGTCGGCGACCGCGGCCAGCACCTGCACGCCCGCGCCGTCGATATCGTGCTGCGTCGCAGCGAGACAGGTGGGTCGGGTGTCGGCGGGGAGCAGCGCGTACTGCCGAGAGATCAGGTCGAGGTCGTCGTGGTACTTCGCGACGGCAGTCTCACTGTCGAGGCCTTCCTCGGTGGTCGCGCGCCGCATCACCGCGTGCGCGTCGGCGATGGTGGCGTCCTTCATCGCGCGCAGGACCGCGATCGAGTCGGCGGTGTAGCGCACGGACCCGTCGGGTTGGATGGCCAATCGCACCGGGATCATCCCGCGCCGGAAGGTCGACGCCTGCAACTCCCAGAACCAGCGGGTTGCGACGGCGGTGAAGATGCCGGAATCATTGATCCCCCTGGTGAATTCGACGACGTCGCGATAGGGGGTGTCGGCGGCGATCAGTCCGTGCTGCACCAGCGCCCGTCCGGTGGCCTCGATCCCGACCCGGAAGATCTCGTGCGGATCGTGATCGGTGGTGGTCGCGAACAGGACAGCGTGATCAGGGGCGGGCAGCGCCGCGGCTCGTTCCGGCAGGCCGGACTCGGCAAGCGAATGCCACAGCGCGAGAACGGTTTCCCTGGCGATCACCGCGAGTTCGGGACCTGCGCCGGCGGTATGGAAGTACCCGGTGTTGGGGATGCCCGCGCTGTCGGTCCAGGTGAGGCGGTGGGTGGCGCTGGTCACCTGGTCGGGGCGGCACGGTCGCATGAACCGTTCCAGGTACATCCGCTGGGGCAGCGTCAGCGCGCTGTTCGGTTCGGGCCGTAAAGCAGTGGCGCGGAGAGTAATGCAGACGGGAGGCGGCGGTTCGGTGGCGGCGAAGAGCCCGGGGGCGGCCAGTCGGGCCAGTACCCGGGACGCGGCGCGGCGATCGTAGTGCTGCACGGGGGGCGTACCCATCATTCCTCCTCGGCGTCGGGGCAGGTCGAGTCAGCGCCCGGCGATGCCGGACACACAGGTGACGAATCGGTCGATCTCGTCGAGGGTGTTGTAGAGCTGCGTACTCACCCGCACCGACCCGCTCCCGGCGGCGGCCGAAGGCACACAGTGTGCCCCGGTGCGCACGAGGAACCCGGCATCGGCCAGCACGAACCCGAGATCGGCCGCGGTGATCCCGTCGAGGGTGAACGAGACGATGCCATAGCCCACAGCGCACGCGGCGTGCGCGGGCCCGGCGAGGAAATCGAGCCCGGGAACCTCGCGTAGTCCCTCGATGAGCCGCAGGGTGAGCACCCGGTTGTGCGCGGCGACAGCGTATCGGTCGAGTTCGTCCAGTAGGTCGAAAGCCGGTGCCAGGGAGAGGATTCCGGGAATATTGGGAGTGCCACCCTCGAGTAGCTCGGGCATCCCGGTGCCGACGAGACCGGCTTCGGTGATCCTGACCCCGGACTGTCCGCCCGGCAGGAAGGGGCGCAGTCGTTCGTGTACCCGGCGATGGCAGTACAGCAGGCCGGTGCCGGGCGCGCCGAACATCTTGTGGCCCGCGAAGATCGCGAAATCGGCGCGTAGCGCGCGCACGTCGACAGGCAGGTGCCCACCGCTCTGCGAGCAGTCGAAGCACAGCAGGATCTCGGGGTCGATCCGGCCGTGCAACTCCTCGAGGGTGGTGAGCCCGCCGAACACGTGGTGCAGGTGGCTGGTGGTGATCAGCCGGGTGCGCGGACCGACCTGCGCGAGGATGTCTTCGACATCGGCCTCGCCGGTCGCCGTGCTTCGATAGGGCCGCAACACGATTCGACGGCCGAACCTGGCGAGGGTGTCGCGCAGGTGGTGCCACGGCAGCACATTGGCGGCGTGATCGGCGGGGTTGTAGAGGATTTCGTCGCCGTCGTTCAGCTCGGCCAGCCCCCAGCTGTGCGCGATCGTGCCGAGCGCGGCGGTGGCCCCGCTGGTGAACACGATCTCGTCGCGGTGCTGCGCGCCGACGAAACCGGCGGCCCTGGTGCGGACGGCGGCGATCCGCGCCGACAGCGAGGTGGCCCAACCGTAGGTGCCGCGGCCCACATTGGCGGTGTGCTCGCGGTGGTAGTCGGTGACGGCCGCGATGACGGTGTCGGGCTTCTGAGTCGTCGCGGCGCTGTCGAGATAGACCATGGCGGGATCGGCCAGAGCGGGAAACCGCGTCCGAATCGTGGCGGGCACCGGTGGGGGCGCGTGCCGCATTACCGAGGCTGCGGCGAGCTCGGGTTGGGCGGGGTGCACCTGTTCAACGATACGCACGTTTCAGGTGCGGCTCGCGAAGAATTCTCAGGCGCAACGCTTTTCGTCGACCGCGGGGTGGTGTCGCGCTCAGTAATTGCCCTGGAGATACTCGACCAGGTGCTCGCGTTCGGCCGCCAGTTCGGTGATCTCGCTCTTCACCACGTCACCGATGCTGACGATGCCGATCAGTCGATCGGACTCCACCACCGGCATGTGCCGAATCCGGTGCTCGGTCATCACATCGCGCAGCGACGACACATCCTCCTCGGGCCCACAGGTGCGAACCCGGGCGGTCATGATGTCGGTGACCGGCCGATCCAGCAGCGCGGCGCCGTGGGCGTGGAGATGACGCACCACATCACGTTCGGACACGATGCCCGCGATCTGGGCGCCATCTGGGGAGACGACCACCGCGCCGATATTGTGCTCGGCCAGCGCCGCCAACAGTTCACGCACCGTGGTCGGCGGTCTGACCGTGGTGACCGCCGTGCCCTTGTTGCGCAAGATCTCCGATATCCGCATACGCGCACCACCTGTCCGGATCGATCGTCGCTGCCGAGTATGACCGGTCCGCACCCGACCTGACCAGCACGAAGACGTTACAACCGGACTATTCGTCGTCCAGCCCCGCAGACAGATACGCGGCCGCGGCCAGCCACTGGCGGCACTGTGGGCCGTGGATGTCGTGTTGGCGCAGCATCTCGCGTGCCTGACGGTAGGTGAGCCCGTTCGGCTCGTCACTACACGTGGTGGGCGGTGCGCCTGCGGCACCGAGGTGTCGCTGCAACGGACTACTCATCGAAGTCCCCTCCCATTCGGCGCCGAAAGGCCGCCTCGGCCGGTGCGGCCGAGGTACCGCTCGGTGATCTTGCGGCCTGAGTCTACGGGCGCATCGTTTTCGAATGCAAGCACATCTGCACGTTCGTTGGGGCCGTGTCGGGCCGCGATGGGGTTGTGGCGCTTACGAATTCAGGGGGCTGGACGACTCGGTCGGTGCCTGATCCGAGTGCTGACATCGGGTAAGTACCGACCGGTGCGCAGTGCCGTCGCGCATGTTAATCTCCCCATCGCGCAAGCAGATGCAAGAACGTTTGAGCGTGCATCTGCAATTTTCGTACCGTTGGGCACCATTCGAGAAGGAGGAGTGCGGTATGTCCGGAATGCAGCATGATCAGCGTGAACGCCCGGTAGATGGAGCCTGGCGCAAGAGCACCTACAGCAACCCGAGTGGAAATTGCGTCGAGGTTGCCGAAGCGGCCGACGGTTCGGTCGCCGTGCGCAACTCGCGCGACCCACAGGGGTCGGTGATCTTCTATACCCGGCCCGAAATCGACGCATTCATCCGCGGCGCGAAGGCCGGAGAGTTCGACTATCTGACCGGGTAATCGGTAACATCTGGGTCCATGACGGCTGAACCCGACGAGATCGGTCGCGTACAACCTGTTGCCGACCGTGGCCCCACCGTGTTGCGCATCGCACTCGGTGGCCAGTTGCGCAAGCTACGCGAAGGCAAAGGCATCACCCGCGAGGCCGCGGGCGACGCGATCCGCGGTTCGCACGCCAAGATCAGCCGACTCGAGCTGGGTCGCACCGGTTTCAAGGAGCGCGACATCCGGGATCTGCTCACGCTCTACGGCGTGCACGATCCCGTGGAACGCACCTCGTTCTTCGAGTTGGCCAGGCAGGCAAGCGAACCCGGCTGGTGGCATCGCTACAGCGATCTGCTGCCGTCGTGGTTCAGCACCTATCTCGGGCTCGAGCAGGCGGCCAGCCAGATCCGTACCTATGAGGCCCAATTGGTACCCGGCCTGCTGCAGACGCCGGAGTACACCAGAGCCATCGTCACCCTCGGTGTCGACGACGCCGAAACCGACCGTCGGGTCCAGGTTCGGCAGTTGCGCCAGGACGTCCTGCGCCGAGTCGACCCGCCGGTGGTGTGGGCGGTGATCGACGAGGCCGTACTGCACCGTCCGATCGGCGGGCGCGAAGTACACCGGGCGCAGCTGCGCCACCTTGTCGAACTCTCGGAGCTACCGAACGTGACGGTGCAGGTGCTGCCGTACTCGGCAGGTGGGCACGCGGCGGCGGGCAGTTCGTTCAGCATTCTGCGCTTCGGCGAACCGGAACTGCCCGACATCGTCTATCTCGAGCAACTCACCAGTGCGCTCTACCTCGAGCGTCGCCAGGACCTCGCGATGTATCTGTCGGTGATGGATCAGCTCAGCGTCCAGGCCGAGCGGCCGGACCGCTCCCGCGAAATCCTGCTGTCCTACGCCGAGCGGGACTGACACGCGGAATTCGTCTCGGACCGCTCAGTAGATCGAGCAGTCCGAGACGAATCGTCGTTCAGTACCGGATGCAGCCGGCGGCGATACGCCAGAAAGTATCAGCGGTCAGCGTCTGGAGATCCCAGTCGTCGGCCAATTCGTGCGCGGTGCTCACGATCCGGTCGATATCGAAATCATTACGGGTCGCCGCGCCGGTGGATTCCACGGCATCGATGACAAAGGCGACCGCGCTTTCCCTCGACCACCGGGTGGTGTCGGGATGGGTGGTCGGCGCGCGATCGGCGAGGCCGAATCGGCCGGTGGTGTTGTTCATGTGCATGCCCCTGTACTTCTCAGGCAGTGGCAAACCCAAGGCAATCCTTACCCTGGGTGTGCCGCTCGCGGCCTCCCTGGCTGTCCCCTGAATTGTGTTGCGGCCCTGAGTTTAGGACGGAGAGACTTTCAGATGCAAGCACATCTGCACGATCGATTCCGTCTCGATGCGGCGCATTTCCCGGCTTCTGAGCGGCGAATCCAGGGTCACACGATCGTTTTCATCGCAGGTGGTGCGCAAATAATGGCGTGACCGGCGGTTCGGTGTATTCATCGGGTGGCGAAAAAGTCGTGCGGGCCGACAACAGCTACACCGAGGGGGCGAAATATACTGCGACAGTTAATTTGCGGCTATCAAATGGTCGAGACAGCTGACTCGATCGGCAGCGAGCCGGAAACCAGCTCGAGCGTGCACCGAAAGGTGTTGTCCGCGAACAAGATCGACGCGAGCGTCGCGGCGACATCGGCGCGCGGCACCGACGCGCGCGGAATGGGCGGCGGTCCGAGCGTGATCAGACCGTTGCCTTCGGAGTCGGTGAGTACGCCGGGACGCAGGATCGTCCAATCCAGATCGCGGCTGCGCAGGTCCTCCTCGGCGCGGGTCTTGGCGTCGAGATAGGCGGCCCACACCTCGTCGGTGCCCGGTTCGGGCGGGCTGCCCGCACCCATGGTCGAAATCTGCACGAACCGCGTGACGCCGGTGTGCTCGGCGGCATCGGCCAGCTGCACCGAACCGTTGAGGTCGACGGTGTACTTGCGTGCGGCGCCGCTGCCCGCGCCCGCGCCCGCGCCCGCGGCGAACACCACCGCATCCGAACCGGCGACCGCGGCCGCGAGATCGGCGGGGGTGTCGCGCTCCATGTCGTAGATGACCGGGACGCCGCCGGTCGCGGCGATGTCGGCGGCCTGGCTCTGGTCGCGGATGAGCGCGTGGACCTGGTGGCCGCGACGGGTCAGCAGTGGGGCGAGCAGCAGGGCGATCTTGCCGTGTCCGCCTGCGATGACGATGCGCATGGGGTGCTCCTATCAGCGTTCGGGGCCGCCAGGGTTGCAGTTCGCCGATACCGTGGCCTGGTAGCCGACGTCGGGGCGCCACGGTTCGAGATTCCAGCTCGGCTTGTCGGGTGCCACCATCCTCGCCCACACCCAGTGGCAAAGGAACTGGTCGCGCATGCCCGGCGCGTCGGCATCGGCGTCCAGGGCGCGCACTTCCCGCCAGGCCAGCTCGTCGGTGCCGGGTGCGGCGGTTTTGCGGCCCGCCTGGGTGGGATAGACGAGCAGGCGGGGGCCGTCGATGTTCTCGGTCCAGGTCACGTGATCGATGAGCGGCAGGCCCGCGTAGGGATCGACCGTGGTGGTCGGCGGTGCGATGGTGGCGGGCACCCGTTTGGTGGTCGTCGGCGCAGTGGTGGTGGACGGGGTCGCGACATCCACGGTGTCGGCCGAGCCGCAGCCGGTGAGTACGGCCGCCGCGGCGAGTGCGAGCGGGATCTGCCACCGTGCCACGGTTGCCCCTCCTGTCGGTGCGGGGCCGGTGAGCGCCCGCCTCGCCAGCCTAGCGGGGCGGCGTCGCGAACTTCAGTGCCACAGGGACCGGCAGGGCAACCGGCGCAGATCGGGGTCGACCTGGCCGTCGACGGTCACCAGCAGACCGGAATGCACGGCCGCCGAGGTGAACTCCCACGCCTCGGCCTGGGTCGCCGCGTATTTCAGGACCAGTGCGTCCTCGGGTGTGGGGCCGTCGAAGTAGACCGTGATCCGCCGGGTCGGTATCTCGTTCGGGTCGATGCGGTGGAGGGTGGCGGCGATGTTCTCGTCGATGGGAATCATGGCGTGCTCCTTTCGCCCCGGCACTGGTGAGCGCCTTCCTACTCGACGGTAGGTCTTGCACCATCGACAGGAACACGTTCCGATTTCGCCTTGGAGATCTCACAATCCAACTGTCGCCGCGGCGGTGCGTCCGCCCATCGGCGGGCTGCCTCCGGTCACAACCATGCACCAGGTGATGTTGTGAGCTCCGCCGATGTTCGCGGTATCCGTCGACGAGGAGCCACGGTACCGGCGAAGCTTGCTCTCGACAGCAGCGACACGGGAGGGACAGCCGCATGATCTGGCTTGCCGCGGCACGGCACACTCGGCCGCGCCGAACACTGTTGGTCTGCTTGGCGGCAGCGGTGCTCAACGTGGTCTGCGCGGGGGCGGTCCAGGCCGCACCGCTGTTCCCGACCGCCGACCCCGACCCCTTCTACAACCAGCCCGCCGACATCGCCGACAGCGAGCCCGGTGACGTCCTCGGCGTGCGGGCGATGCCGCCGCTGGCGATGTTCCCCGACACGACGATCACCCTGATCCAGTTCCGTTCAACGAATTCCGCAGGCGATCCGATCGCCGCGACGACAACGGTGCTCCAGCCGAACAACCACCGCGCCGATGCCCCTGTGCTGTCCTACCAGCACATCATCAACGGCCTCGGCACGCGGTGCTCGGTCTCGAAAGTTCTCTACACCGACGATCCGGACCTGATGGTGCGCGAGGCGGTGGCCTGGAACTACCCGTTGAAGCGCGGCTGGACGATGGCCGTGCCCGACCACCTCGGACCCAATTTCGCCTATGGCGCAGCGAAACTGGGCGGTCAGGTGACCCTGGACGGCATCCGCGCGGCGCGCCAGGTCGAGCAGTTGCGGATCGGCGGCAGTCGGGTGGCGATGGCCGGGTACTCCGGTGGCGGCATGGCGACGGCGTGGGCGGCGGCGCTGCAGCCCGAGTACGCGCCCGAGCTGGAGATCGCGGGTGCGGCGATGGGTGGGGTGCCGATGAACCTGGTGTCGATGCTCGAGGGGCTCGGCTTCGGATCGCATCCGGTTTTCGGGCTCGCGCTGGCCGCCGGAATCGGCCTGGAACGGGAATACCCCCAACGGTTTCCGATCAGCGAGCAGATGAACGCCAGCGGCCTGGCCGCGCGTGCATCGATCCGCGATGCCTGCACCAACGACATCCTCGGTGCGGGAGCCGGCCGCGGGATACTCGACTTCGCGGCCACCACCTCGCTGGTTGCCGATCCCGACGCACGCGCCGTGGTGGAGGAGAACAGCCTCGAACTGTATCCGGGCGCGCCGACAATGCCTGTCTTCGAATGGCATTCGCCGATCGACGGCCTCATTCCGGTCGACGCGATCAACGCCACCACCCAGCGCTGGTGTGCTGCGGGCGCCAAGGTCGTCAGCCAGCAGACACCGACCCCGGACCACCTGACCGCAGCTGTGCTCGGACTGCCTTCCGCGCTGAGTTGGCTCGATGCGCGGCTGCAGGGGGAACCGGCGCCCAGCACCTGCTGAGTCCGGTTCCGTCTCGACCCGGATCCGCGCGCCCCAACGCGGATCCGGGTCGATTCGTGTCGTGACGGGTCGATTCTTGTTGCGATACAGCGGCATTGCGCACACGACTCGGGCACAACGCCGAAGTCAGTTCGCCGCTGCCCGTAGCGTAAAAGCTCTGACGACGGCGCGGTGGGGGAGTTTCGGTCGGGTTCGAAGCACCGCATAGTGGCACGTCATCGACGAATCCGTTGCCACCCGAAGGCGTGTGTGCCATGAGATCTGTTCGAGTACTTGTCTGTTCGATGACGTTCGCGTTCGCGTTCGCGGCGGGCACCGCCGCCGCCGATCCGCCGCCGACCCAGGAATTCCCGGTGCCACAGGTGGGGACACCGGGCTTCCTGCCCGACCTGCAGCGCTGGATCGACCAGGTGCTGCCCTCACCGATTCAGCCGAACGCCGCCGATCCGGCTGCCGAGCTCGCGGCACTTCGTGCGGCGGTGCTGCCCTCGGCGGTCGGCGATCCGATCTTCGACCAGTGGCCCGCGGGCCTGGCGGAGTTGTCGCCCGGCGATCTGATCGAATCTCGCGACATCACCGGTACCGCCGCCTGGCTGACCCTGGTGCCGATCCGTTCGGCGACGCTGCTGAAATTCCGCACCGACGACGCGCACGGCAGACCGTCCTACTCGACGGCGACCCTGATCGTGCCCGCCACCGACTGGACCGGTCCCGGCGATCGTCCTGTGCTGGTGAACAACCTGCCCATCGACGCACTGGGGCGCAAGTGCACCCCGGGTTACTCGCTGGCACACGGACTGACCTCGCAATCCAGCGCGACCGAGTTCATTCCGCCGACCACCCAGCTGGCGGTCCTGCGCGGATACGCCGTCCTGGTACCCGACCACCAGGGTCCGTGGATGGCCTACGCCGAACCGTATGTCGCCGGGCACGCGGTGCTCGACGCGATCCGGGCGGTGCGCGGCGTCGACCCGGTGGCCTACGGCGAGAGCCGCTTCGCGATGACCGGCTATTCCGGCGGCGCGATCGCCACCAACGGCGCGGCCAAGCTGATCGACTCCTACGCACCGGAACTGGCCGACGCGATCGTCGGCGCGGCACTGGGCGGTGTACCGGCCGACTTCGAAATCCTGTCGCGCAGTATGAATGCCAATCTCGCCTCCGGAATATTTATGGCCGCGACCTTCGCGATCGGCCGGGAACGCCCCGAAATCCTGGCTGCGATGAACAATCTCGGGCGCTGGGTCACGACGTCGATAATGAAAGACACCTGCGCCAGCGTTTTCGCGATTCCCGGAATCCTGCACCTGCCCATCGATGTCGGTGCCAATATCGCCGACCCGCTGCGCTCGGAACTGGCCACCGACATCTACGAGATCACCCGGATGCAGGGCATGCGGTCGGCCACTCCGCTCTATATCTACAACGGTGAGCAAGAGTGGTGGATCCCGGCGGAGGGAGCCCGCAATCTCTACGCGGAGCAGTGCGAACTCGGCGCCAACGCGGTGTATCGCGGCGTGCTAGGTGAACACATCATCGGCGCGGCGACCGGGTACCCGGAGGCGATGTTGTGGCTCGACGAGCGACTTCTCGGGATCCCGGCGCGCAGCGAATGCTGAAAAATTTCCTGTGCCCCGTCATGGCACTTTTCGAGAGGACGTGGTGACCTGCCCAGACCGGACGTGACAATCGTCTCGTAAGGAATTCTGCGGCTTATGTTTTGGGCGGTTTCGACAAGCCATTCGTTCTCCCGGCAAGAAAAGGGGCGACGAATATTCGAATCGCACAGGAAGACAAGTCAACACATGAAATCTCCCAGTCGCAGACGCACGCTGCACACGGCGGTATTCGCCGGTGTCGGCGCCCTCTCCATGGTGCTCACCGGGCCGGGGGCGAGCGCGGCTCCCGCTGCGGCGCCGACCGAGCAGGATCTCGCCGCCATCGTCTCCGAAGGCCGTCAGGTCGCCGGGTCGGGTTCGGCGTGCACGTCCGGCAGTGGTGCCGGGTCGGGTAACGGGTCCGGTGACTGCTACGGCGGTTCGGGTTCCAGCTCGGGTTCCTCGGGCGGTTATTCGTCCGATCCCGGCGCTTACGGGCCCGCGTCGACGGCGTTCCTCGCCGCGTTCGCGTACGGCCTCGGCAATCCCGATGCCGCCGCGCCCGGCACGAACGACTGGAACTGCAAGCCGACCGCCGAGCATCCTCGCCCGGTCGTGCTGCTGCACGGCACCTGGATGAACGCCTACAACGGCTACGCCTACATGGGTCAGCCGATCAAGGACGCCGGTTACTGCACGTTCACGTTCAACTACGGCCGCTCGAACATGATGGAGGGTGGCGGCCTCGGTTCGTTCCTGCCCGGTGTGATGGGTACGGGCTACATCGAGGATTCGGCGAAGCAGACCGCGACATTCATCGACCGGGTCCTCGCGGCCACCGGTTCCGACGAGGTCGACATCGTCGCGCACTCCCAAGGTGGGGCGATGGCGAATTACTACACCAAGTTCGAGGGCGGTGCGGCCAAGGTGAACAAGCTGATCACCTTCGGCGCCACCCACCACGGCACCAGCCTCGACGGTATCGGCGCGCTGGGTCGCATGATCAACAACCTGGGTATCGACATCCTGGGCCCGATCGAGATCTTCGTCGGGCACGCGGGTATCCAGCAGACCATCGGCTCGGATTTCGTCAACAACCTCAACGCAGCAGGTGACACGATCGCCGGCGTCGATTACACCGTGGTCGGTACCCGGTACGACGAGGTCACCAACCCCTACGACCTGACCTTCCTGAAGGCGGGCCCGGGGGCGCAGGTCAACAACATCACCCTGCAGGACGGCTGCGAGCAGGACATCTCGGATCACTTGACGATCATGTACTCCCCGCGTGCCCTCTCGATCGCGCTGCGCGCGCTCGACCCGGTGCAGAACCCGCAGCTGACCTGCGTGTTCAACCCGTGGCTCGTCGGTGGCGGCGGCTCGCTCTGACCCGCTCTCGCTGACAACGACGAAGGCGCTGTCCACTCGATGTGGACAGCGCCTTCGTCGTGTTCGCCGATCAGGCCGGGACGGAACGGTAACTACGCGCGACGAGTGCGGAGCGCAGGTACCACAGTCCTGAGGGCTGGGTGGGATCGAAGCCGGTGAGCTGGCCGATCCGTTTGAGCCGGTAGTCGACGGTATTGGTGTGCACGTGCAGGACGCGAGCGGTGCGCTGGCGGTTGAGGTTGTTGGCGATGTGGCGCTGCAGGGTTTCGAGCAGCTCGGGGTACTGATCCAGCGGATCGAGCAGCGAGCCGAGGAATTCGCGGCCGGGGCCGGGGCGGGTCAGCTGGTACTCGAGGGCGAGTTCGTCGAAGCGGTAAAGACCCGAGGTCACCTCGAGCCGCTGCACCATGTCCAGGAGCTCGTGTGACTGGTCGGCGGCATCGGGAACCCCGGTGGTGCTCGTTTCGACCATCGCGGCGGTGATGCCGACCTGAGCGGCCTGGGAGAGCTGGGCGACCAGTGCGGCCAGACCCTCGCGGTCGAAGGCGTCGGCGGGGATGAGTACCGTCCCGCCGTCGACGCTGAGCAGCGACAGCGCCGAGTCGCCGCAGCGCTTGGCCAGTTCGGCCTGCACCCGGCGCAGTTTGCGGCGGGCGACGACCTTCGAATCCAGCGCCGGGTTGGCTTCCTCGCGGTGCTGCGGGATCGCCAGGGCGAGGACGGTGTAGGTCTCGGCGATGGTGATGCCGCATTCGCGGGCCATCGTCGAGGTGCTGTGGCCGCCCAGCAGGGCGGAGGTGAGGGTGTGGACGGCCGTGTGATGTTCGCTCACCACACCGCGCAGCTCGCGGACATAGGCCAGCGAGATCTGGGCGGTGATCGTGTCGAGCAGTTCCATCACGACCTTGACGCCGCCGACGAGACTGTCGAAGTCGTTGCCCGAGGCGCTCGATACCACCAGGTCGAGGCCTATTTTGAAGCCCTCGGCGATCGAATGGTGGATCGTGTCGATCGGCACGCCCTCACGGGCCCACGCACTGGCCGCGTCCTGCAGGCGCATCAGTTGACTGGGGATATCACGCCCATCGAGCATCCCGACAGCGAATTCCAGGCAGATACGAGTGATGGTGGTGACGTCACCGGAGATGGCGTCACCAGGTAGCGTTCCGCAGGGGGCGACATTGGCGACGAAATGGCCGACCATCTGCCGCGACAGCGCGCGAACGTCTTTGAGTGGCAACGACATCGGCTTGCCCGAGACGGTCAACGACGGCCGGGGTGGATTGTGGACGGACATCTGTGTTCCCTTCGCCTGTTTCGGCTGTACCCCCCGCTGTCCAGCGAAACCCCACCCTAACGAACTGCAAACGAAACCGGAATGGAACGTCAGGTTCTGGGTATGGGGCCCACGGCCGCAGGCCCGGGTAGTGAGGGGTCACAAGTCTGGTTCTTCGCTATGAGTGGTTGTAGAGTTCAGCGCCATGCGACCTCCCGTCCGTTGTCTGGTCTGGGAACTGGACGAGACCCTCTGGGAGGGTGTCGTCCACGACGAGACCGGCACCACGCTGCGCCCACCGGCACTTCGCACGCTGACGAAACTGAGCGAGCGCGGTGTGCTGCATGCCGTCGCCGCGCGCGGTGATCGTGCCAGAACCTTGCGCACGCTGTACCGCCACGGTCTGTACGAGATGTTCTCCGCGGTCGAGGTCGGCTGGGGCCGCAAATCCGCCTCGATCGTCCGCATCGCAGGCACCCTCGGTCTCGGCCTGGACGCGCTCGCGTTCCTCGACGCCGAACCGGTCGAACGTGCCGAGGTCTCGCTCGCACTGCCGATGGTGCGCTGCTACGCCGCCCGCAATGTCGACATGCTGCCGCTGCTCCCCGATTTCCGGCACGACCTGCGCTCCGGCCGCGTACCGACACCACCGATGGGGTTCGCCCGCGTCCCCGCCCGCTGACCTGTACCGAGGCGCCGGTTTTGTGCTGGAACACTGTGAAGGTGCACCAACTGCATCGTTGCAGCGAATGCCACAATGGCCGGCAACCGGTAATTTCGGGGCCCGGATCACGGCGTTGCCGGCGGCAGTGAGAGGGTGAGGACGGCCAGACGATGCGGCGAGGCCACGACGTCGTAAGCCGCGATCCGCCCGCCGCGCACCACGAACGTCACGGCGAACACGGGGCCGCCCGCTTCCGCCACCACCAGACCGGGCCTGCCGTCCACGAGCATCAGCACCGCATCGCGCGACCGCCGCCGCAGCGCGAGCGCACCCTCGGCCACCGCGCGAGCACCCCGCACGACAACAGCCATCCCGGGCGACAGCGACGCCGGGTCCGCGGTGCGCACCACATCCGGTGCGAGCACTGCGAGCAGTCCGCCCAGATCGCCCTCACGCGCAGCCCGTGCGAAGGCTGTCACCGCGGCCCGGTGTTCGAGAAGTTCCGTCGACTCGATCCGTGCGGGCGCGTGCACGCGCAGCCGGGCGCGACTGGCAAGTTTCTTGGTGGTGGCGGGCGTGCGCCCGAGCATCGGCGCGATCTCGGCGAACGGCACGGCGAACAGGTCGTGCAGAACGAAGGCGACCCGTTCCTCGGGGCCGAGCGTCCCGAGCACGACGAGCAGTGCCCGACCCACGCAATCCGCTTGTAGCGCTTCGGCTTCGGGGTCCGCACCCGCGCCGGTGGCCGCCCGAGCGGGCGTATCCACCGACGCGACTTCGGCGCGACGGGTGCGGGTGCGCAGCAGATCGAGGCAGATTCGCGACACGACCGTGGTGAGCCAGCCGTCGAGATCGGCGATCTCGGTGTCGGTCCCGGCCAGGCGCAACCACGCCTCCTGGACGGCATCCTCGGCTTCGGCCGCCGAACCCACCATCCGATAGGCGATGCCACGCAGGCGGTCGCGCCGTTGTTCGAACGCACGCGCCGACGCCTCCGGTGGATCTGCGCGCATCGGTCACCTTTCGCTCACACCGGTCGTCTATCGATCGGACGGCACTCGCCGTCCGATCACGGTGGCGGTCTCCACGATGTCAGAGGCGCCGATCACCCGAAACCGGAGGTCCTGATCCCGATGCACACCACCTATATCGTCGTCACCGTGCTCGCCGCGCTCGGCGCGTTGACAGCCGCGCTGATCGATGTCGTTCGTGCCGACTGGGTGCGCGAGAACATGCGCGACTACGGCATCGCGCCGTGGACGCTCACGCCGCTGGCCCTGATCAAGGCGGCGGGTGGACTCGGCCTGCTCGCCGGCCTGGTCTATCGGCCGCTGGCAGTGGCCGCCGCGGCCGGGCTCGTGCTGTATTTCCTCGCCGCCGAACTCACCGTGCTGCGGGCGCGCAAGTACGCGGATCTGGGTTATCCGCTGCCCTATCTGCTGCTCGCGGCGGCGTCGCTCGGTCTCGCAGGGGCATGACCGCAGTGCTGGTGGCGCGCCTTCACAGCGCGCCACCAGCACCCGGGTCAGGCTTGCGTCAGGATGAAGTCAGCGGCCTGTTCGCCGATGAAGATGGCGGGGGCGTTGGTGTGGCCGCGGATGATCAGCGGCATAACCGAGGCGTCGGCGACGCGCAGCCCTTGGACGCCGCGGACCAACAGATCGGGGGTGACGACGCTCGCGGCGTCGGTACCCATCCGGCAGGTGCCGATCGGGTGGTACAGGGTGTGCGAGAACTGTTCGATGGTCAGCGTGATGGCTGCCTCGAGATCATCGGGTGCCGCGGGCGGGTAGATCAGCGCGCCGAGGGCACTCTTGAGCGCGGGCTGCTCGGCGAGCCCGGCACACACCCGCAGCCCGGCGGCCAGCGTGGCTCGGTCGGCGCCGTCGGGATCGGACAGATACCGCGGATCGATCACCGGCTTGGCCGTCGGATCGGCCGAGGCCAGGCTGATCTTGCCGCGACTGCGCGGACGAAGCAGGATCGCGCCGAGCACCACACCGTGCTCTTCTGCCTCGACGAGACCCTCGTGGTAGAACGGCGCCGGTGCGTAGATCAGTTCCAGATCGGGGTGCTCGAGGTCGGGCTCGCTGCGCACGAAACCGTATGCCTCACCGACATTGGAGGTGAGCATGCCGCGGTGCCGGACCAGGTAGTTGATCAGCTCGAGTGGCTTCTCCGCGGTGAACAGCGAGTCCGATTCCACGCTGTAGCCGAGCGCCGCGATGAGGTGGTCCTGCAGGTTCGCGCCGACCTCGGGGGAGTGGGCGACCAGGTCGATGCCGTGTTGCTTCAGCTCCTCCTGATCGCCGATGCCCGAAAGCTGCAGCAGCTGCGGACTGTTCACCGCGCCACCGCACAGGACGACCTCACGATTCGCGGTCACCGTGTGGGTCTGGTCGCCTTTGCGGTACTCGACGCCGATCGCCTTGGTTCCCTCGAACAACACGCGGGTGGCGAGCGAGGACGCCAGCACGGTCAGGTTCGACCGCTTCATCGCCGGCCGCAGGTACCCGTCGGCGGTGCTCCAGCGCCTGCCGTCGCGCTGGGTCACCATGGTCTGCGTAAAGCCTTCGGGCGCAGGCCGATTCGCCGATTCCAGATCATGGCCGGCCTGGCGCGCCGCCTCGAGGAACGCGTGCGTGGACGCGCGCGGGCTGCGCTGGCGCTGCACGTACTGCGGCCCCTTCGACCCTTCGTCGGGGAACTGCGCGTCCTGGACGTTCTCGATCTTGCGGAACTGCTCCACCGCGGCCGCGAAATTCCACTTCTCGCCCGCCAGCAGCCCCCATTCCTCGTAGTCGGCGCGGAAACCACGCACCCACATCATCGCGTTCATCGACGACGAGCCACCGAAGGTCTTGCCGCGCGGCCAGTAGATCTGCCGGTCGCCGAGCTGGGCCTGCGGTTCGGTCAGATAGTCCCAATCACACTCGCTGCGAAACAGTTTCGAGAACGCGGCCGGAATATGGGCGAACTTGTCGTCGTCGGCCGGGCCTGCCTCCAACACTACGACCGTGGTGCTCGGGTCGGCACTGAGCCGATTCGCGAGCACCGCCCCCGCGGACCCGGAGCCGACGATCACGTAATCCGCGGACGTCCCACCTGCTTGCACTGTCCAACTCCGATCTGCACTGCGTCTGTCGTTCGGCGCGCCTGCTCACGGGCGTGAAAAGGCCGCGAGCGCAGCCGGACTCGTCGTCGGGCGTGACGCTGCAAGCAGAGTACTGACAGCAAGGGCGCGGTGGGTCGTGGCCGGTTCAGCCCGCCGCCGCGGCTTTACCCGCGCGGCGGCCGTAGAAGCTGCCGTCGCCGAGCGAGGCCCCGCTGACGTAGCCGTACGCGCACAGCCCCGACGTGCAGCGCCCGGCGGCGAACAGTCCCTCGATCGGCTCACCGCTGACGTGCAGCACCCGCGAATCCAGGTCGGTGCGCAGCCCGCCGAGGGTGAACCCGGCGGTGAGCCCACGCAGGTCGAAGCAGGCGAGCGATCCCTTGATCGGGCGCACCCACTCGGGTTTCTTGCCCAGCAGCGGGTCGGTGCAGTGCTCGGCGTGCTGGTTGTAGGTGGCCACCGTGGTCTGCAGTGTCTGTGCGGGCAGCCCCATTTCGGCCTCGAGCTCGGCGACCGTCTCGGCGACCCACTTGGGCTGGAAGCGGAAGAACGGGGTGGCGCTCTCGGTCGCCAGTGCCTCCTCGAGCGAGGTCTCGTCGATGATCAGGAACGCCTGGTTGTCGTTCTGCAACAGGGTTGCCTGACCGATCCGGCCGGGGTAGGTGTCCTCGGTGACGAAGCGCTGACCACGGCCGTTGACGAGGATGCCGCGCGCCATCATCTGCGGATCACCGAAGATGGCCACCTCGCTGGCATCCATGTGCGCGAGCTCGGCGCCGATCGCCTGGGCCAGGCGGATGCCGATGCCGTCGTGTTCCTCGATGGCAGCGCCGGGCCTGCCGCTCAGGCGCGGGGTGTAGCGGTCGATCATCTCGGTGTCGTAGGCGAAACTGCCGGTCGCCAGGACGACGCCGCGCGCGGCCCGCACGGTGACGGGCTTGCCGTAGGTGGTCGCCAGCACGCCGACCACGCGGTCGGCGTCGTCGACGACGAGTCGACGGATGCGGGTGTCGTACTCGACGTCGATGTCGAGCCCGGCGACGGTGTCGGCCAGCGGCTTCATCAGCATGTAGCCACCGCTGCGCTCACCGATCTTCTTGCCCGCCAGCTCAGGAACGTGGCCGCGCGGAGCGGGTTCGGCGATCTCGAGGAATGGCGCGGAGTTCTCGCCACCGGAGTACATCAGGCCCTCGTCGTGCGGGGGCTCCCAGCCGGGCTCACCCCAGAACGACTCCTTGAACGGCACACCGCAGTCGACGAGCCAGTTGTAGTGCTCGACACTGCCCGCGCAGTAGTCGTTGATCTTCGCCTCGTCGACGCCGGGCCCGAGCGCCGCGGTGAGGAACGTCGCCATGTTCTCGGGGGTGTCGTCGAATCCGAGCGCCTTCTGCAGCGGTGTGCCGCCGCCGAGGTAGACGAAGCCGCCCGCCAGCGCCGCCGCGCCGCCCCATCCGCCGGTCCGTTCCAGGATGAGCACCTTCGCACCGGCCCGCGCGGCTTCGATCGACGCGCACACACCGGCGATGCCGAAACCGGCCACCACCACATCGGTCTCGAAATCCCACTGTGTCACCTCGCTCGCGCGCAGCGGGCGGACGGTGTCGATCCGATATGGCTGTTCGCTCACGGGTTCCTCCGGTGCTCGGGGTGCGGGCGCGACCGCCCGTCACAGGAATGGTGCCGCCAACCGCCCGACAAAACAAGAACGTGTTACAGAATGTCCCGCCCAGCGGGACGCTTGCGCACCCATCGGGCTCCGGTACGGTGGCGATCGACGGCGACACAGACGAGATCTGGTGGTGAAGTGATGAGCGAAAATATTCGAGACATTGCGGTGCAGACCCTGACGGGCGAAGACACCACACTGGGCGAGCTGGCGGGTGAGCGGGCCGTGCTACTGGTCAACGTCGCCTCCAAATGCGGCCTGACCCCGCAGTACGGCGCCCTGGTCGAGCTGCAGAAGACCTACGGCGAGCGCGGTTTCACCGTGATCGGCTTCCCGAGCAACCAGTTCATGGGTCAGGAGCCGGGCACCGCCGAGGAGATCCAGGAATTCTGCTCGGTCACCTACGGCGTGGATTTCCCACTGCTCGCCAAGGCCGATGTCAACGGTGACGGCCGGCACCCGCTCTACGCCGCGCTGGTCGAGACGGCCGATGCCGAAGGCGCCGCAGGCGATGTCCAGTGGAATTTCGAGAAGTTCCTCGTCGGTCGTGACGGCACGGTCGCGGGCCGGTTCCGCCCCCGCACGACCCCCGATGCCCCCGAGGTCGTGCAGGCGATCGAAGCCCAGCTCTGAGCTATTGAGCGTTCGCCGACAGCGCGTACTGCGCGGCAGGCTGTCGGCGATCGATGACCTCGCGATGGCACGCTCAGCGGCGGATCCGGTGCACGGCAACCGCGGCCGAGGCGGCGGCGACGAGTGCCGTCATGGCGCAGAGCAGATGGACGACCGCCACCGGCTCGGCGGTCGTTCCCGCGGTTTCGAAGTACACCGATCCGATGCTCGCGATCCCGACCACCGTTCCCAGCTGCACACTGGTGACGAGAATCCCGCTGGCATCGGCAGCGAGCGTCACCGGGACCGTGGCCAGCGCCCGCGTCATCAACGGGCTGAACGCCAGCCCGTTACCGAGACCGAACAACCCGAACGCGATCGACGCCGCAGGTCCGATGCCCGCGCCGTCGCCGAGCAACCAGGCGAGCCAACCCAGCGTGGCGGCACTCACCACCAGCCCGAACGGAATCATCCTCGCGTGCAGGTGGGCCGGAACGCGCTGCCAACACAACCCCGCCAGCGCGAAGGTGACACCCATCGGCAAGAACTGCACGCCCGCCCGCAGCGCGCTGTAGCCGAGTCCGCTCTGCAGGTGGATCGCGCTCACGAACAGCCACCCACCGAAGGTCCCCATCACCAGGAACAGGGTCGCGGCAGTGGCGAGCAGACCGGGCGCTGCGAGTACTCGCGGCGCGAACAGTGGATCACGACCACGCCCGGCGACCACGCGCTCGACCCGCACGAACACTGCGAGACCGAGCAAGCCCGCGCCGAGGCACCACCACGACCACAGCGGGAATCCGAGTTCGCGCCCGAGCACCAGCGGCACGACCAGCAGCAGCACGGTGGCCGTGAGCGTCACCAAGCCCAGCCCGTCGACGGTCCGGTCCGTGCGCGCGACGGTGACCGGGAGCACCCGCGGTGCCAGCACCAGCAGTGCGAGCCCGATCGGTACATTCACCAGAAACACCGCCCGCCAACCACTGCCGCCCAGGTCCGCGTCGACGATCAGCCCGCCGAGAATCTGGCCCGCGAGCAGGCCGCCCGAAACGATCGCCGCATAGACGCTCAGCGCCCTGGCTCGCGCCGCTCCGGCGAAGGTGCGTTGGATCAGCGTCATCACCTGCGGCGCCAGCGCGGCCGCCCCGATACCCTGACCGAAGCGGAACACGATGAGCGACATCTCGTTCCACGCCAGCCCGCAGGCGAGCGAGGTCAGCGTGAACACCGCCAGACCCACGATGAACGTGCGCCGCTGCGTGAACCGGTCACCCAGGCGCGCACCACCGATCAGCAGAACCGCGTACGCGATCACATAGCCTGCGACGATCAATTGCAGTGCGGCCCCGCCCGTATCGAGGTTCGCACGAATGGAGGGGATGGCGACATTGACGATGGACCCGTCGAGCACGGTCATGAACTGGCCGGTCAGGATCACGACGAGCACAGCGATCGAACGCCTGCCCGACACCACATCGGGCACAGGGGCTTTGAGTATCTGGATCATGCTCTGATCGTGGGATCAGCGGGCATGGCGGGAACAGGAGCCCATCGATACGAGTACTCCAGGTACCCGTATCGGCGGTCGCGCGATGGCGGTGACGGAATAGGTTGTCTGCCAACGTAACCGATGCTCTAGGCTGGATTCGTCCCGTCGATTCGAAGCCCGAAAGGCCCCCGATGTCGCAATCCTCCGCCGCCTACCCCAGTGCTGTGCCGGTCGGGGTCGACACCACCCGTGCGAGTATCGCGCGGGTCTACGATGCCGCGCTCAACGGCAAGGACAACTTCGAAATAGACCGCGAGGTGCTCGCCCAGGTCCGCACGGTCGCCCCGCAGGTCAACGACCTGGCCTGGGCCAACCGCGATTTCCTCATCCGCACCTGCCGCTTCCTGGCCAGGATGGGCATCGATCAGTTCCTCGACCTCGGATCGGGCCTGCCCACCGCGGAGAACACCCACCAGGTGGTGCAGCGGGTGAACCCCCAGTCCAAGGTGGTCTACGTCGACAACGACCCGTCGGTCCTCGTGCACGGGCAGGCGCTGCTGGCCAGCAACAGCCGCACCCGCATCGCCGAAGCCGACATCTTCCGCCCCCTCGAAGTCCTCGGCGATGCCACGGTGCGCCGCGAGCTCGACTTCACCCGCCCGCTGGCCCTGTTCCACATCGGCACCTTGCACCACTACCTCGGCGACGACGGCCCCGCGCTGATGCAGACCTACATCGACGCACTGCCCTCGGGTTCGTTCGTGGCGATCGCCCACTTCCACGACCCGCAAACCCCCGAATACAGCGAGCTCGCCCAGAAGATGGAAGAGAAGTTCATCCACAGCCCGATGGGCAGTGGTCGCTTCCGCACGCGCGACGAGATCCAGGCCATGTTCGGCAATCTCGACATGGTCGAACCCGGCCTGGTCCGCTGCGACGACTGGTGGCCCGACGGCCCCCACCTCACTCCGCTCTCCGACGTACGCAACTGCATCGTCGGCGGCGTCGGCCGCAAACCCTGATCGTCGCGCCGGTTCACCCGACTCGACGAAAGAATTCAGTGCCGTGCGTTCTCCGCGTCGTCGTCGCGTACGAGGATCGCCGCTTCCGGCCAGCGGGCGGTGATCGCCGCGGAATCGCGCGCGTAGGGCCGATAGAGCGCGGCCGAGGCCACCGCATTGGCGAGGGTGAGCACCACGGTGACGGCGAGGAGCGCGCCTTCCAGGCCGATGGCGTCACCCAGCAGGCCGACGATCAGCGCGTAGCCCGCGTAGGCCAGGGCTTCGACGGTCGACACCGATACCGCGAAGGCAAGGCCGCGCAGCGGTGGCGGCACCACCGCCATGATCAGCGGACGGTTCACCACCGGCACCTGGCCCTGCAGCAAGCCGAGTAGACCGAACAGTGCCACGTACATGCCGATGGATTGCCAGCCGATCTGGGTGGCGAGGAAGGCGACGCAGGCGAAACCGAACTGGCTGATCTGCAGCATGGCCACCCGGCCGGTGCTGGGGTGCAACCGGTGGACCAGATCGTTGACGCGGCCGCCCGCGAAGGTGCCGGTCATGTACCCGATCGCGAACGGCAAGGCGATCACCGACGCGGTGGCGGTGCTGAGACCACGTTCCTCGACGAGGAACACGGTGCCGAAGCTCATGATCACGTTCTGCCCGGAGAACAGTCGCTGCACCAGGATGTAGCGGAACGTCCGCACCGCGAGCAGGGTCCGCAGCGATGCGCGCAGCCCGCGCGCCTTGTCCTCGATCTGCTCGAGGGTGGGCACGTCTACTTCTTGCTTGTGCCCGGCGGTCGGGTCGTCGAGGAAGGCCATGATCAGCACGCCGATCACGACGCACACGCCGCCGGAGATGTAGAAGCCATAGCGCCAGCCGTCCTCGATGCCGGACAGTTGCCCGACCAGCGGTGCGGAGATGCCGCTGATCAGAGCCACACCGCCGTAGAGCATTCCGGTGGCCCGCCCGCGTTGGCTGTCGTGATAGATGTCGCCCATGATCGACAACGCGATCGGGCCCGCTCCGGCGAATCCGGCGGCGGCGATGGCGTAGAGCACGACGAACTGCCCGAAGCTGCCTGCCGCGCCCGCGGCGATCGACCACACACCCCAGAAGCCCGCGCACACCGCCAGCACGGTCTTGCGCGGGTACCGCTGGGCCAGCATGACCCACGGGATCCCTGCGACGACGCCGACCGCTTTGCCGACGGCGACGATGGTGCCCAGCGCCGAGGTCGACAGTCCGAGCGATTCGCGCATGAGCGGGAAGAGCACGCTCGTCACATTGGCCTCGGCATTGTCCATCGCCGAGGAAGCGGTGAGCAGGGCGAGATTCTTGCCGCGCCGCCGACGGGCGCCCGGCGCGACGAAATCCTGTGTGGTCATGGGGATGTCCTTCTCGATGAATCTGCTGCGCGTGTCACACGGCGGGAGGGGCCGGCACGGATAGGCAGCAAGTCGCAGTGAATATTACTGGATCACTCATCCATAATCAGACGTTATGTCCAAAAACATTCGATGGATTGTCGTTGACCAGCGCGGCGGCGATCTGTGCGTACAGCGGGACCAGCGGGGTGGGCGGTACCGACGGTGAGAGCACCTGCGCGCCGTAGTGCACGACGACGAGCTCCCGTCCGGGCGAGACGAACAGGTGCTGGCCGTGGATGCCACCACGGACTCGGGGAACACCTGCCGATCGCCGAGTGCTCCGCCGCAACGCAGGATCTCGCCCAGGCGCGCGGCGTCCATCGCGGTGGCGGCGAAACCGCCGCAGGCCATTTCGTTTCCCGCCGTGTCGAGGACGTAGTAGCCGTCCTCGGCCGCGCCGATCCGGCGCAGCACTTCGGCCACGACCTCCACATTGGCGTTGTCGTAGCGGAACTCGGTATCGAAGGGCCCGGTGGCGCGGGTGGTGGTCAGGTGCTCGAGGATGTTCTGTGCGCCGGTGTAACCGGACGGGCGCAATCCGGGCGCGACCACCGCCCAGAACCGATGTGCCTCCAGGACACGGTCGTAGGGGCGACCATCGAAGCTCACGTGCGTGGTCATGTGCAGAAGTTCGTGCAGCCGATCCGAGGCCGGTGCCTGCCAGTTCCCGTCATCGAAATCTCCTGTCAGAGTTGTCTGCTCAGACGAGCAGCAGCAGCGCGGAGCACGCCGTCGCGGCGATACCCGCACAGATCGCCACCGCCGACGCCGTGGGCAACGGCGCCGGGTCGGTGGCGTCGAATCGATAGCAGCGATGCCGCCCACGTGCGGCCACCACGACGGCAGCCAGGGTGACGACCGAGAAGGCGAGGGCGAGGCGCGTGGGCCAGCTGCCGATCGGTACCGCCGCACGCAGGAGAAGTACCGACACCACGGTCGCGGCCAGCGCGGTGCGGCGCCATGCCAGCACAGTGCGTTCGGATTGCAGGCCGGCCGGCGTGCTCATGTCGCGAGCAGCGCGACCGAGAGTACGGCCGCGAGGCACACTCCGGTCAAGGTCGCAGTCACCAGCGGGGGTCGGGGGAGTGGCGCGTCACGACGCATGGCGGCCTGCACGCGCCGCCACTGCCGAAACGCGCCGACCGCGATCAAGCAGGCCATCACCGCGCACAACGCGCCGATTGCCTTGTGTGCCACCGGATCCATTCCCGCCGAATAGAATTGGCTCACCGCGACACCCCCGGCCAGTAGGCCGAGGGCGGTGCGGATCCAGGCGAGAAAGGTGCGCTCGTTGGCCAGGGTGAAGCGGTAGTCCGGCTCCCGGTCCGTGTCGGAATCGAGCGCGCCGCTCACGACAGCAGTAGCTCGCGGGCGATGCCGTTGCGCTGGATCTCCGAGGATCCGGTCAGGATGCGGAACATGCGCAGGCGCTGGAACAGTCCCTCGATCTCGCCGCCGCGCACCACGCCGGCCTTGCCGTGGATCTGCACCGCGTGATCGGCGATGGTGAACGCCTTCTCCGCGACGAACAGCTTGCACAGGAAGGCCTCGGTGCGTGGTCGGTGGCCCGCATCGAGGGCTGCCAGGGCGTCGTAGGTCATGGAGCGGGCGGCGTAGTAGTCGGCGGCCATATCGGCGAGGCGGTGCTGGATCGACTGCAGCATGCCCAGTGGTGCGCCGTTGACCTGGCGAGTTTTCGCGTACTGCACCGACAGTTGCAGTGCCCGGCGGGCGCCGCCGATCGCGGTGGGACAGTGCAGGAGTCGGTTGACCGTCACCCGGCCCAGCCCGATGCGCAGTCCCTGCCCGACCTCGCCGAGCAATTGTTCGGGCCCGACATAGCAGTCGTCGAGGATGATGTCGGCCTCGATGTGTTCGCCCGACATCGGCGTATCGCCGTCGGTTACCGAGCATCCGGGCGCGTCCAGATCGACCATGAAGGTCGAGAACGTCTCGGTCGGCGTGCCGTCGGCATCGGCCATGCGCGCCAACAGGATCGAGAAATCCGCGAACGGGCCCGCGCTGGAGAACACCTTGTGCCCGGTGAGTCGCCAGCCGTCGCCGTCCGGGGTGGCGGTGGTGCGGATGCCGCGAACATCCGACCCGGCGTCGTTCTCGGTGAGCGAGAAACAACAGGCCCGTTCGCCGCGCAGTACCGGCAGCAGGTACTTCTCCAGTTGGTGCCCGGTGGCGTACTGGAAGATCGACCCGACGCGCAGCGGCCCGCCCATGTCGCCGAGTACCGAGGTCGCGAACATCCGCGGCGAAGCGCCCACCTCTTCCTTGAGCGCGGCGAGTTCGGTGAAGGTGAGTCCCTGTCCGCCGTGTTCTGGGGGGAGATGGATTCCGTAGAAGCCCAGTTCTCGGCTGCGCTGCCAGACCGGCTGCAGCACCTCACGGCCGTAGCGGGCCTCGCGGGCAAGCCCCAATCCGGCCTCGTACTCGGCGAGTTCGCCGTCGAGGTAGTCGCGGAGTGTGCCGACGAGCTCTTGGAGGCGGGGGTTGTCGTCGTAGGTGGGGGTGAGTGTGAAAGTCATCGAATTGTCCTGTGTCAGTTGACTTGCCGATCCGCGGCGGCCCAATAGCCCGCGCGGACGAGGCGGCGATCGATCTTGCCGTTGCGGTTGACCGGCAGCGCGGCGACGAAGTCCACCGAGCGCGGCTTCTTCATCCGCGCCAGCCGAGTTGCGCAGTGGTCGATGAGTTCCTGTTCGGTCGGCGCCCGATCCGGGTGCGCCACCACCACGGCCTTGACCGCCTCGCCCCACTGTTCGTCGGGCACGCCGACCACGCAGGCCTCGACGACGCCGGAATGCTCGTAGAGGGCGGCCTCCACCTCGCTGCAGTAGATGTTGAACCCGCCCGAGATGATCATGTCCTTCTTGCGGTCGACGATGAACAGGAAACCGTCGGCGCGGAAATAGCCCACGTCGCCGGTGTGTACCCACCCGTCGCGGAAGGTCTCCGCGGACAGTTCGGGTTCGTTCCAGTACTCGCGCACACAGTCCGGGCCGCGTGCCACGATCTCGCCGATCTGTCCCGCGGGCAAGGGAACCCCGGCCTCGTCGACCACCCGGACCTCGGTGTCGAACACCGGCCTACCGCACGACATCAGCAGTTCGGGATCCGAATCGATCCCGCGCACGATGTCTTCTGCAGTGAGAATCGTTATCCCGCTGGTGGTTTCGCCGAGCCCGTAGCCCTGCATGACGATCGGGCCGAACACCTCGACCGCGTCGCGCAGCCGCTGCGGTGACACCGGTGCGCCGCCGACGCCGAGGGTTCGCATGGCAGACAGGTCGACCTCTGTGATCGCCGGATGACCCATGAGCATGTTGAGCATGGTCGGGACCACGAATGTGCTGGTGATGCGCTCGGATTCGAGGGTGCGCAGGAATATCCCGGTGTCGAAGGCAGGCAGGATCACCACCGCCGCGCCACGGGTCAGTAGCGACAGCAAGACCATGCCGGAGGCGTGGGTGATGGGGCCAGGTGCCAGGTAGCGGTCGTCGGGAGTCGGTGCGCCCGAGGGGCTCATGAGCCGCTTGCGCATATTGGCGAGCCGGTTGCCGTGGGTCTGGACCGCCGCCTTGAGTCGACCGGTGGAACCGGACGTGTAATTGAGCACCGCGGGAGCATCGGCGTCGACATCGACGGAAATCGGCTCCTCGATCCCGGTGTCGAGGAGCGCACGGTAGGTGTGGTGTCCGGCCTGGTTCTCGTAGTCGACCACCACGCAGTCGGTGCCCGCCGCCTCGACCGCGGTGAGTGCCGCCCCGGCGTGCGCGGTATCGACGAACAGCACCCGCACTCCCGCATCGCGCAGGATGTGCGCCAGCTCCTCGCCGCCGAGGCGCGCGTTGACCGGCACCCGGATGAAACCGCCCTTGGACAGCGCCATTTCGGTGACAACGAGTTCCCCGCAGTTCGCCGCGAACGTGCCCACGGCCTGCCCCGGCTCGATTCCGCGGCGCAGCAGCGCCGAGGCCAGCCGGTTGGCCTCGGATTCGAGCTGCCGGTAGGTCCAACGCGCCGGTCCGCAGACCAGCGCTTCCCGCTCCGGCCAGTAGGTGGCGCTGCGGGTCAGATAGTCGCCCAGATTCATGAGGCTCCAAATTCGACACAATGAATGATAGTGGACAGAGTGTCTGATTACGGCCTGCATGTCAACGTCACCTATGCTCATCAGGACGGATTCCGGAGAGAGAGGGCTCCCGTGCCACCCGAAGACCGCCGTGTGCGTCGCAGCCGCCGTGCCCTGCGTGACGCCCTGATTTCGCTGATCCTCGAGCGCGGCTACGCCAATGTCACCGTCGAGGACATCACCGAGCGTGCCGACCTGGGCCGAGCCACCTTCTATACCCACTACACCGACAAGGACAACCTGCTCGACCGCATCGTCACCGACCTGACCGAGGAACTCGCCGAACGCCTGCGGGCGCTGCTGTCCACCTCGTCGGTGGGATTCACCGGCAAACCCGTCCTGGAGATGTTCCGGCACGCCGACGAGGAACGCGACGCCTACCGCGTCATCCTGCGCGGTGAAGGAGACGGCCGTGCGCTGCGACGTTTCATCGACGACCGAACCGCCGCCGCCGCAACAATTTTCGCCGCCAGGGCGCAGGCCAAGGGCGTGACACCGCAGATCGACCTCGAGGTTCTCGCCCGCGCCTGGGTCGGTGAACAGGTTGCGGTGCTGCAGTGGTGGCTGGAAGCCGACCCGCGGCCCATGACTCTGGAAGAGGTCACCGGCATGCTGCGTGACCTGTCGTTGCGTGGTCGCTACTGGGCATCGGGCTTCGAAGGCGACGTCGACTGAGATCGGCCGTTCGGCCGCGGCGTGTGCGCGGCCGGGCACATGCCGCGCCCTATGCTGTCGGGCGTGGCACGCACCGAAGGAACTCGAGCGCCAGGTCGCCCGGCCGCGGCCAGCCGTGACGACGTGCTGGACGTGGCCGTTGTGGCCTTCCTGGCGGGTAAGCGGGTCGACGCGAATGCCATTGCCGCCCAACTCGGTCTCGGTCGCACCAGTATCTACCGGTGGTTCGGCTCCCGCGACGGGCTGCTCGGGGCGGCTTTGGCCCGCCAGCTCGAGCGCATGGTCGCCTACGCCGAACGGCGCAGCACCGCGACCGGCGGGGAACGGCTCGTCGAGATCCTCGACAACGCCATTCACTGGTTGGTCGAGGACGGTTCGCTGCGCACCTACTTCGACCAGGAATCCACGGCGGCATTGCGCGTGATCACCCGCAGCGACGGGGTGGTGCACCCGGCGGCGGTCTCGATCGTCGAAGGTCTGCTCGAACGCGCCGAGGAGCAGGGCTATCGGCCGCCCATCGACCGCGCCACCCTCGCCTACGCCCTGGTCCGATTGTGGGAAGCGTTCCTGTACAACGACGCCGTGGCAGGCTTTCAAGGTGACGTGGAGCGGCTGAGCCGCGTCCAGGCCGCCCTGCTGCGGGCTTAGGCGACCTCCGCCTTCGCTCCGGCGGCTATCGGGCAGTCCTGGCGCTCATCGTCTCCCGGACGCCCGCGCAGTACCACCCGGCGATGGCGTCCAGAGCGGACTGTCGCGGTATGGGTTGTCGCATGCGGTGCCATTCGGTTGCTGCCGCCAAAGTTGCCCCGATGAGGCCGTGGGCGAGCAGGCGGGTCCGATGCGGGCCGGTGTCCTCCGGATGCAGGTGCGTGGCCAGGGCGGTGACGAATTCTGCTGTGGCAGCGGCAATCCGGGCTTCGACGGCGTGGTCACCGAGGGCGCAGGCGCCGAAGACCAGCTCCGATGTGGAGTGTGGGCCGGACTCGACGAGATCGAAGAGGACCCCCACGGTGCGGCTCACCCGGTCGAAATCGGAGGTAGCCATGTCGTCGACAGCACGCAACCTGTCCGTGAGCTCGTCCAGGTAGTCCGAGATCACCGCGAGATAGAGCGCGCTCTTGGTCGAGAAGTGCCGGTAGAGCACGGGTTTGGTGACGTCGGCAACCGCGCTCACGGTGTCCATCGTGGTGCCGTGATAGCCGTGCACGGTGAAGGTCGCCCGCGCGGCCGTGAGGAACCGACCGCGTTGGCTGCTGTGACCGGTACCGAATCGGGCCGTCGCGATGGAAGTGCTCATGTGCCGGATTCCCGCCTCTATTTGATACACAAGGATCGCTATGTAACATACTGGATCATGCAACTGGCCTTCACCGAGGACGAGCTCGCCTTCCGCGACGAGCTGCGTGCCTTCTTCCGCCGTGAGATCCCCGCGGACATCCGCGAGCAGAACCGGCACATGCACGAGCTGAGCAAGAACGACTACGTCGCCACCCAGCGCATCCTCAACAGCGCCGGGCTGGCCGTCCCCCACTGGCCCGCCGAATGGGGTGGCCGGGACTGGTCGGCGGTGCAGCACCACATCTGGCATCACGAAATGCAACTTGCCTCGGTGCCCGAGCCGCTCACCTTCAACGCCAACATGATCGGCCCGGTTCTCGCCGAGTTCGGCTCGCAAGAGCTCAAACAGCGGTTCCTGCCCGCGACGGCGAATCTCGACATCTGGTGGTGCCAGGGCTTTTCCGAGCCCGACGCCGGGTCCGACCTGGCCTCGCTGCGCACCGTCGCGGTGCGCGACGGCGACGACTACGTGGTCAACGGGCAGAAGACCTGGACCACCGCCGCCCAGAGCGCGGACTGGATGTTCTGCCTGGTCCGCACCGACCCCACCGCCCCGAAGAAGCAGGCAGGCATCTCGATGCTGCTGTTCCGCATGGACACCCCCGGCGTGACGGTGCGCCCGATCGAGCTGATCGACGGCGGCTTCGAGGTCAACGAGGTGTTCCTGGAGAACGTGCGCGTCCCGGCCGATCAGCTGGTCGGCCAGGAGAACCACGGCTGGACCTACGCCAAATTCCTGCTCGGCAACGAACGCACCGGCATCGCGGCGGTCGGTCAGACCATGGTCCGCTTGGAATTGGCGAAGGAACACGCCGCCCAGACCAGGCTCGGCACCGGCACACTCCTCGACGACCCCGCCTTCGCGGCCCGGATCGCCGATCTCGACAACGAGCTGCTGGCACTGGAACTGGTGCAGCTGCGGGTGGCGGCCGGCTCGAGCGGCGGCGCCCCGAACCCTGTCTCCTCGATTCTCAAACTGCGCGGCACCGAACTGCAGCAGGCCGTCACCGAACTGCTCGTCGACATCGCAGGCCCCGCCGCCGTCGCGCGGGTAGGGGAGACCGACGACTGGGCGCGCCGCACCATCGCCGGATACCTCAACTACCGCAAGACTTCCATCTACGGAGGATCCAACGAGGTGCAGCGCACCATCGTCGCCTCGACGATCCTCGGACTGTGAGTAACCGCCATGGATTTCACCTTCACCCCTGAACAGACCCTGCTGCGCGACACCGTGCGCAGCGTGCTGACCCGCCACTACACCCACGAACGCCGCGCCGACGATCCCGGCTGGGATCCGAAGGTGTGGGCGGCCTTCGCCGAGGTCGGTCTGCTCGGGCTGACCGTGTCGGCCGAGGACGGCGGCATCGACGGCGGCCCCATCGAAACCATGCTCGCCATGGAGGAACTCGGCCGTACCCTGGCGCCGGAACCGGTCTTCGATTGTGCCCTGCTGCCAGCCCTCATGATCGGCCGCGCGGGCACGCCGGACCAGCGCACCACCCTGCTTCCCGGCATTGTCGACGGCGAGCAGTTGTTCACCTTCGCGCATGCCGAGCCCGGCGTTCGTTGGCCCTACCCGCGATGCGAAACCCTGGCCGTCGACATCGGTGACCGGTGGACGCTGACCGGTCGCAAAAGCCCTGTGCCCTATGGGGATCGGGCCGACCGGCTGATCGTCTCGGCCGTCGTGCCCACCGGCGAGACCGCGCTGTTCCTCGTCGATGCCCGTGACACGGCTGTCGCGCGCACCGCCTACCGCACCTACGACGGGCGCCGTGGCGCCGACATCGAATTCCGTGGTGCGCCGGCCGAACTGCTCGGCAGCAGCCTCGACGGCGGTGCGACCATCGCCGAAGCCGTGATCACCACCCAAGCGGCACTCGGTGCCGAAGCGGTCGGTGCGATGGCCGAGGCCTTGCGGCTCACCACCGAATACCTGAAGACCCGCAAGCAGTTCGGTGTCGCACTGCGCACCTTCCAGACCCTCACCCACCGGGCCGCGGACATGTACGTCTCGCTGGAACTGGCCCGCAGCATGAGCTTGTACGCGGCGATGTCGCTGGCTGACGGAGTCGTCGATCCCACCGTGGCCTCCCGCGCGAAACGGCGAATCGACCTCTCCGGCAAGCACATCGGCCAAGAGGCGATCCAGCTGCACGGCGGCATCGGGATGACCGCCGAATACCCGGTGGGGCACTACACCGCCCGGCTCACCACCATCGAGCACACCCTCGGCGATGCGGGCGACCACCTGCGCTACCTGTCGGGTGTGGTCGGCGAGTACCGGAAGGCGGAAATCTGATGCGCATCCGTGGCGCGGTCCTGGACCACCACGACCGCCCCAGACCCTTCGCCACGTCACGCCCGATCGGAGTGTACGACCTCGAACTCGACGATCCGGGCCCGACCGAGGTGCTGGTCCGGATCGAAGCGGCCGGTGTGTGCCATTCCGATCTCAGTGTGGTCGACGGCAATCGGGTGCGGCCGCTGCCCATGCTGCTCGGTCACGAGGCGGCGGGCATCGTGGAGGCACTCGGCGACCAGGTCGACGACCTGGCTGTGGGTGACCGGGTGGTCATGTCGTTCCTGCCGCGCTGCGAACGCTGTGCGGCGTGCGCCCGCGACGGAGCGCTGCCCTGCACCGAAGGAACCCGGGCGAACACGGCGGGCGAACTCCTGCACCACCCCGGCAGGCTGACCAGGGCCGGACAGCCCGTGCGTCACCATCTCGGCGTCTCCGGATTCGCCACGCACGCGGTGATCGACCAGGCCTCGGTGGTCGCGGTCGGCAGTGATGTGCCGCCGGAGGTGGCGGCACTGTTGGGGTGCGCCGTCCTCACCGGCGGCGGCGCCGTGCTCAATGTCGCCGACCCGGCGCCCGAAGACGACCTGATGGTGGTCGGACTGGGTGGGGTCGGCATGGCCGCGCTGCTCACCGCGACCGCGATCGGGGTGCGGCGCATCGTGGCGGTCGACCGCCTGCCCGCCAAGCTCGAGGCCGCCCGCGATCTCGGTGCCACCGAAACATACACACCAGAACAGGTTGCGGCGCAGGGGATCCGGGCCCGCTATGTGATCGAGTGCGCCGGTCACCCGGCCGCTTTCGAAACCGCCTTCCTGGCCACCGCTCCCGGCGGAACCACCGTCACCGTCGGCCTGCCCGCCCCGTCGGCCACCGTGACACTGTCACCGCTGATTTTCACCGCCGAGGCGCGCACCGTGGTCGGCAGCTATCTCGGCTCGGCTGTCCCGGCGCGCGACATTCCTCGCTACGAACAGATGTGGCGGGCGGGCAGGCTGCCGGTCGAGAAACTGATCTCCGCCCGCATCGGGCTCGACGATCTCAACGAGGCCATGGATCAGCTCGCGGACGGTGCGGCCGTGCGTCAGGTGATCGTCTTCGCACCGGACTTGGAGACACGATGACATCCACACTTTCCGACCTCCCGGTCGCCCAGTTCGTCGGCGGACACTGGGTGGACAGCACGACGACGATGCCTGTGCGCAACCCCGCCACCGGCGCACAGATCGCGACCGTCGCAGACGGCGACGAGACGACAGCGCTGGCCGCGTTGGACGCCGCCGCGGCAGCGCAGGAGAGCTGGGCGGCCACCGATCCGCGCCACCGCAGCGATATCCTCCTGCGCGCGTTCCACCTGCTGCATGCCGAAGCCGACCGGATCGCCCGCACGATCACCCTCGAAATGGGTAAGCCGCTCGCCGAGGCGCGCGGCGAAGTGGTCTACGGCGCCGATTTCCTGCGCTGGTTCGCCGAGGAGACCACCCGCGGCAGCGGAGCCTATTTCCCGGCACCGAGTGGCGGCCGCCGCATCGCGGTCCGAAAACAGCCGGTCGGCCCGGTCTTCGCGATCACCCCGTGGAACTTCCCACTGGCCATGGTCACCCGCAAGGTGGCCCCCGCACTCGCCGCGGGCTGCACTGTCGTCCTCAAGCCCGCACCCCAAACCCCGCTTACCGCAATAGAATTCATGCGGATTCTGGTGGAAGCCGGAGTGCCGTCGGGCGTCGTCAACTGTGTGACGACCTCGCGCGCACCACTGGTGTCGGCGCCGATTCTCGCCGACCGGCGGCTGCGCAAGCTCACCTTCACCGGCTCCACCGCCGTCGGGCGCACCCTGCTGGCCCAAGCTGCGCAAGGAGTTCTGCGGGTCTCGATGGAACTCGGCGGCAACGCGCCGTTCGTCATTTTGGAGTCCGCCGACCTGAACAAGGCCGTCGACGGCGCGGTATTCGCCAAACTACGCAACGCCGGACAGACCTGCGTCGCCGCCGACCGCTTCCTGGTCCACGAATCGCTGGCCACGGATTTCACCGAACGGTTCCTCACCGCCGTGTCCGCGCTGCCGGTGGGCGACGGCCTCGACGAATCGACGCGCATCGGACCCGTGATCGACGGCGCAGCGGTGCACCGGATCACCGCGCTCATCGACGAAGCAGTCAGCCAGGGCGCCCACCTGCACACCGTGGGAACCGATACCGACAGACCCGGTCACTTCCTGCAACCCGCGGTCCTGACCGACGTCGACCCCCGAACCCGCCTCTGGAATTCGGAGGTCTTCGGCCCCGTGACCGCGATCCGCACGTTCACCGACCCGGCAGAAGCGCTCCATCTGGCCAACGACACCGACGCCGGTCTCGCCGGATACGTATTCGGCGAAAACCTCAACGACACACTCGAATTCGCCGAAAGCCTGCAGACCGGCATGGTCGGCGTGAACACGGGCGCGATCTCCGACCCGGCCGCACCCTTCGGCGGAATGAAGTCCTCCGGGCTCGGCAGAGAAGGGGGCAGCACCGGACTGGAGGAGTACCAGGAACTGCAGTACCTGGCCATCGCCCGCTGACCTGGTAACACTTCGGAGGCTTCTGGAGACACAGGTGGAGCGCGCTCAGACCGCATCCAGGAATTCCCCGAGCAACCGCAGGCTGAACCGCCGCTCCACCTCGTGGAGCGCGTCGGCGGGCAAGTCTGGATGCTCGTAGGTGATATTGAGCCAAAGAACCGGCAGCGCACCAGCTGCTTCCAGTAGCTGTGCGGTTACGAGCAGGTCGTTCTCGATGTCGGCTGTCGAGAAGTAGCCGCGTGCTCGAAACCGCGCCGAGGGGTACCGGGCGAGAATCGGGTCCAGTGTGTGCTTCAGTTCGAGTAGCCGTTCGTAGGCTTCATGTTTCGTGTCCGCACCCAGCGGACCCGCCCATTCACGGCATGCCAGCGACATTGCTCGACCCTACGTCGATACTCGGGCGATGGCACCCGCGCGATCCTGCGGGGCAGCGGCGTCGGCCTGCACTCGCGCTCAACTGCCGATGCGCCGGTGCATGGTCATCCGCGGCGTGTCCACCAGCGCCGCTTCGGCTTGTTCTCGTCGGCGAGCCGGAGCTGTGCGACGATGTCCAGAAACGCCCAGATATAGCCGATCTCGTACGTATCCGGCTCCTCGGTACCACCCAGGAATGGGTAAGTCGTGGCGATGTAGACCTGTCCAGACGCAAGTGGACCAAGAATTCCCCTGATTTCCGCGGCGTGGTCGGACAGCAGGATCACCGCCGCAGTGGTCGACGATGGCTCGCTCGATCTGTGCGGCAGGACGGTGGGGAGATCGCACGTCTGGTCTTGCCGTGCGGCGCGGGGAGTATTTGTATGTCGTTGCGGCCCTTGGCTTCTGTGTAGATCAAGCGTGCTGTTCGATCAGCTCGCTTGCGTACCGTATGACTCGTGCGGAAAGGAATAGCACTTGCCGATCGGCGGGGCTTCTCCTCTACCCTGAATGGGTGTGGTTCAAGATTGCATTCACGTCGGTGCTGTTGCTGGCGGCCCTGTTATGGGGAGTGACATGGTTGTTCGAGCAGCCGGAAGCATTGGATTCCTGCGTCCAGGTGCCGTGCCCGCCGGATGTGTCCACGACACCCACGACCACACCGCCGGCGCCGGGCGAACCGTACGCGATCACTTTAAGCGCCTACAAGTGCTGTGCGTGAAGGCAAAGCCCCACCAGCGCGAAAGCTACGATGGGTGCAGACATCCTGTACTGCCGCGACCCGCGCGATCCCGAGGGCCGCGGCACCAGCTGACAATCGCACTCAACTGCCGATTTGAGTGCAGAGACTCCGTGGCGCGGAGCGCGGCAAACCTTCGTCACGAGTTACGACGTACAGACCCACACGCTGTAGTCAGCGCCAGCGCCGGCGCCCCAGCCAACTCCGGTCAGTCGCAGCATCATCTCGAAGACGTAGTCCTCGCTCAGAGGCTCGGGAGCACCCTGTTCCTCGGGAAGCGGTGCTCCGTGCTCATCGGCTAACTCTCCTTCGGTGTAGATGATTTGGCGCACCATCTCTCCTTCGAGGTACCAAGCGAAGCCATGGGTCGTCGAGACGCTGTTGGTCACCCATGCGAGCGCCCTCCTGGTGCCCGAAACCTGCAGTACCGCTTGTTCATCGAAACTCACTCGGAACTCTGGATCGGCGATGAAGGTCCAGCCGTCCACCGTGGCAACCCCGTAGTCGTGGGGTCCATGATGCACCGTATCGATGTCGGCGCTCTCGCCCGTTTCGTAGGGCTGGCCTGGTAGATCTGTCGGATCCACGGACCCCTGAACGATCAGCCCTTGCACTTTCCATCCCACGCCCAACTCGCTTCCCTCGCAGGTCTCCACCTGCAGCACGCCAAAAACTGTAGGGGGTGGCTCCGACACCTCGGTGCGCAGCAGTTCAGGTGCCTTTTCGGCGCGTAACCGCTCATGCCGATGTGCGCGGCCCTTCGGCGGACCGCGATGCTCAAGAAGTGCGGCGCCGACTATCGAGGAAAGCAGGAGCGCAGCGCCCTTCCGGCTTGGGCGTGTGGCCTCGGCATCCGAACAAATCATCGGCTGTCCCTGCCGATCCAGGGACTGGGTGATCAACGATCCGACCGTATCCGGGTTGTTGCCGACGATCGGTCGCGGTAGTAGGAAGATCTCTCCATGCATGTCTTCGCGAGTTCGCGCACCTTCGAGGTCTGGCAATGGGGCCCGGGGCACACTGGGCTATTGCTGCGCAGCTGGGGCGGCGCCAACGACGAGTCTCGCATCGAAGTTCTGTTCAAACCAGCCGACTTCGTATGCCTGCCAAACAGGTTGACCGGCGTCGACATCGCCATGGTGACCGACGGTGACGTGTGGACAACCGTCCCGAGGGTGGTCGGACGCGATCTGAAGCAGTGGGAGAACCTGTTCGTTGTGACATCCGAAGAAATGTCGGGTTGGGTGGTCGGAGGCTCAGCGAATGGCCGCACTGGTCCTGAATCCGGCTCCCGCGAGCCGATGTTCGACGGATGGGAGGCCAGAGACCCGATCAGGGACCTCTTCACCACTAACACCACTCCACACTGACGGTCGGCTAGAACGCACTATTCTGCCGCTGATCGCTCGGTCGTAACATCCGCATCTGCCGAGTTCAGGTTGTTTTGACGTTGGCACGGGCTCTAGCTCATGCATCCTTGTGACAGACCGCTTCGAGCATCACGCCGTCGTATCCAGTCCAGAAAGTGGCGTAGTAGGGCGGCGGGTACTGCGGGAATTCCTGTGGCGCGTGGATGATTTCGTCACCACGCGAGAATGCCCAGGCATGCACCCTGTCAACGTCGGCGCGGGTGCGCACCATGAACGCGAGGTGTTGCAGCCCGGCGCGGCCAAGCGCGTGACCGGGTTCGGATGCCGGATAGAAGAACATGTACGTTCCGATCTTCCCACCTGCTGGCCAGTACGCGAACTGCGTGTCGTCGGCCAGTAATGGCTCGTACTCGAGCAGTGGCATGAGCTCGTCGTAATACACGCGGGCCGCAACGAGATCGGTGACGTTGACGCCGAGGTGTCCGAGTGCCATCTCCGAAATCTACTGATCGGTTGGCGTCGAGCCAAGACCCCGGTCCGGAACCGTCGCTCTGTAATGGCGCGACCGGCGCGATCCCGAGGGCTGCGGCACCGCCCGACGAAATGCACTCAACTGCCGATGAGCGTGCACAGAATGCAGAAGCGCTGGTGTTGGATACGGTGGGCCGCATGCCCGCCCACCCTTCGGACCAGCAATCGGTAGAACAGATCGAGGGAGCGGCATGGCCTGAGCCAGCACCAGATGCGACCTACCTGATCCGAAGAGTCCACCAGTTGCGTCGGGTTCCGGTCGGGGAACTGAGCATTGAAGACGTACGAATCATGTTGTCGCAGAGCGCCGGAACCGTCGCGATCCTGCCTCGGGTACTTGACATGCTGGAGGAGAATCCGCTGTCTGCGGGCGACTTCTACCCGGGAGATCTCTGGGTCGATGAGGCCGCCTGAACCCGCTATTCTGCCGATGGCAGGTCGTTGTCGACCCGGCGAATAGGGGGATGCCCCGACGATCTTCGATCAGGACTTGCCGTCATCGACTGGCGTGGTGGGGTTCGCTCGGTTGGATTTATCGCCGAGGCGCGCGTGCAGCCGTTCGCGGACCTGGTCCGGGGTGTAGGCGCGACGTTTGCGTTCGGCCCGCACGATGACCACTCCGGTCGCCGCGACACCCGCGGTCCCGGCCAGACCCAATATCTTCCACCAGCGCATGCGCCTAGGCTAGTCGCTGTGTCACGCGAAACCCCGATGAGTATCGGCTTGGACGAAGCAGTAGAGCTAACACGAACGGGGGATCTATGGCTGTTTCGCGGGCATTCTCGCGCCGATCGCGCGATACGGGGGTTGACCAACAGTCCGGTGAACCACGTCGGCATGGCAGTGGTCATCGATGACCTACCGGCGCTGATATGGCATGCCGAGCTCGGTCGGGCACTGCCGGACATCTGGTCGGGTAGCCATCATCGCGGAGCCCAGCTACACGATATGCGGGCCGCGGTCATCCGATGGGCCCAGGAGTACGGGCAACAGGCGTGGATGCGTCAGTTGGATCGGCCGGTGACCCACGAGATGGAGGGTGCGGCGCTGCGGGTGGTGGCGAGGCTGGACGGCATGCCCTTCCCCTCCACCGGCGCGCTGGCGGGGCGTTGGTTGCTGGGGCGAGTGCCGGTACCGAAGCGGTCGAAGAAGCGCGAATCCGATCAAGCCGGTCTGGAGAACGCCTACTGCGCGGAGATCGTCGCCATGACGTATGAGGCCATGGGCTTGTTGCCGAACAGACGTCCGAATTGGTATGACCCGGGCAGATTTTGGAGCGGCGACAACCTGCGATTGGCCGAGGGGTATCACCTCGGCGGGGAAATCACGGTCCACGTTCCCGACCACTGACCTCGGCGACCTCCGCCACGAGTGACACCACTCATCGTGCACGGACCACAACCCACGGAAGCGGGCTCCTGCCGATTGCCGCGTCCTCTCGGCTGCTGGCCGTGCCGCCAGACAGTACCTTCGAAAAGTTATGCCCGGCTCTCACCCGCGACAGTGATAACCACCCTTACGTCGGTCGGCCCTGACGGCCAATGCCATTGCAGCGCAGAGGCCGCCGAACATTATGACTCCAGCGAGCAAAATTCCCACGCCGACAATGGCGGTCGCGAGCGCAGGAGTGCCGAAGCCGAAGTACACGGCCAACGGACTCGACAGCATTGCGCCGATGAAGCCCCCGATCAGGGCCACGACGAGGACTGGCCGACGTTTCATGAATCCGACTCTAGCCTTCGAGCAGTCGATCGCTCCGTCCAAGAAACCAGCATCACAGACCTCCGTTCGTGCCGCGACCCGCGCGATGCCGAGGGCCGCGGCACCAGCCGGCGAACGCACTCAACGTGCGGTCGCATCTGTTGTGATCGAGTCTGTCGGGGTTCGGTAATACTGTGCGACGGTGGCAGATATCTATGAGTTTGTGATCTCGGTGGAGCTTCGCTCCGACCTGTCCGGCGAGGACATCGCGGAGTTGCGATGGCAGGTGGGGCAGGGTGAAGCGCCCATTGATGAGCTTCGGCTCTCGCGGGGGTATGTCGGTGTTGTAGAAAGTGAAGGAGGGGAACTTGTCTTCACGGACCCACAACCGTTCCTGAGCCAGGTCGGGCCTGCGTGGAAGGTCGACGGAATGCTCAGCTCGAGCTTCCGAAAGACCTCGACCGGCTGGCATCTCGAAGCCCGACAAGAGGTTCACCCCGAGGATTTCGAAACACTGGAGCCACTGCTGATCTGGCTGTATCGGCACGTCGATTTCCGGGCGATCGCAGCAGATGGTTCGGTCGAACTCGGCCGACTGCGCTGGTACGAAGACAAAGATTCTCGACCTCTCCTCATACGCGATAACCAAGTCTTCTGGCCGTAATTCGCCTTCCACCCACTGCACGGAGCGCATGCTACTGCCTGGATCGAGTGAACTGACAGACACGAATGCGCAGGCGGCGTTGCGACGTACGACGCGCTCTCTTGCCGCGACCCAGGCTGCCGAACCGGGCCGCGCGGCACCATCGAAAATCAACTGACCGTAGTGATCCGACGCCGTCGGAACGTCTGCCCTACTGCCGAGTGCTCAGCGTCGGCGCGCCCAAGGTACACCGGCTGCCTGTTGCTCTCAAGCGAAAATGGTTGCGGCTGATCTGAATCCAGGTTTCGGAACGGTCGCAAAGTCTCCGAACATGTCTACAAGTAGGCCACGCGGACGTAAGAGTGGTGCGCCCAGACTTTCGACGACGCCTCGATTCACGAACTCGCGCGCCGCATTTTCGTGAAATACACCGCCGGTTCCCGCGTGATCAACCCGTACCCGCCGTCCGGAGTCGCCGCGAACGGAGCGGGCAGATACAGCACCGGCAGCACCTCACCGATCAACGGCCGCTTCTCCCGCGTGATCCGATAACCGATCTCGACCACCTCGGGCACATCACCATCCACCACCGCATCGCCGTCGCGACGGACGCACCGATGCGGTTCGAGCCGCACCGTCCGAATCGCCGTCCGCGCCCATCCGAACAGCACGCACTCACTCGCACCGGGCCGCGCGTACTCCACCAACCCCACACCATCGCTCCAGAAGACGAACTGCTCATCCTCCGTCGAGCTGTGATACCCGGCCTCCACACTCCACTGACCGATGATCTCGTCACCACGCATCGAGCGATTGAACCACCGCACCGCCGCGCCCGGCGAGCACGTCCGCAAAATGCCGCGGATCGCTCTGAGCCGAGCAGCCACGCGGGGCCGGCTGGTACTCAGGGGTGTTGTGGCTCAGCAAGTTCAGTCGCGCCGACTGCGGTGAGGCTAGTGGATCAACTCGATGCCTCGGGACCGCAAGACCGTCTGGAGGTGGGGCGCAAGCAATTCCGCACCTAGAACGCGCTTCAGATTCGGGAGGAGATGGAGGTCGTCGAGACTGGCGACGTCGAACTGCTCGCCCTCGCCGTCCCAGTGCGGGCAACATTCGGCGTAGACCTGGCAGCCTCCGTCGAAGATGAGCTGTTCAATCCCTGCGAGTAAATCGACAGAAAGCTCGAGGCTCTCGAAGTAGGCCTGAGCTTCCGGCACGACCTGGTCGTAGTAGTTGTCGGCGGAGTACTCCCAGAGGTCACCATCGAAGCCCTGGGCTTCCAGCGTGTCCTCGAGGGACCATGGCTCGAGCTTGGGGGACTCGCCGTACATGAGTTCTTCGATAACTGCCAGTTTGAGATTGAAGTCCACGAACTCAGTCACACGCCCAATCTAGCGTCGGCCTACGACAACCACGTCGCGACGATTCTCGAACCCGTTCAACCTCAAAGCATGAGCGTCGGCAGGTGCCTGCCTCGATCTCGGCCGAACGCCCGATAATGCCGCGGTTCGCGCGCTGCTGAGAAGCGCGGCGCCAGCCGGCGAACGCACTCAACTGCCGATGAGCGAGTGCTCAAACCGCATCGGAGGACCGAATACTGACGATCGCGCCCGCTGCGCGCAGTGCAATCGCCAGAACCTCCATCTCGACCCTGGTTCCTTCGAGCCCCCTGCTACAGAGTTCCTCGGCCATCGCGCGGGCTTCGACGAGCGACAGCGCTCTGACCTTGCGAAGTG
>NZ_JAJPWE010000008.1:0-126128 GCF_046549215.1 Nocardia sp. A7 | reverse complement strand
CGAACCCGGAAGCTAAGCTCATCTGCGCCGATGGTACTGCACTCGACAGGGTGTGGGAGAGTAGGACACTGCCGGAACATCTTTGCGAAAGGCCCTCCAACTTCGGTTGGAGGGCCTTTTTGCGTTTTCTCCATGTCGTGACTCTTGGTAACGTCTTGCCGCGTGGGCGCGATTCATCCTGTGTCCGATATCGAACCAAAAGGGGATGTTCATGGGTTCTAGCGATGCTTTGTCCTGGCTGCGCGACGGCTACCTGGCCGGCGATCCGGTCCGCTCCGCGTTGTTCTCGGCGGTAGCCCTCCCGATCATGCTGCTCGGACTGCTGTCCGGCCAGCCGTTCTGACGTCGGTACCTCAGCCTGAGTCGGATCAGATCGCTTGCGAAGGTCCTCCAGCTGTGGCTGGAGGACCTTGTGCGTTGCGCGGCGACCGGCTTGAAAGCGAAGCGTTAACATTTCAAAAACCTCCATGCCTGGCGCCTCGGTGCGCGACGATGATGCGACGTCGCTTCGGGAGGTCACCATGGACTGGCTCTTCACTCACCAGACACTGCGTCGTTGCGCGACAGCCCTCGTGCTGCCTGCCGCACTGGTCGCAGCGGTAGCGGTAGCGGCAGCGCCACCCAGCGCCGCGGTGCCCGCTGTCGAACCGCTGATCGGTGCAGCGGGTTCGGTCGCCGGCCTCGCCGGGATCGAGCTACCAGCCACCTATGGTCCCGAGACCGCGATCGTGGTGCTCGGATATGGCCTGCTGCCGGACGGGACGATGCGCGCCGAACTCGGTAATCGCTTGCACGCGGCCTTGATTCAGGCCTATATGTCACCCGCTTCCCCGGTGATCGTGACCGGCGGCAACCCGCGCAATGGTGTCACCGAGGCGCAGGTGATGGCCGACTGGCTCAATATTCGCGGCGTCGCCAGGCACCGGTTGCATGCGGAGACAGAAGCCGGATCCACCGTGCAGAACGCCGAGTTCTCGGCACGCATGATGGAAGCGCTCGGCGCCACCAAGGCCGTCCTCATCACCTCCGCTGACCATATGCGCCGAGCATTGGACAACTTCCTGGCCGCAGGCATCCCGGTGGTCGCCACGATGACCCCCGACGTAGCACCGCTCTGGGCCCAGCCCTACGGCACAGAAAACCCCGCCGGACGATAGCCGCGCCGATGTCGGTGACGCCGTTTACGATTCGGTGGTGCCACCGTGGGGTCGCGAGGGCGCTGTCGAAGTAATGGCGAATAGGGGAATGTGATGGACAGGCCGGTATGGGCTCCCGAGGGTGTCGATATTCAGTTTCCGAGTCCGGCTCGGATGTACGACGCACTGCTCGGTGGCTCGCACAATTTCGCGGTCGACCGTGAAGCCGCGGAGCTCGCCATCAAGATGGTTCCCGATCTGCCGCGGCTGGCGCTGAGCAATCGGGCCTTCCTGCGCCGGGCCGTGCGTTTCATGCTCGACGCCGGGATCCGGCAGTTCCTCGACATCGGGTCCGGCATCCCCACCGCGGGCAATGTGCACGAGATCGTCCACGAGCTGGACCCTGAGGCGCGGGTGCTCTACGTCGACATCGATCCGGTGGCGGTCGCTCATTCGCGGACCATCCTGGAGGGCAACGAGCGGGCAGGCGCGATCGAGGCCGACCTACGCAAGTCCGGCGACCTGTTGGCGGCGGTGCGTGAGACCGGGTTGATCGACTTCGACGAGCCGTTGGGGTTGCTGCTGATCGCGGTGCTGCACCTGGTGCCCGATGCCGAGGATCCGATCGGCAAGGTGGCCGCGCTGCGCGAGGCGGTCGTACCGGGCAGTTTCATAGCCATCTCACACCTCACCTCCGAGCTGCGTCCTGAGGATGCCAGTAAACTGGGTGTCCAGTCGGTGAATCAAGGCAAGGTCGGCATTCATTTCCGGTCCAAGGACGAGATCGTCGCCATGTTCGAGGGATGGAATTCGGTCGAGCCCGGCGTTGTCGAGCTGCCGTTGTGGCGGCCCGAGTCCCAGCGTGACCAGCACGAGAAGCCGGGCCGTTCGCTCGGTCTGGGCGGGGTCGCGATCAAGGAGTAAGCCGCGTGACACGGCGGTGCGATAGACGATGACAGGTGGATGAAGCAGTGGGGTCATGGGAGCTGGCGCAGCGGTGGGCGGATGCCCTCGACGGTGTCGTCGCTCCCACTCTCAACCGCTCCCAGATCGACGAGATGCTGGTCGCCCTGTGTACCGGTCTGATCGACGCCGCGCGCGGCGGTGAGGACCCCGATGTCGCGCGCCGCGCCGCGCGGATGCTGGTCGCGGCCAATTACCGCGACTCGTCGGCGGTGAGCCGATCGGTGCCGGTGCTGTGCTCCGATCTGGTCGAGATCGCCGCCGACGGCCCGGCCGATCCCGCCTTACCGGAGATCCGCGAGCGCGCGATCGCCCTGGCGGCCGACTTCGCGGCCGGCTTCACCGCGGCGCTGCGGTCCGCCGCCCTGGCCGAACAGGAGGCCACGCTGGCCGCGGTACTCGCCGCGGCACAGGAGGCCGAGAACCGCCGTGCGCTGTCGGAGGCCCGATTCGAGGCGGTCTTCGACGGTGCCCTGGTCGGCATCGGCACGGTCGACATGTCCGGTCAGGTGGTGAACTGCAATGCCACCATGGCCCAGATGCTCGGCCGGACCCCGGAGACGATGCCGGGCCGCACCGTCGCCGACATCCTCGGCCCGCAGAATCTGAATTTCGCGTTCGAGGAACTCCAGCGCATGGTCGCGGGCGAATCCGAGAGCTTCCGCACCGAAACCGAGCACATACATACCGACGGCCGGGTGACCGCGATCGATCTGTCGATGTCGGCGGTGCGCCGCGCCGACGGTGGTATCGAGTTCCTGATCGGTGTCGCGGTCGATGTCACCGAGCGCAAGCAGCTCGCCGACCGCCTGTGGCACGACGCCAATCACGACGCACTCACCGGCCTGCCGAACCGCCCGCACCTGTTCAGCAGACTGGCCGTCGCGCAACCGCCGATCGGGGTCTGCTACCTCGATCTGGACGGCTTCAAGGAGATCAACGATCTGTGGGGCCACACGATCGGGGATCGCGTCCTGCAGGTCGTCGCCGACCGGATGCGCGACGCGGTGCGCCCGGCCGACGCGCTCGCCGCCCGAATCGGCGGTGACGAGTTCCTCGTGCTGGTCGAGAACTGTTCCAGCGAAGCGCAATTGGCGCAGCTGGCCGACGAGCTGCTGTCGGCGCTCACCGAGCCGCTCGCGGTGGACGGGCACATGCTCGTTGTCGGCGCCAGCATCGGCGCCGCCTTCTTCGCGCAATTGCCCGGCGCCGTAGACGAATTGGTGCACGCCGCCGACGCGGCGATGTATCGCAACAAGAACCACGCGCGCCGCGATCCGGCCCGGTAGTAGCCGGGCCGGAGTCGATCAGACCGACTGGGCCTCGCGCTCGGCAGCCCGTGCCAGCGACCGATCGCGTTGCTCCTCGAAGCGCGTGACATCGCCGCGCAGCCGCTCGAGGAATGCCGCGAGATCCTCGCGTGCTCGTTCGCCACGCGCACCGAAGTCGTCGCGCTCGAAGATGTTCCACTTGCGCAGCACCGGAAGCAGGACCTCCTCCAGGTGCTGGCGCAGGTCGTAGATGCCGTGCTTGGCCATCAGCACGCCGTTGCGGCGCCAGCCGGGCATGCCCGCGCCGGGCATCTGGAAATTCTGCACGATGGTGTTGATCGCCTCGATGGTCTGGTCGGGGGCCAGGTCGAGCGAGGCGGCGCACAGGTTGCGGTAGAAGATCATGTGCAGGTTCTCGTCGGTGGCGATGCGGGCCAGCATGCGGTCGGCGATCGGGTCGTCGCAGACACGCCCGGTATTGCGGTGGCTGACCCTGGTGGCCAGTTCCTGGAAGGTGACATAGGCGACGGAGAACAGGAATCCGGCACTGGTCGAGGTGTGGATGTCGAAGCCGGGTGCCTTGTCGTCGACGACGGCCATCGCCGAATATCCGTTGGTCATGTGGATCATTCGTGCCTGCTCGAGCGCGACCGGGTCGACCCCGCGAGTCACCACGAGGTAGTCGCGCAGCACGATGCCGTGCCGGTTCTCCTCGGCGGTCCAGCGGCCCACCCAGGTGCCCCACGCGCCGTCCTTGGAGAAGTTCTCGGCGATCTCGCGGTGGTAGGAGGGCAGGTTGTCCTCGGTGAGCAGGTTGGTGACCATTGCCGCCTTGGCCAGCTCGCTGAGTGCGGATTGCTCTGGGTCCCAATCGATTCCGCCCATAGCCGCGAAGTTGCGGCCATGGTCCCACGGCACATAATCGTGCGGGTGCCAGTCCTTGGCCATCGCCAGATGACGGTTCACATTGCTCGCGGCGATGGGTTCCAGCTCGATGAGTAGTTCCAGTTGGGTCAGGTTCCTGGCCACGCTCGTTTGCCCTTTCCGGTTAGTGAAAAGCGAGAGTTGCGTCGGTCCGGTAGTGTTGCCCGTCGTCACAATAGACCCGGCGCACGGCGCCTGGAAACGACACGGTGCGATCAGCACTGTTCGATGAATTTGGGCGCGTCGCGCCGTGTGCATATACGCTCCACCAGTTCAGCTCCATCAGCGGTTCCCGTTCAGTCGTGGCATAGCTAGAGAGAGTGAGCGAAAAATTATGACGGACATCGTGGTCACGAGCCTGGCGGCGACCACGTCGATCGCGGGCGACGTCGACTCGACCTGGAAGGGTCTGCTCAACGGCGAGAGCGGGATCGACGTCTTGGAGGATTCCTTCATCGACGACTTCGAACTTCCGGTGCGGATCGGCGGGCACCTGAAGGTGTCGCCCACTCTCTCGCTCACCCGCGAAGAGGCGCGCAAACTGTCCTACGTCGAACAGATGGCCGTGGTGCTCGGCCGCGAGGTGTGGCGCAACGCGGGCAGCCCCGAGGTGGACCGCGACCGGCTCGGCGTCTCGATCGGAACCGGCCTCGGCGGCGCGGAATCGCTGATCTACGCCCGTGATCGCCTGCGCAACGGCGGCTACCGCAAGGTCTCGCCGCTGACCGTGCAGGCCATCATGCCCAACGGCCCCGCCGCCTGCGTCGGCGTCGAATTGGGTGCGCGCGCAGGGGTCTCCACGCCGGTGTCGGCCTGCTCGTCGGGCTCGGAGGCGATCGCCAACGCGTGGCGGATGATCGTGATGGGCGATGCCGACATGGTGGTCACCGGCGGCGTCGAGGGCTCCATCCAGGCAGTGCCGATCGCGGCATTCACGCAGATGCGGGCCATGAGCACCCGGAACCACGATCCCAAGGCCGCCTCGCGTCCCTTCGATGCCGACCGCGACGGATTCGTCTTCGGCGAGGCGGGCGCGATGATGGTGATCGAGACCGAGGAGCACGCCAAGGCACGCGGCGCGACGATTCACGCGCGACTGCTCGGCGCGGGCATCACCTCCGACGGGTTCCACCTCGTGGCACCGGATCCCGAGGGCACCGGCGCCGCGCGGGCGATGACGCGGGCGATGCAGACCGGCGGGATCAGCCGCACCGACGTCACCCACATCAACGCCCACGCCACCGCGACCCCGATCGGTGACACCGCCGAGGCCAATGCGATCGCCAAGGCCATCGGCTCGCACGCCTCGGTGTACGCACCGAAATCGGCACTCGGGCATTCGATCGGCGCGGTCGGTGCGCTCGAATCGGTGCTGACCGTGCTCAGTGTGCGCGACAGTATCGTGCCGCCCACCCTGAATCTGGACAATCAGGACCCCGCTATCGATTTGGACGTCGTATCGGGTCAGGCGCGGCGCGGTCGCATCGATTACGCGGTGAACAACTCCTTCGGTTTCGGCGGTCACAACGTGGCGATCTCGTTCGGGCGGTATTGACGATTCGCCTATCCGTGGCGGGTTCTGGTCAATGTGCGTTGAAAAGGATTGGGAATGATCGGCGAGACTTTCGACGACTATGTAGACGAACTGGGGACTATCCGGATTCCCGGTGATCAGACCTTGATCGACTTCGTCGACAAACACAGCGAGGCCAACGGGGACGACCTGGCCTACCGCTTCATCGACTATTCGACCGAACGTGAGGGGGAATACCAGGAACTGACCTGGCGCGAATTCGGCGTGCGGTTGCGCGCGGTTGCCGCGCGGTTGCAGCAGGTGACCCAGCCGGGTGATCGGGTGGCGGTGCTGGCGCCGCAGGGCCTCGACTATGTCGTCGCGCTGTTCGCGGCGGTGTACGCGGGGAATGTGGCAGTGCCACTGTTCGATCCGGAGGAGCAGGGGCACAGCGACCGGCTGCACGCGGTCCTCGGCGACTGCGATCCCGCCGCGGTGCTCACCGTCGGCAGCGCGGCCGCAGGGGTGCGCAAGTTCTTCCGCGAACAACCCGCCGCGCAACGGCCCAGAATCATTGCCGTAGAGGCGATTCCTGACACGGTCGGCACGCGCTGGGTCAGGCCCGATATCAATATCGACAGCGTGGCCTACCTGCAGTACACCTCTGGATCCACCCGGGTGCCCGCCGGTGTCGAGATCACCCACCGCTCGGTCGGCACCAACCTGCTGCAGATGATCGATGCCATCGGGATCACCGAGAACGCGCGCGGGGTCACCTGGCTGCCGCTGTTCCACGACATGGGGCTGCTCACGGTGATCCTGCCGACCATCGGCGGCAAGTTCATCACCATCATGTCGCCGAGCGCGTTCGTGCGCAGGCCCGCGCGCTGGATCAAGGAACTGGCCGCACAGGCCGACGGTGCCGAAATCTATTCGGCGGCACCGAACTTCGCGTTCGAGCACGCGGCGATGCGCGGGTTGCCCAAGGGCGACGAAAGCCTCGACCTGTCGAATGTGATCGGTCTGATCAACGGCAGTGAGCCGGTGTCGGTGGCCTCGATGCGCAAGTTCAACGAGGCGTTCGCGCCGTACGGGCTGTCCAAGACCGCGATTAAGCCGTGCTACGGGATGGCCGAGGCGACGCTGTTCGTGTCGGCGACCAAGCGCGACGACGAGGCACGGGTGGTCTATGTCGATCGCGGGCAGCTCAACGATGGCCGCATGGTGGAGTGCGACGAGCACGCCGCGAACGCGGTGGCGCAGGTGTCGTGTGGGCACGTCGCGCGGTCGCAGTGGGCGGTGATCGTGGACCCAGGCACCGGGGTCGAGCGCCGCGACGGCGAGGTCGGCGAGATCTGGTTGCACGGTGACAACATGGGCATCGGGTACTGGGGGCGGCCGGAGGAAACCGCGGAAACCTTCCACAACCGGGTGATCGCGCGCATGCCGGTGGGTAGTCGCGCCGAGGGTGCGCCCGATGACGCGAAGTGGATGCGGACCGGCGACTACGGTGCTTATCACGACGGCGAGCTGTTCATCACGGGACGTGTGAAAGACCTGGTGATCGTCGACGGGCGCAACCACTACCCGCAGGATCTCGAATACTCGGCGCAGGAGGCCAGTACGGCCCTGCGGCCCGGTTTCATCGCGGCCTTCTCGGTGCAGGCGGGGCAGCTGCCCGCGCCGGTGCTAGAGGCAGGGAGCCCGTCCGACCCCGCGGCGGAACAGTTGGTGATCGTGGCCGAACGGGGGACGGGGGCAGCGAAACTGGAGCCGGGGCCGATCACCGATGCGGTGCGGGCGGCAGTCGCGCGCAGGCACGGGGTGATGGTGCGGGACCTGTTGCTGGTACCCGCGGGTTCGATTCCGCGGACGTCGAGCGGGAAGATCGCCCGGCGGGCCTGTAAGGCGGCGTATCTGGACGGGACCTTGCGCGGCGGATACCGGCAGCAGGCGTATCCGGACGCGCCGGAGGAGTGAGAATCGGTCGGCCACCGGGTGTTCCGGTGGCCGACCGGGTCGGCGGAGCCGAGGGTCAATTGACGCAGGGGATGGTGTCGCCGATATTGGTGGACAACGGTTTTCCCGCATCGGGCAGTGGCGCCGAGCCGGACGTTGTGGTGGTCGGGGGCGTGCTCGTCGACGTCGTCGGGCTCAGCTCGGTAGGCATGGTGAAATCAGCGCCGAGCGCGACTCTGATCCGCCCGTCCGCCACCGATGGCGATGCGGAAACCGGCAGTCCACCGAGGAGTTCGGCCAGCGCACGCGCGTCGTCGGCGGCACCGAGGCCGTAGGTGATGGCCGAGTACTGACCGTCGCTCGAATCACCGTTGCCGAGCAGGCCTGCGCGGTAGCCGCGGCTCGCCAGCGCCGCTGAGAGCACCGCCGCCTGACCTTTCGCGGTGCCCACATTGTGCACATCGACCACGCTCGTCGGAACAGTCGCTGCCGCGGTCGTTTTCGGTACCTCTTGGCCGAAAGCCGCCCGCACCTCCCGTTTGATCGCGGCCGGGTCGACGATGTTCACCTCCTGACCATCGATCACGTCGTAGCGCACCACCGGCAGCGTGCGAAATTCCACCGGAACCGAACCCGCGGAGCCGAGCTCACGGGCGAAGTCGAACAGGTTCCAGCCGTCGGAGAGCACCACGTCGCGATGGGCCACATCCATCAGCGCCGCGAGCTGACTCAGGTTGGTCAGCGTCCCCGAGTCCTTGAGCGACTTGGCAACCGAGGTGAGGAACGCCTGCTGGCGATGGGTGCGGTCGAGATCGCCATTGAGCAGACCGTGCCGTTGACGGACGAACGCCAGGGCTTGCGAACCGTCGAGATGCTGTCTGCCCGCAGGGAAGACCGCACCGGAGAACTCGCTGTCGTCGACGGCGTGGTTGAGACACACGTCGACGCCACCGACCGCGGTGGCCAGGTCGTAGAAGCCCGCGAGCGAGATCTCGGCGAAGCGGTCGATCGGCACCCCGACCAGATTGCGCACGGTGGTGACGATGGACTCGCGTCCGGCCTCCCGGCCCCGCCGCTCCAACACGACCGGATCCTTCTCGCCCTGCTCGACCAACTTCGCCTGCACCGCGGCCTTTTTCAGCCCGTACGCCTCTTTGATCTTGACCTGCTGGTAGCCGGGGATACCGGTCACCGGCACGTAGTTGTCGCGCGGGATGGAGAAGGCGACGACCTTGCTCGTGTCAGCCGGAATGTGCAGCAGGATAAGCGAATTCGCATTGTAGCCGCCCGCGGTGCCGTCGCCTGCGTGCAACTGGTCGAGCACTTCTTTCGGCAGGTCGTTGCCGTTGAGGTCTTTGCGGGTGTCCAGGCCGATGAGCAGGATATTGACGGCGCCGCCGCCGGAACGTGGAGCGTCCTCACCGAGCGCGGTGGAGTGGGTGAAGCCGGAGTCGAAGTCCTGCTTGGTCGACCAGGCAAGGCCGGTGCCCGCGAGCACAGCCAACGCGGTCGCCGCCACGAGCGTGCGGGCCGCGAGCATCCCGGCTCGGCGAGCGCGTCCGCGCCGCGGTGCGCGGGCGCCGGTAACGTGCCTGCCGACCCGCTCCGGCCCCCGCCTGCTGTGCTCCTCGACCGCCGGAAAGTCGTTGTCCTCGTTCACCGCAGTGCGCTACCTGCCTGCCACTGGTCCCACGGCACACTCCAGTCACCGTTCTGCCACACCTCCAGCGGGGCGCCGCCGGTATTCCTGATCTCGACCACGTCGCCGGGTCGGGAGAAATCGTAGAACCAGCGGGCGTCCTCGCCGCTGAGATTCAGGCAGCCGTGCGAGACATTGGTGTTTCCCTGCGCCCAGATCGTGTCGTCGAGTTGGTGCAGGTAGATGCCGTCGGTGCTGATCTTTGTCGCCCAGCCGATGGTTTCCTTGTACCCGAGCCGGGAGTTCACCGGCAGGCCGTAGGTGGACGAATCCATGACCACCGGATTGGCCTTCTCCAGCACGGTGTAGATGCCCGGCTGGGTCCAGAAGGTGATGGTCTTGCCCGCGACGGTCTCGCTGCCGCCCCTGCCGAGCGAGGTGGGCATAGTCCTGACCAGCGTGCCGTTCTCGTACACCCGCACCTGCTTGTCGTTGTCGTCGACGATCGAGACGTGCGAGGCGCCGATGGTGAAGCTGGTCTCGGTGTCTTCCTGGCCGTAGAGGCCGCCGCCGAGGTCCTTGCCGTAGATGTCGGCGGCGAGGGTCACTGTTGTCCCGGGTGTGTAGTAGTTCTGCGGGCGCCAGTGGGCATTGCGATTGTCGACCCAGTACCAGGAACCGGTGACCGGCGGATCGGTGGTGACCGACAGATACTTTTCGGCGGTCGCGCGATCTGGGACGTCTTCGTCGAAGTGCGCGACGACGACCGTGCCGACGCCGAAGGTGCCCGCCGGGGAGAGCGGGGTGCCGCCGGTGGTGCGGAAGGAGACCTCGGTCTGATTGTTGGGTGCCAGGGTGGAGAACGACGAGGTGATCGGGCCGACCTTGCCGGTGACGGTGACCGCTTCGGCGGTGACGGTGTAGGTGCGGCCGTAGCCGAGCGGCACCGACGGTTTCCACGCCGACTGGTCGGGGGTGAGGATGCCCTCGACGGTGCCGCCGTCCTCGTTGGTCATCGTGACCGCGGTGAGCTGCCCGTCGCTGGTGCTGACGCGGACCGGGCCGAGAGGATCGATCTCGGTCGCACCGTCCTGCGGCGCGACCGAGATCGTCGGGGCAGGCGGGGCGGCGGATTCGGTGTCCGAGTCGGGGGACGAGCCACCACAACCGGCGACCAGCACGATGAGCGCGGCGGCGAGGCCTGCGCGGAAACGTCGTCCTGACATGCGCCCTCCTGTGCTCGGTGCGCTCAGCCCCACGGACCGACCTCGACGTCGAACCGGCCGTGTGGGGCCGACGGGCGTGCAGCGATAACCCCAACCAGGGTAGCCCTGTTCGGCGGGTGGGGGTCAGTCCTCGCTGGTGGCGCGTTCGCCGAGGAAACGCAGGAGGGCGGGATCGGTGGAGGTGAAGCGGTCTACTTCCTGACCGCCGGTGCATTCGTACATGGCGATGGTCACCGCGTCGGGTCGGCGCCCTACGACCCGCCAGATCGCGCCGGAATCCTGCCAGCGGAGCAGTGTTTCGATCGGGTCGGCGCTCACCCGATCCACCGTAACTCGCCGCTCAGGTCCGTTCGCGGTAGTTCGCGGCTACCAGCGCGAGGCAACACGCGGCGATCACGGCGGTGACCAGGTACATCGCGGGGTAGCCGAAACCGAGGCTGCTGTGCAGGGCCGAGAGGACGGCGGGCACGCCGAAGCCGAGGTAGCTCACCGAGTAGAAGACCGCGTTCAGGCCGGCCAGGTCGCCGGGGCCCGCGATGCGTTCGATCTGCTGCAGGCCCGCGACCAGACCGATGCCGTAGCCGCTGCCGAGCACGACCGCGGTCAGCAGCGTCACCCAGATGCTCAGGCAGGCCGCCGTCCACGCGGCCAGGACCATGCCCGCGGTGAGCAGCACCAGCGCGACCACCGCGGCGCGCGCGGTGCCGGGGCGGTCGATGCGGCGCGCCACCGACTGGATGGTGAATCCACAGCCCAGCGTCACCATGGTGACCAGTGCGGAGAAGGCGATCGGAGCCTGCTGCACGCGCGGCAACATCAGCGTCGGGAGGACTGCGTAGGCGGTCGCGTTCGCGGTGAACAGCCACAGGGCGACCGGCACCGCGACGCGCAGGAACCGCCGGTGCCCGGCGGCGGGGATCAACAGGTCGTCGCGCAGTCTGCCCGGATGTGCTCGGCGGGTCACGGTTTCCGGTGTCCTGGCGATCCAGAAGGCGGTTGCGATACAGAGCACCGCGTTGACGAGATAGGCGGTCGAATCGGGCAGCGGACCCCACTGCGCGAGGGTTCCCGCCACACCCGCGCCGAGGGCGAACCCAGCGGTCAGGCTCATCGCGGAGCGTCGCGCGCCCTTGCCCGCGGCGGCCGCGGCGAACGGCGGTTGCGACAGTTCCTTGAGCCAGCTCCCACCGACCGCCATCGCCAGACCGAGCGCGACACCGCACAGCATCCGCCCGGCCGCCAGCATCGGCACCGAGGCCGCGCCTGCCGCGAGAAGCAGTGAACCGGCCGCGGCGACCAGCGGTGCTGGCAGCATCAGCGGGCGGCGGCCGAACCGGTCCGAGAGCGGCCCGCCGATGAGCATGGCGGGCACGATGCCGAGGACGTAGTAGAACAGCAGCAGGTCGACCGCGGTGAGCGGTAGGCCGTGGGCTTTGTACATCACCAGCAGCGGCGTGAACTCGTTGCCGCCCCACGCGATCGCGACCATGGCGGCGGACACACCGAGCCAGGCTCGGGTTACCGAGACAGCACTGGGCCGCTCGGTGGTGAGAATCGCCATCACAGGCCCTTTCCGTCATGCGCGCATCCGCCACCCGCGCACGGGCGAAATGGTGGCAATCGGTCTCATTTTAAGGGCGGCCGGTCGCTGTATTACCGTCGGCCTGTGCGTGAGCTGCGGATGGGGTGTGCGATGTGGACACACCCGCAGTGGCAGCAGCGGATGCCCGCACCGGGGGAGCGGTTGCGCGCCTACGCCGGGCACTGCGGTGCGGTCGAGGGCAACACCACGTTCTACGCGACGCCGTCCGCGTCCACCGTCGAGTCGTGGGCCCGGCAGACCGCGCCCGATTTCCGGTTCGTGCTCAAGCCGCCGAGGGCGGTGACGCATGAGCGCAGACTCGTCGACGCCGGTGCCGAGCTCGCCGCGTTCCTCGACGTGATGGCGCCCCTCGGACCGCGGGTACACGCGTTGTGGATCCAGTTGCCCGCGTCGTTCGGGCCGACCGATCTCGGCGCGCTCGCCCGCTTCCAGCGGGAACTGCCCGGTGGGTTGCGGTGCGCTGTCGAGGTGCGCCATCCCGCGTTCTTCGACGACGATCGGGCCGCGGTGCAGTTGGAGCGGGTACTCGGGCGGATCGGCGCCGAATGGGTGCCCTTCGACACGACCGTCCTGTTCGACGGGCCACCGGGCGACCCCTCCGAATACGAGGCACGGGCGAAGAAGCCGCGCGTCCCGCGCCGGACGCGGGCGCTGACCGAGTACCCGATCGTGCGCTACCACGGCCGCGCCGACACCGAACGCACCGTCGCGGGCTGGCAGCCGTGGATCGAGACCGTCGCCGACTGGCTGCGCGAAGGTCGCTCGCCCACATTCTTCGTGCACACTCCCGACAACGCCGCGGCCCGTGGACTGGCCCGCCGCTTCCACGACGAGGTCCGCGCGATCGTCCCGGATCTGCCCGCGCAGCCGACGCCTGAGCCCGACGAACCGATGACACTGTTCTGAGCGGGCGAGGTTGTGAGCCGGCGCGGACATCTGCGGTGACCTGTGTCGATTTCGCGAACACTTGTCGGACCTGCATGTCATGCTGTGCGCCACCACTGGGGAGTGGGTGGACGGACTCGAAGGGGACGAGCATGTCTACGGATGGAATGTTGTTGTCACCCGCGCCGCATTGCGAGCCGCCGTTGGAGGGTGGGGGCGTAGTTCAGCGGGCTGCGGCAGTGAATGCTGTTGAGTCCCAGCGGGTTACTGGACTCGGTCGACGGAGGTCGGCAGGCGGAACTCCGGCCGGCATCCGCAGGGCAGTGCGCGCGTCCTGTCCACAGGCCGCGCCTGTCACCGAATCATCGATCACCGCAAAACGATTCACCGAGCAGGTCCTTCGGCTGCTCTTGGAGGTGGTCGATCGGCGCAGATCGTCCACTCACCTGCGCGCTTACACGGACGCACGAGCGCTTGCCGCCATCAGGACCATGCTCGCGCAGGACCTGGTCCCCGGCCGAGGCTTGGGTAGCGCCACTTTGACCCGCGTGAAACTGACCCCGACGGAGGACGGCGCCGCCGAAGTCTTCGCCTCGTATCAGCGCGGGCCGCGGACGCTCGCCATTGCCGGCCGTATCGAGTCGACAAAGGACAGTTGGCGTTTGGTCGCCGTACGAATGTTCTGACCTCAGTGCGAAGCGGTGACTCCGGAGAAGTCGTGGGGTGCGCGGTGATTGCGGTCGGGGAGGCTGCCGAGGGCGTGGTCGGGGTGTAGGCCGAAGTACTGTTTGCGGGTTTTGCTCGTCCACGCCAGTGCGGCCGCCGCGGCGATGCGGTGGAAGTGGACGGTGTAGCCGTGTTCGTAGATGCGCAGGAGGGCGTAGCCGCCGGGGTACTCCTTCACGGCCGCCACCTCGAGGTACTCGACGCCGCCGGAATCGGGGCGGGTGCGGCGATTTCGGTGGGTGTGGCCGCTGTGGTGCAGGAATACGCCCGGACTTGTTCGGTAGCGGGCTTGCAGTGCGGCGACGCTCGCGCGGTCGAGAACGAAGCCGGGGCCGCCGGGGTTGCTCAGTGCCGCATAGCGGGTGGCGGGGTGGTGGCCGAAGATCAAGGTCGGTCGGTCGGGGTCGGCGGCCAGAATCGCGCCCAGATGAGCGAGTTGGTCGGCGTTGATCGTGCCGCCCGCACCTCGCCCGCGCGTGGTGTCGAGGCCGATCAGGCGTAACCCGCCGAGTTCGTGGCAGGTGAGTTGTCCGAATGGCTGGAATACCCTGCCCCAGTGATCATCCGGGCCGCGCGGCACGTCGTGATTGCCGCGGCAGACGAAGTGGTCGCGGCCCGCGATGCCCCAATCATCGAGGCGCGCACGGATTCCCGCCGATTGTTCGGCGGTGCCGCAATCAGTGAGGTCGCCGGCGACGATGAGGTGATCGGCCGCGCGCTCGGGTCGGCGGATGTCGTGCAGCAGGGCCTCGGTCATCACCTGCGGGTAGTGGCCGTCGTCGTGGCGAAGGCCCGGTGGCAACCCGGCGACGATCAAACCGCTGCGGTCCTCACCCCAATGCAGGTCGTTGGCCAGGGCGATCGTGCGCAGCAGTCGGCCCGGTGGCGGCGGCGCGGTCAGGAAAACACCCGTGGCCTCCGGAGTTCCGGGGCGTCGAGTCACCCAGGTGCGGCCAGGCACCGCGGTTTCGCCGTCGGAGCAAGCGATGAAGCGATATCGGCGGCCGGGCTCGAGCCCGCGCACCTCGGCGTAGTGGTGCGCGGTGCGGCGGCCGTCGAGGTAGCGCGTCACCGGGGTGGCCGAGCTGTCGGCCGGTGCGAGCCGCACTTCGGTGTCGGCGGCTGCCGGGCGAAGCTGCCCCGCCCGATCGCGTCGATGAGTGGACCAGGTGAGGATCGCCGTGTCGTGAGTCACCGTGACGACCTCGAGATCGGTGACGACGAGCCGATCCCGTACTCCGCTCCAGGAATACGGCCGCGCCATCGGCGCTCGCACCGTCGCCGCCGCGGCCCCTGAGGCGGCGTTGACCAACCATGCGGTGTGCAGTCGCGGATCGAGCATGCCGGGCTCCGTTCGCCGTCTACGGCTGACGGTACGGTGCCCGACTGAACACCCGTGGACGGCGATGTGGCCGTTGATCGCCGAGGTAGCGACCGTCGAGCGATGCGGCCCGCGCAGCTGGGGTCACCGAGATGGCGACCGGATGGGCGGCTGTTGCGGGCCACCGTCTTCCGGTGAGTCATCGTCGAGTCGGTCGGGTAGGCGACGTGCCCCGCTGGCCACTTCGGCGATGAGATCGTCGTAGCCGCAGGCCAATTCGTGCAGGCGGATTTGCGCGGCGTGGAGTTCGGCTTCGGCGCCGCAGGCCAGCGCGCGATAGGTGAGCGCTGCGAAATGGGCCATGCGGTCGACAACGGCGCCGATGCTCTCGGTGTGCATCGGCGCCGAAGTCGCCGGAGTGGGTGAACGGATGACGACCCAGCGGTCGATCTCGCAGACCAGACGCGCACGCGCCCAGTCGATGTCGCTGGTGTCGCCGGGTATCTGTTGTTCGCGGCGTTCGTGCAGCATGGCGAGTTCGTGCGCGGCGGCCAGCACGGGATCACCGTCGACGGCTACCCCGCAGACCGCCTGCATCATCTGTGCTCGGTCCGGCAGTACCGGTTCCGGTCCGGGTCGTCCCGTCGAACCGCCGCCGCCCGTGTCCACTGTTGCCGCACCGTCCTCGTCGTCGAAAATGTAGCCGCTCGTCGAAGGACATTCGTCTCGGCGCGGACGACGGATAGGTCACGAAATGACCCCTCAACAGCGAAAACCGGCCGCGAACAGGGTTCGCGGCCGGTCGAGATCATCGACTGGAGGGCAGTGTCACAGGCTCCGGGCGATGATTTCCTTCATGATCTCGTTGGTGCCCGCGTAGATGAGCTGGACGCGGTTGTCGACCCACATGCGCGCGATCGGGTACTCGTTCATGTAGCCGTAGCCACCGAACAGCTGCAGACAGGTGTCGGCGATCTGCATCGCCTTGTCGGTGGTCCACCACTTCGCCATGGCGACGGTGGGGATGTCGAGCTCGCCGCGCAGGTGCTTCTCGACGCAGTCGTCGATGAACACGCGCGCGATGCGGGCCTCGGTGGCGACCTCGGCCAGCTTGAACTTGGTGTTCTGGAATCCGAACACCGCGCGGCCGAACGCCTCGCGCTCCTTGGTGTAGCGCAGCGTGTGGGCGAGGGCGACCTCCATGCCCGCGACCGCGCCCACCGCGATGATCAGGCGCTCCTGGGGCAGTTGCTGCATCAGCTGGATGAAGCCCTGGCCCTCCTGGGTGCCGAGCAGGTTGGCCACCGGGACGCGCACGTCCTCGAAGAACAGCTCGGAGGTGTCCTGGCCCTTCTGGCCGATCTTGTCGAGCACGCGGCCGCGACGGAAGCCCTCGCGATCGGCTTCGACCAACAACAGCGAGACACCGGCGGCGCCCTGGGTGGGGTCGGTCTTGGCGACCAGGATGATCAGGTCGGCCTGGGCGCCGTTGGTGATGAAGGTCTTGGAGCCGTTGATGACGTACTCGTCGCCGTCACGGATCGCCTTGGCTTTGATCGCCTGGAGGTCGGAACCGGTGCCCGGTTCGGTCATCGCGATCGCGCTGACGACCTCGCCGCTGGCCATCTTCGGCAGCCAGTGCTTCTTCTGCTCTTCGGTGCCGTAGGAAAGGATGTAGTGGGCCACGATGCCGTTGTGCAGGCTGACACCCCACGAGGTGTCGACCGCGTGGGCCTGCTCCTCCAGGATCACGGCCTCGTGCGCGAAGGTGCCGCCACCGCCGCCGTACTCCTCGGGAATCGAGATGCACAGCAGACCCAGTTCGCCCGCCTTGTTCCACAGGTCGCGGTCGACGTGGTGCTGCTCGCGGTACTTGTCGATATTGGGGACCAGTTCCTTGGCCATGAACGCGCGGGTCATGTCCCGCAGGGCGTCCAGGTCCTCGTTCATCCAGCTGGACCGATTGGCGGCCATCGAGTCTCCTAGTTCGGCTCGGCACAGCACCGGTCCAGGCGTGACCGGTGGTTACGGACACCAGTGTGCCGCAGTATTGGCGTAGTGACAATAGTGCTGTCGAAATAGCCTCTCACCAGCGGATCATGGGCAGCGGTGAGAGCGGATGGATGAGCGCGCGGCGCACCGTCAGCTCTACGAGCTTGAAATGGAACCCGCTGTCGGGGTATCGCCGCATCAGCGCGGAGTAGGCCGCGTAGGGCAGTCCGTAGCGCCGCGCGCCGAACGTCACGTCGATCAGATCGGCTCGTCGGAACAGCTCCACCGGGTCGGTCGCGCTGCCCGCGGAGCGCACGCGATGGTGGTCGCGGATCATCTCGGCGACGAGTTCGGCGACGTCCTCCCGGTCGTGCGCGATCAGCCAGTCGCCCGCCAGCGCGCACGATGGCTCGAGGTAGTCGAACGTGCACGCTGCCCAGATGCCGAGGTCGTGGAAGGTCGCCGCGGTGCGGAACTCCTCGCGCGCACTCGGTGGTGGTCCCGGCTCGCCGCTCCGGGCGAACAACAGGTCGGCCGAGCGGAGTACCCGAAGCACGTGATGGAAGTAGGCCTTGCGGTCGGCGCCGAGCCGGGCGGTCCACGGTTCGAGCCGTTCGGCGATCGCTTGGTCGAGTTCGCTTGTGTGCTCGGTCAATTCGTCACTCCGGGATAGATCTCACGGGCGTACGCGACCCCCCGGCACCCCCGGTTCAACCCTAGGTGCCCGCGGTGGGCGTTGCCCGGCGAAACGGAGTTTCACTCGAAGAGGTCCGCGGGCGGCCGTGCGGGGCGCCGATCGGGTTGCTCGCGAGTGGAGTTCGGCAACGGTCGGGCACCGAACCGTTGGAAACTCCGGTCCCGGAGGCGGCGGGGGATTATCTTCGCTGATCCAGTGCCCGACCGAAAATGTTGGGCGTGTCGCGCGCGGCGCGCCGTGTTCCGGGTGCCGTGTGCGAGCATCGGTTTCGCGCTCGAGGGTATATCGACTAAGAATGGTCCGTGCCGTTCACACGTGTGGTCACCTGCCTGCCTTCGCGCGCCCGGGGCGGTGGTCTGGCATGACGATCGAGTCCGGTCTCGAGGACGACGTCAGCCAGCTCGCCCAGCGAGTCGAACGTGCCCGTGGGCGCCTCGCCTACCAGTTCGATCCAGCCCTCACCGACGCGCTCTCCGAAGACGAGTTGCGCGCCGAACGTGAACTCGCCGAACGCATCCGTGAACAGGATCGCGAACAGCGCTGGAAGCACACCCAGGCGATGGCGTCCGCGTCGGACCGCAGCCGTCAGACCACCGAAGCGATCGAGAAGGCCGACATGCGCGATCTGCTGCTCGCCAGGAAGGCGATGGCGTCCCAGCGGCGCGAATCGAGCCCGCATGCGAAGCTCGCTTCGCTGTATCGGCACCGGTCGTGGTCGCTGAAGGCGCTGGCGGGCGTCGTCGGCGCCGGCATGTTGTGGTCGGCGGTGAACGTGCAGCAGAACATCGCGCCCGGTGGGCCGAGTGATCCGCTGTTCTGGTTCAGCTATCTGCTCGAGGCGATGATCAGCGTGTGTCTGATCATCATCATGGTCGGCACCAACAAGGTCGCCGAGTGGGGCGTGATCGACAATCGTCGCCAGGTCGCGCTCGCCGAGCTCGCACTGCTCGGCCTCACCGTCACCCTCAACACCTATCCGTACGTGCGGGACGGTCGGTGGTACGACGTCGCCGTGCACGCTGTCGCGCCGGTGATGATCGGTGTGGCGCTGTTGATCCACGACGCGGTCAGCGCTCGCTACGGGCTCGCGATCACCCGGGCGACCAGCCAGGTCAGGGACCTGCCCGACCCGGCCGACAACATCCTCAACCGCCAGAGCACCGAGGGCATCCGACTCACCTACACCCCGCCGATGACGGGGATGGCCCGTGCGGAGGCGGTCGCCGCTGTCGAAAACGCCACCGCACCCACCGCCCCCATCACCCGCGAACCCGCCTGGACGCCCCCGGAACCGACCACCAACGGCCGAGTTCCCGAGAAGCGCAAGCGTTTCGGTATCGGCAAACCGTCTTCGGGCGACAAGGCCACAGCCAAGAAGACCGTCCAGACGCCGGTCGTAGCACCCGAGCCCCCGAAGGAGCCGGCCAAGCCGGAGCCGGCCACCGACTCGGTCCCCGCCGCCCGCAAGAGCGCCATCTCCGACATCGAGGCTCGGGTCGAGAAGGCATTCGCCGAAGCCAATTTCGGCTATGAGGCGATCGAGCCGACCAGCATCTACGACACCGGCCAGTTCCGCATCGCGGAGAGCCTGGAGCAGGAACTCAACGACATGCGTGAGGCCCGCCGCCAAGCTCGCAAGGAGCGCGCGAACTAGCAGGCACAACACAAAGGCCGATACCCGCGAACCTGCGGGTATCGGCTTTTGCCGTGTTCGAGGTCAGCCGAAGATGCCGCCGCCGGTGCCTGCCTGTTGGCCGCCGCCGGTGCCGCCGATGAGGCCGCCAGGGGGGAGCTCGGAGGGCTGGACGATGACGAAGCCGCGGCCGGAGAAGGCCAGGGTGCTCGCTTCGCCGGTGCTGCGGCCCATCAGGCGGCCCAGGCCGAAGGAGTCGTTGCGTTTGATGCCGGTCTGCAGGCTGGACGACCAGGCTACGGCGGCGTTGGGGTCGGCGTAGGTGGCCTGGTCGACGGTGAGGACCACGGGGGTGCCGTGGGTGGTGATGGCGATGCGGCCGCGGCCGGTGAACACACAGTTGAACAGGCCCGAGTTGGAGGCGTAGCCCGCGGCGCCCTGGACGCGGCCGATGTCGTAGCGCAGCGTGGAGTCGAAGGCGAGGACGTTGGCGCCGTTGATGGTGAGGCCGTCGGTGCCGTCGAGGTCGATGATGTGCACGTCGGCGGCGCTGTTGGCCAGGAACAGGTCGCCGCGGCCGGTCACCTTCATCAGCGGCACGCCTTCGCCGGTGAGGTGCTGGCGGATGGCGCGGCCGATGCCGCCGGAGCCGAGTGCTTCGAATTTCAGGTCACCCTGATAGGCCACCATCGACCCGGCCCGCGCCATCACCTCCCCGTTCATGCCGACCTTCACCATCTTGCCGCCCTGTTTCTGGATACCGAGGCCGTTGACCTCGGCATGCGAGGCATCGAAAAGGTCGCTGTGCACGGGCTGGGCTCCTTGCTGAGAAGAGAACGAGGGTTGCTGCTGTGCCGGCGGCACCGGAGCGCTCTGGGCGGCGGGAACTTCGTCGTCGAGGTTGACGCCGAAAGCCGAAGCGATACCGGCCAACCCGTCGTCGTATCCCTGTCCGATCGCCCGCACCTTCCAGGCCCCACCGCGCCGGTAGATCTCCACGCACACCACACCGCTCTCGGTGGTGAGCCCTGAAATCGGGAAGGTCAGTGCGGTGGCACCGGATTCGATGGTGGTGGTCAGGGCGCCGACCGAGGCGAAGGTCGCGGGCCCACGACCGTCGAGGCTCGCGGTGATCACCACCTTGTCCACGTCGGCGGGTAACGCCGAGGTCTGCACGGCCACCACATCGGGCCCGCCGTTGCCGTGCCGGTACACCACGCCGGGTCCGGTGGGCTGATTGAAGAAGACGAAGTCGGCGTCGGAGCGTACGGTGCCCGCGGCGTTCACCAGCAGTGCCGACACATCGACCGACGCCGAACTCGCCACGGTGACGGTCAGCTGATCGCCGGGCGCGGGCCGGTTCTCACCGGGAGCCAGCACGGTCACGAGACAACACCCGAAGGTCGGGCGATTCGTAGGTGTTCCACGAGTTCGATAGTGCCGTGTGTGCCGTCACCGCGCCAGCAACACCCCGTCAATGCGGCTGTTCGGTGGCGGTCATCGCACCTGTGCCAACTCTCGGTCGAGGACCTCCAGGCCCTCGACGGCTACCGGACCCGGCCCGGTGTAGCCGAAGGGTGCCACGATGATCCGGTTGTCGCGGATCGCGCGCAGTCCGGCCAGTTCGGGACGTTGGCGCAGCGCGGTGCGCACCGAGTCGGGCGTCTGGTCGCCCTGGGTGAGCAGGATGATCACCTCGGGGTCCGCGGCGATGAGGGTTTCGGTGTTGGCTTCGAAGTTGCGCTTGTCGATCTGGCCGTAGACATTGCCCAGGCCCAGGATTCTCATCTGTTCGTGGACGGTGCTCTTGGCGCCGTAGGCCTTGAGCTGGGCGCCGTCGCGCGACAGGATCAGCGCGGCGGCGGGCCGGGGAGTCGTTGTGCCGCTGTGCCGTTCGGTCACGGCCTGTACTCGCTGCTTCAGCGTGGTGACCTCGGCATCGGCGGCGTTCGCGGTGCCGAAGAGTTTGCCGTAGAGGGTGATGTCGGCGAAGACGTCGTCGAAGGTGCCCGCCGCGTCGCGGCAGTAGCCACGGGTGACGATCAGCGGGATGTTCACCTGGGCGAGGTCGTCGGGGGTCACCGACAGACCTTCGACACTCACGACCAGGTCGGGGGATCGGCTGATGATCTCCTCGCGAGCGAGTTCCGCGGTGGGCGCGGTGATTTCGATGTTCTGCAACGCCGCACCGTACTGGCCGGGGAAGGCGGCGGCTTCGAAGGTGCGGGTGACGATGCGGTCGGCGGCGCCCGCTGCGGCGATCAACGGTGCGGCGATGGAACCGACGGTGACGACCCGTTGTGGTGGCGAGGTGAAGGTGACGTCACGGCCGCAACTCGAGATGGTCAGGGGGAAACCGCTGGCCGCGGCGGTGGTGGCGGGAGCTGGTGTGCCGCAACCGGTCACGATCGCGCTGGTGAGCAGGGCGAGTACGGGGACAGCGGAGCGGCGTGCGGAGATGACACGGTTGAACATGGTGATCGACAGTCCTAATCAAGGGAGGGGGTTGGCTGGTCGACGTGACCGGGGACAGTGGAGAGAGAAACTCAGGACTCGCCGGCCGTACGGAAGCGGCGGATCAGCACGAGCAGCAGCGGTGCGCCGACGGCGGCGGTAACGATGCCGATGGGCAGTTCGCGGGGTGCGAAGACGGTGCGCGCGGCCACATCGGCGACGACCAGGAACAGTGCCCCGACGAGCGCGCTGACCACGAGCAGGTGCCGGTGGGTTCCGCCGGTGCACAGCCGGGCCACGTGCGGCACGATCAGCCCCACGAAACCGATCGCACCCGCCACGGCCACCACCGCGCCGACCGCGAGTGCCACGATCAGCAGCGCCCACAGGCGAATCCGGTTCGGGGCGATGCCGAGGGTGCGCGCGGTGTCGTCGCCCGCGGCCAGCGCGTCCAACCGCGGCGCCATCAACAGCACCGCGAGCAGGGACACCGCGACGACCGCCACGGTGGTCGCCACCGAGGACCAGGCGGCCGGCGCGAGCGACCCGAGCAGCCAGAACAACACGGTGCGTGCGCCTTCGGGCCGGTCGGAGGCGAAGATCAGGAAGCTGGTCGCGGCGGAGAAGATGTAGCCGATGGTGACCCCGCCGAGCAGTAGCCGCAGCGAGGTGAGCTGCCCGTTGATCCGCGAGATCACGAACAGCAGCGCGGTGGCGAGGAGCGCGCCGGCGAACGCGCTCGCCGCGAGTGCCGTCGCGGTGGTCGCCGCGGCGACCCCGAACAGCAGGTACACCGCCGCGCCGGTCGACGCTCCCGAGGTGACGCCGAGGATGTGGGGGTCGGCGAGCACATTGCGCACGATGGTCTGCAGGACCGCACCGGTGATCGCCAGTGCGGCGCCGACGAGCGCGCCGAGCAGCACGCGCGGCACCCGCACGAGCCAGACGATGGAATCCTGCGCGGCGCTCCAGTCGACGGCTACCGGGTGACCGAAGACATGGTGGCCGATGATTCGGGCCACCGTGCCCGGCGGAACGGCGACGGGACCGAGCCCGGCCGCGACCACCAGCGTGAGGGCCAGCGCGACGGTCAGCCCCGTGGTCAGCAGCAGGATTCGGCCTCGGTGCCGGGCATGGTCGAGGTCGTCGATGGCCGGATCGGCCACCAGGATCGCGGTCATCGAGTGGCCGCCTCTCTCATATCGGCCGTGGTCGAACCGGGGGTTGGGGCGGACATGACGGGTGTCGGCGCGGTGGTGTTGTCCGTGAGGTCGTCGTTGTGTCGGCGCCCCGTTGCCTCGCCCGTGGCCAGAGGGCCTGGCTCGGTGGCTGGGCCGAAGAGGAGTTGGACGGCGCCGAAGGCGGAGGTTCGGCGGACGGGGATCTGGTAGACGGGCTCGAGGATCTGCGGGGTGAGTACCTCGGCGACGGTTCCGGCGGCGGCGACGCGGCCCTGGTCGAGCAGGACGAGGCGGTCGCAGTAGCGGGCCGCCAGGTTCAGTTCGTGCAGCACCACGACGGTGGTGGTCGCGGTGAGACTGCGGACCAGGGTGAGCAGTTCGTGTTGGTAGCGGATGTCGAGGTGGTTGGTCGGTTCGTCGAGGAGGAGGTGGTCGGCCTGCTGGGCGAGTGCTCTGGCGATCAGGACGCGCTGGCGTTCGCCGCCGGACAGCGTCGCGAAACGGCGCTCGGCCAGTGCCCGCGCCCCGACGTGCTCGAGCGCGGCCGCGGCGGCGATCCGGTCGGCGCGCGAATACCCTTGGAACGCACCGACCCACGGCGATCTGCCGAGCAGCACCGTCTCGGCGACGGTGACCGGGGTGTCCGGGGGCGCTTCCTGCGCGACGACGGCAAGGCGGCTCGCTAGTTCGCGCCCGCGCAACCGCTGCACCGGCGTCGTATCGATGACCACGGATCCGCCCGCCGGGCGCAGGGCCCGATACATCAGCCGTAGCAGCGTGGACTTGCCCGAGCCGTTGGGGCCGATCAGCCCGAGTGTGCTGCCGGGTGCGACGTGAAAGCTGATGTCGTCGAGGGTGATTCGGCCGTCGTAGGTGAAGTGGATCTGGTCGACGGTGATCATCGTGGCGAGCTCTCTGTTCGGGGAATCGGCAACGGATGCGTGTGGTCGATGGCGGAAACGCGTCGCACGCCGGGCCGCCACGAGTGGTGCACCGAGACCGAGCAGGCGAAGGTGGCGCAGATCTCGTGCGCGGCGAGGACTTGCTCGCGCAGCCGCGGATCGTTGTCGGCGAGCAGGATGCCGGTGGTCGTGCCGCTGTGGGCGACGACCACTCCGGCCGCGCCGATGGCGTGCGCCGCCCGGATGACCGCGTCCAGATGCGGCCGGTCACGCGATGCCGCGCTCAACACAGCACTGCGGGTGGCCACCGCGCCGATCGCGGTGACATCGCCGTGGGTGATCGCCGGGCCGAGTCGGCCGAGCAGCCTGTCGAATTCGCGCTTGTCTGCCGGGCCGAAACCGGGTTCGCCCCGGTTGAATTCGACGGTATCGACCGAGCCGCCCTCGTCACCGGTGACGATCGTCAGTGCCGGGAGGGTGCCGAGCCGGGCGAGCAGCCGCACCTCCCGATGGAAGTAGGCGACGGTGCCCGGATACATGACGCCGTCGGACGGTTCGATAGCGCGCAGGTCGGCTTCGAGTTCCGCGACGGGCACCGAACGGCCCTCGGCGTCGGCGACCGCGCGGGCAGTAGCGACGAGATCGGCGGTGGAGCTGGCCAGCCCCTTGCCTTCGGGTAGTTCGCTGTGCAGGGTGAGCCGCCCGCCACTCAGCACGCTTGATCTGCCGACCATCGCGCTCGCGAGACGCGCTGCCTTCGATTTGCCCGCCGGCACCACGTCTATGCGGTCGCCACCCGGCTCGAAAACCGCCACCGTGCCACGCCGGATGGGCAGCGTGACCAGGAAATGTCGATCCTGTTCGGTGACGCCCTGCAGCAGTTCGCCGCAGCTACCGTAGGCACGGCCGACACCGATCCCCGGCGTGGCGAGGTCGATCGTCATGGGAGTCATCGCCTTTCGCTGGGAGTGCCGTTGTCCGCGACCGTGGTGGGTCGCTGTACCTGCGGCGCGAGTTCGGCCGGGACCGCTTCGGGGCCGGGCAGCAGGTTTCGGCGGTGTAGCCGCAACAGCGCGAGGGCCGACAGCAGACCGGCCGTGGCGCACAGCAGCGCGGGCGGCCAGCTCATCGGGCCGCCGGTGTGGTCGAGGACTGCGCCGGTGATCGAGGTGGCGACGACCGTGAACAGGCCGGATGCCAGATAGAACGCGCCGAAATAGGTTCCGGTCAGCCGGTTTCCGGCGAAGCGACCGATCGCCTCGTTGACGAAGGGTTGCACCGCGGTCACGCCGATCGCCAGCAGCACCGCGGCCGCGACCACGGGGGCGACCCGGATCGCCGTGCCCGCCACACTGTTTCCCTCGACTGCGACGATGCCCGCGAGGGCCGGGGGCAGCAGAAAAGCGGCACCCATGATCGCCATTCCGAGCGCCATCGCGGGCCCGCGCTCTGCTCGGCGTGCCAGCACGGTGGTGACCCGGACCTGTAGTGCCACCACGGCGATCGTCTCGACCACGAACAACGCGGCCACCGCCGCGGCGCCGTGTCCGGGCCCGGCACTGTCCTGCGCTTGCAGGGTGAACAGGAAGTAGATCTGGCTCTGCAGGGCGAACATCGGCATCAGGGCGAGGGTGAACGCCCAGAACCGGCGATCGGTGAAGACCGTCGCGAAGTCGGCACCGACCCCGCCCTCGTGTGCGGGCACCGGTCGCGCGGGCAGCAGCAGCCATTGCACCACCGCGAGCACCGCGAAGATCGCCGCCGCGACCAGGGCGGATATCCGGAATCCCGCGGCTATCAGCACCGTGCCGAGTACCGGCCCGATCGCCGAGCCCGCATTGCCGAAGACGTTGAACAGCGCGAAGGCCTGCGCCGAATGCGCACCGCTGTCTCTGGCGATGAACGCGCGGACCGCCGGATTGAACAGTGCTCCGGCGAAACCGGTGAGCACCGAGGCCGCCAGCACCACCGGCAACGAACCGCCGACGGCGAACAGCGCGAAGCCGAGCGCCCTGATCGCGAGGCCGACCATGATCACACCGCGCGCACCGAGCCGGTCGGCCGCCGAACCGCCGACGAGGAAAAGACCCTGCTGGCTGAGGTTGCGCACGCCGAGCACGATCCCGACAACCGCCGCCGACAGTGCGAGGTCATCGAGGAGGTAGTCGGCCAGGAACGGCACGAGCAGATAGAAGCCGATGTGGCCGACAAGGTGATTCACCAGCAGCAGCCGCACTGCCCCGGGCAGCGCGCGGAAGGTGTCGACGGTAGCGCGAGTCATGCACTGACCTCGGCCGCGGGGTCGCGGACGAGCGAACATCGTCCCCAGCCGACTACCTCGGCGCTGTCGGAAGTGGCGATCGTGGTGGGTTCGGTGGCGGTGGTGCGGAAGAGGTCGTTCGCGCGGCACCAGTCGTCGTTGTAGATGGTGCCCAGGTAGCGGTGTGGTCCGTCGGGGAACACGGTCAGTACTCGGGTGTCGGGTTCGCGCTCGGCCACCCAGCCCGCGACCATGGCGGCGGCGCCGGTGCTCCAGCCGCCCGCGATGCCGGTGGACGCCGCGAGTCGACGACACGACGCGACCGCCTCGGGCGCGTCGACCCAGTGCACCTCGTCGAAGTCGGCGTAGGCGACATTGCGAGGCAGGATGCTGCTGCCGAGGCCACGCATGAGTCGGCGGCGGTCGGGCTGGCCGAAGATCCGGGAGCCGACGGCGTCGACCCCGATCACCCGCAGGCGTGGCCACCGTGTTCGCAGGACCCGGGCGAGTCCGGCACAGTGTCCACCGGAACCGATCGAGGCGACCAGCACGTCGACCGAGTCCACCTGGGCGAGGATTTCCTCGCCCATCGCCTGATAGCCGCCCGCGTTGTCGGGGTTGTCGTACTGGTCGGGCCAGTACGCACCGGGGGTGACGGCGAGCAATTCGGCCAGCCGATCCAGCCTGGCCTGCTGCCAGCCGCCCGTCGGGTGTGGTGCGGTGACGACATCGAGGGGGATCTGAAAGGCCGAGAACAACGCGCGCAGATCGGGTTCGAGCTCGTCGTCGACCACCAGCAACACCGGATGGCCCAGCGCCTTACACGCCAGCGCCAGCCCCAATCCCAGAGTGCCGCTAGTGGATTCGATGACCGTCGCCCCGGGTGTGAGCTCGCCTCTCGCCGACGCGGCGCGCAACATCGACACCCCCGCACGGGCTTTCATGCCCGCGATGCTCGCCGCTTCGAGTTTGGCCGTGTACCAGCCTTTTCCGGCCGGGATCGGAACAGTAGGCGTACCGCCGATCAACTGCAGGAGCGCGGGTTGTGGTGGAGTCATGACAGCTCTCGGTAGGTGAGGATGGTGCTCGGCCCGCCGTCGAGGGAGAAGAACGGGTAGGGCTCGGCCGAGATCGCGTGCACGCCGGCGCCGAGGAACCAGGGCAACACCGCGCTGCCGGTCTGGGCGAACAGCACCAGCGGCAGGCCGCGCAGCTTCGCCACGCCACGGAATTCATCGAATGTCTCGTTACCCAGCGACATTCCGGTGACCAGCAACGCGTCGTAGTCCGACGGCGCGTCGGCAACCGATTCGAAGACCGGCTCACCCCATTCGGTGACGCCACCCGCGAGGTCGCACGGCAGATACGCGATGGCGCGCGCCCGCAATTCGGCGAGCAGCGAACCGACCACACCGACCACCAGCACCCGGGACACGCCCGCGGGCAGCAGGTCGATGACCGCGCTCGCTCGGTGGCGTGATTTCGTCAGCGAGGTCGGCCCGTCGATCACTACCGGCTCACCGTTCACCCCACCCGCGTGCGGATGCGGACGGACATGCATCAGATAGGCGTCGAGCGCGGCGATCCGGACCGCGGGCACGGGATGCTCGAGCAACTCGGCCATCGTCGCCGCGACACAGTCGTCGACCAGATCGCCACTGGCCGTGTCGGGTTCGAGTCCACAGGAGCCGACGGCCGCGCCGACCCGGATGCTGAGCACCTCGTTGCGGTAGCTGCGGTGCCGTCCGGCATGCCGGGTGCCGTAGGTGGTGAGGAACGCCGTCGAAGCACGCAGGGTCGTCGGCTCCGGTCCGAGGCGGCCGCGCCGTGCCCACGTGGTGAGCTCGGCGACCGAGGTGGGCCGTAGGGCGGATTCGATCATCGCGGGTCACTGAGTTCGAAGCGCAGGCCGGCGATCAGCTGTTGCGCCAGATCGCCGGTGGTGCCGGCTGTTTCATCCACAACCATCACGTGGCCGAGGTAGGTGTTGTTGTCGGTGGCGGGGCGCACCTCGGTGCCGGCAGTCGCCAGTTTTCGCTCCACGATCCGGGGGTCCGTCGCCCAGTCCTGCGCGCCGTCCACCCCGGTCAGCAGGCCGGTGTCGGTAGGTACGGCGAAGGCGACGGCCGCGCTGACGATGCCGGTGTCGCGTGGTGTGACATCGGGCTTTCCGCCCGCCACCGCGTCGGCGTGCACGGCGGTGAGGTCGATCCCGGTGACCCGTCGCACCAGTTCGGTGATGCGATTGCCCGCGGGGCGGGGGTTCACCTCGATCAGGCGTGGACCTCGCGCGCCGAGTTTGACCTCGGTGTGCGCGACGGTCGCGTCGAGACCGAGCGCGGTGATCGCCGCGACTGCCAGGTCGGCCACGGCGGTGGTATCGGCGGGCCCGAGGGCGGCGGGGAACATGTGGCCCGACTCGATGAAGGAGGGGGCGCCGGTGATCCGTTTGTCGGTCACCCCGATCACCGTCGTCGAGCCGGCGACGGTGACCGTCTCCACGCTGAATTCCGGTCCGTCCAGGCATTCTTCGAGCAGGATGCGTGGTGATCGGCGTTGGCCTCTGGCGTTGACCGGGAATCCGGCGATGGCGGCCACCGCGGCTCGCAGCTCGACATCGTTGTCGACCCGGCGGACGAACATCCCGCCGCACAGGTCGACCGGCTTCACGACCACGGGATAGCCGAGTTCGGCTGCGGCGCCGATGATCTCGTCCCATTCCTGCGCTACGGCGAAGGCGGGGCCCGCGACACCGGCGGCACCGCAGATCAGCCGGGTCCGATATTTGTCGCAGGCATCGGCCACCGCGGACCGGCCGGGGCCGGGCAAGCCGAGATCGGCGGCGATCGCGGCGACGGTCGGCAGGTAGTAGTCGCACGAGGTGAGTACCCCGTCGAAACCGAAGACCTCGTGCAGTTTTCGCACGTAGGGCAACAGGGCCGACTCGTCGTTGGTCTCGGCGGTGAACACGTTGACCGCACCGAGCAGCGGGTGGGGGACGGGTGTCCCTGGCCGCAGGTAGTGCCCGAGATCTCGGGTCAGCAGGCTGAATTCGTATCCGCTGTTCTTGATTCCCGCCGGGAGCAGGGTGCTCATCGAACCGACCCAGCTCTCCACCATCAGCAGGTGTCCCACATGTCCTCCAACCTCGAGCAAGATGCTAATGATAACCATTACCAATAGATTTGCGATAGTCGAGCGGCGAGCAGGTTCGTTACTGCTGCGAAGGGCCGCCGGCTCCGATTACGCTGCGGACATGAGCTCTGCCGTGCACGGATTCGCCGATGATGCCCTCGGGACGCTGGACGCGGTCGGTGTCGCCGCGGCGTTGCGCGCGGGGGAGGTGAGCCGGTCGGAGGTGATCGAGGCCGCGATCGCCAGGACTCGGCGAGTGGACCCGAGCCTGGACGCCGTGCAGATGACGTGTTTCGAGCGCGCCGCGTCGACGCCGGAAACCGCGGGTGTGTTCGCGGGCGTGCCCGCGTTCGTCAAGGACAACACCGATATCGCCGGTCTGCCCAGCTGTCACGGCTCGGCCGCGTTCACCCCGCGCCCGGCCACGGTGACCAGCGGCCCCGGCGCGCAGTTCCTGCATTCGGGCGTGATCGTGCTCGGCAAGTCGACGCTGCCGGAGTTCGGACTCACCGCCAGCACCGAATTCACTCATCGCGCGCCGACCCGGAATCCGTGGAATACGGAGTACTCGGCGGGTGCGTCCTCGGGTGGGTCGGCGGCGCTGGTGGCGGCCGGGGTGGTGCCGATCGCGCATGCCAATGACGGGGGCGGGTCGATCCGCATCCCAGCCGCGGCCAACGGACTCGTCGGACTGAAGACCACGCGCAACCGGTTGCTCGACCAGCCCGGTGTCCGCAGCCTGCCGGTCAACCTGGTTTCCGAGGGAGTGCTCACCCGCTCGGTCCGTGACACCGCGCACTACCTGGCGGCCGTCGAACTGTTCGAGGCGAATCCGAAGCTCGCGCCGGTCGGGCTGGTCGAGGGGCCGAGTGCGCGTCGGTTGCGGATCGGCCTGATCACCGCCGATGTCCTCGGCAGGACCGTGCATGCCGACAACGGCCTCGTCCTGGCGTCCGCGGCGAAGGTGCTCGAAGGCCTCGGCCACGAGATCGTCGAGATGCGACTGGACGTGGACCCGCGCTTCGTCGAGGACTTCAAGCAGTACTGGGCGGTGATGGCCGCGGCGATGGCGCTTTCGTTCCGGCTGGGGCACCGCGGGTATTTCGATCCGCGCAAACTCGACCCGTTCACCACCGGCCTGATCGGCCTCGCCAAACGCAATCCGCTCGGTGTGGTCGCGTCCACGTGGCGGTTACGCGGGGGAGTCGCGGCCTACGACAGGCATTTCACCGACGTCGACGCGCTGCTCACGCCGGTGCTGTCGCATCCGGCGCCGCGCATCGGCGAGCTCGCGCCAGGGCAGCCGTTCGACGCGCTGTTCCGCAAACTCACCGACTATGTCGGCTTCACCCCGCTCAACAATGTCGGTGGGGGACCGGGCATTTCGCTGCCGCACGGGCTGCTGCCGAGCGGTCTGCCCGGTTCGATCCAGCTCGCCGCCCGCCGGGGTGACGAGCGGACCCTGCTCGATCTGGCCTACCAGCTGGAAGCGGCGAGCCCGTTCCCGCGCATCGTCGATCGGGCCGCTGCCGCGGGAGCAGCCTGATCAGGCGGTGTGCACCATGCTGATCAGGCCTTCGACACCGCGCTGATCAGTTGTTGCGTACCGCGACATTGATCGGGCGCAGTCGTCCCGGGCTGTCGGTGCCCGCGTCGAACGCCCAGTGCTCACCGTCCCAGCCGGGGTATTCGGCGCGCCAGCGATCGACGAGGCGTGTGTCCTCGAGCGAGGCGACGACACCGGCCGAACCGGTGTACTGCAGCCGCTCGTACTTGTGCCGGGTGACGGTATCGGTAGTGGAAACGATGGCCAGGACTGACATTGACTCTCCGAGATCGGGGCGAACGGTGGTATGACGAGGAGCGCGACCAGGGCCGTCGGCCCGGGCGCTGCGGTGGCGCGTCACCGCTCGATCCGAGAGTATGCCGCTCGCCGTGCCACCGCGCAGGTTTTGAAAATCCAATTCTTCGGATTATTGGGTACCCGATATGAAATCGTCGGATCGCACCGTTTGGTTACGGAAGTGGTGACAGTTCACCAGCTCGGGCGGACTCGCCCTGGGGTGACGACCCGACCGAGGGCCCTGCTGACCTGATCGAGCGTGGTGGTGCCGAGGGTATCCGACCAGTTCAGGGTGAACTCGGCCAGCGCGGCGTCGGCGGCCCGCGTGCACGCCCAGCCGCGGTCGGTGAGGGTGACCAGGCGGGCGCGCGCGTCGCGCGGGTGTGGATTGCGGTCGGCGTAGCCCTTGGTGACCAGCTCGTCGACGAGCTGGCTGGCCGCCTGTTTGGTGACGCCGAGGTGTTCGGCGAGCTCCCCGATCGTCGCGCCGTCGGGTGCCATGCGCACGAAGGCGAACCCGTGCGTCGGGCGGATATCGGTGAACCCCGCCGCGGCGACTCCGGTGTGCACCGCCTGGGTCACCTCGGCCGCTGCCGCGAGCAGTAGGAGGGGGAGGTCTGCGTTCGCGGGCACGACAGTCATTCTGGCACTTGACACAATAGTCAATCCACTTGACCATATAGACAAGTTGATTGACCTTATGGAGGTTCGAATGCCGGTAATTCCTGGTTCGCAAGCGCAGGTGCACGAGGTGCACAACGCCCGCTTCACCTCGCTCGTCCGTCCCGGCACCGGAAGTGTCGAACTGTGTGTCTGGCAGACCGAGGTGCGGGCAGGGTCGGTCGGGGTGCCGCATCGCATCCTGGGCGAGGAGGCCTTCGTCCTGCTGTCGGGCGCGGTGACCATGACGATCGACGGTGAGTCCGCGCCGATGAGACCGGGCGACGCGGCCGTGGCGCCCGCGGGCTCGCTGATCGCCCTCACGAACTCGACCGACGAGTCGGCCACCCTGCTGGTGACCGTGCGCGTGGGCTTCACGGCGGAACTGCCCGACGGCTCCACCTTCACCCCGCCCTGGGCATCGTGAACAGTCTTCGGGACTGTTTCTAGACCAGAACTTGAAAGTTCGGGTACCCGAACAATATAATTCCGGAATGAGGGTTGGGTTCTACCGTTCGACGGTGCGACGCCGGGTGCTCGCGGCAGGTGTTCTGAGTGTCATGGTGTTCGCGCTCACTGCCTGCGGTGGGATCACCTCCGATGACGACGGGAAAAAGGTGGTTCTGACCACCTTCACCGTGCTCGCGGACATGGCGCGGAATGTGGCAGGCGGGCTCCTGAGGGTGGAATCGATTACGAAGGTGGGGGCTGAGATCCATGGTTACGAGCCGACGCCGGGGGACATCAAGAAGGCGGCCAAGGCTGACCTGATCCTGGACAACGGGCTCAATCTCGAGGCCTGGTTCAACCAGTTCGTCGCCGATCTCGATGTGCCGCACGCGGTGGTCAGCGAGGGGGTGGCGCCGATCGATATCGGCGAGGACGCCTACCGGGGCAAGCCCAATCCGCACGCCTGGATGTCGCCGGTGAACGCGCAGATCTACGTCGACAACATGGTCCGCGCGTTCACCGATCTCGACCCCGAGCACGCCGACGCCTACCGCGCCAACGGTGACACCTACAAGACCCAGCTCGCCGCCGTGCGCGACGACCTCGTCGCCGCGGTGAACACGCTGCCCGCCGACCAGCGCGCCCTGGTGACCTGCGAGGGCGCGTTCTCCTACCTCGCTCGCGATGCGGGGCTGACCGAGAAGTACATCTGGCCGGTGAATGCCGAACAGCAGGCCACCCCGCAGCAGATCGGCTCGACCATCGACTTCGTCCGCCAGCGTGGTGTGCCCGCCGTGTTCTGTGAATCGACGGTGTCGGACGCGCCGATGCAGCGGGTGGTCGAGGCGTCCGGTGCGCGGTTCGGTGGCGTGCTCTATGTCGACTCGCTCTCCGAAGCCGACGGGCCGGTCCCGACCTACCTGGACCTGATCCGCCACGACGCGAAGATCATCGCGACCGCACTCGCCGGAGTCTCGAAATGACCGCGCCTGTTGTCGAAATCCAGGACGTGACAGTCCGTTACGGTGACGTGCTCGCTCTCGACAACGTCGAACTGACCTTGAAATCCGGCCGGGTCTGCGGGCTGATCGGCATGAACGGCTCGGGCAAATCGACGCTGTTCAAGACCGTGATGGGCCTGGTCACGCCCGACCGCGGCCGGGTGCTGATCAACGGTCGCGCCCCCGCCGCCGCGCGCAAGGCGGGCAGCCTCGGTTATGTGCCGCAATCCGAGGATGTGGACTGGAGTTTCCCGCTGTCGGTGCGCGATGTGGTGATGACCGGGCGCTACGGGAAAATGGGATTCACCCGTCGGGCGAGCAAGGCCGATCGCGCCGCCGTCGACGCGGCGCTGGCCCGCGTCGACCTCACCGAGCTGGCCGACCGGCAGATCGGCAGGCTGTCGGGTGGTCAGAAGAAGCGCACGTTCGTGGCCCGCGGCATCGCCCAGGAGGCCACGATCCTGCTGCTCGACGAGCCGTTCGCCGGTGTCGACAAGCCTTCCGAGGCGACCATCACCGCGCTGTTGCGTGAGCTCGCCGCCGACGGGGCCACCATCCTGGTCTCCACCCATGATCTGCACGCGCTACCCCAATTAGCCGATGAGGCAGTGCTTTTGAATCGTCGGGTGCTCGAACACGGCGACCCCGCTGTGGTCTTGCGACCGGAGAACCTGGCCAAGGCTTTCGGTCTGGATACGGACGGAGAGCGATGAGCCTCGAGGAATTGTTCGTCGACCCGCTGCGCTACGAATTCATGGTGCGCGCGCTGGCCACCACGGTCACGGCGGCGGTGGTGTGCGCGGTGCTGTCGTGCTGGTTGGTGCTGATCGGCTGGTCACTGATGGGCGACGCGGTGTCGCATGCGGTGCTGCCCGGGGTGGTGCTTGCCTACATCGTCGGCTGGCCGTTCGCCGTCGGCGCGGTGATCTTCGGGTTCCTCGCCGTCGCGTTGATCGGGATCGTTCGCGATACGAGCCGCGTGAAAGAAGACGCCGCGATCGGCATCGTGTTCACCACTTTGTTCGCGTTCGGTTTGGTCCTGGTGTCGGTGACGCCGAGCCAAACCGACTTGAACCACATCGTTTTCGGCAACCTGCTCGGCGTGAGCCGCGGCGAGATGATCCAGATCATGATCCTGGCCGCCATCGTCCTGGTCGCCCTGATCCTCAAACGCCGTGACTTCACCGTCTACGCCTTCGACGCCACTCACGCCCACGCGATCGGCCTCAACCCCCGCGTCCTCGGTACCGCGCTGCTTGCCCTGCTGGCCCTGACCTCGGTCGTGGCCCTGCAAGCCGTCGGCGTAGTCCTGGTGGTGGCCATGCTGATCATCCCCGGCGCCACCGCCTACCTGCTCACCGACCGTTTCTCCCGCATGCTTGTCATCGCCCCCACCGTCTCGGTGGTCTGCGCGGTCACCGGCCTCTACATCAGCTACCACCTCGACACCGCCGCCGGCGGCATGGTCGTCGTCACCCAGGGCGTCGCCTTCACCTTCGTCTACCTCTTCGCCCCCCGCCACGGCGTGATCGGCCGCCGGATCACGGCTTCCCGCACCCGAAAGACAGTCGCCACTCTCGGGGCCGTCGACTAGTGCTCCGGCGGATCCCGTTCCTGTCGGTAGCTGCTGCCAGGATGTAGCACATGAATGTCACCGGGGATGACGTCCGCGCCTACGTGCTCGCACTACCGCAGACCGCAGAGCAATTCGCCTGGGGCATGCCGATTTTCGAGGTCGCGGGCAAGCTGTTCCTCACCCTGCCGGAGGAAGAGACCTCGATGGCGGTGCGCTGCCCGATCGTCGAGCGCGATGAGCTGGTGCTGGCCGAGCCCGCCAAGTTCTGGATCGCTGCGCACGAGGCGGGCAATGCCTGGGTGCGGGTCCGGTTGGCCGCCCTCGACGACCGCGAGGAGCTGGCAGCCATCATCACCGACTCCTGGCGCCAGGCCGCACCGCGGGACCTACTGGATGCGGACCAGTGAGCGCATGACAGCCCACCGGGCCGCGCGATCGATTACAGCACCGGGATGATCGTGGCCTCGATCGTTTGGATGGAGTCCACCGGGATGACGAAGGTTTCGATGATCTCCACGGTGGTCAGGCGGATGTGAGCCACTCCGGTGTCGAGGAAGTAACGGGTGGTGACGGTGTCGCCGGATTCGGACATGGTGAGGTCGCGGATCCCTTGGATCACGCGGTACTGAAGGCCGTTCTCCAGGTCGGCGGCCAGCTGGGGGCCCGAGTAGCCGGTTTGGACACCGACCTCGACACGGGTGGCGTCGGGAGCGAAGGGGACCGCGCTCGCGTCGTGGGAGACAAGGGCGTCGAGGTACGCGCGGGCGATGGCCTGGCGGGGTGAGTCGGCCGGATTCGGTTCTGCCGCAGCCGTTGCCGTGCCGAGAGCCAGGAAAACAGCGGCCAGAGCCGAAACGTGAGTAATTCTCATGATGAGATGCTGGCGGTCCGGACCGGTAAGTGCAACCGGTGCGCGCGAGTGATCGATGTTACGGCCCGGTAGGCTCGCAACTCCTATGGCACTCAGCGCAACACTGCACAATTTCGCCGTTCAGCTCGCCGATGTGGATCGGGGGGTGTACGAGGATCTCGAGTTGCGGGTGGCTCGGCATCCTTCGGAAACACCGGAATACATGATCACCCGGATCCTTGCCTACTGCTTGCAGTACGAGGAGGGGATCGTGTTCAGTGACGGTGGGATCTCGGCTACCGATGAGCCCGCGGTGCAGGTGCGGGATATGACGGGGCGGACCACCGCGTGGATCGAGGTGGGGGCGCCGGACGCGGACCGGATTCATCGGGGGAGCAAACTGGCTGGTCGGGCGGTGGTTTACACCCATCGGGATCCGGCGAAGGTGCTCGCGCAGTACGCGGGCAAGAAGATTCACAATGCTGCGCGGATTCCGCTGTTCAGTTTCGATCGGGAGTTCATCGCTGAAGCGGCGGGGTTGGTCGATCGTCGCAATACCGCCACCCTCTCGGTCACCGAAGGGGTGCTCTATCTGGACCTCAACGGCACCAGCCTGCGCACCGATATCACCGAGCAACCCCTCGGCTGACGCGGGCACGGAGTAACTTGGCGTCCACCGGCGACGCTCGACCCGAGCGCTTCTACTGTGCCGGTGTCGTTGTCGAGTGGAGGTCGCGGTGCCCGGTGGGATGAGTCGATTCGTGATTCCGGGAGTCCTGCGGGTCACCCGGCGCAACCGGAACTACCTCGACGCCGAGCGCGCGACAGCGTATGTGCGCGAGCGCGCGCTGCGGCCCGTCGCCTATGGTCCACCGAGCAAGCTCCGCGGTGTCGAGATCTCGGTGGTACACGATCGCGGGTGGCCGATCTACACGCTGACGCCGTCGGACGGGATCTCGCGCGGCGGTCTCGTGTACGCGCACGGTGGTGGCTGGGTGGGCGAAATCGCTTCGCAACATTGGCAACTCGCGGCCCGCATCGCCGCGCAGACCCACCTCGTCGTGACGGTCCCGATCTATCCGCTGATTCCCTTCGGCACCGCGGCCGAGGTGATTCCCCGCATCGCCGAACTGGTGACGGCAGCCGACGAGCGCTACGGCCCGACCTTCCTCGCCGGCGACTCCGCGGGCGGTCAGATCGCGCTGTCGGCTGCCCTGCACCTGCGCGACGCGGGGCATGTCGTCGCCCGCACGATCCTGATCTCGCCAGCCCTCGATCTCACCCTCGAGAACCCGGAGATCGACCTCGTCCTCCCACGCGACCCGTGGCTGGGTCGCGACGGTGGCCTGGTGTACGGCAGGCTGTGGAGCGGCGAACTTTCGATGAAAGACCCCCTGGTCAGCCCGCTGTTCGGCGACTTCGCCGGGCTGGGTCCGACCACCGTGTTCACCGGCACCGACGACATCCTCAACCCCGACGCCCGCCTGCTGGCGGCGAAGATGCGCAAGGCCGAGGTCGACCTCGACTATCACGAGGAACCCGGGCTCGTGCACGTCTATCCGCTGACTCCCAGCGCGGAGGGCGCACAGGCCCGCCGCCGGATCATCACCACGCTGCGCACCGAACTCGATGCGGCGCACAGCATTTCGTGAGCAGACCTAGCGCTCGGACAGGTGCACATTGAACAGGATCGTCAGCTGCGTGACCGCCTGATCGAACGGGTGGGCGGACTTGAGCGCGCGGCTGTGAACGATGGTGCCCTCGATGGTGGTGAGCAGGAACCCGGCCAGCGACACCGCGGTCGAACGTTCGATCCCGGCGGCGACGATCCCGTCGGCCAGCCGAGCGGTCCATTCGGCGAAGGCCTGACCCGCGATGGACTGGACGGCGGGGTCTAGTTCGTCGAGCGCGGCCGCCATCATGAACGAGCCCGCGGCGAAATCGGACTTTTCCAGCGGGATCCGCCAGAAGGCGAGCAGGTCGGTGAGCCACTGCTGCGCCGAGGGCGCGGTCTGCAGGGAGTCGGCCATCGCGCTCACATGCGAGTACACCAGGCGGGTCACGATCCGCGCGGCCGTCTGCACCAATTCGCCTTTGCCGGAAGGGAAGTGCTGATACAGCGAGTTGCGCGAAGTGTTGCTGCGCTCGAGCAACTCGCTGAGCGTGGACGCGTGGACGCCGTGTTCCTGGACGGTGCTGATCGTGTGCTCGATGAGTCGGGCGCGTGGTCCGGCGGCCATCCGATCTTCTCCTACCCCTTGATTGAACCGATCGGTTCATGTTAGACCTGTTCCTACCTGAACCGATCGGTTCATATGGAGAGGATGCCATGCCCACCCCCATTGCCACCGCGGTTCCGGTCACCCACGCGGGGATCTGTGGTCTCGGTGTATACCGCCCGCGCCGCGTTGTGCCCAACTCCGAGATCGTCGAGGCGATCGAGTCCTCGGACGAGTGGATCAGGACCCGTTCCGGGATCGCCGCCCGGCACTGGGCCGAGCCCGACGAGACGATCGTCTCGATGAGCGTGGCGGCCGCCAAGGGTGCGCTGAAGGCGGCCGGGCTCGGTGCCGACCAGGTGGACGCCGTGGTGCTGGCGACGTCGTCGCAGATGGTGCTCGGTCCGTCTGCGGGCGCGGTGGTGGCCACCGAACTCGGCATGCACGACACCGCCGCCTTCGACATCTCCGCGGGTTGCGCGGGCTTCTGCTATGCCCTGGCCGATGCGGCGAATCTGGTGCGCTCGGGGCAGGCACGCCACGTGCTGGTGATCGGGGTGGAGCGGCTGTCGGATCTGCTCGACACCACCGATCGTGGCTGCGCGTTCATCTTCGCCGACGGCGCGGGCGCGGTGGTCGTGGGCGCGGCGGAACAGGAGGGGATCGGGCCGGTGGCATGGGGCTCCGACGGCAGTCGCACCTCGGCGATCAAACAGGACAAGGACTTCGCGGAGTACTTCGCCGAAGTCGCCGCGGCGGAGGCCAGCGGCGGCACTTCGCAGCGCCCGTACATCCGGATGAACGGCACCGAGGTATTCCGTTGGGCCGTAACATTTTTGGAGAAGGCCTGCCGGGAAGCGCTCGACCTCGCGGGCCTCTCGGCCGCGGACCTCGACGCGTTCGTCCCCCATCAGGCCAATATCCGCATCACCGACGCCCTGATCCGTACCCTCGCCCTTCCTGAGAAGGTCGCCGTGGCCCGCGACATCATCGAAACCGGCAACACCAGCGCCGCATCGATCCCGATGGCCATGGAACAGCTCGTCCGCTCCGGTGCCGCCAACCCTGGCGACACCGCACTACTGCTCGGCTTCGGCGCCGGTCTGGCCTATGCGGGCCAGGTGGTGCACCTGCCACCGATCGCCTAGTCGTCAGGTCGTCACGCGTTCGCCTTCGCACGCAGCGAGCGCTCGGTGACCGGTACCGCGTAGGCCGCGCCGTCGCGAATACCGAATTCGAAGCGGCAGGGGAAGAGGGAGGGTAGGCCGGTCGCGCGTAGGTCGAAGTTCGCGGCGAGGGTCTGCATGGCCCAGTTCTGCAGCGAATCGGGGAGCTGCAGGGTGGTGCCGTCGACGCAGCAGACGTAGGCGTGGGTCTGCTCTCCGTCGACGGGCAGTGGGTTGCGCAGGCCGACCGCGCCGACTTCCAGAATTCGTCCGGCGTTGTGGGAAGTGGTGACGCTCGGCAAATCCAACTCGATGTCGTCCATGCGGAAAACCGTAGCGCAGCAACTATTCAGGGAACACCGAAATCGCGTGGTCTTGACGAACTTCGCTGATGTCGCAAATGGGCGAAAGCGGAGGTCGCCGTGGCGGAGCCCGGCGCAGCACGCGCCGGGCCCTGCCGCCGCGGTGTCAGCCGATCGCGAAGCGCAGCAACGCCTGACGATCGCCCTGCTTGATCTTGCCCTTGCGGTCGAGGACCTCGAGCTGCCACACCGGGCCGTTGCGGAAGGTCCGCGCGATCGCGTTCGCGTTCTCCGCGCCGAGCAGTGACGGCCAGATGTCGGCGACGGGCTGGGTGTCGCCACCGGTGGCGTCGTAGATCTTGAACGAGACGTTGTTCGCCTTCTCGAAGGAGGAACCCTTCTTGAACGCGACGGCGATGAAGACGATGGAGTCGATCGCGGGGGGCACATTCGTGAAGGTGACGTGCACGGTCTCGTCGTCGCCAACGGCCGCGCCGGTCTGCTCGTCGCCGGTGTGCAGCACCGAGCCGTTGCCGAGCGGGTCGAGCGAATCCAGGCCGGCGAACCGCACCGGTTCACCGCCTTGGAACAGCACGGCGATCAGGTCGAGGTCGACACCGCGCTTGCGGCGGGCCATTCCGAGAATTCCACCGCTGGAACCCGCCGACGGATCCCAGCTCACCCCCACGCTCATCTTGGTGATACCGGCGAGATCGGCTGCGCCGTCTTCCTTCTTGAGAGTAATCACGATTTCAGGCTACGGACTTCGCTCGTGCCGTGCAGAGCGAGAATTCGCGCCTCACCCGGAATGGGTGGCGAGGTAGACGAGCGCGGTCACCGCCAGCGCGATCGCGCCCAGGATCCCGCCCGCGATGGTGTCGGCGCGGTTGGTGGCCACGCCGTTCTCGATCCGGTCCCAGCCGACGAACGCCGCCGCCACGGCGCCGATGCCGGCGGGGGCGGCGACGAACTCGCTGACGACGGGGATGAACGAGACCGCGCAGGCGATGATGCCGAGCACCAACGCCGCGAGGCCGACACCGTTGCGCGGCGACGGATTCGTCTCGGGACCTGGCATTCCATGAGCGTAGTCGGGCTGCGGGGTGGGTGTCGGCTGAGCCCGCGCTCGGTCGTCGGCGCCCGGCGTCACAGCTTCGTCATGGTTGTCCCCGCAGTGGCCGGGGTATTCCAGACAGATGAGCAGCCCTGCCGGGATTCTTCCCGGATACCGGAGCCCGGGCTGTGGAGTTCGAGAAGGGATTAGGTTTGTCGATCTCAGCTGGCGAATCGAAAAGTCGAAACCCGAATAAAGGTTACGTAGCTCTGCTCGGCTGGAGTTTGAACGCAGTCGAGGCGGTTGATCGGTTCGATCGCCGCTATATCGTGGTCGCGCCGGAATGGGCGCAAGAATATTGCACAGAGCACAACATTCCCTATATCCCCTGGGATTTCGAGCGGCTCAACGATCGTTCGATGGAGATCGCGGAGACACTGAAGGCCAAGGGTGTCGACGTCGCCATTCCGATCTTCGAGGAGACGGTGGAATGGGCGGGTGCGATCAATTCGGTCCTGCTCGACAATCCTCGCCTGCTCGGCCAGTCCATGCTTTTACGCGATAAATCGTTGATGAAGCGGCGCGCGCAGCTCGGCGGTATCCGGGTCGGCATCTTCGAAGAGGCGCACGAACGCGACGACGTGATCCGATTCCTCAAGCGCGTCAATCAAACGCTGCTGAAACTCGACGGTGATCCCAACGATCCGATTCACCTCAAGGCGTTCGACAAGGCGGGCTGCCTCGGTCATCGGATCATCCGGACCCCCGACGAGGTGGACGCGATCCCCGACGACGAGTTCCCGATGCTGATGGAATCGCATCTGGACGGCTGGGAGTTCGCGGTCGAGGCCTGGGTCCACAACGGGCGCATCTGCTTCCTGAACATCTCGGAGTACGTGACGCTCGGATACTCGGTGTTCGTGCCCGCCACGCCGGAGCTGGAGAAGTATCGTCCAGAGATCACTCGGCAGGTCGAAAAGCTGATCAAGACCTTCGACATCGACTTCGGCTTCATTCATCCCGAGTACTTCGTCACCAGCGACGGTGAGATGTATTTCGGCGAGGTCGCCTACCGGCCACCGGGCTTCAAGGTGTTCGAGCTGCTGGAACGCACCTACGGCTTCAACGCCTACCACGCGCTGGTGCTGGCCTTCGACCCGAAGACCACCGACGAGGAAATCGACGCTTTCTTCCCGAAGGAAGTGGTGGATGCCACCGGTCACGCGGGGTGCTTCGGCGTGTATCCACGTCGACGCGTGGTCAGTCGATTGTCGGTGCCGGCCGAGACCGAGGACCACGATTACTTCGACTCACACGAGCTCACCGCACCACTGGCCGAAATGGTCACCAAGCGGACCGCGTTCGGTAATCACTGGGGTCTGCTCTATTTCTTCGGCGAAGACCCGTACACTCTGCGGGATCTGTTGAAGCGACAAGAAGAGCTCGACTTCTACATTTGATCCGTTGCCAGGCAACGGGATGCGAAGGGATCGGCGATTGAGTCCGGATGGCAACGACCCGGCGAGCTCGGCCCGGCGCCTGGCGACGTTGGACCAGGCCACGCAGTCCCTCGCGGACGCGGGCGACTTCGGTAAGCAGGTCAAACTGCCCAGGGTCATGGACGCCCTGCGGCGGGTGCTGCTGCTGCCCGGCGGTTGCGCCGCGGTCCGTGGCCGCGCCGAGAAGCTGGAGACCGCGGGCCTGTTCCTCGGCACGGACTGGGCGCAGCCGCAGATCCTCATCCCGGCGCTGAGCACGGGCTCGTTGCGCAGCCCCAATGCCGACACCATGGTGTTGGAGGCGGTGAGTAATCTGCGGCTGCTCGCGGTCGCCAAGGGCGACTACCAGCACGCGCTGATCTCGACCGACCAGGCCCACGATCATCTCTCGCAAGTACTCGCGGTGAATCTGTCGCTGCTGTTCTCCCCGCCCAGCGAGGCCGAACGCGAACAGCAGGGGCGGATGGCGCAGGTCTCGCGGGAGCTGCTGCACTACCTCGTCGCCGAGGTCGGGTACGAGAAGGTGCTGGAGAACCTGGTCGACGAGATCTGGCGCATCCTGCGGCAGCGGCCCATCCAGGTCGATGGGGTGAAGCGGATGATCACCCAGATCGCCGTCGCGCGGGCGAATCCCGATGTGGATCTGGGCGCCAGTGGTCTCGGCGCCGACCGGCTGATCAGCAGTCTCTACGGCACCACCGAGGGCTGCCGGGAAGATCCGGGCGTCGAGATCTACCGTGCGCGGCTGGAATCGATGGACGACAGCGCATTGCAGTACGAGGCAACAGGATTCGCGCGGTCCATGCACGACACCGGGTTGGTCTCGCCGTATCACGCTGTGCTGCTGCGCTTTCTGCTCACCAAGGGCGACTACCTGCTCGGCGAGGCGATGGGCCTGTCGAGCACCGGCCGCGACAGCCTGCTCTGCTATCACGAGCTGGTGCGCAACCTCGTCGAGCATGCCGTCCATGTCGAAACGGCGCAGTGCGTCTACGGACTCACCCTCATGCTGGAGCGCGGCATTCTCTATCAGCCGCCGGTGGCGCCCGCGCTGTGGCGTCAACTGGCGCTGCGACTTTCGCCGCACTCGTGTCAGCGGCTGACCCAGGTGTTCGGGCCGACGCCGGATCCGCGGGCGTGGTTGTTGTCCGGGTTGCTGTCGGTGCTCGGTCTGCCGCTCGGGATCGGGCAGGGCGACAATCCCACCTGCCAGTCGGCGCGGGCGTTGTCGATGTGGGCGTACAACGACCCCGACTATCTGCTGCAAACGGTGGTCTGGGCCGCGCGCGACGACGAGATCGTCATGCACTTCGAGGGTCAGCCGATCTCCTCGCGAGAGACTGCAGACGGGCAACCGGCTGCGCTGCAACTCGATCTGGACCCGGTCTCGCTGCTGGTGGTTCCGCACCTGGACCGGATCTACGCCGAGATGGGACGCAGCTGCATCGGCCGCGAAGGCGATCCACACCGCTGGATCAACCCGGAGTTCCACGGCTGGTGGTCCGGGCGCGGCTTCCGGATCAATGTCGATGTGGCCACCGGCCACCTGACCGACCTCGACGAATTCCTGCGCCACTTCTACGCCGGCTACCACCCCTTCTACAACGGCAACCAGCCCGTGATCCACCCGCAGCCCGCCGGTATCGCCGTCACCGACAGCGCGGCCCGCTTCGTCGGCTGGCACGCGATCACGGTCCTGCGGGTCAGTCTCGACCCGCAGGAAGTGATGCGGGTGTATTTCTACAATCCGAACAACGACAGCGGCCAGGACTGGGGCGACGGGGTGGTCGTCGGAACCGCCGGGCACGGTGAGCGTTTCGGCGAGGCTTCGCTGCCCTTCGAGCAATTCGCCTCGCGCCTCTACATCTTCCATTTCGATCCGCTCGAGCCGGGCGAACTGGCCGCTGTCGAGCGCGCGGAACTGGACCGGGTGATCGGCTACCTCCACCGGAGTTGGGGCGCCGATCGGATGCCCGTGGAAGCGGGTGCGGCCGAACAGGATTGATCACAGCAAACGTTCAGAGTCGAGCGTTAGGGTGGGGGCGACGGTGCGCTGTGTGCCGCGATGATGTACGGGAGTACTCGATATGGGTGTCAGCTTGTCCAAGGGTGGCAATGTCTCACTGACCAAGGCGGCGCCGAACCTCACCGCCGTCGCGGTCGGCCTCGGCTGGGATCTGCGGACCACCACCGGCACGGACTTCGACCTCGATGCCAGCGCCATCGGCCTCGGCGCCGACAAGAAGGTGGTGTCGAGCGGACACTTCGTCTTCTTCAACAACCTGAAGTCGCCCGAGGGCGCCATCGAGCACGCGGGCGACAACACCACCGGTGCGGGCGACGGCGACGACGAGACGATCAACGTCGACCTGGCCAACACCCCGGCGACCATCGACTCCATCGTGTTCCCGGTCTCGATCTACGACGCGGCCGCCCGCAGCCAGTCCTTCGGCCAGGTGCGCAACGCCTACATCCGCGTGCTCGACCGCAGCAACGGTGAGGAACTGGCGCGCTACGACCTCTCCGAGGACGCGTCCACCGAGACCGCCATGGTCTTCGGTGAGCTCTACCGCAACGGGGCCGAGTGGAAGTTCCGCGCCACGGGCCAGGGCTACTCCTCCGGCCTGGAGGGCATCGCCCGCGATTTCGGCGTCAGCCTCTGATCCGATAGTGCCGGTCGGCTGCGGAATTCCTCGAAACCCGCGGTATTCACGCAGCTGACCAGCACGTCGGCGGGCCCGGCCGTTCCATTCGTCCAAGACCGGGCGGACTATCGGTCCTAGCGTTCAAGCATGACAACAACACCTACATCCCCCGGTTCCACGGTCGACGACCAGCTCCTGGCCGTGCTCGACGAGTGGCAGGTGGCGATCGTCGCCAACGACGCGGATCGGATCGGCTCGTACATGGCCGACGAGTGGATCATGGTCTCCGAGAACGGCATCACCACGGCTGAGCGGTTCCTGGCGTTCGTCCGATCGGGCGACCTCACCCACTCGGCGATGCAGCGAGTCGGTGACCCGAGAATCCGCTATCACGGCGAGCTCGCCCTGCTGACGACCCGAATCACCAATACCGCCCATTTTCAAGGCGTTCGATTCGACGCCGATGAATGGACAACCGACGCGTTCATCCACGTGGACGGCCGGTGGCGGTGCCTGCTGACACAGATCACCGCCACGAAGATATAGGCACACCCGGTGGGAGTTACCGGGGCCGCCGGTCTGCGGGGACGGCACTCAGCGCAGGTTGGGGATTCCAGGCGGAGACGGCCCAGATGACGATGACATCGAGCACGATGAGGATCACCGACCACCACGGGTAGTACGGCAGCGACAGGAAATTGGCGATGATCGACAGGGCGGCCAGGCAGTAGGCGAAGATTCGGGCCCAGGTCGCGGTCAGCATCATTCCGATGGCGACGGCTACGAGCAGCACACCGAGCGCGAGGTGGATCCAACCCCAGGTGCTGACATCGAGCTGGTAGCTGTATTCGCTTGGTATCAGAAATATCTCGTCCTTGGTGACGCCGGCGATGCCACGCAGGATGCTCAATATGCCTGCGACCAGGAGCAGTATCGCCGCGAGCATGGTGATGGTCGCGGCGAGCCCCTGGCGGACAGGATGTGCGGCGGTCGTCATGGATTCGACGATAGGGACTGTCGACGACGGCCCGGATCACCCGTTATGGGTGAACCTGCGGCAGGTCGGGTCGAGTTCACCCTATTCGGATGATGTGGGTGGGTCAGATCTTCGCGACGATGGCGGCGGTGGCACCGGCCGGTGCCACGCGTCACGGAAGTGAGGGTCGAATCATGTCGGTGTGGGATGTTCTCTGGGTCATCATTGTGAGTTTCGCCTTTGTCGCCTACCTGATGCTGATGTTCATGATCATCACCGATCTGTTCCGCGATCGGAGCACCTCGGGCTGGGTGAAAGCGCTCTGGGTGCTGTGTTTGATCCTGTTCCCGCTGCTCACCGGGCTGGTGTATCTGATCTTCCGCGGCGACGGGATGACGCATAGGACCGCGCAGGCGCAGCAGCAGGCACGCGCCGAGGCCGACGATTACATCAAGCAGGCCGCGGGCACCAATTCCGCCGCCCAGATCGCCGACGGGAAGAAGCTGCTCGACGCCGGAGCCATCACCGAGGCGGAATTCCAGCAGCTCAAAGCCAAGGCCCTCGCCTGAGATCGCTCACCGCCGAACGCGGATTCGGGTCGCGCAGGTGCTCGTGCAGCGGGTCCGGCGCTGGCTCAGGACCGAGCGAATGTCGAAAGCCGATGTCGTCGCGGGGATTCCGGGCGCGATCGGCGGGGTACCGGACGGGATGGCGGCGGGCGTACTCGCGGGGGTGAGCCCGGTGCACGGGCTGTACGCGAGCATGGCCGGGCGATTCTTCGGTGGTTTCGGCACGAGCACACAGCTGATGGTGGTCACCACGACGAGCGCGTCCGCGTTGGCGGTCGGTTCGACGCTGACCGACGTCGAACCCGATCAGCGGTCGGCCGCCATCGTCATGCTGACGTTGATCGCGGGCGCGATGATGATCGTCGCCGCGATCTTGCGGCTGGGCAAGTACACCCGGTTCGTTTCGCACTCGGTGATGACCGGGTTCCTGCTCGGCATCTCGGCCAACATTCTGTTCGGCCAGTTGCCGAGTCTGCTCGGCGCACCGGTGCGGGGGTCGATCGCGCTGACGAAAGCCCTCCACGTGGTGCTGCATCCGTTCGACTTCGATTGGCGCGCGGCGGTTGTCGGGGTGCTGGCGATGCTGCTGATCATCTCGCTCGCGTACACGAAGTTGCGCACGGTCGCCTCGCTGTTCGCGTTGATCGTGCCGATGATCGTGGTGCTCGTCTTCGGCTGGACCCAGATCGGGACGGTCGCCGACACCGGTGAGATCCCGACCGGGTTCCCGATGCCGCACCTACCGGAGTTGAGTGCGCTGTCGCCGGCGCTGGTGACCGGGGCATTGGCGGTGACCGTCATCGTGCTGGTGCAGGGCACCGGGGTGGCCGAGTCGGCGCCCAACCCGGGCGGCACGCGGTCCTCGGTCGATCGCGACTTCACCGCGCAGGGCATCGGCAATATCTTCGCCGGGTTGTTCCGGGGGATGCCGGTGGGTGGATCGGTCGGCCAGACCGCGATCAACGTCTCCTCCGGTGCGCGCAGCCGCTGGGGTGGGATGTGGTCGGGTCTGTGGATTCTGGTGATCATGGTCGGGCTGGCCGCGGTGGTCGGCCGGGTGCCGCTGCCCACGCTCGCCGCGATTCTGATGGTCGCCGCCGCCCGCTCGATCAATCAGGATCGCCTGATCGCCATCTGGAGCAGTGGCGCGATTTCGCGGACCGCGCTGGTGGTGACCTTTGTCGCCACGCTGCTGTTGCCGGTGACGGCGGCGGTCGGCGTCGGTGTCGCGCTGTCGTTGCTGTTGCAGCTGAACCAGGAAGCCATCGACTTGAAGGTGGTCCGGTTGCGGGTCGAGGGCGATCATCTCGTCGAGGCGAAGGCGCCGCGCACGGTGTCCGACAACGAGATCGTCGTCCTCGATGTCTACGGCAGCCTGTTCTACGCGGGGGCGCGCACGCTACAAGCCAAGCTGCCCGACCCCGGCGGCGCACACGACTCGGTGGTCATTCTGCGATTGCGCGGGCGCACGAGCGTGAGCGCGACCTTCCTGCACGTGATCGGCGACTACGCCCGGCGGCTGGACGCGCTCGGCGGGCGACTGTATCTGAGCGGTATCGACCCACGAATCCGCGACGTCTGGACCGACGATCTGCTGTACGCGCAAGGCATGCGCATCGAATTCTTCCCGGCGACAAGCACTCTCGGCGAGTCGACACTGGCCGCCTATGCCGATGCCGAGGTTCGGATCCACCGAGAGCGGAGGTTGTGACCTATGCCTGCCATGCTGAGTTTTCTGGTCCCGCAGGACCAACGTCGATCGTTGGACGAGCTGACCGACAAACTGGATCTGTCGGTGGGCGCGGTCACGTCGAAGCGGTCGGCGTTCTGGATCATGCTGGTGATGTCGGCGGTGATCGCGATCTCCGGCGTCATCGGCGATTCCACCGCGACGGTGATCGGCGCGATGATCGTGGCACCGCTGTCGATTCCGATCCTAGGGGTGGCGTTGGGAGTGGTGACCGGTCGTGCGCCGCTGCTCGGGCGGAGCCTGCTGCTGGTCGTGTCGGGGATCCTCGTGGTGATCGCGCTCGGTTTCCTGTTCGCGCAGTTGCTGCCCAATCCCGTCAATGTGCTGTCCAACGCGCAGGTGGTCGGGCGGACCTCGCCGAAGCTGATGGATCTGACCGCCGCGATGGCGACCGGTCTGGTCGCCGCCATCGCGATCACTCGCCGTGATGTCGGCGATGTGCTGCCGGGGGTGGCGATCGCGATTTCGCTGGTGCCGCCGCTCGGGGTGGTCGGGGTGTGTCTGGGTTCGCGCGCGCCCGCGCTGGCCGGTGGCGCGTTCGTGCTGTTCGCGTCCAATGTCGTCGCGATGATCATCACCTCGACGATCGTGCTGATCATCGCGGGATACGCAGGCGATGCCGATCCGGCGACCGTCCGGCGGGGCCGGGCCTATGTCGCGCTCGGCGCGGCGCTGGTGCTGGTGGCGATTCCGATGGTGCTCAATTCGCTGTCCACGTTGTGGGCCGGTCAGATCGCTGACGCGGCCCGCGACTGGTTGCGGGACTCGCCGGACGCACAGGTCATCGACGTCAATCTGCAAGGCGATATCGCGACGGTCTCGGTGCTCGGTCCCCAGCAGCTGCCGCCGCGCGCGGTGTTGCAGCAGAAGGTGAACGAGCTGGTTCCGTGGGATCCGAAGGTTGTCATCATCCACACGGTCGGTGGTCGGGTCCAATAGGCGCACGAAGGACGCCCCGGCGGTGACCGCCGGGGCGTCTTCGGTGGGCGCTCAGCTGAGCAGTTTGGCTTTCGCGGTGGCGAACTCGGCGTCCGACAGTGCGCCGGAGGCATGCAGTTCGGCCAAGGTGCCGAGCTGGGCAACGGTGTCGTTGCCGGCCGCGGGGGGCGGCGGGGGAGCTTGCGGCGGCAGGGGAGGAGGGGGTGCCTGCTGTTGGACGTAGGCCTGTTGTTCGGCGGCGCGGCGCGCTCCTCGGCGGTTCATCGCGTTCGAGGTAGCGGTGGCGGTCCCCGCGACAACGGCCGTCCTGGCCACCGTGCCGAGCAGTCCTGGTCGCCCGACGCGACCCATCCGAAGTGGCATATCGGTTCCCTTTCTAGGCGAGGGCCAGCACGGCGTCGACGGCGTCGCGCGGTACCTGCACGTGCAGCGCCACCTCACCGTCGGCCGCGCGCACCGCGCGTGCCAGGTGAACGGCCCACGTCTGTTCGAAAACGACGACGACAGCGGTGGTTCCCGGTTCCATCGACGCACGGATGACATCGAGGTCGTCGTCGCTGACCAGGTCGATGTCGGCCGCCGTCAGGCCCGTCAGACCCACCGCGGCGATGTCGTCGTCGATCTCGCGTTCGGTGACGGCGCCCGCGGTGTCCATGGACAGCACGATCAGATCGAGCAAGGTGACCGTGCCTTTTGCGACGACCTCGGCCAGCGCCGTCGAGACGGATGTGTCGATGTCGGTGCCGGGAAAGGTGAGCGCGAGGAATTCGACCGGCCCGAGTGTTGGTGGTGATCCCATACGCCGAATCATGCCGCCGACCGGTCCCCGGCTGCTTCACCCGATTCGGATGAAAACACCGGGTGTGTAGTTCACCCGGAAAGTGTGAGGCGCGCGGGTGAGCAGGCCGCTTAGCGTCGTGACATGGGCTCAGTACTCGGCGGTCTCTTGCCACTCGCGGTGGGTGTGGCGCTCTCGCCCGTCCCGATCATCGCGGCCATCTTGATGATCCTGTCCAAGAATGCCGGCGGTGCGGCCAAGGGCTTCGCCGCGGGTTGGGTAGGCGGCATCGTTGTCGTGACGGGTGTGATGACATTGCTGGCGGGGGTGCTCGGCGGGTCCGACTCCGAACCGTCGACGGCGGCCTCGTTGGTCAAGATCGTGCTGGGCGCCGCCCTCGTTGTCTTGGCGGTGATCCAGTGGCAGGAACGGTCGCAGACCGAGGTGCCCGGCTGGATGCAGGCGATCGACACGCTCACCCCGGTCAAGGCAGTGGGGCTGGGCGCGCTGCTGTCGGGTGTGAACCCGAAGAATCTGCTGCTGTGCGTGTCGGCGGGTGTCGCGATCGGGTCCGGCGGGTTGAGTGCCGGCGGTGAGGTGGTCGCGATCGTGGTGTTCACCGTGCTCGCGTCGACCACGGTCCTCGCGGTGGTGATCGGGTACATGATCGCCGCCGACAAACTCGGTCCAACGCTCGACCGGCTGCGGGAGTGGTTGCAGCTCAACAATCACGCGGTGATGGCGATCGTGCTGTTGATCATGGGCACCGTGGTGGTCGGCAAGGGCATCGGCGGCCTGTAGCGAGGAGAGATCGTGGCACTGTCGTTTCCGGTGTTCGAGTCACTGCACGGCTACCGGCGGGCTTGGCTGCGTCCCGATGTGATCGCCGGTCTCACGGTGTGGGCGGTGCTCGTCCCCGAAGCGCTGGCCTACGCGTCGATCGCCGGGGTGCCGCCGGTCGTCGGCCTGTACGCGGCGGTGCCGTCACTGGTGCTCTACGCGCTGGCCGGCAGTTCGCGGCACCTGGTGGTCGGCCCGATGTCGGCCACAGCGGCGCTGTCGGCGGCCATCATCGCGCCGCTCGCGGGTGCCGACAACGGCCGCTACATCGCGTTGACCGCCGCCCTCGCCATCGCGACCGGCATCGTCGGTCTGCTCGCCGGCCTGCTGCGGCTCGGCTTCATCGCCGCGTTCATCTCCGAACCGGTCCTCAAGGGCTTCATCGTCGGACTCGCCCTGGTCATCATCATCGGCCAGGTGCCCAAACTGCTCGGCGTCGACAAACACGAAGGCAACTTCTTCGAGCAGGCGTGGGGCATCATCACCGAGCTGGGACACACCCAGTGGCGGACTGTGACGATCGGTCTGATCAGCCTCGCGCTGGTGCTCGCGCTGCGCCGCTGGCTGCCGTTCGTTCCCGGCGCGCTGGTGGCGGTGGGGTTCGGCATCGTCGCCGTGGCGGTGTTCGGACTCGACGACAAAGGTGTCGAGATCGTCGGTCACATCGACTCCGGGTTGCCCGCCCTCGGGATGCCGTCGGGGGTGTCTCTGCACGACTGTCTCGACTTGCTCGGACCGGCTGTCGGGGTGTTGCTGATCGGTTTCGCCGAGGGTCTCGGCGCGGCGAAAACCTATGCGGCCAAAGCGGGTTACCCGATCGACCCGAACCGAGAGCTGCTCGGACTCGGCCTCGCCAACCTCGGCGCGGGGGTGAGTTCGGGGATGGTCGTGAACGGCAGCTTGTCCAAGACGGCGGTGAACGGCGGTGCCGGGGCGAAGACACAGCTCAGCGGTCTTGTCGTGGCGGGGCTCACGCTCATCACCCTGCTGTTTCTGACCGGGCTGTTCGAGAAACTGCCGGAGGCGACGCTGGCAGCCGTCGTGATCGCGGCCGTCGTCGAACTGGTCGACATCGCCGCGATGCGCCGCCTCTACCGGGTCTGGACCCACATGCTCGGCAGCATCTACGGCAAGGCGGCGCGCGCCGATTTCCTCGCCGCGATGGCCGCGATGTTCGGTGTGTTGATCTTCGACACGTTGCCGGGGCTACTCATCGGCATCGGGGTGGCGATGGTTCTGCTGGTGTATCGGGCGTCGCAACCGCATGTGGCCGAGCTCGGCAAGGACGGGACGCTGTGGGTCGACGCCCAGCGTCATCCGGACGCGACGACACGCCCCGATCTGCTCGTTGTCCGGGTCGAGTCGGGATTGTTCTTCGCCAACTCCGATTTCGTGAAGGACCGGATCGAGGCCCTGTGCACCGACCGGACCAGGATGGTGGTCCTCGACGCCGAGACCTCACCGTCGGTCGATGTGACCGCCGCGGCGATGCTGCTGGCGTTGCGTGACTCGTTGGCTGCCAAACGAATCAGGTTCGCGATCGCTCGACCGATCGCCCAGTTCGGTGACGCGCTGGGCTCGGCCGAGCACGGCGACGTCCCGATCCCGATCTATCCCACCGTCGCGGCCGCGTCCGCCGACCTGTCCGGGTCGTGATCATGCCCGCCTGCCGAAAGGAACACAGATGAACGGCATTCTGGTCGCCCTCGTCGGAGCGCTGTTGTGCTTCTACGGGATTCGCTCGGTCAACCTGGGCCTACTCGCGATCGGGTTCGGCCTCGGCTGGCTGATCGCCGATCTGTTCCACGCGAATTTCTGGTGGTCGCTGCTGGTCGCGCTGATCGGCGCGGTCACGGTCTGGGCCATCACCTCGCTGGTGTTCCGCTTCGCCGCCTATTTCATCGGTGGTCTCACCGGTGCGATGATCGGCACCAAGCTGGCGACGGTGTTGCAACCGGGCGACAAGAACTTCGCCTTGAGCATGATCGTCGCCCTCGCGATGGGTGTGGCGGGTGCGTTCCTGGCGCAGAAGTTCCGTTCCCGCGCGCTGTTGTGGTTGACCTCGATCGGTGGCGCCAGCATGGTCTGCAGCGGTGTGGCGCGGTTCGATGACTCGCTGTCGTTTCTGCGCGACCCCGAACCCGGCTGGCAGCAGGTCACCGCGACCCTGGCCTGGGCGGGCCTTTCGGTACTCGGCTGGATCACCCAGCGTCACCTGTTCGCCGAGAAACTCGGCATCGAGCACCTGGTGGTCGGTGACGACGGCGAGCCGGACATGAGTGACCGCAACGGCGGGTGGCCAACGCGATAGCTCAGGCCGACAATCGATCCGATTTTCCTCAGAGAGGAGACTGCGCATGCGCGCGACCTACATGTACGGCCCCGGCGACGTCCGCGTCATCGAGGTGGCCGACCCGGTGATCATCGACCCGACCGATGCGGTGGTGCGCATCGTCCGTAGCTGCATCTGCGGTTCTGACCTGCACCCTTACCACTCCATGCGGCCGTCGGAGCAGGGCAGCCCGATGGGGCACGAATGCGTCGGCGTCGTCGAGGACATCGGGCGCGACGTGACCACCGTCAAGAAGGGCGATCTGGTGATCACACCGTTCGCGTGGTCGGACGGGACCTGCGAGTTCTGTCGTGAGGGTTTGCAGACCTCGTGCAGGCACGGCGGTTTCTGGGGCGGTGGGAAGGTCGGTGGGCTGCAAGCCGAGGCGGTGCGGGTGCCGCTCGCCGACGGCTCGCTCGTGGCGGTGCCGGTCGAGGAGAACTCGCCGCTGATTCCGTCGCTGCTGACGCTGTCCGATGTCTACGGCACCGGCCATCACGCCGCCGTGAAGGCGCGCGTCACCCCGGACACCACCGTCACGGTGATCGGTGACGGTGCGGTCGGGCTGATGGCGGTGTTGTCGGCCCGTCAGCTCGGTGCCGAGCAGATCATTCTGATGGGCAGGCACAAGCAGCGCACCGATCTGGGGCGTGATTTCGGTGCCACCGAGGTCGTCGCCGCACGCGGTGACGAAGGCATCGCGGCGGTGCGCGAACTCGCAGGCGGCGACGGCACCCATGTGGTCATCGAAGCCGTCGGCCACATGCCCGCCTATCAGCAGGCCCTCGGTGTGGTCCGACCGGGCGGCGTGATCAGTCGGGTCGGTGTTCCCCAATATGCCGATGCCCCAGTCGGTTTCGGCACCCTGTTCGGCCCGAACATCACTCTTACCGGCGGTCCGGCCCCGGCCCGTGCCTATATCGACACCCTGTTGCCCGGTGTCCTCGACGGCACCGTCGATCCGGGCAAGGTCTTCGACCGCGAGATCGGTCTCGACGAGGTCCCCGATGGCTACCGCGCGATGGACAACCGCGAAGCCCTCAAAGTCCTGGTCCGGCCCTGACGATCTTGCTCAGCGGAGCATCTCGGTGCTGACCACGGACAGCAGCTGCAGTTTCTCGTAACTCTCTGTGCCGGGTGTCGCGGTGTAGACGAGCAACAGGTGGGACTGGGCGGGGTCGAGCAGTGTTTGGCAGTTCAGGTCCATGGTGCCGACCTCGGGGTGACGCAAACGCTTCACGTCGTGCGGGCGGACGCCGATCTCATGGGTGTGCCACAGGGTTCGGAATTCCTCGGACTCGGCCAGGAGAAGGGTCGCGAAGTGGGCGGCGCGGGAATCGGGGCCGCGCCGGGTGGTGACTTCGCGGAGTCCGGAGACGAACATCCGCGACAGGAACGGGTGGTCCTCGGGTGCGTAGCGGTCCCGTTCGGTGGGGTCGGTGAACCAGCGATAGCCGATGCTGCGGGCCGGGCCGGTGTAGCGGGTGGTGTCGCCGGTCAGCGCCTTGCCGAGCGGTGTCTGTCGCAGCGTCTCGCCGAGCTCGGTGACGATTTCGGCGGGCGTGTCGTGGAGGCGGTCGAGAATCCGCAGCAGGCCGGGGCTGATGTGTTCGCTGATCGTGCCGCGCGCGGGCGGGGTGTGGCCCGCCAGGCGGAACAGGTGGTCGCGTTCGTCGAGGGTCAGGTGCAGGCCCTGGGCGATCGCGGCGATCATCTGTTCCGACGGGTGCGGACCGCGTTCCTGCTCCAGTCGCGCGTAGTAGTCGGTCGACATATGACACAGGGCGGCGACCTCCTCCCGTCGCAACCCGCTCGTCCGGCGCCTGCGCCCACGCGGCAGGCCGACATCCTCGGGTTGTAGCGATTCCCGGCGTTGTCTGAGAAACTCCGCCAGCTCCGTGCGATCGATCACCAGCATCTCCTTCCCGTGTCCTGTTCGGTTCTACCGTCGAGGCCTGCGAGTATCCACGGATCGACAGTCCCTGGATGTCGCCTCTCGACCAGGCGAGCGTGGATAGCGGGCAACGAGCCCAGCACATCGAGACTCAGGAGAAGCGATATGCCACGTCGGCAATCCGACATCACTGTTCCCGACCTCACCGGTAAGCGCGCCGTGGTCACCGGAGCCAGCGATGGCATGGGGGTCGGGATCGCGGCGCGTTTGGCGGCCGCCGGCGCCGAAGTTGTGCTGCCGGTGCGCAATCAGCGCAAGGGCGAGGCGGCGCTCGCCAGTATCCGGGAGGCGGCCCCCGACGCGGCGGTCTCGCTTCGTGAACTCGATCTTTCCTCGTTGGCTTCGGTGGCGGATCTCGGCAAGTCCCTACGAGCGGAGGATCGCCCGATCCATCTGCTGATCAACAACGCGGGCGTGATGACCCCACCGGAGCGACAGGTCACCGTCGACGGTTTCGAATTGCAGTTCGGCACCAACCACCTCGGGCACTTCGCGCTCGTCGGACAGCTCATGCCCCTGCTCCGCGCGGGGAACGCACGAGTCACGTCCCAGGTCAGCATCGCGGCCAACCAGAACGGGATCAACTGGGACGACCTGAACTGGGAACGTTCCTACGACGGCGGGCGCGCCTACAGCCAGTCGAAGATCGCCTTCGGCCTGTTCGGGCTCGAACTCGGCAGGCGCAGCCGCGCGCACGGGTGGGGCATCACCAGCAATCTCTCTCACCCCGGTATCGCCCCGACGAATCTGCTCGCCGCCCGGCCCGAGGTCGGGCGCACCACCGACACCACCGCGGTGAAACTCATCCGATGGCTTTCGGCCCGCGGCATCCTCGTCGGCACCGTCGAGTCGGCGAAACTGCCCGCCCTCTACGCCGCCACCTCGCCCGATGCTGCCACCGAACGCTTCTACGGACCCAGCGGACCCGGACACCTCGGCGGCCCACCGGCCGAGCAGAAACTCTACGGCCGACTGCGCAGTCACGAAGACGCCCAACGCGTCTGGCAGATCTCCGAAGACCTCACCGGCGTCCGGATCTCAGCCTGACCCGGCACTACGGCCGAGCCGGATAGCCCCACTGCAGGCACGCCGACGTCAGCGCGTCCGGGATCGTCTCGCCGACGGGTAGCGGGCGAGCAGGCTGGATGACACCGGAGCGGATGGTGTCACTCCAGTCGCCGATCCCGCGGACGTAATTTCCGTGGTCGAAACGCCCGTAGTCCAGCATCGAGGGTTGCCACTCCACCTCGAGGAAGTGGCACAGGCCGCGGATGGTTTCCTCGGGGTGGCGGGTCAAGTCCTCGTACCGAACCTCGTGGCCGTTCAGCTCCGCGCGGGCCGCGTTCATCGCCTCGACGAACTCCGAAGTCCTTCGTACCGGGTCGATTTCGTGACGTTCGGTCCAGGCGCGGGCGAGGGAGCTCGCGATCTGCACCGGGTGGCGCAACAGGAACACATAGCGGGCATCAGGCCAGCACGCTGCGATCCGTCGCCAGGTCAGCACGCTGCTGGTGGTCTTGTTGACCATCCGGTCCTTGCCGCTGCGTTCCAGTTCGTGGTGCAGGAGGCGGTCCCAGAGGAGATGTTCGAGCTCGCGAATCGTCAGGCCGAGCGCGTCCAGCGAGATGCTCGCGTAGCGCTCGGTGACATCACCCGCGGCCCACTCGAGTTCTCGGACGGTCAGCAGATTCAGGTGCAATTCGTGCGGGGCGTGGATGCGGGCGTGGCTGTTCAAGACCGAACGCAGCAGGGTCGAACCGGATCGGGGCGCCGACAGGATGAAGATCGGCGCGGGCACCAAGCGATTCGCCGTTGCCTGCTTCACGGCTGTGGGCTCGACAGAGGACCATTCATCAGACATTTCTGGCAGGGCGAGATTTCGTGGCGGCATCGATCGCGCCATCGGGGCATAAACTGTTGCTGCCCAATGGAATTCGTCCTGGAACGATAGTGTTTCCGGTGTTATTGATTGCGTTTACCGACGAGCTCGGTTTCCGAAGACGAGACTGCGCAGGGCGAGGAAGCGTAGTCCGCCGACCACGGCCATGATCGCGATCACGGCGCCCGCCTGCGCGGCTTCGCCGAGGTCCGGTGCCAGCACATCCAATCCGGCCAGCGCCGCCGTGCTGATCCCGAGCCCGAGCAGCGCCAGCCCGCCGCCCTCCCACTGCGCGGTGAACCCGCCGACCCTGGCGCCCGCGCGGAAGGTGAGGTGCCGATGCAGTTCGTTCGCGATCACCGTGCTCACCATCGACCCGGCGACATTGGCGATCAGCGGGCCGCTGCCGTGCATGGTCATGAACAGCAGCACGTAGGCGATATTGCTGGCGCCGCCGACCAGCGCGAAGCGGATCAGCTGGGCGAAGGTGTGGTCGCCGCGCAGGAATCGCAGCGTGCGGACGAGATCGATGCGCAGTGCGGGATCGGCGAACACGCTGGTGGGGAGCATTCCCGGGTGGGTGATCTGCGGTGCGGTCATGTTCGTTCCGATCGAGCGTGCGGATTCGGCGCGGTGGCCGGGCGACGCTTGTGACTATACGTAGATGTATACGTATAAACAAGTCTTTGTTCTTCGACCACGACCATCAGGCGCATGGTCACGATCGCGGTAGTGGCATTGGCATGCCGTCACAGTCGGCGGACACTGGAGGAATGGTGGACAGGGAGCAACGCACACCCTTCTACGGGGTGGTGCTGATTCTCGTAGCGCTCGGCGCGTCGATGGCGGTCAGTTATTACGGGCCGACGTGGGTCCGCGTCACCGTCTACATCCTCACGGTGATGGCCGTCCTGGTCGGCGGTGTCATGACGTTCCGGGACTACTCGCACTGACGCTGCGAACCTGATGCGCCCCGTGGGTGGGGCGGGGTCAAGTGGTGGGGCGGCGTCAGCTCGGGGCTTGGGGCCGTTGGTACACATCGGGGATGCCGTCGCCGTCGTCGTCGCGTGTTTCCGCTTCCTCGAGTGCGCGGTAGACGCGGTTGCGCGCGCGCAGCACGATGGTGGCCAGGATCGCCGCCGTCACGGTGCCGAACAGCACGCCGATGCGAACGTGGTCGGCACGGGTGTGGTCACCGGCGAAAGCTAGTTCGCCGACCAGCAGCGACACTGTGAAACCGATGCCACCGAGTAACGCCACACCTGCGACATCGATCCAGGACAGTTCCGCGTCGAGTTCGGCGCGGGTGAGTTTGGCGGTGAGATAGGTCGTCGCGGTGATACCGATCAGCTTGCCCGCGACCAGGCCGGCGATGATGCCGAGCGTCACCTTGTCGCCGAGGGAATCGGTGAGTCCGCTGAGCCCACCGACGGTGACGCCCGCGGCGAAGAACGCGAACACCGGCACCGCGAACCCGGTCGACAACGGTCGGATCGCGTGTTCGAACCGTTCGGCGAGCCCGTGTTCGTCGGTTTCGCCGCGGGCGAGCACCGGGACGGTGAATCCGAGCAGCACCCCGGCGACAGTGGCATGCACACCTGAGGAGTGGACAAGCCACCACGCGACGAGCGCGAGCGGTATCAGCAGCCAGGCAGAACTGATGCGGCGTTGCACGGCGAGCGCGAACAGCGCGATGGGTACCGCGGCGGCGGCCAGGTACGGCAGGTTCAGTTCGCTGGTGTAGAAGATCGCGATCACGGTGACCGCGAGCAGGTCGTCGACGACGGCGAGGGTGAGCAGGAAAGTCCGCAACGCGGCGGGCAGGTGGGTGTTGATCACCGCCAGCACGGCCAGGGCGAACGCGATGTCGGTGGCGGTGGGGATGGCCCAGCCGTCGAGCGTGCCGGGCGGGCCGGCGCGGTTGACCAGCACATAGATCAGAGCGGGCACCGCCATGCCACCGACCGCGGCCACGACCGGGAGCGCGGCACGGCGGGGGTCACGCAGATCGCCCGCCACGAACTCGCGTTTGAGTTCGAGACCGACCACGAAGAAGAAGATCGCCAGCAGTCCGTCGGCGGCCCACTCGCTCAGCGACAGGTTCAGATGCAGCGCGGAGGGCCCGATGTGGAAATCACGCAGCGCGGCATACGCGCTTGCCCAGGGCGTATTGGCCCAGATCAGCGCGATGGCCGCCGCGATGATCAGCAGGACCCCACCGACGGTTTCGCGCCGCAGCACGGAGGCGAGGCGCTGGGTCTCGCGCCAACTGCCACGGGTGAGGACCGTGCGCCGCGTCGGCGGCGTCATCGGATCTCCTCGGTGTCGAGGCGGTCGGACGATTGCGAGCTACGCAGAATCAGCAAGAGTGGGTACCCGTCACCAATCGAACCCCACTCGACGGAGCTCGAGCAGGGTTGCCGACCAGACTTCCCGGCGCACCTATCCGTAAAGATGCCGTAAAGAGCACACCCACCGCAAACTGAAACGCGCTCGGCGCACGCTGATCGGGTGCCTCACCACCAGCCGAGCACGGGCCGCAGCTTTCGGCCGAGTGCGCCCGCCAGGGATCGGGAGTAACTCGCCGTGAGGTGGTGTTCGTCGTGATAGATCAGGATGTTGCCTTCCGCCACCGCGCACAGCGTGGGTTCGCAGACCGCGTCTGTCAGGTCGATCGGGAAGACGCCGGGAAACGCCGAGGCCGGTGCCAGGGCAGGGTTGACCGGGGCGAGCGCGTCTTCGCGCCGCATTCCGCAGCTGATGCGGTTCCCGCCACCGGCCAAGCAGTCGGTGGCCTTGTAGCGGACGGTGCCGCGGCGTAGCCACGGGGTGTCACGGATGGCGATCACCTTCAGACCGCGGTCGGACAGGGCTGCCCAGACGGCGAGATAGTCGGCGGGAGTCTCGTCGCCGCCCTCGTCGCGAGGGCGGGTACCGGTGGTGAACACCCAGTCGGGACGGTCGGCACCGAGGCGGTCGATCACTTCGGCCGACCAGTCCCGGCAGTCCGGGATGGGTTCGCCGTTGTCCATGGCGTTTTCGTCGAGAGTGAGCGGGCAGCCCATCTTCAAGTACACCTGGATGCGGAACGGATATTCGGTGGCGAGCACCTCGAGCGCGGGCAGCCAGTGCTCGGCGTGGGAGCTACCGACCAGTGCCAGTGTCCGATCGGCATCCGGATCACCATAGGTGCAGGTGACCACGTCACGGGTGTTCCAGTCCGCGATACACCCGTCCGCCGTTGGCGGGGGGACTTCGGTCGGCGCTTCGAAGACGGAGGGTTTCATCGGCTCGTCGGGTGTCGCGGCGCCGGAAGCCAATGCCTCCGCGCCGGGGTATTTCGCCGGGCCGAGCTGCCCGGCCACGACCGGTGGATTGACGCGAATGACAGTGAACTGCCAGCCGCCGGTGACGGTGACGGTTGCCACCAGTACCACCGCGACCGCGGCGGCGACCAGGTGCCGCGATCGTGCGTATCCGCCGTCGACGCGCGTAATGCGCTGCCGCAGTGGCTCTTCGATCCAGCGGTGTGTCATCCAGGCCAGCACGACCGACAGTCCGATCACGCCGGTGCCGCCAACGAGCCCGGCGTGGGTGTTGCCGCGTTCGGCGAGGAAGAAGATCAGGATCGGCCAATGCCACAGATACAGGGGATAGGCGATCTCGCCGAGCCACCGCATGGTCGGATGAGCCAGTAGCCGATTCGGCAGCGGCCAGTCGGCGTACCGCAGACGCGACGCCGAAAGGATCACCGCGGCCGTCGCGCAGACCGGGAGCAGTGCCGCGGGCCCGGGGAATCGGTTGGCGCCGTCGATGATCAGCCACCCGCACAGCACGACACCGAGCACACCGAACACCGAGAGCGCGACGCGCAGCCGACGCCACGGCACCAGAGACGGTGCGACGACAGCGAGTCCGGCGCCGACCGACAACTCCCACGCGCGGGCGAAGCTGTCGTAGTAGTTCCATCCTTGATGCGTGGCGGCGCCGTAGGCGGCGTAGATGAACGAGGCCGCCGACATCGCGACCACGAGCGCGCCGACAGCCGCGCGAATCCGACCCGGACGTGCGAGCCGAGTACACAACCAGGCGGTAGCCGCGACCGCCGACAGCGCGACCAGGTAGAACTGCCCCTGCACCGACATCGACCACAGATGTTGCAGCGGACTGACCGAAGGGTCGGCGGCAAGGTAGTCCGACCAGGTCAGGGCGAGTTGCCAGTTCTGGTAGTAGAACAGCGACGACAGAACCTGCGCTGCCGCTGTCGACCATTGTGTGTACGGCAGTAGCAGTACGGTCGCGACGACGACCGCCGCCAGTACGACGGTCATGGCGGGGACCAGACGCCGCAGCGTGCGGCGCGCGATCGACCACGCCCAGAACGGTTCCGCGGACTCTGCCCGGCGCAGCAGCAAGCCGGTGAAGAAGAATCCCGAAAGCACCAGGAAGACGTCTACACCACCGGAAACACGACCGAACCACACATGAAAGACCACGACCAACGCGATCGCGAGCCCCCGCAAGCCGTCCAAATCGAAGCGGTACTCCGTCCCGGGACCGGTTGCCGTCGCGGTGGGGTGGGGCGGATGTCCGACCGAGTAAGCGGTATCGACACTGCTCACAGTCCCGAACACCGCCTCGGCGCGCTCACATCGGGCACAGGCGAGCGGGTACCTCGGAGAACAGACGATGACCACGACATGACGACTCTCCTACCACGGTCGAATCCGCCAGGTCCATTCGGCGGCCCTGTGCTACAAGGAGTTTCGCCATGGCGGCGTCGAAATCTGCCGTGATCGTGGTCGACAGCGCGGGTGTCCGTCGACCCCGGTCGATCGCAAATCTACCCGTACGGGAGAGTAGATTCTTCTCGTCGAGGTTCCCGGACAATCCGGCCGCCTGCGTAAACGACCGAATGGAGATCGTTGATGGGGACAGTCGTGTCCATCGCAAAGGAAACCGACGTGTCGGTGTTGGGCGCTTTGCGGAGCCCGAAGCGGCTGCGGATCGAGGTACTCGCCGGGCTGGTGGTCGCGCTGGCGCTGATCCCGGAGGCGATCTCGTTCTCCATCATCGCCGGGGTCGATCCGCGGGTCGGGCTGTTCGCCTCGTTCACGATGGCGGTGACGATCTCGATCGTCGGGGGCCGTCCGGCGATGATCTCGGCCGCGACCGGCGCTGTCGCACTGGTGATTGCCCCCGTCGTCGAGCGGTACGGCCTGGACTACCTGATCGCCACGGTGCTGCTGGCCGGGGTGATCCAGATCGTGCTCAGCGTGATCGGGGTGGCGCGACTCATGCGGTTCATCCCGCGCAGTGTGATGGTCGGTTTCGTCAACGCCTTGGCGATTCTGATCTTCACCGCCCAGTTCCCGCACCTGATCGGGGTGCCGTGGTTGGTGTATCCGATGGTCGCGCTCGGCATCGTGATCATGGTGTTTCTGCCCAAGCTGACCACTGTCGTCCCGGCTCCGCTGGTGGCGATCGTGCTGCTCACGGCGGCGACCCTGGTGTTCTCGCTGAACGTGCCCGACGTCGGTGACGAGGGCGAACTGCCGTCGAGTCTGCCGTCGTGGCTGATCCCCGATGTCCCGTACGACCTGGCGACGCTGCGCATCATCGCCCCGTACGCGCTGGCCATGGCGCTGGTCGGGCTGCTCGAATCGCTGATGACGGCGAAGCTGGTCGACGACATCACCGACACCCACTCCGACAAGACCCGCGAAGGCTGGGGTCAGGGTGTCGCGAACGTGGTCACCGGGTTCTTCGGTGGCATGGGCGGCTGCGCGATGATCGGTCAGACCATGATCAACGTGAAGGTGTCGGGGGCGCGCACGCGGATCTCGACGTTCCTGGCCGGTGTGTTCCTGCTGATCCTGGTGGTCGGCCTTGGTGATGTCGTCGCACTGATCCCGATGGCCGCCTTGGTCGCGGTGATGGTCATGGTCTCGGTCGGCACCGTGGACTGGCACTCGGTGGCCCCGAAGACGTTGCGGCGCATGCCGATTGCCGAGACCACGGTCATGGGCGTCACCGTGGTGGTCACCGTGATCAGTCACAACCTCGCCTACGGCGTGATCGCGGGTGTGCTCACGGCGATGGTCGCCTTCGCCCATCGGGTCGCGCACTTCACCGAGGTGGTGAAGATCGGTGACGCGGACATCGACCACGACGGCGACATCGACACCCGCGTCTACAAGGTGCGCGGCGAGCTGTTCTTCGCCTCCAGCAATGACCTGATCTACCAATTCGACTATGTCGACGATCCGAGCAATGTCGTCATCGATATGACCGACGCCCATATCTGGGACGCGTCGACCGTCGCCACGCTGGACGCGATCACCACCAAGTACGAGTCCAAGGGCAAGACCGTCGAGATCGTCGGTCTCAACGAAGCCTCCGAGCAACGCCACGACCGCCTCAGCGGACACTTGTCGAGTGGACACTGACTTGCCCGGCGAACCCACTCGCGCGCACCTGCAGATCGGCCAGGTCGCCGACCGCACGGAACTGTCGATCAAGACGATCCGCCACTACGACGAAGTCGGCCTGGTGACACCGTCGGCACGCAGCGCGGGTGGGTTTCGCCTCTACACCGAGGCCGATGTCGAACGTCTGCTCGTCATCCGGCGGATGAAGCCGCTCGGTTTCACCCTGCACCAGATGCGTGAACTCCTCGAAGCGCTGGCGGTTCTCGCCGATTCCGCCGGTGGACACGAACAACGCGAGCGAGCGAGCGCGGTCGTGCTCGAATACCACGCGACCGCGACACAGAGCTGCGAGAAGCTGCGCCGACAGCTCGACTACGCTGAGGAATTCACCGAGCTGCTCATCGCGCGCCGTTCCGCGAAGGCACGAGACTGAGTCGGGCTCACGGCTTTTCGGCGTATGTTTCGCGATGGTCGCGGTTGGTCGTGACGACCGCGTCGAGGGCGTCGCGGGCCTGGAGCAGGTCGGCGATGCGCGCGTCCAGGCGCTCGCGTTCCGCCAGCAGGCGCGCCCAGGTTTCGTCGGTCTGCTCGGCGCTCGGCGCGTCGACACAGGGGAGTAGCTCGGCGATGGTGCGGCTCGGTAGTCCGGCGGCGTACAGGTGCTGGACCAGGCGGACCCGCTCGACAGCACCGTCGACGTAGGTCCGTTGGCCGCTGGGGCTGCGCGTGCTGGTCAGCAGTCCCTGTTCCTCGTAGTAGCGCAGCGAGCGAACACTCACCCCTGCCTGCTCCGCCAGCTGACCGATCCGCACCGAGACCTCCTTCGCAAATGCTTCCCTCTGACGTCAATGGTAGGCCTTGCGGTCGAGTGTGCGGCGGACTACTCCGACCTCGCGCGGAGTCGATCGCGTTCGGCGCGCAGGCGGGTGACGGTGTCTTCGAGTTCGAGGATGCGGGCCACCGCGGTCAGGTTGATTCCCTCGCCGGTGAGTGTGGTGATCCGGTGCAGGCGGGTGAGGTCCTCGCCGCTGTAGCGGCGGGTTCCGCCTGCGCTGCGTTCGGGTGTGAGCAGGCCGTGCTGCTCGTAGAGGCGCAGGGTCTGGACCCCGATACCGGCCAGCTCGGCGGCTACGGAGATCGCGTACACCGCATGCGCGGGCGACGGCATGCCGTCGTGTGGGGAGACCATCGCTTGTACTCACCTCGATTCCTTCGATCCTGATTCAGATTACCTGGTTTCGGCACTTGCACTCATCTAGGTCGAGTGCTAAAAAATATCTATGTCAGATGACAGAGGTTATCTGATAACCGTCCTACTGAGAATGGAGTGAGTTGGAGGTGGCGACCATGTTGATGCGTACCGATCCTTTCCGCGATCTGGACCGGTGGACCCAGCAGATGTTCGGCACAGCAGCGCAGCCGACGGCGATGCCGATGGATGCCTGGCGCGAAGGTGACGAGTTCGTCGTCGAGTTCGACCTGCCCGGAATCGACCCGGAGTCGCTGGACCTGGATGTCGAACGCAATGTGGTGACCGTGCGCGCGTCGCGACCCGGCCTCGATGCCGATCGGTCGATGATCGCCGCGGAGCGCCCGCGCGGGGTGTTCAGCCGTCAGTTGTTCCTCGGCGAGAGCCTCGACACCGACCGGATCCGCGCCGACTATCGCAGTGGGGTGCTGCGCCTGTCGATCCCGGTGGCGGAGAAGGCCAAACCCCGCAAGATCGAGATCGCCCGCGACCACGAACCCCAGGTGATCAACGCCTGAGCTCGAGCTGGGGATCGACGATGTCAGCCTCGATCGTCGACGACGGCCGAGGCTGACGGCCATCGATCCCGGCTTCCCGCCGTCGCGGTGGCCGAGCCCCGCACTGGGCCGGCCACCGCGCCCGACCGTATCGACCAAGCATGGAGCGTTCCCAGTGCCGACGACGACTTCTCCTGCCTCGCCTACTGACCAGCCCGTATACCCGAACCCGCACCGGCACGAGACCACCGAGGCTCGATCGTGGCAGCCCGGCCACGTCGCCTGGTTCGACGCCGAGAAGGGGTTCGGGTTCGTGACGCCCGACCGCGGTGGGCCCGCGGTGTTCTGCGACTACACCGCCATCGATGCCCCCGGCTACAAGACCCTGCACGCCGGCCAGCGAGTGATCTTCACCGCGACCGACACCGACCGCGGACCCGAAGCCGTTCGAATCCTGACCTACGCCGAGCCTGCCACCGCCGAGCCGACCTTCCTGCCGAGGGTCGGCTTGCGGTCGATAGAACCGTGTCGGTGGGACCGGCTGTCACTATCGGATCAGAGGCAGTTCGGGTCGGTGTCGAGGAGCAGGGTGTCCAGGGACGCCAGGATGTCGAGTTGGGGTGCGATCTTGGGTAGTTCGAAGGTGTAGAAGAAGCGGGCGGCGGCGCGTTTGCCGTCGTAGAACGGCCCTTCCCTGTGGCCGGTGGCGACGAGTTGTTCGAGCCAGATCCACGCGATCACGACGTGGCCGAAGCTCTCGAGGTAGAGCGAGGAGTTCGCGAGCGCGACCGCGGGGTCGCCGGTGGACCACAATCGCATCGTGGTCTCGACGACCCGCCGCCACACGGCATCGAGCTGTTCGGCATTGGCCGCGGGCTGCCCGCCGAGCTCGCGTGCGCGCTGCACCGTCTTCTCGATTTCCGCGCCGAGCAGCGCCATTCCGGCGCCACCCTGCATGACGACCTTGCGACCGAGCAGGTCGAGGCCCTGCACGCCGTGGGTGCCCTCGTGGATGGGGTTGAGGCGGTTGTCGCGGTAGAGCTGTTCGACGTCGTAATCGGTGGTGTAGCCGTAGCCACCGTGTACCTGGATCGCGAGACTGTTGGCCTCCAGGCACCACTGCGAGGGCCAGCTCTTGGCGACCGGGGTCAGCACGTCGAGCAGCAATGCGGCGGCGTCGCGGGCCTCGGGCTCCGGCGCGGTGGCCGAGTCGTCGACCAATCGCGCGCAGTACAGGTTCAACGCCATGGCGCCTTCGACGTAGGACTTCTGCGCCAGCAGCATCCGGCGCACATCGGGGTGCTCGATGATCGGAACAGGCGGCGACAGTGGATCTTTGGCCCCGAGAGCCCGGCCCTGCGTGCGCACCTTCGCGTAGGCGAGGGATTTGAGGTAGCCGGTGTAGCCGAGAGCGGTGGCCAGCATGCCGACGCCGACCCTGGCTTCGTTCATCATGTGGAACATGTAGGACAGGCCGCGGCCCTGCTCGCCCACGAGGAATCCGACCGCGCCCGCCTTGCCGCGGGGGGAGTGGGTGCCGTCGCCGAAGGCGAGGTGGGTATTGGTCGTGCCGCGATTGCCCATCTTGTGGTTGAGGCCGATCAGGGTGACGTCATTGCGTTCCCCGCCCTCGGGCAGGTACTTCGGGACGATGAACAGGGAAATGCCTTTGACCCCGGGGGGACCGTCAGGGGTTTTGGCCAGCACGAGATGCACGATGTTCTCGGTGAGTTCGTGATCGCCGCCCGAGATCCACATCTTGGTCCCGGTCACGCGATAGGTTCCGTCGTCCTGGCGGGTGGCGCGGGTGGTGATGTCGGCCAGCGAGGAGCCTGCCTGCGGTTCCGACAGGCACATCGTCCCGAAGTAGCGTCCCTCGAGCATCGGCCGCACGTACTCGTCGATCTGGCTCGCGGTGCCGTACTCGGCGAGAAGGTTGGCATTGGCGGTGGTGAGCAGCGGGTAGGCCGAGGTACCGGCGTTCGCGGCTTGCAGCCAGGCCATCGCGGTGCGCGCGATCGTCGCGGGCAGTTGCATGCCCCCGAGCTCTTCGTCGAACTGGCCCGACATGAGCCCGGCCTTGGCGAAGATCTCGAGCGCGTGCGCGACCTCGTCGATCATCTCCACGGTGCCGTCGGGCCGCATGACCGGCTGGTTCTGGTCGGCCTTCTTGTTGTGCGGAGCGAATTCCTTGATCGCGATGTCGGCGCTGAGGGCCAGCACCGCGTCGAAGGTCTCCCGCGAATGCTCTGCGAACCGATCACGGCTGGTCAGCTGGGTGATATCGAGCCACTCGTAGAGCAGGAATTCGAGATCGCGCTGGCAGAGTACGTCGTCGGTCACGTTCGTCCGTTCTGAGATTCGAAGCCGGCCACTACCCGGCAGACGGAAAATAAGCGCTTGCTTAATTTCTATCTTGGCGCCTGGTACGGCTGGTCGTCAAGCACCTCCGCGCTCGGGCCGGTCGGCACGCTGACAGAATCGAACCATGACCGATGCGCCCCAGGCGGATACCTCGCGGGCGGAGGCCACGCGGACCCGCCTGCTCGAATCCGCGGTCGCGGCCTTCGCGGCCAAGGGCTACTACGGAACGACGACGCGCGATATCGCCGCCGCGGCCGGGATGAGCCCGGCCGCGCTGTACATGCATCACAAGTCCAAAGAAGAGTTGCTGTACGTCATCTCGCGCGGCGGCCACGAACAAATTCTCCGCCTCGTCGTCGAGGCCGCGGCGGTCGATGGAACGCCTGCTCAGCGGCTGTACGGACTCGTCCACGCCTTCGTTTCCGAGCACGCGGGCCGACCTACTGTCGCGCGCATCCTGAACTACGAACTGGCCGCGCTCAGCCCCGAGCATTTGGCCGAGATCCGTGGCATTCGGCGAGAAACCGAGAACGCGGTGCGCGCGCTCGTCGCCGAAGGGGTCCGCTCCGGCGATTTCGACATCCGCGATCTCAAAATGGCTGTGGTGGCTGTGCTTTCGCTCGGTATCGACATCGCTCGGTGGTATCGCGAAGGCGGTGACCGGTCGGTGGTCGAGGTGGCTGACCAGTACGCGGACATGGCGCTGCGAATCGTCGGGGCGCCGCCGCTTTAGGTGTGGTCAGGGGCGGGCGAGGGCAGTGACTTCTACTTCGATCTGCCAGTCGGGCTGGGCGAGGGAGGACACCTCGAGCAAGGTGTCGGCGGGGTAGGGCTCACTGAGGAACTCCCCGCGTAGCGCGATGATGTTATCGAGGTTGGCGGCCATGTCGGTGACGAAGATGCCGACTTTCACCACATCGGTCAGGTCGGCGCCTGCCTGCGCGAGCACCCGCCCGATGTTGGCGAAGGCCTGACGTCCCTGCGTCAGGAAGTCCTCGGAGACCGTGTGCCCCCGCTCGTCGATGCCGGCCTGACCGGACACGTAAATGAGGCCGTTCGCCTTGATGGCCTGCGAGATCTTGTACGGCTCATACCAATCGGGGGTAGTGGCGATCTTCTCGACGCGCTGCGCGGGCATGGCGACTTCCTCTCAGATAGTGCATGTGCATGCAACTAATGTAGGTGCATGCAGATAATGGCACTGCATGTAATCTGACGTCAACACGGAAGGCGGGATCATGGACCCGACGAGCTGGGATCAGGTCGAGACCTTGCACGGCATGGTGACCCAACGGCTGGCCAAGGAGGTGCAGCGGCGGCACGGCATCGGGCTGTCGGAGTATCAGGCCCTGTGCCGACTCGCGCGCGCCGACGACGGCGAACTACGGATGCAGGAGTTGGCCGAGCTGATCGGCCTCAACCAGAGCTCGGTCAGCCGCCTGGCCGCCCGCCTGGAATCGGCGGGCCTCACCCGCCGCGACCTGTGCCCCAAGGATCGCCGGGGTGTGTACACCGTGATCACCGACAAGGGCCGCGCCCTGCGGGACCAGGCCGAACCGACCTACCGGGAAGCCCTGGCCGACGCCATGGCCGAGGCGTCCGCGGACGCCCGGGTCAGCGACCTCGTCACCAAGCTCCGCCCCTGAGCGAAGACTGGGTGGCTATATATTTCAGAGGTAATCGTCATTATAATAATGATAACGTGTAATTCTGTGGCGCCCGCCACAAAATTAGATGTTATCGCTATCATGGCAGCGATAAGCTGGGTCTAGCGCGCTTGCTGGCACGGCCCGGCGCGACGGTCCATTCGCAAGGGAGCCCAGGTGACACGACCCCAGCCTCGTCGGCGGACCAGGGCAGATGTCGGGCCGCTGACCGAATTCGCGGAGTTCGTAGTGCAACGTCGCCACGTTCTCGGGTTGACGCAACTCGACGTCGCGGATCTCGCTGATGTCAGCGTGTCGACGGTGCGCAATGTCGAGGCCGGCCGAGTCTCGCCGACGCTCGAGGTCACTCTTCGCGTACTGAATGCGCTCGGTGCGACCTTGGTGGGTATGCCTCAGGCGTCAGCCGAACTGCTTCCGCGCGATGCCGTGGACCTCGGCAAGGCGAGGGGTGTGCGCCGATGACCGGATTCCCGGATCCTGCCGCACTGCGATCGATCAACGAAGCCGACGTCTACAAAGCGGGAGTTCTCGCCGGCTACCTTCGCCGTGAACGCGACGTGGTGGAATTCGCCTACGCCGATTCGTATCTGACCGATTCGACGGCGCCTCCGGTCGCGTTCACCCTGCCCAAGGTGGCCGGCAGATACCTGGCCACCGGAGGTTCTGTCCCTCCATTCTTTGCTGGACTGCTACCAGAAGGGCTGCGCCTCAGTGCAATCACGACTGCGGCGAGGACGAGCGAGGACGATCACCTCAGTCTGTTGCTTGCGGTCGGCGCAGACACGATCGGCGATGTCCAAATAGTCCCTGCCGGGAACCTGCCCGCCGACCCGGTGCCGATCTTCGATCGCACAGACGCTTCGCACGCGGACTTCGGATCCCTCTTCGCGCAGGCTGCAGCCACCGATGCCGACGAGTTCGATCGCACCGGACTTCCCGGTGTGCAGGTCAAGGTTTCGGCGCAGATGATCTCCACCCCGTTGTCGACTACCCGCGGTCCAGCAATCCTGAAGCTCAATCCGCCGAACAATCCGTTTCTGGTGGAGAACGAGAACTTCTTCCTCGACATGGCAGCAGCGTGCGGCATCGACGTTCCGCGCCATCACCTCGCAGCCGATGGCCGCCGGCGCACCGCGCTGTTCGTTGACCGCTTCGATCGAGTCGTCGAACGCAATGGTGTTCGCAAACTGGCACAGGAGGATGCCTGCCAGGTCGGCGGTCGGTACCCGGCGGCAAAATATCGAATCACCCTGCAGGAAGCGATGAAATCACTTGCGGAGGCAGTGACTGCCGGTGGCGGGTCGTATCCGTTGGCGATCGTTCGGATGTTGGAGATCGCCGCATTCAGCTACCTGATCGGCAACGGCGACCTGCACGGGAAAAACCTCTCTATCAGGCAGAATCCGGGCGGCGTCTGGGAGGTCACGCCGGCGTACGACCTGCTGACAACCCAGCCCTACCTGTCATGGAAGGATCCCATGGCGCTGCCGCTGTACGGCCGCGACGGAAAGTTGAGTTACCGCTGGTGGATTGAAGCCGCCCAGCGCTTGGGCGTATCCGAGCGTGCGATCAAACGCAGTCTGACACGTATCGTTGATTCGGCCGAGCCATGGATCGGCCGCGTCTCCGACATCGGCTTCGAAGAGAAGACAACGCGCCGCTTGAGCCAGATGATCGACCAGCGGCACAAGGAGCTTCACCAGCCCAAGCTCTGAGGCGAGCCCACCGGCAGTTGAAGTTCACCGGCCCTGATTCGCTATCGACACTATTCTGATGATAAGCATGAGTTGATGTGATGCACGCCATGCTGTACGAATTTATCGCTTCTATGAAAGTGATAAGAACAGTCATCTCAGCGGAGAAATTCAGCAGGAGGGAAGGGCACTCGTTCAGGGGCGGGCGGGGAGCAGTTCGGCGATCAGGTCCTCGATGCGCTGCTTGATCTCGTCACGGATCGGTCGCACCGATTCCACACCCTTGCCCGCCGGGTCTTCCAGGTTCCAGTCGCGGTAGTCCACGCCGGGGAAGTACGGGCAGGCGTCGCCGCAGCCCATGGTGATCACGACCGAGGAGGTTTCGACCGCGTCGGGGGTGAGGATCTTCGGCGCCTGGGCGGTGATGTCGATACCGAGTTCGGCCATCGCTTCGACCGCGGCCGGGTTGAGCGAGTTGCCGGGTGCGCTACCGGCGGAGCGGACCTCGATGTCGTCGCCGGCGAGGTGGGTCAGGAACCCTTGTGCCATCTGGGATCGTCCGGCGTTGTGGACGCACACGAAGAGCACGCTGGGCTTGGTCGTCATGGGGGGCAGTGCCTTTCGGTGGCGGGGGCGAATCAGCTCGTCGGGATGTCGAGTTCGGTGAGCAGGTGCCGGACGCGGGTTTCGATGTCGTCGCGGATCGGGCGCACGGCGGCGACGTCGTGGCCGGCCGGGTCGTCGAGCTGCCATTCCTCGTAGCGGTGGCCCGGGTAGAGCGGGCAGGCGTCACCGCAGCCCATGGTGATAATGACGTCGGCGGCCTGCAGGATCTCCTCGGTCCACGGCTTGGGGAATTCGTTGGTGATGTCGATGCCGACCTCGGCCATGGCAGCCACGGCGGCGGGGTTGATCTCGTCGCCGGGCTCGGAACCACCCGACCAGGCCACCGCGTTGTCACCGGCGAGATGGGTGAAGAACCCGAGTGCCATCTGCGAGCGACCGGCGTTGTGGGTGCACAGGAACAGCACTGTGGGCTTGCCGGTGTGTGCCTTGCCTTCGACGCGGGCCAACGCGTTCAGGCGTTGGCGGGCGAACCGTTCGGCCAGCAGCGGCAGGAAGTTCACCACGGTGGCGCGACCGGCGAACTGGTCGTAGGAGGAGTGCAGGAACCGTTCGATCGTCTCGATGCCGAAGGTGCCATCGAACTCACGCTCCAGCCGGGTCGCGGCGGTTTTGAGGGCGTGCTGCTGGTCGAGGGTGAGGTTGTCACGGTGAAAATGGGCATGGGTAACCGGGCTGTCGGTCATGGCGATGTCCTTGGTCGGTCTGCTGTGCGTCAGGTGGTGAGGTCGGAGAACAGGTGCTGTACGTGTGCGCGGATGTCATCGCGCACCAGGCGCATGCGTTCGATGCCGTCGATGCCGCGTTCGGAGGGTTCGTCGGTGTCCCAGTTGATGATTCGCACGCCGGGAGCGGGTTCGACCTGGGCTTCGCGACCGAGGGTGACCACCAGGTCGACGGTGCGCAGCAGATCGGAGTCGATGGGTTTGGGTGACTCCCCGGCGAGGTCGATGCCCAGCTCCGCCAGCGACGCCACCGACAGTTCGTTCAACCCGGCACCGGGGCGGGTTCCCGCGGAGTGCACCTGAACACGGTCACCGGCCAGTTGACGCATCAGCCCGGCCGCCATCTGCGACTTGCCGCCGTTCTTCACACAGACGAACAGCACCGAGGGCTTGTCGCTCACTTGACGTGCCCGGTCACGGCCGGACCGGTGTTGTCGGCGAAGCGTTTACGCAGCGCGAGCGACACGTAGACCAAGCCGACCAGCACCGGGACCTCGATCAGCGGGCCGACGACACCGGCGAGGGCTTCTCCCGAGGTGGCGCCGTAGGTGGCGATCGCGACGGCGATGGCCAGTTCGAAGTTGTTGCCCGCCGCGGTGAACGCGAGGGTGGTGGTGCGGGCGTAGCCCAGGCCCATCACGGCGCCGAGTGCGTAGCCGCCGCCCCACATGACGGCGAAGTAGGCCAGCAGCGGGAGGGCGATGCGCACAACATCGAGGGGGTGGGAGGTGATCTGGTCGCCCTGGAGGGCGAACAGGACCACGATTGTGAAGAGCAGACCGTAGAGCGCCCACGGGCCGATGCGGGGGAGGAACTTCTCCTCGTACCACTCGCGGCCCTTGGCGCGTTCGCCGAAGCGGCGGGTGAGATAACCGGCCAGCAGCGGGATACCGAGGAAGATCAGGACCGATTTCGCGATCTCCCACGGCGAGACGTCGATCGTGGTCTGTTCCAGGCCGAGCCAGCCGGGCAGCACCGACAGGTAGAACCAGCCGAGCACGGCGAACATGAACACCTGGAACACCGAGTTCAGGGCGACGAGTACCGCCGCGGCGTCGCGGTCACCGCACGCCAGGTCGTTCCAGATGATGACCATCGCGATGCAGCGCGCCAGGCCGACGATGATCAGGCCGGTGCGGTACTCGGGCAGGTCGGGCAAGAACAGCCAGGCCAGCGCGAACATGAGCGCGGGGCCGAGCACCCAGTTCAGGACCAGGGAACCGATCAGGAGTTTGCGATCGCTGGTGACGGAGTCGAGGCGGTCGTAGCGGACCTTGGCCAGCACCGGGTACATCATGATCAGCAGGCCCAGTGCGATCGGCAGGGAGATGCCGTCGATCTCGACAGCGCTCAACGCATCGCCGAGGCCGGGAATCATCCGGCCGAGCAGCAAGCCGACGGCCATCGCCACACCGATCCACACCGGCAGGAACCGGTCCAGAGTCGAGAGTTTGCCGACAACGGGCGGGTGCTCGGTCGTGGTGGTCGCGCTCATGCGTGCACGCTCTCGGTGATCAGCGCGCTGGCCACGCGGGCGAATGCTTCGGGTACGACGCGGTAGTACACCCACGAGGCGCGGCGCTCACTGGTGAGCAGCCCGGCTTCGCGCAGCACCTTGAGGTGGTGCGAGATGGTCGGCTGGCTGACGTCGACACCGTCGGAGATATCGCAGACGCACGCCTCCCCACCAGCCCGGCTGGCGACCAGTGACAGCAGTCGAAGACGCACCGGATCCGACAACGCCTTGAACACGGCGGCGAGTTCAACCGCCTCCGCGGGGGTCAAGGGATCGCGGACGACCGGCTCCGCGGCACAGGCCGCGACCGGCGTCAGGTTCAGCTCCGACTTAGACATTCCTCGATATTGACGTACATCGAATCAATGTGCAAGCAAACGTGCGGTGAACACCGGGAGGTGTGGCGTAGTTCGGCCGTCGGCGTCAGGAACTCGTGCTGCGTCGTTCGAGTAGGACGGTGTCGCGCCAGACGCCGTCCAGTCGGGCGATGCGCTCGCGGACGCCTACGGTCCGAAATCCTGCCGAGTGATGCAGGGCGATGCTGGCGCGATTCTCCGGGAAGATCGCACTCTGCAGCGTCCATAAGCCCGCGTCGTCCGCGGCCATGACCTGGGTCCGCAGCAGCGATTTCCCGACGCCGCGTCCGCGCACGCCGTCGCCGACGTAGACCGAGTTCTCGACGACACCGGTGTAGCAATCACGCCCGGACACCGGACTCAGGCTGGCCCAGCCGACGACGACACCCTCGATCTCGGCGACCCAGCGATGATCGGGCAACCACTGCGCATCGAGGATTGCCCGGTCGGGGACCACGGTGGTGAAGGTAGCCAGTCCGGTGGCGATGCCTTCGCCGTAAATCCGCCGGACCGCGTCCCAGTCGTCGTCGCGCATCGCCCGAACCGACACGTCGGCGGGAAGGTCCGTCGGGCAGCAGGGCCGTGGCGCGAGGACGCCCATGACCGCGTCGGCGGCGTGGGGGAGGCCGGTGCAGCAGGTGGGGTTGACCGCGACGACCGTGGAGGTGCCGCTCTTGTGGGTGGTGACGAAGCCGACCTCGGCGAGCTTGCGGACGTGATGCGACACCGTCGGCTGGGTGATGTCGAGGGCAGCGGTCAGCTCGCGCACCGTGATCCCGGCCGGGCGCGTGGCAACCAGGTGCAGCAGCTGGATGCGCGTCGGGTCGGCCAGGCAGGCGAACCATTCGGCGTAGGTCGTGGCGTCGCCGACGGCCAGTGCGTCGACGCGCGGAGCGGCTGCGTCGCGCACGACGGGCATATCCAGGGACGTCATGACCGTCATTGTATCGACGACAATCGATGGTTGCATTCATAGACGTCTGTCGATACAGTCACACTCATTAGATCGATGTGTATCGATGAATGGAGAGTGTGATGACCGAGCTGCCTGTCGTCGTCGTAGGAGCCGGGCCCGTGGGGCTGGCCGCCGCCGCTGAACTGCGAGAACGCGGCGTGGACGTGCTGGTGCTTGAACGCGGACCGCGTGCCGGTGCCGCGGTCGCGGAGTGGAATCACGTGCGGTTGTTCTCCCGGTGGGCCGAACTGATCGCCCCCGCCGCCCGCCGCGCGCTCGACGCAACCGGCTGGATCGCCCCCGCCGACGAGGGCTACCCGACCGGACAGGAATGGGCGCGCGACTACCTGGCCCCGCTGGCCGCCGCGCTCGGCGACTCCGTGCGCTACGACAGCGAGGTCGTCGGACTCGCCCGCCGCGGCCGCGACCGTGTCGTCGACGCCGGCCGCGACAGCGAACCGTTGTCGGTGCACCTGCGCCGTGCCGACGGTAGCGAGGAGCGGATCCTGGCGCGCGCGGTCATCGATGCCTCCGGTACCTGGGGCGAGCCGAATCCGCTGGGTGGGGAAGGTCTTCCCGCGCTCGGCGAACGCACGTCGGACGCCGTGACGTACCGAGTTCCCGACATCGACTCCGCCGAGCAGGCCGACCGCTTCGGTGGCGCGCACACGGTGATCGCGGGTGGTGGACATTCGGCGCTCGGCGCGATCGTGGCGTTGGCACAGTTGGCGGAGCAGCGGCCGGGAACCCGGCTGACCTGGGTCCTGCGGCGCGGGTCCGCCGATTCGACCTTCGGTGGTGGCGATGCCGACGAGCTGCCTGCGCGTGGCGCGCTCGGCCTGCGTGCGAAAGCGGTCGTCGATGCCGGTCTGCTGGAGGTGGTCACCGGATTCCGCACCGCCGCAATCGAATCCGGTGACAGCGGCAGTGTCGCACTCGTGGCCGACGACGGTCGCCGCATCGATGATGTCGACAACGTGGTGGCGCTCACCGGTTTCCGTCCCGAACTGGGGTGGTTGTCGGAGGTGCGGCTCGAACTGGACCCGGTGCTGCAAGCCCCGGTCCGGTTGGCGCCGCTGATCGACCCGAACGTCCACTCCTGCGGCACCGTCTACCCGCACGGCGTCGCCGAACTGACCCACCCCGAACCCGGCGTCTACCTCGTCGGCATGAAGAGTTACGGACGCGCGCCAACCTTCCTGGCGATGACGGGCTACGAGCAGGTTCGCTCCATCGCCGCCTCGCTCGCCGGTGATCACGAAGCCGCCGCGCGGGTCGAGCTGGTGCTGCCCGAGACCGGAGTATGCGGCGGTGCAGGCGTTTTCGACGATCCCGACGGCGCGAGCTCGGGTGGCTGCTGCGCCCCCGCACCCGAGGTGCTGACCTTGGCCGCACCCTCGCTCGTCCGCTGAGAGGTGTCGACTTCTACTTTCGTCGCGCAGACCGGGTCGACTGATCCCGGTCTGCGTCGGCGGGTACTGACCACACTGTGCCTGACCGAGATCACCAGCTGGGGAATTCTCTACTACGCCTTTCCTGTGCTGTCGGTATCGATCTCGGCCGACACCGGGTGGTCGCTGCCGATGATCACCGCGGCGTTCTCGCTCGGTCAGCTCGCCGCCGCGCTCACCGGAATCCCGATCGGTCGCGTCATCGACCGCGTCGGCCCACGGACGGTCATGACCGCGGGCTCGGTGCTGGCGGTGCCCGCGCTGATCGCGGTCGCGCTGGCACCGAATCCGATCGTGTTCTTCGCGGGCTGGCTGGCCGCGGGTGTCGCGATGGGAGCGGTGCTGTATCCACCGGCGTTCGCGGCGCTCACCCGATGGTTCGGCACCGACCACGTCAAAGCGCTGATGATCCTCACCCTGTCCGGCGGCTTCGCCAGCACCGTCTTCGCCCCGCTCACCGCCGTACTGGTCCAGCACACGGATTGGCGCGCAACCTATCTCACGCTCACCGTGGTGCTGGCGGTGGTGACGATCCCGGCGCACCTGTTCGGCTTGACCGGCCCATGGCCCGATCCGCCCGTCGCCGCGTCACCCGCCGACGACGATCACGGCGCGGTGGCGCGCAGTCCCGCGTTCGTGATACTCGTGCTCGCCGCGAGCCTGGGCGCCTTCGCCGCCTTCGCCGCGGTGTTCAACCTGGTGCCGCTGCTGATCGAACGCGGCTTCTCCCCATCGCTGGCCGCCCTCACGCTGGGGTTGGGCGGTGCGGGACAGGTTCTCGGACGGATCGGCTACCTGCCGCTGATCACTCGCACCACCGCGCACGGCCGCATCGTCGGAACCTTCGCCTTGACCGCCGCCGCGACAGCTCTGACAGGCTGGGCGACAACAGTATTCGCTCTCATCGCGATCTCGATCGGCGCCGGAGTGGTCCGCGGCATCATGACCCTCGTCAAGGCCACCGCCGTCACCGACCGCTGGGGCGCGACCCACTACGGCCGTCTCAACGGACTCATGTCCGCCCCCGTGATCATCGTGATGGCGCTGGCGCCGTGGGCCGCAACCGTGCTGATGACCTGGACCGGTACCTACGCCCGCACCTACTTCGTCCTCGCCGCCATCGCGGCACTGGCTGCGCTGGCGGCCACCGCAACCACCCCACGCCCATCGAAACTGAAGCCTGGAATTCGCGGCCCAGCGTCATCTGGAGCGCCAAGCCGCCGAACGGAGAAGTCGTAGGCCGTTGAGGCCGACGATGACGGTGGAACCTTCGTGACCGGCCACGCCCAACGGGAGCGGGAGATGCCCGATGAGGTCCCAGAGCGACAGGACGATGATGAACCCCGCCGCGATGGCCAGGTTCGCGAGCACGACCCGACGTGCCCTGCGCGACAGTGCGATGACCGCGGGAATGGTGGTCAGGTCGTCGCCGACGATCACAGCGTCGGCGGTCTGCAGGGTCAGGTCCGATCCCGCGCCGCCCATCGCGATCCCGGTGTGCGCGGCGGCCAGCGCGGGAGCGTCGTTGATGCCGTCACCGACCATGGTCATCCGCCAACCCTCGGACTCCAGATCGCGGATGGCGGCGACCTTTTCGTCGGGCAACAGTCCGGCGCGTACATCGGTGATCCCGACCTGTTTCGCGATCTGGGTGGCGGTGGCGTGGTTGTCGCCGGTGAGCAATACCGGTGCGGTGCCGGATGATTCGGTGATCGCCGCGACAGTGGCCGCGGCCTCGGGACGTACCTGATCGGTGATACCGAGGACGGCGACGGGCTCGTGGTCACACAGCACGACCACGGCGGTTCGTCCGCGGCCCTGGAGTTCGCGGACCTGCGCTGCCGCGTTCGCCTGTCGACCGGTGCCGTCGGGGTCCAGAAGTGCGGCGGGAGAGCCGACGTGGACGATGCGCTGCTCCACCACCGCGGAGACACCGCGGCCGGGCTGGGCGGTGAACTCGTCGGCGAACGGGAGATCGAGGCGGCGGCGGCGCGCGGCACGCACGATCGCGGCGGCCAACGGATGTTCGCTGGGATGCTCGGCGGCCGCGGCCAGCCGCAGGACATGTTCTTCGCCGATCGGGCAGTCGGGCAATACGTGGATATCAGCGAGTTCGGGGGTGCCGAGAGTCAAGGTGCCGGTCTTGTCGAACGCGACCAGGGTGGTGGTGCCGAGTTGTTCCATCACGACCGCGGATTTCACCAGCACACCGTGGCGTCCCGCGTTCGCGATCGCGGCCAGTAGCGGTGGCATCGTGGCCAGCACCACCGCGCAGGGCGAGGCGACGATCATGAATGTCATGGCGCGCAACAACGTTGGTTGCAATGCCGCACCGAACAACAGCGGCACGATGAACACCGCGAGCGTCACCGCGACCATGCCCACCGAATACCGCTGCTCGATCTTCTCGATGAACAACTGGGTCCTGGCCTTGGTGCGGCCTGCCTCCTCGACCAGAGTCGCGATGCGGGCCACGACCGAGTCCTCGGCCCGGCGATCCACCCGCACCCGCAGCGAACCGGTGCCGTTGAGGGTTCCGGCGAACACCTCGTCGCCGACCGCTTTGTCCACCGGCATCGACTCGCCCGTGATGGTGGCCTGGTCGACCTCACCGGCCCCGCCGACTACCGATCCGTCGGCGGCGATGCGGTCACCCGGCCGCACCAGGATCACCGCACCGATCGCCAGATCGGCTGCCCGGACAGTCTCTTCGTGACCGTCGGACAGCAGCGTCGCGGTCTCCGGGGCGAGGCTGAGCAGCCCGCGCACCGAATCCTCGGTCCGGGCCGTGGCGAAGGCTTCGACCGCTCCGGACGTCGCGAAGATCACGATCAGCAGCGCGCCGTCGAGCACCTGTCCGATCGAGGCCGCCCCGATCGCCGCGACCACCATCAGCAGATCGACATCGAGGGTCTTCTCGCGCAGCGCACGCAGCCCCTCCAGCGCGGGCTGCCAGCCGCCGGTGACGTAGCAGGCCAGATACAGCGCCCACCACAGCCACGACGGCCCGCCCGCGAACTGGACGACCAGGCCCAGTAGGAACAGTACTGATGCTGTTGCAGCCCAACGGATCTCACTCAGTTCGAACAATCGTGTGCGGCGCACGGCAACGCTCGGACGCGGGGTGGCTCGGCGTGTGGGCGTGGCGGTGGGCGTAGCCACACATCACCTCCGGGAGTCGGGAACGGACCACCCGAGAATAGCAGTACATATGAAGAGGTCTTCATGTATGCCTGTGAGTTAAACTCCCTGACATGGGACACGGTGTCGAAGGCCGCGACCGGCCGAGCACCCGACTCGACGCGGCGTCAGCCGCTCATGTGGCAACCACACTGCAGGCCCTGGCCACCCCGAGTCGCCTGCTCATCCTCACCGAACTACGCCAAGGCCCGCGCCCGGTCACCGAGCTCGCCGAGGCGGTCGGTATGGAACAGTCCGCGGTCTCGCACCAGCTACGCCTGCTGCGCAATCTCGGCCTGGTCCACGGCACCCGAGCCGGGCGCAGCATCGTCTACAGCCTCTACGACAATCACGTCGCCCAACTGCTGGACGAGGCCGTCTACCACAGCGAACACCTACGTCTCGGCCTCGCCGACCGCCCTGACGCTGCGAGCTGAACATAGAGAAGGGCCCGAACCGACTGGGCTCGGACCCTCGCCTCGATCGAGGTACTCCAGAACTGGTCGTTATCGAACCGAATTCGCGGCCTCGACGATGGTGTCGGCGACGGCGTCCGGCTGGGAAACCGGCGACGCGTGCGACGAGCTGATCTCTCTGGTCGTGGCCGGGGCGGCGCGGCCTGCCATGAATCGTTGGGCGGCAGCTGGAATGACCTTGTCATCGCCCGAGATCAGGTACCAGCTGGGCGTGGTCGCCCACGACGGCGAGCCCGAGGGTTCCAGATTGGCGCCCAGTGCGGCCGACTGTTGATGGGTGTACATCTCCGCGGCGGTCTCGGCACTCACGTCCGGGGCGAAGATCGGGTGGAAGTACGGCTCGTCGATGTAGCCGTCGATATTTCGACCCGCGACGCCGCTGGGGTCGTCCACCACCCGGACCTGTAGCGCGGGCGGCAGCAGTTGGCTGCCGGGGAAGCGGATGGGGTCGAGCAGCCCCTGCACGAATTCGCCCTGTGCCGGCGCGAAGGCCGCGATGTAGACGTTGGCCTTGACCTTGGGGCTGTGGGTGTTGGTGATGACAACCCCGCCGTAGGAGTGCCCGACGAGGACGACCGGCCCGTCGATGCCGTCGAGAACACTCTGCAGTGCCTGCGCGTCGTTGCGGGGACCACGCAGCGGGTTGTCCACTGTGACAACGCGATAGCCGCGCCCGCGCAGTTCGGCGGCGACCCCGTCCCAGCTGGTCGCGTCGGCGAAAGCGCCGTGTACCAGCACGAGGGTGGGATCGCCCGGATCGGCGGTCGCGAGTGCGGGGACGAGCGGGCTTACGGCGACCACTGTCGCCGCGAGTGCGGTCAGCAGCCGATGTCGGCGTGGATTCGGACGAGTAGACGATGACATGATCGATCACCTTTTCGGTAACGCTCAGTGCGCGAGCGGTGTTGTGGGAGAAGGAAATTCGACAGGCTTTCCGAGCGGCAACCACTGCACCCGGTGGTGCACGCCCTCGGACTCCGCGAGCAGGCGAACGCGCGCGCGATCGTGGCTTTCGCTGAAATGAGTCCAGCCTTCGTAGTGCACGGGCAGGGCGATACGCGGTTCCAGGAGCCTGACGAACCTAGCGGCATCCCGGGCGTCCATCGTGTATTTCACCGGCCCGGTGAGTCCGAATCGGACGGCGCCGATGTGCAGCAGCGCGATATCGACGTCGAGACGGCGAGCCACCTGCTCGAGTCCTCGGAAATAGACCGAGTCCCCTGACATCCATACCGCCACCTGCGCCTGCCCTGGTCGCTGGATCGCGAAACCCAGGTTCTCACCCACCAGGAGCCGGCTGAGCGGTGGCCCGTGTCGGCTCGGCGTCGCGATCACCCGCAGCGTCGCGCGACCGGGAGCCTGCAGGACGGTTTCCTGCCATGGCACCATCGCCTCGGCGTGCGCGAGTCCGAGACGGCGGCTGCCACCGGCCGTGGTGATGATCCGCGGCACGGTGCGCAGCAGGGCGCGGCCGCTGCGGTCGAGATTGTCGGCGTGGTGGTCGTGGGAGAGCAACACGACGTCGATCGCGGGCAGGTCGGTCACCCGGATCGCCGGGCCGATCGTTTTCACCGACGAGGTACCGAGGGCGAATTCGTAGCGCTGCCCCGGTTCGTCGAAGGTCGGATCGGTGAGGATGGTCCACCCGTCCACCTCGATGAGCACGGTCGGCCCGCCGATATGGGTGATTCTGACGCCCGTCACGATGGCCGCTACGTCGCCTGCGGGAATCGGGCCGCGGCGTGCCGCAGTGACCAGTCCAGGGCGTAATCGGCGATCTCTTCCCAGCCGTCCTGGCTCACGAGTCGGTGGGTGCGGTCGGGGAATTCCACCCGTTCGACCAGTGCGGTGCCCTGTGCGTATTTGCGCAGGGCGGCCTTCTGGATAGCGGGCGGAGCGACATGGTCGATGCCACCGGAGATGAGCAGCAGCGGTGCGCGGTCGGGCTTGCGGAAGTCGACGGCGGTGATGCCCGACTTCTTCTTCGGCAGCGACAGCACGCCCTCGAAGAACACCCGGTTGGACGAATTCACCGCGCTCGCGGCCCATTCCAGGTCGGAATCGGCGCGGCTGAGGTCGTTGCCGAAGGTGTAGTGGAAGTGGCGCTTGGAGATCGGGCTGGCCTTGCCGAAACGGAACGGGTTGGACAGCACCGGCAGTCCCGTGCGCAATGTCGAGAACGGCAGTGCGAGAACGCCTGCCGGTTGCCCCGGCGCGACCCCGACTCCGGCGATACCGATGCCGCGATCGAGCAGCATCTGGGTGAAGATCCCGCCGAACGAATGGCCCATGATCACGGGCTGCTCCGAAAGCGAGGCGATGATATCGGCGTAGTAGTCGACGATCTCCACGATACCGACGCCTTCGAGCGCGCTCGGATTCTCCCGGACATCGGCCGGTGCGCGATCGCCGATGCCGGGCCAACCCGGCACGATGACCTGGTGTCCGAGGTCGCGGTAGCGCTGCGCCCAGGTGTCCCAACTCCGGGGGGTCATCCAGAGGCCGTGGATGAGGACGATGGGCGGCTTGTGGGTGTGGTCGGGCTGATTCATTGCGGTGTTCTCCGTTCCGGCGGTCATAACTCGATGAAGTCGAGCAAGTCTTGGGAAAGTCGCTGTTTCTCGGTGTCGGGCAGTGCGTGGCCGGCGCCCGCGTAGATCTTCAGTTCGGCACTGGCGATGAGCTTCGCCGAGCGCAGTCCGCCGACCTCGATGGGCACGATCTGGTCGTCGTCGCCGTGGATGACCAGCGTCGGGACGGTGATCTCGGCCAGGTCACCGCGGAAGTCGGTGGCCGAGAAGGCGGCGATGCACTCGTAGGCGCCCCGATGGCCCGACGCGAGCCCTTGCGACCAGAACGCGTCGCGCATGCCCTGCGGAATGTCGCCGCGACGGTTGTGTCCGAAGAACGGCCCGTCGGCGAGGTCGCGGTACAGCTGCGAGCGCGACGCACGTTCGCCGGCGCGGATCGCGTCGAATACTTCGGCGGGCAGGCCTTCGGAGTTGTCGTCGGTGCGCAACATGAACGGCGGTACAGCGGAGACGAGGACCAGTTTCGCGACGCGCGCCGACCCGTGGCGGGCGGTGTAGCGCACCACTTCACCACCGCCGGTCGAATGGCCGACCAGGGTGACATCGGTCAGGTCGAGTGTGTCGAGCAGTGTCGCGAGATCGTCGGCGTAGGTGTTCATCTCGTTGCCGTTCCAGGACTGCGCGGAGCGGCCGTGCCCGCGCCGGTCATGGGCGATGACACGGCATCCGTGCTCGGCGAGGTAGAGCGCCTGGCTGTCCCACGCATCAGCGTTCAGCGGCCAGCCGTGACTCAGCAGGACCGCGGGCCCGTCGACCGGACCCCAGTCCTTGTAGAAGATCTGCATGCCGTCGTCGGCGGTGATCGTGGGCATTGCGGCCTCCTCGCTGGCAGGTGTGGAGCACTGTGTTCACGATGGGCCATGCAGGACTCCGTGCGAACCACGCATCGCACGTAGTCCTTCAGATCAGCGGGTTGTCGGTGGCAGATGCTCACGGAGCTGACGGCGCGACGAAATACCCAGCTTGCGAAAGACTTTGCGCAGGTGATAGTCGACGGTGTTGGCGCTGAGGAACATGGTGGCCGCGATTTCGGCATTGGTGTGGCCCGCCGCCGCCAGCGCCGCGACCTCCGACTCCTGGGCGGTCAACCCGGCTGTGGCGGACGCGCCGCTGTCCCGCACCCGCTCGCCGAACGCGTTTAGCTCGCGCGCCGCCCGATCGGCGAAGGCCACCGCACCCTGACGGATGAATCCCGCAGCGGCAGTGTGCAATTGGATTTTGGAATCGGCACGGCGTCGTTGCCTGCGCAGCCACTCGCCATACAGCAGGTGGGCGCGAAACAGGTCGATCGGGGTATCCGTTTCGGTCAGCGCGGCGATGGCGGCCAGGTAGAGCCGCTCCGCGTCCTTCGCGGGTGCGATCAACGCGTGGCACCTCATCGCGACGCCGCGTGCCCACGGCGAGTCGATGTCATCGGCGAATGCGGCGAATTCGACGGTGACCCGCTCGGCATCGGCGGTGTGGCCCGCGCGCGCTGCCGCTTCGATGTACTCGGGGAGCTGGTGCGGTGTGACCTGCATGAATCGGTCGGCTTCGTACGGCGCCAGCAGGGCGTAAGCGTCGTGATAATGCCCCTCGGCGAGGTTGCGGATGGCGAGCGCGTTGATCGTGGCGGTGTGCGCGCCACCGAAACCGGCGGCCAGATTGAGTTCGGCGACCTGCAGGACCACCGCGGCCGGTTCCCCCGTCCAGGCCAGATAGGCGCCGTTGACGACATGTTCGGCCGGGTACCCCATCGCTTGCCGCAGTTCTCGAACGCGCGCGATCGCCCGCCCGGCGGCGGTGACGTCGCCGCGATCGAGATCGGTCAGCGACCGCGTCCACAGCAGCGCGTCCAACTCCCTGAGCGCACCCGCGCGGGCGGCGATGCGCTCGCAACGGTCGAGCCAGTCGTTGCGCGCCCGTTCGTCCCAGAGGGCACTGGTGAGCACCACCCCGGCCACGCCGAAATCGAGCGCTTGCCGATCGTCGAGTTCGGCCAGCATTCGCAATGCGGCCCGATACGCGTCGGCCGCCGCACCGCACGGCTGCAGGATCAACCCGCACAGACCGAGGAGTACCGCGCGAATACTCGGTTCGGCGTCGGCCGCCGCGACCTGCATGCGTAGCCCGATCTCAGGAAAAGTACCGCTGGCGACCCCTCGTTCAGCGGTGAGTCCGGTGTGAAAGGCACGGAGCAGCGCGAGGTGCTCACGCCGCGAGTCGTGGCCGTGAAACAACTCTGCCGCCGATGTCAGCTGATTCGAGGCGAGAGGAATCGCCGCTGGGTCACCGAGAAACATTGCCAGTGAAGCACGCACGAACAGGCGCCGCCCTGCGTCGACCGGAGCGAGGCCGGCCGGGTTCTGGATGCGATCGGTCAGATCGAAGGCGAATCGCGCGGCACCTGCCGCAGCGGCCGATTCGGCGCCGGCGAGCAACCGCTCATCGCGCAACCCGGGGTCCTCGCTCAGCTCCGCGGCACGTGCCAACAGGCTCGCGCCGGCGAGCAGACCTCCTCGGCGCGCCGCCCGCTGCGCGGCATCGACCAAGCGCTGCGCGACCGCCGCGTCCGGGCGCGCGGTCGCCGTGGCGGCGTGCCACGCCTCGATATCGATCAATCCCGATGCCTGCGCCGCTCGCGCGAGCGCTCCGTGCACGCGTCGACGCGCGGCGGCCGTCGCGCCGCCGTAAACGGCCGCGCGGACCAGTGGGTGCCGAAACCGCACCGCTCCGTCGATGACAACCAGACCGGCGACGTCGGCGGCCTCACCGGCGCTTTCGTCGATATCGAGCAGCGCGGTCGCGCGATCGACCAGCTTCAGGTCTCCCGTCGACTCCGCCGCCGCCACCAGAATCCATTCTCGGCAGGCATCGGGCAGCGACTCCAGCGCGCGTCGATAGAACTGCTCCAGCCGCGAACCTGCGCCGAGCGGAGAGGGCACAAAGCTCGAATCCGTGAGCTGACGGGCGGTGAGTTCACGCGCCAGGTCGGTCAAAACGAGCGGGTTTCCCCCGACCTCATCGACAACGTCGGCGGCTACTCGCGGATCGAGCACTCCGTCGAACCGGTAGGTCAGCAACTCGATCGCCGCGGGGCGCGCCAATTCCTCGACCGACAGCACCGGCACCCCACCGAGCCGGACATCGACATCATTGTCGGCCCGCGCCGCGAACACGACCACCGCCGCTTCGGCGTGCAGTCGGCGCGCGACAAAACCCAACGCGTCCAGGGACTCCCGATCCAGCCACTGCGCGTCATCGACCGCGCACAGCACCGGCGCCTCGCGACCGACGATCGCCAGCAGACCCAGCACAGCCCGACCGACCAGGAACCGGTCCGGCACCGCACCCGCCGAGATGCCGAGCGCGACCCCCAGCGCCTCCCGCTCGGGATCGGGCAGCTGCGTGCCGTCGACCTCGAGCGACCCGACCAGACGCTGCACACCGGAATACGGCAGATTGGCCTCGGCCTCGTAGCCGTCCGAACGCAGGATCCGAAAGCCGTGAGCCGACCCGATCACGGACTCGAGCAGGACCGATTTGCCGATTCCGGGCTCGCCCCGCAGGATCACCGCGTGCCCGAGGCCGTTGCGCGCGGCGGCGATGAACTCGTTGAGGCGGTCGAGCTCATCCGCTCGTCCCAGTGGCTTGATCACTCGAAACCTCCCACCTCGGTGCCCACACTCAGGCACATTCGGCGAGCGTAAAGCGCTCCGACCAGGGAAACTGGATTCGGCGTGCACGATTTTCAGTCTGATTGTGCCGCGCGGATCGTGCCACGATCAGGCGGAGTGTTACCGGTGCACCAGGAGGGCAGGATCATGGCTGTTGTTTTCGATACCGGCTTCGTCGCGCCCGTGGAACGCGCCAACGCGATCACCACCGCCATGCAGGAAGCAACCGCGCCATGCAACGTGGTGCACGAGAACCCGGACGGTCGCGCACACGCCCAGTTCGATGTGTGGGAATTCGGCGATGCCAACATCTTTCGTGCGGCCATGTCCGGCATCCGGCTGATCCGCACGTCGAAGCAGGTCCGCGCGAACCCGTCGCCTATGCTGGCCATCGCGGTGCATCGCCGAGGCACGGCCCGGTACGAGCAGGACGGGCTACAGCGCGAACTCGCCGCAGGCGAGCTGCATCTGATGGACCTCAACGCACCGTACGACTTCCGCTGGGCGGGCGACGGCGGGTCGACCTGCTTACACGTTCCCCTCGATCAACTCGCCCTCCCGGTCGAACGCATCCGCCGGGCAGCACGGCACCTGCATCGCAGCCCCTACTACCGACTCGTCGCCGGTCACATCACCGAGATGACCGAGCAAGCAGATGCTCTCAGTTGCCATCCGACAGCACGCCTGACCGGCTCGGCCAGCATCGACCTGATCCGCGGACTCCTGCTCTCGACCACCGAGCCCGACCGCCACGACGGCGCGGTCATCCCCTCGGAGATCATGCTCGCCGAGATCCGCGCCTACGTGCGCCGCCACCTCGCCGATCCAGAACTCGATGCCGCCCGCATCGCCCGTGCCCTCAACATCTCGGTGCGCTACCTGTACAAGATCTGTGCTGCCGCCGACTACCGCCTCGCCCGGTCGATCATCGGTGAACGTCTCGACCGCATCCGCGACGACCTCGCCAGCCCGGAGCTGCGCCACGTCTCGATCGCCGCGATCGCTTTCCGCTGGGGCTTCCGCGACGCCTCCCACTTCACCCGACGATTCCGCGCGACCTACGGCGTCACCCCTCGCGAGTGGCGCCGCACCACCGCCGAAAACAACGGTCACGGTGCTCCCGGCAATGCACAAACCTGACCACGCGGCGTGTTCGCGCCGACAGAGCTGCGTTGAGTAGACGCGACGAAGTCACCCAGGACGGGTGATGCGGGGTGGCGCGCGCTGGGCCATTGTCGGGAGAAAGTCCACCCGAGTTCACAGGAGCGCGCATGTGCCAGGTTCCCAAACCTGCCAGTCCGGCGACCGCGGAGATCAACCGTGCGGCCACGCAGAGCTACGACATGGACAACCGGGACGATTTCACCGACGCGCAACGTGGCCTGATCGCCGCGCTGCCAGGTCCGGTGTACTCCGACGCGGACAGTTCGAAGGTGGTCTTCGATCCCGCCGGGTTCGACTACCTGCGCGGTGACCCACCGACCCCGGACTCGGTGAACCCGAGTCTGTGGCGGCAGTCGCAGTTGATCAGCCTCGGTGGGCTGTACGAGGTGACCAAAGGCGTGTACCAGGCACGCAACAACGATATCGCCAACCTGACCGTGGTCGAGGGCGAGGACGGGATCGTCGTCATCGACTGCATGGCCGGAGTCGAATCCGCCAGGCAGGCAATGTCACTCATTCGCGAGCACGTCACCGACAAGCCGGTGAAGGCGGTCATCTACACCCATACCCACGCCGACCATTACGGCGGCGTCAAAGGGGTGGTATCGCTGGAGGACGTCGCCTCGGGCAAGGTACCGATCATCGCCCCGGGTACGCAGTTCGACAAGTACGCCATCGGTGAGAACGTCATCGCCGGAAACGCGATGGCGCGCCGTAGTTTCTACGCCTTCGGCTCCATGCTGCCACCAGGTCCGCAGGGATTCGTCACCTGCGGTATCGGCGCAACCACCACACAGGGCCCACAGGTCTCCTATATCTCGCCGACCGACCTGATCACCGAAACCGGTGCCCGCCGAGAGATCGCCGGTATCGAATTCGAATTCCTCTACGCGCCCGACACCGAGGCGCCCGAGGAGATGCACATCTGGATTCCGCAGCTCAAGGCCCTGACCTGTGCGGAGAACGCGAACCATTCGCTGCACAATATTCAGACACTGCGCGGCGCCCGTACCCGTGACGCCCGCAATTTCGCCCGCTACCTCGACGAGACCCTGCAGCGCTGGGGTGACGAGGCCGAGGTGCACTACGGTCCGCACACCTGGCCGGTATGGGGAAACGACAACGTCACCGCGTTCATCGAATCCCAGCGTGACACCTACAAATTCATTCACGATCAGGCGCTGCGCCTGGCCAACAAGGGTTACACCCCGCTCGAGGCGGCGGAGGTGATCGAGTTGCCGGAGGAGTTGGGGCGTAACTGGGCCAACCGCGGCTATCACGGCACCCTGCATCACGACGTGCGCGCGGTGTACACCAAGGAACTGGGCATGTGGGACGGCGACCCGGTCTCGCTGCACCCGCACCCGCCGGTCGAGGCCGCGGCGCGGTTCGTCGAATTCGCCGGTGCCGACAAGATCCTCGCCGAAGGACAGCGCGCGATCGACGCCGCCGACTACCGCTGGGCAGCGGAGATCCTGCACAAATTGGTTTTCGCGCAACCGGACAACCAGCGGGCCAAGGACCTACAGGCCGACGCCTACGAGCAGATGGGGTACCAGGCCGAAGGCCCGCAGTGGCGCGGCATCTACTTGTCCGCGGCGCTGGAACTGCGCGAGGGCGCCCAGCCGCCCCCGTATGTGGTGGCCAGCCAGGACAGCATCCTGGCCATGCCGCTGGACATCCTGTTCGACTTCGTCTCGGTGCACATCATCGGGGAGAAGGCGGCGCACGTGGATCTGCGGATCGACCTGGACTTCACCGATGCCGCTGAGCAGTGGACGATGTGGATCCGCCGCGGGGTACTCAACGCCCGGCGCGGCAAATCCGACCAGCCGCAGCTGACGGTGTCCGGGCCGAAGCCGTTCCTGGTCTCGGTGCTGCTCGCACCCGACACGGCGGCGAAACTGGCCGAGGGCGGCAAGATCACCCTCGACGGCGACACGACGGTGCTCGACACCTATGGTCCATTGCTCGACGAATTCGATCCGGCCTTCCCGATCGTCACTCCCTGAACGGGTAACCCCGCAGCCGTGGCCCGACAGCACCGGCTGCGGGGTTTGTCGGCTGTGTCCCTGCATCTCGAGGAGCCCTGATGGGTGAGCTGATTTTACTGCTGGTCCCTGAGATGATCGGTTTGGTCATCACTCCGGCGGCGATCGTGGGCTGTGTGCTGCTGTTGCAGTCGCGCCGTCCGATCGCCAGTGCCGCGTCCTTCGGTGCGGCGTTCGTTCTCGTCTACGCCCAGGTCGGTGTCGCGGCACTCCTCGGTGGCGCCTCCGATCCGTCTTCGACGTCGAAGACGGTGGCGCACTGGGCGGGCTTGGTCGTCGGCCTGGTTTTCCTTGGCCTGGGCGCGCGGGCGGCTTTGCACCGCCGACCCGCGGACGCTCCGCCTCCGAAATTGCTCACCCAACTCGAATCAGCGGGCCCTCGTCAGGCATTCATGGCAGGTCTGGTCATGGCGATCATCAACCCGAACCTGGTCATCATGATGTCGGGCATGAGCCTCATCGCCAGCTCGCAGACCACCACGATCTCCGCGCTGGTCGCCACCCTGCTGCTGATCCTGGCCGCCGCGCTGGACTTCCTGATCCCGATCGCGATCTATCTCGTGCTGGGTGAGCGTGCCCGGCGCGGCCTGGAATCGGCCAAGCGGTGGATGTTGCGCAACAACAGGAGCATGACGATCACGGTGTTGCTCGGCTTCGGTGTGCTGTTCACCGCCCGCGGTATCGCCAACCTCACCTGATCGTGCCCGGTATACAGCCCGGCCGGTGCGCTACTCGGTGAAGTCGACCTTCGTGCCCTCGATCCAGCCCGGCAGACTGTCCGCGACGAAGTCGGACATGTCGCGGCCCTGCTCGATGGTCGATTCGACATCGGCGAGATAGACAGCCATCGCCCGTTTCGCTGACGGCGTGGACGCCGCGGCGAGGAACTGGGCGCGTTCGATGTGCAAGCCCTTCTCCAGTGATGTCGAACCACCCTGGTAGACAGCATGTTTGATACCACGGACCGCGGTGGGGGAGCGCTTGGCCAACCTCGCGGCGGTCGTCTGTGCTTCGGCCAGCAGCTCGTCGGGATCGATCAATCTGTGCACGAGTCCGATCTCGAGTGCCCGGCTCGGGCTGATCGGGGCGCCTTCGAGACACAGTTCCAGTGCGCGGCCCGCGCCGAGCACCCGGGTCAGCATCTGGGTACCGCCGCCGCCGGGGATGATGCCGACCAGGATTTCGGGTTGCCCGATCTCGAAGGGGCCATCGGCCATCAGACGCAGATCGCAGGCCAGCGACAACTCACAACCGCCACCGAGCGCCCGGCCGTTGAGCGCGGCGACGAAGACGGTGCTCGACTCCCGCATCAGTCGGCAGACCTCGTGGTAACGACGAAGATTCGCGACACCACCGGCACCGGCCCGGGCCAAGCCCGCCTGCCCGCCGGGGACGTGGTCGGCCAGCGTGCTCATCCGCAGCGCCGCCCCCGCCGTTCGTGAGTTCAGGGTGACCGGTGCGGCTTCGACGCCGTCCAAGATCTCCGACACCGAATAGTGGCTGACGAAGACACCCTCGACGGCACTGGTGAGCACGACCGCGCGGACCCCGTCGTCGCTGTCGATGATGCGGAGCAGGTCGAGCAGTTCGCCCATTACGGCATCGGTGAGGAAGTTGTAGGGCGGGTTGTTCAACCAGATGGTCTGTACGGAGCCGTGCCGGTCTGTGCGAAGAAACTGCATGCGAGTGCCTTTCGACGGTGGGAGGCGATGGGGTTGCAGCTACTACGGGTAGGCACGTTCCAGCTCGGCCAGTGCGTCTCCGCAGTAGGGCGCGACCCGTTGGACGTGAGGTAGCGAGGTCGCGCACGCGGTCACGCACAGGTTGAGACGGTTCGCGTACGACAGGATCGTAATGTTGAGTGCCTGCCCATCAAGCGGGATGGACACCGCGTGCCACTCTTCCAAAGCCATACCGTTGTAATGCAACTGTTCGGCCGGCCCCGGCATGTTGGAGATGACGACGTTGAACATCGGCTTGATCCGACTGCTCACGCCGAGAACCAGGCTCGCGCCGAAGGGTGCCATGAGCATCGCCGTATATGCCATCACCGCGGCACTCGACATCCGGCTCATATGCTCCTTGGCTGCGACTGTGGATCCGACGATCGCCGAAACCCGTTCTCGCACATCCTCGATATCGGTGGCGAGGGTGGCCAGTGCCATGGTCGTCGCGTTGCCTTCGGCAGTGTCGCTGTCCTTGGGACGAAACGACATCGGCATGCCCGCGATCAATGATCTCTCGGGCAGCTCGCCGATCTCGGCGAGGTAGCGGCGCAAGCCACCCGCGCAGATCGCCAGGATGACGTCGTTGATCGTTCCCCCGCATCGCTGCGCCAGGGTACTGATCCGGTCCAAGTCGAATGACTGCGTGGCGATCCGGCGTTCGGCGGTGATCGGTCCGTTGAGGATCGATGGCGGTGCGGTGTACGGCTTGATCAGCGCCGCATCGGATTCGGTCGGTCCGCCGTACATGCGCGAGATCGCCTGCAAGCCGGTGACCTGATCTGTGACCCCTCGGATCGGAGCGGTCAGCAGTCGCACCAGCGACGGGAGCGCGGGCCGACCTGCTTCCCTCGATTCGGGAGCTCGACGCTTCCCAGTTTTCTGATAGGCCCAGATCGCAGGTCTACCGTGCTCGTCGGGGTCGTTCGACATCACCTTGCGCGCGAGCCGCACGGTGGCGACGCCGTCGAGCAGGGCGTGATGTCCCTTGATGTACAGCGCTAAGCGTCCGTCGTCGAGGCCCTCGATGACATGCAGCTGCCACAGCGGATGCGACCGGTCCATCGGGATGCCGTGCAGGCGCGAGACCAAGGTGCCGAGCTCACGCTGACCGCCGGGCGCGGGCAGCACATGACGTTGGAGGTGGTAGTCGAGGTCCGGCGTGTCGACGCTGACCCATCTCGGAAGCGCGCGAGAGATCACGGCGGAGTCGAGGCGGCGGTCGAAGGGGCTGGTCGCACCCGTGTAGGTGCGCAGATCGTCGAGCAGGTCCGAGACGAAGTTCGGACCCGCCTCCGGTGGCAGCCGAAAGATGTCCAGGTGCGCGATGTTCATCAGATTGGAGTCGGATTCACCCCACAGAAATGCGACATCAATCGGGTTCAACGTGCTCGTGGACATGGGGTGGTGGCCTCCGGCGAGAATTCTGGGATGAGCGGGGTCGGCTGCGCGGACCTCGCGATCAGCGTGTGGTGCGGGCCTTCTGGCCGCGTGGAGTGGTGTCGGTGGCAACGGCGAGGGGATCCCAGTCGCCGCCGTGCGCGGGAATCTGGTCGGCGGAGCCGAACACGGTGCCCTGGCGAATCGCGGTGAACAGGTCGCGTCGCAGTACCGCGCCCGCGGCACCGACGCCGGAGAGCATGACGCCTTCTACGCCCGGGCCCCAGCTCAGGCTCGCGCCGGCGAGATAGAGCCCGGGGATATCGGTTTTCGGTCCGGGGCGCAGCGGACCGACCTGCCGCAGGTTCATCTCGATGCCGTAGGAGCCACCCGCGGTGGAATGGGTGTAGCGCTCCTGGGTGATAGGGGTCGCCGCTTCCTTCCACACGATGTGCTCGCGCAGGTTCGGGATGACCTCACCGGCCAGATCGATCAGGATCTCGGTGATCGCTTCTTTGACAGCGAGATAGTCAGGGTTGGTGCGGTAGTTCTCGCCGTGCACGGGACCGCCTGCGCTGAGGCCCCACAGCTCGTGGTCCGGCGGCAGGTAGGTCATGATCTCGACGACGGAATGACCGGCGGGAGCCAGCGCCGTGACGGTGTCCTTGTTGGTGGCGATGTGGATCATCGCGGCGGCATTGTCACCGATGAGACGCAGCCAGCGCTCGCGGTCCCGGCCCGCGGCTTGCCAGTTGGCTACCTTGCGCATCGGGCCGAAATCGGCGTCGGCGCTGAACTTCCAGATCTGGGCGCTGGTCATCGTCTCGGACAGGTCGATGTCGAGGCCGAGGTAGGTGTTGAACAGCGGCCACGCCATCGTGTAGCCGGACACCAGTTTCCGTTTGGCCGGGGACACGACGGCCGGGTCGAGTAGCTCCAGGTAGGTGCGCTTGAGGTCGGCGTTGGACACTACGACCGGCGCGGTGATGAACTCGCCGTCGGCGAGCCGGACGCCGCGCACCCGACCGCCCTCGACAACGATCTCGGCCACCCTGGCGTTGATCCGGAAGTCGCCGCCGTTGGCGCGCACGACCTCGGCCATCGTGGCGGAGAGCACTTGGCCGCCGCCGATCGGGAAGTAGGCGCCGCCCTCGACGTAGTTCTTCAGATAGCCGGCCTGCACGATCGCCGGTGCCCGGTCGGCCGGAGCGGCGTAGGCCGGTGTCTGGCCGCACAGCACCGGGCGCGGGGCGGGCCCGACACCGCAGAGGTCGAGCAGGTTCGACAGCGGCACCATCGCAAACGGTGCCGCCCATCCGGCCCGCAGGAGGAAGGCTGCCTGACCACGCAGGGATGCGGGTGTGGTCGCGCGGTCGACCGCGTCGGCCAACTTGCGAATGATGCGCAGGTAGCGGCGCAGCGCCGCGGCATCGTCGGGGAAGGTCTCGAGTAGTCGGTCGCGGTAGTTGTCCCAGCCGCGCGGGACCTTGAAGGTCACCGACGGGTAGGTCAGAACATCGAATCCGTCGGGGTCGATCTCGCGGAACTCGATGTGCTTGTCGGCGCCGACTCCGCGCAGCATGGTGGGGATGTTGCCCTCGGGGCGGCCGCAGTCGCCGAGGTAGTGCACGCCCACTTCGAATTCGTAGCCCTTGCGGCGGAATACGTGCGTTGATCCGCCCAGCACGTCGCCCTGTTCCAGCACGAGTGTGCGGCGGCCGTTGGCGGCGAGGTACGCGGCCGCGGTCATGCCGCCCATGCCGCTACCGACCACGATGACATCCCAGTCCTGCATATTTTGGCTCCTTGTGCTGTGTCGAAGTCGCTCGCACGCAGCGAGTTACAGGTCGATGGTGAGTTGTGTCGAGTTCGCGCGATCGGTGCAGAGGAGCACCGTGTCGGGTTCGTCCATGAACGTTGACCGTCCACGGCGGTCGACGTCACCGGAGACGACCCGTACGCGGCAGGTGCCGCAGAACCCCTGCTGGCACGAGTACGCCACGTCGGGCACCGCGCCCCGCACGGCAGCGAGGGCGGATTCGTCCGCAGCGACGTGGATCGATGCGGTGGTGCGGGCAAGACGAATCTCGAACGGCTGACCACCGACGACGGGTTCGGGACTGAACCTCTCGAAATGCAGGCCGGCCGCGCCCGTACGGTCGAATTCGGTCCGGATCCCGGCGAGGAGTCCGGGCGGTCCGCAGAAGTAGACCGACGTGCCAGGCCCGGCGCGTGCCAACAGCTCGGCAGGTGTGCGGCGGGAACCCGTGAGGATCCGGACCCGATCGGGATCGAGTTCGCCGATCTCGTCGAGAAATGGCATGGTCGCGGTGTCACGGCCGAGGTAGGTCAACTGCCAGTCGATACCCGATGCCGCCGCCGCACGCACCATGGGCAGAATCGCCGTGATGCCGATTCCAGCGGCGACGAACACCACCCGGGAAATATCGGCCCGCGCCAGGTGCGGGTACGCGAAGGGGAAGGCGTTGCGTGGGCCGGCGGCGGTGACTCGAGCGCCGACGGGGAGCCGATCGTGGATCTCGATCGATCCGCCACCTCCGTCGGGTAGGCGCCGGATCGCGATTTGGTAGCTTCGCCGATCAGTGTGGTCGCCGCAGAGCGAGTACTGACGGACCGTGCCCGAGGGCAAGGTCAGGTCGATGTGCGCGCCCGGATGCCACGGCGGAAGGACGGACCCGTCCGCGGCCTCCAGGCGCAGGCTGCGCACACCGTCGGCCTCGGAGCGTGCGTCCACCACAACCAGACGCAGCACCCGGTCGACCTCGGTGGGTTCGATGATGCCCACCCGGCTGGTGACCGCGACGTATCCGCGCGCGGCGAGTTGTAGGGCGGCGAAGAGCCGATCGTTTTTACCCGGGCGGCGCAGCGACGGTGGGACCGGCGATCGGTTTTCGGTCATGAGGCGACTCCACATCGGACGATTCGCACTTCAGGCGCCGGCACGGGCCGCAGGGGAGGCGGCGAGGTAGGCGACTGCTTGGCTGGTCGAGCCGTACTTGGAGGGGTGGTATCCGGGCCGGAAGTACTCGAAGAACATCTTCGTCAGGCTCCAAGGTCCCGGCAGCAGGCCCTTTTTCACGGCCATGCGCACGTCACGGAGCTTGATCCGCCGACTGCCGCCGTCGAGGGCGGGGTCCACCGACATCATGTAGCGGATGCCGCGCACCCACAACACGGCGAGAATCGGTGCCGCGAGTATCCATGTGCGGATCCGGCGCAGGTAGCGACCGTCGAGATGGGTGAACAAGTCGAACGCGACGTGCCGGTGTTCCACCTCTTCGGCCAGGTGCCAGCGGAACAGATCGAGCACCTTCGGATCGAGGGTGGTGTCCCAGCCGTGGGCGTTGAGCCCCCAGTCACCGAGGTAGGAGGTGAAGTGTTCGAGAGCGGCCACGATGGCGACGCGTTCGAGCAGCCAGGAATGGGCTCTGCGGTCGGTCAGGTCGCGGTCGCCGAGCAGAGCCTTGAACAGCCAGCGGATCTGTTCGACGAACGGTTCGGTGTCGAGTCCCTCGGCGTCGAGGTATTCGAGCAGCGACTGATGCGCCGCGGAGTGGGTGGCTTCCTGGCCGATGAACCCGATCACGTCCTCCCGTACCGAGGCGTCCTTGATCAGCGGCAGTGCTTTGCGGAAGACCTCGACGAAGAACACCTCGCCCTCGGGCAGGAGCATGTTCATGCCGTTGGCCAGGTGTGTCGCGAACGGATTGCCGTCGAAGTAGTGCATCGGCAACCCGGTCCAGTCCCAGCTCATGTCGCGGGCGGCGAGCGCGACCTTGTCGATATCGGTGTGCGCGGTCATCGGAGTTCTCCCTTCGTGTCGGTGGTCTTCGCCTCGTGTTCGATGACGAAGGTTCGAACGAGATCGGCCACCGCTGTCGGATTGAACGAGGGCGCCCAGTGCCCACCGTCGATCGCATGAATCGCCGAATCGGCGGCCCAGCGACCGATGTCGATCTGGCTGGCCGGGGTGATGAAGATGTCGCGGCGCGGCGCCAGTACCTGGACCGGTCGATCGGTGGTGCGTTCCTGCGGGCGGAGCAGGCGCGGGAGCAGGTTGGCGGTGTAGATCTTCAGCCCGGCACGGTTGTCGCGGGCACGATGCGCTGAAGCATCCGCGGGCGGAGCCCCGACTTCCAGGCGTGCGGCCAACGCGATGGCGGCATCGACCAGACCGAGTCGGCACACCAGCGGAGCGAGCCAGGGGAGCTGGAAGAATCCCATGTAGAACGGTGACTTCCACATGCCGAGCACGTCTTGCCAGCCACGGGGTCCGGCAGCGAGCCGGGACTTGATCCAGAACGGCACATGATCCAGGCACGGACCGGAGATCGAGGTCAGCGACGCGATGCGGTAGCGCTGGGCCGGATCGGTGGTGGCGTGCCAGGCCTGCACCGAGCCCCAGTCGTGCGCGAGCAGATGCACCGGGCGCGTCGGCGAGACCGCATCGATGACCCGGCCGATGTCGTCGGCGAGCTGGTCCAGGCGGTAGTCCTTGATCCGTGGGGGTTGCCCGGATTCGCCCGAGCCCCGCACGTCGTAGGTCACCACGCGCAGTGTCGGCGCGAGTTCCTTCGCTACACCGCCCCAGACCTGGCGATCATCGGGAAACCCGTGCACGCACAACACCGTTGGCGCGTCGGGATTTCCCTGCTCGCGGACCGCCAGCTGCACCCCGTCCGAGGCCTCGACGAAGCGTGTCAGCACGCTACCTGTCGCCAACGCCCGGGAGCCTGTCTGATCGGTCGTAGGCGTGGCGCGATGCGAAGACAGATTCAGTGGTGTCATGCGAGGTCCTTCACAGAGGTGTCATCGAAACAGCCGCGGATGACGATCGCAGGAGATGGCGCGGCCTCGGAGATGTATGTGCAACTGTCAGTTACACCTTTTAGGCAACGATAGTAGACTGATCGTGCTACCGCAAGGGCGGTCGCTCGACGAGAGAATGGAATGCCGTGACACCGAGTCCCCGTGAACGGCTCATCACCGGTGCGATCGCGCTCATCCGCGAGCGCGGCGTCGCCGGCACCGGAATCACTGATCTGCTGGCCCGTAGCGACACCGCGCGGCGTTCGATCTACCAGAACTTCCCTGGTGGGAAGGCGGAACTGGTCGAGGAATCCACTCGGGCGGCGGGCGCGATGATGAGCTCGATCATCGGCGAATTCACCGCGGGCGACAACCCGACCGTCAGCCTTGCCGCGTTCATCCAGATGTGGAAAGACACGCTGGTCGCCAGCGATTTCACCGCCGGATGCCCGATCGTCGCCGCTGCGCTCGGCGGCACCGAAGCGCCATCGGCGCCAGCGGTCGCCGCCGAGGTATTCGACGACTGGACGAATCTGCTCGTCGAGCAACTGGTGCGCACTGGTGTGGACGAATTTGTTGCCAGGTCACTCGCTACGACCGCGGTGTGCGCGATCGAGGGTGCGGCCATCCTTTCGATGTCCTCGCGATCGGTACGTCCGCTCGACGAAATCGGCGTACATCTCGCCGAACTCGTATCCCTTCATCTGGGCGGTAGTCGTCGGTAGCTTCCCGCCCGCGATGCACGGGCCTGGCACCATGTGCGTGTGCCACTGCTACAGCAATTGAGCGGCATTGTGCTCAATTACCACATCAGGGTTGTGTATCGATCGGATACGACATTGATAGCGAATGGGTGGCGAACATTGTGAGGGTGGGGAGCGGCCGCTAGGTTCAGCCCATGTCGCCCCAGGAGGATCCGGCCACCGCTCCCGCCGAGACCAGCTCGCTGGTGGCGGGGCGGGCATTCGAAGCGGTCATCTGGGGGATGCCGATCGTGAACTTCGATCGCATGCTCCAAGCCGCGATCGCGATCGGCGCAGGCCCGAACCAGATCGTGTACTGGTCCCGGCTGCTGGACTACACGAACCAGACCCTGACCCCGAACCCCAACGCGATCTACCTGATGCCGTTCTACGACACCACCGATGGCCCGGTCGTGCTCGATATCCCCGCGGCAGTCGGTGAGTCGACGATCACCGGATCGATCGACACCGCCTGGCAGACCCCCTTGGTCGATGTCGGGCCCGCAGGCACCGACAAGGGCGCGGGTGGGCGGTACCTGATCCTGCCGCCCGGCTACAGCGCACCCGTGCCCGACGGCTACATCCCGCTGTCGTCGGAAACCAACACCGGGTACGCGCTGCTGCGCTCGAACCTCACCAGCGGCAGCGACGAGGACATCGCTGCGGCGGTGGCGTACGGCAAACGGGTTGGCCTGTACCGGCTCGACGCGGCCGCGAACCCGCCCGCCACTTCCTACGTGGACGCGGCGGGTAAGGAGTTCGACGCCACGATCCCGTACGACAGGGACTTCTTCACCGCCCTGAACCGCCAAGTCCAGGGCGAGCCGTGGCAGGTGCGCGATATGGCGATGATCGACCAGCTCGCCACCCTCGACATCAAGAAAGGCCAACCGTACCAACCGGACTCGGCAACCCTCGACGCCTTCGATGCCGCCGCGCGCACCGCGCACGCCTGGCTAGAGCAGCAGTACGTCTCCTACTACACCCCCGGTTTTTACGAGAACGCACACTGGGCGTTGCCGATCTCCCGTGAGCTGACTCCCGCGATGGTGAGTGGTTTTTCCGACCCGAACATCTACCCGGTCGATTCACGCGGGGTGACCTACTCCTTCGCCTTCTTCGCCGCCAAATCCCTTGGCACCGGCCAGTTCTACCTGTTCACCATTCACGACACCGACGGGCACGACCTCGACGGCGGCACGAACTACCGCCTCACCGTGCCCGCGAACGCGCCGGTCACGCTGTACTGGTCGGTCACGGTCTACAACCGTGCCACCCACACCCTCATCCGCGATGTCGACTCGGCCAGCCGCGCCTCCAACACCCCCGGCGTGCGCACCAACTCCGATGGCACCGTCGATCTCTACTTCGGCCCCAGCGCCCCGGACGGCGACGAATCGAACTGGGTACCCACCAAGGACGGACAAGACTTCGAAGTCCTGTTCCGCTTCTACGGGCCCACACCGGCGCTGTTCGACAAAACCTGGAAACTCCCCGACATTCGTCGAGCCTGACGCGCGAGGGGCGGTTTTATCGAGTGCTGGCCGCATCCGGTTCGCTGCGCTGCAGCACGACAACGGGGATGACGCGGGTGGTCTGGTCCTGGTGGTCGGCGACGTCGGGGACCGCGGTGATGATCGCCTGGTAGAGGCGCTCGCGTTCGTGGTCACGGGCGGTAGTCGCGGTGGCGGTGAAGGTTTCGGCGCCGACTTCGACGGTTACCTCGGGTGTCGAGCGCAGGTTGTAGAACCAGTCGGGGTGCCGGGGTGCGCCGAGTTTGGAGGCGTAGACGACGTAGCGGCCCGGACCGTCGGGCACATACGCCAGGGGGGTCGTGCGTGCGATGCCGGTGCGTGCGCCGGTGGTCGTCAGGAGCAGCAACGGCATCCCTGGCCCGGTTCCCTTGTTCTTGCGGAAGGTTCTGATCGTCTCTTGGTTGAATGCGGTGAAGTCCATGCGGAGTACCTTTCGCGGTGGGGGTGGCTGGTGTGTTCGGCCGATCAGTGCATGAGCGCGGGTTCGCCCTCGGTTTCGGGCAGTAGACCGCTGGCGGTGACCGCGCCGGTGATGACGGCGCCGACGGCCAGGATCGCCGCGGCCCACCAGAAGGTGGTGGTGTAGCTGTGCACGGCGGCTTCGGCGACAGTGGCCGGATCGGGGATCCTGCCGTCGAGGTAGTCGGTGGACGCCGACACGGCGATGGTGCTCAGCAGCGCGGTTCCGATGGACCCACCGACCTGCTGCATGGTGTTGACCATGGCCGAGGCGACACCGGCGTCATCGTGGTGCACCCCGGACGTGGCGCCCTGCATGGCCGGTGCGAACAGCGTTCCCATGCCCAGACCCATCATGACCAGGCCCGGCAGGATGTCCGGCACGTAGGCGCTGTCGATCGCGAGCTGGGCGAGCAGCGCCATGCCGACGGCGGCGATCAGCATGCCGGCGAAGAGCAGCACCCGCGGACCGACGCGGGGCAGCAGGACCGCACTGGACAGCCCGGAGCCGACGACGACGCCCGCCACCATCGGCAGGAACGCGAACCCGGTGACGATGGGGGTGTAGGCGAGGTTGTTCTGCATGTAGAAGGTCAGGAACAGGAACACCGCGAACATCGCCGCACCCGACAACGCGATCGCCAGGTAGGAGCCTGCCCGGAAGCGGTCGAGGACCACACGCAACGGCAGCAGCGGATATTCGGCCTTCGTTTCCAGGTAGACGAACGCGACGAGGAACACCACACCGGCCGAGAGCCAGCCGATCGTGGTCGCCGAACCCCACCCGGCCGTCTCGGCTTTGGAGAAGCCGAACACGATGCTGAACAGGGCGATCGAGACCGTCACGGTGCCGGGGATGTCGAGCTTGGGCCGCTGATCACTGGTATGCGGGGCGAGCAGGGCGATCGCGCCGAGCAGGGCCACCGCGGCGAAAGCGAGATTGACGAACAGCGTCCAGCGCCAGTCCACCCACTCGGTGAGCACCCCGCCGAGCAGCAAGCCGATCGCGCCGCCAGCGCCTGCGATGCCACCGAAGATGCCGAAGGCTTTGGCACGCTCGCCCGGGTCGGTGAATGTCACCGAGAGCAGTGACAAGGCAGCCGGGGCCAGCAGGGCGCCGAACACGCCTTGCCCGGCACGTGCCGCGACCAGCATCTCGAAGTTCACCGCCGCGCCACCCACGGCGGAGGCGACGGCGAAGCCGACGAGACCGACGATGAACGTACGGCGACGGCCGAACAGGTCCGAGAGGCGTCCGCCCAGAAGCAGCAGACTGCCGAAGGCCAGTGCGTAGGCGGTGATGACCCATTGGCGGTCGCCGTCACTGAACTCGAGGGAGCCCTGCGCGGCGGGCAGTGCGATGTTCACGATGGTGGCATCGAGGACCACCATCAGCTGGGCGAGGCCGAGTACTGCCAGCACAAGCCACCTCTTGGTGTGGTCGGCGTCGACGGGTGCCTTGCCCGTGGCGGGCGATGCCGCCTTTTCCGCTGTCTGTGTCATGAGCCCTCACTCGGTTATGTGGAGCAGATTCTCCGCTTACCGGAGACTAACACGTATCTGGAGCAACTATTCCACTTAATCGGTATGATGAGATCATGAGCATGGTCACCACATCCCCGACCGGGCGGCCGTTGCGCGCCGACGCCGCGCGCAACCGGCTGCTCATCCTCGACGCGGCCCGCGAAGTGTTCGCCGAGCGGGGCCTCGATGTGACCCTCGCCGACGTCGCCGAGCACGCGGGTCTGGGGATCGGCACCGTATACCGGCGATTCACGAGCAAGGACGAGCTCGTGGACGCGGTCTTCGAGCGGTTCTTCCATGACATGGCCGAGGCGGCGGATCACGCCCTCGCCGCCCCGGATCCATGGGATGCGCTCACCGAGTTCTTCGAGTTCGCCGGTGCCCACATGGCCGTGAACAAGGGGCTCGTCGATGTGATGTCGGGCGCAGATCAGGGATGTACTGAGCTCGGCGGTCAGCGACTTCGCGTCGAAGCTGCCATCGGTGAACTGTTCGCACGCGCGCAAGCGGTCGGCGAGCTGCGCGCCGACGCCGAACCGAGCGACTTCTTCGCACTGATCTACATGGTCGGCGCCATGGCCGAATTCGCCCAGCCCGTCAATCCTGACGCCTGGCGCCGCTACATGGCACTGATCCTCGACGGCCTGCGTGATCGCCGGTTCAATCGCCCGGAGTTGCCCGGTGCGGCCCTCACTCCGGACCAAGTCGACCGCGCCAAACAACTGATGCAAGCCCGCCGCCGGTAAGATCTTCGGCCGCACACAGAACAGTCCCCGGTAGTCTCCATCGAAACCATGAGTTCAGTCGTCGCTGACAACTCCGGTATTCGACTGGCTTGCCGGGGGCTTAGCCGAATCCTGAAAACGAAGTCACCACGGTCGGCAAACGTCTCCGTCGGCAGTGTGGCTCATTTCCGGTGTTCCGGTATCCCTCCAGTCTTCTCCTGATTCGCTCGATGTCAATACTTTCGAGCTATTCGATACGGCCGAAATTTCGGCGCCATGAAGATCGTTCTGCGCATTGTGTGGACGGTCGCATCGGAGGACAGTAGATATGTCCGGTGGCGCCCACCGGGGCGCCGCCCTTCCTGAAAGTAGGAGGTGGCCCCGTGTACGCACGTTCCAGCACATTTGCGGCCCAGCGACCGTCGATCGACCGCGGTATCGCATATCTCCATAATGCGGTGATGCCGAATATGTCCGAGCTCGACGGGTGGGTGGGCATGTCGCTGATGGTGGACAGGGCGAGTGGCCGATGCATCGCCACCACGGCGTGGGAATCCGAGACCGCGATGCACGACAGCAGAATGCCCGTCCGAACATTGCGTGACGGTCTGGCCGAGGCGTTGAACGGTCCGGTCGGCACTATCGAGGAATGGGAAGTCGCGGTCATGCACCGCGATCACCTGGCCGGCGCGAGTGCCTGCACCCGGTGCACCTGGATCCAGGTCGACCCGGCCGGAGTGGATCAGGCGATCGAGATGTTCAAGTCCGGCCTGCTGCCCGAGCTCGAAAAGATCGAGGGTTTCCGCAGCGCCAGCCTCTTCGTCGACCGAGCAACCGGCCGAGGGGTGGGATCGACCGTCTGGTCGAGCAGAGAGGAATTGGACAACAGTCGCCCGCACGTGGATCGACTGCGGGCCGGGATGACCCGCGCCATGGGAGCCGATGTGCTCGAGGTGGCGGAGTTCAGGCTCGGCTTCGCGCACCTGCGAGTTCCCGAGCTGGTGTAAACCGCACGCTCTTGACGAACTATGTAGTCCTACATAATCTGTGGGAAACCGCAATCGGGCGGCACTACGTAGTGATGGAGTAACCCTTGTCTCGAGCCCGCGCGATCAGCGATCCCACAGCACCGAGTATCGAGGCACTCCAACAGCCGTTCACGCTGTCCAACGGCACCGTGCTGTCGAACCGGCTCGCGAAGGCCGCGCTCAGTGAGGGCCTGGCACGTCGGGATTTCTCGCCCGGCAGCCGGATCAAGAACCTGTACCGACGCTGGGCCGACAGCGGTCAGGGGTTGACCATCACGGGCAACGTCATGGTCGACCGGCGTGCGATCGGCGAGCCCGGCAATGTCGTGGTGGAAGACGACCGCGACTTCGCCGACCTCGTCGAGTGGGCCTCGATCGTCAAGTCCGGCGGCTCGGTCGCCTTGGTCCAGATCAATCATCCCGGCAGGCAGGCCCCGCGCACTCTGACCGCGCACCCGGTCGCGCCCTCGGCGATCGCCCTGCCAGGGTCTGCTGGAGTCTTCGCCGAGCCGCGTGAGCTGACGCATGCCGAGATCGAGGACATCATCGCGCGCTTCGCCACCACCGCGGGCATCCTGATCCGCGCCGGATTCGACGGCATTCAGATCCACGGCGCGCACGGCTACCTGGTCAGTCAGTTCCTCTCGCCGTTGGCCAACCAGCGCACCGACGAGTGGGGTGGGTCCCCGGAGAAGCGCCGACGGTTCGTGCTCGAGGTGGTGCGTGCCGTGCGGGCCGAGATCGGTACTGCCGCACTGGGGATCAAACTGAACTCGGCGGACTTCCAGCGTGGCGGGTTCAGCGAGGAGGAGTCGCTCGAGGTCGTGCACGCCCTCGCAGCGGAGGGGATCGAACTGCTCGAAATCTCCGGCGGCACTTACACTTCGGCGGCGATGCTCGGTGTCGATCCGTCGATGAAGGAGAGCACACGTCGTCGCGAGGCGTACTTCCTCGACTACGCCGAGAAGGTCCGGGCGCAACTGCCCGCACTGCCGCTGATGCTCACCGGCGGATTCCGCACGGCCGAGGGCATGAACGACGCGGTAGCCAGTGGCGCGATCGACCTGGTCGGGCTCGGTAGGCCGCTGACCGTCGAACCCGACGTGCCGGGTCAGTTGCTCGACGGCTCGGTGACCAGCAGTGTCGTCCGGCCGCGCCGCAGCGGGATCCGGCTGCTCGACAATCTGACCGAGCTCGTCCACTACACCGTTCAGATGTGGCGGATGGGCGACAGTAAAGAGCCCGCGCCCCGCCGTCACCCTGCTCTCAACGTCACCCAGTACCTGCTGCGCAACGGGCTCGACAGCATTCGGATCTCGCGCCGCAGCCTGTGAACCGATGATGGACCCATGGCGAAACAGTCAGCACGCGAGCGGATGGTTGCCAGCGCTCGCGAGATGATCCGCAGGCGCGGGGTGGCAGGCACGTCGATGATCGAGGTCCTCACGGCCGCGGGCGCGTCTCGTGGCTCGCTCTACCATTACTTTCCCGGCGGCAAAACCGAGATGATCGAGGACGCCACCCGCTCGGCGATCGCCGACTACACCGACGTGATCGAGTTGCTCGCCGGCCTCGAACCCGAACAGGCTGTCCCGCTGCTGATCGAAGGCTGGAAAGCCGAGGTGGAAGCCAGTGGCTTCACCGCCGGATGTCCGGTCGTGGCGGCGGCGATGGGTGGCGAATACGTCCCCACTGCCCGAGCGATGGCGGGTGAGGCGTTCACTCGCTGGAGCGCCCAGCTCGAGCGGATGCTCGTCAATACCGGAGTGGCACAACATCGTGTCCAGAGCTTGGCCACGCTGGTGCTGTCCGCTGTCGAGGGTGCCGTGATCATGGGGCTCGCCCAGCATTCCAGCGAACCACTACGGCGGGTAGGCGCCGAGCTCCTCACCTTGATCCAGTCGCAGCGCGAAGACGGCCCGCGATGACGATGACGAGCGTCATGGCAGGCGGTCCAGCCTGCGTCGCACCGCCTGATGGGCGGCCTCGCGCAGTGTCGTGAGGTCGCCTGTCCGGCCGAGTGTGCGGGCGACGGTGTCCGCGATCCCGGTGGCCAGAGATTCGGCGCCGACCTGGTCCACCCACTGCGGGCGGTCGGAGCGGATCTGTATCACGGTCTCGACGAGGTGAAACGGCAGCGCGACAGCAATATTCACGTCGGTCGTGCCCTCAGGTGAGTCCTGCGTACCGAACTCGGTGCGTGCCTGCGCGGACAGCTCCCGATAGCAATCCCGCAGATACTCCCGGCGCTCCTCGAAGCGCGGAAACTGGGTGCGCTTGCTCTCGGGAAGGTTGAACAACGCACCCAGGTTCCATTTGCTCACCAGCAGCTGCCTGCAGTCGTACCAGGTCATCGCGTAGAGCCGGACCGCCGCGGGTTCGCTGCCCGCCATCAGGGCTTCCGCCAGTAGTGCGGGCTCGGCCACGGTTCGCGTCAACAGGTTGTCGAGGATGTCTTCCTTGGTCGCGAAGTAGTGGTAGATGGTGCTCTGCCTGATTCCGACCGCGTCGGCGATCGTGCGGGTCGGCGTGCCCGCGAAGCCGTTGCGGGTGAACAGTTCTGCGGCGGCGTCGAGGATCTCTTCCTCCGGCGTCTCGCCGGGACGCCGTTGTCCGACGAGTCGAGGGCGCCCGGTCCGTGGAGTGCTCATATCGCCCAGCATGCCACCGCGTCCTGGTGGGCCCTCGCGCGTTGTCAGCTCGCCCGCGCAGCCGCTACTGCTCGTGTGCGGGTGCGCTGTTGCCGAGGGTTGCGTACAGCGCCGCGGCGGTGAGCCCGGCCAGCACGAAACCGATGTCGAGACCGTCGAGCATCCGCGAACCTGGCCCGACGAACCAGGTATTGCTCGCGAAGAACATCCCGACCGCCGCCGCGAGGGCCCAGATACCGACAGCGATGACATTGAATCCGCCGGTGTACCAGTACCGGCCGCCGGTTTCACCGCGATTGAACACCTGCAGGGCGCGCACGTCGTAGACGAGACCGTTGCGGCGGTGACCGATGACGAGCATGACGATCCACGGCACGGCGAAGTTCGCCAATAAGGTGAGCACGGTCGTGACCGTTGTTTCGAGCGAGTCGTAGAAGTGGCCGAGGTACACCAGCCCGGTCGCGACCAGACAGGCCACGAAGGTCGCCTTCGCGCGCGACAGCGAGGGAATCAGTGACGAGGTGTCCAGACCCGTTCCGTAGGTGTTGATCACCGCTTGCGCTGTGCCGGAAGCCAATCCAAGGAATACGAGGGCCGGGAGGAACCAGGCGGGGGCAGTCTGCATGAGTCCGGCGACCATGTCGCCGTCGGTGATACCGGTGGAGAACAGGCAGACCCCGATGAACGTGCCCCACATGAACGGCCCGCCCAAACCGAACAGTCCGCCGAAGAACAGCGCCCGCAGAATCGAGGCATCGCTGTGGGCGGCCGGTGAGATGTGCCGAGTCCAGTCACCCGAGTAGGGACCGTAGGACAACGTGGTCGACGCCACCAGCAGCACAGAGGTGACCCAGGTGTTGAGCGCCGAACCGAAGAGGTAGTCGCCACCGGCATAGCTGGAGTCGAAATCGCCTGCGTAGACGAAAACTCCAGCGATCAGACAGAGGCCAGCTGTCGGGATCATGAACCGCTGAACCGCGATCATCAACGCATGACCAAACACCGACACGGTCGTGACGACGATGGCCATCACGCCGTAACACACCAACTCGATGACGTCGGTGTTCTCGATCGCGAACAGTCGACTGATCGCGCCGACCAGCGCGGCTCCGCCGGTCCAGATGCTCAGCGCCGCGAAGATCAGCGACGCGACGGCTTCGAGAACTGTTCCGATCAGTCGGCCCCCGACCCCGAAGAAGGCGCCGCTGGACACCGGGTTGTTGGTTCCGGTCCGTGGTGCGATCACACCGGTCGGCGCGAGCAGGGCCGCGCCGAGCGCTGACCCGACCACCACCGCCGACGCGGCCTGCCACCAGCCGAGGCCGAACGTGATCGGCAAAAATCCCATGATGATCACGCTGAAGGTCAGGCTGCCGCCGAACAGGATGGCGCGCAGGTCCCTTGGCGAGGATTTCCGTAGTTCGGGCGGAATGTAGTCGGTGCCGAAGGTTTCGATCGTGAAAGTGGGTCGGTCGGTCGCGGTAGGCGTCATTGCGGGTCCTCGGTTGGCGTGCGGGCCGGGAGCGGCGTCGGTGGATGTGGTCATGCGGTGCTCAGATCGGCGAGGTCGCCGAACACCGAATCGATCTGCCACCGGGTGGGTCGCAGCTGTGCACTGTGTGGTGCGAGATCGAGGACCGATACGCCGTCACCGTCGGGAATCGCGGAGAACGGCAGCCCATCCTTGTAGGGAAGGCTCGACGCGTCGATGCGCCAGCCTGTCGGCGCCAGCGTGCCCAGGGAAACCTCGCAGTCCGCGATCGCCTGCAATGTGGCGAGGTCCAGATACCGAATGTCTTCGGGGGCAGGGAGTTCCGCGACGGGTTCGGCGCGAGACCGGACGAAGGCGAACCTCGCACCCGTTCGCAGGAAGATCGCGCGAGTCCCCGTCTCCGCGTTGCTCAGGATCGCGGTCGCGGTAGGGCCGGTCGCGGTTCCCGGCGTGCGGTGCCAGTGTTCGAGGTAGGGGAGCTCGATTCCCCGCTCGACCATGACGCCGTTCTCGATGTGCAGTGTTCCGGTGTCGACGACGCCTTCGGTCGGTGACCAGTCGATCATCCGCTCCCAGGTGAATTGTGCTGGTGCCGAAAGAGATCGGGTGAACCGGCCCGCGAAACCTTCCTGTTGGAACATCCACGCCAACTGATCGCGGGTCAATTCCCGCAGGCAGGAAACGGCGGTGAAGTCGGGACGTCCGGTCGGCTGGCGCAGATCGGCATACCACCCGTCGGACTGCAACCACCGCACCGAGGTAGTTGTGTCGTCCTCGCCTTCGTGCCAACGGATCAGCGAACGTGTCCACATCCCGTACAGGTCGTCCACCTCGACGGGTACACCGTCGGCCGATGGCTGCGGCCAAGGACCGGTGGCTTCGGTCAATACCTTCATGTTGTCGCTCTCTTCTGTGGAACCGTTGTGGCCGGGTGCTTCAGTCGTTCGGCTCGGTTGCGCGACCGAAGGAGGAGAGCGCGAGCGAACCCGCGGGCAGCTCCAGCGTCCCGTCGGCGATCCGCCGCCGCAGGTAGGTGAAGCTCTGCGCGGTCTGCGCGAACAGGTGCTCGCCGGCGCGCAGTCCGGGGCGGACGGGATCGTCGGCGCCGACGAAGGCGGGCAGCGGGGCGACGAGGGTGTCGTAGTCGACAGTGAAGAACAGCGGAAACGCATACCGCTGCTGGGCGACCTTGCGGACCCGATGGGTCGTCGCGACGAATCGGCCGTTGGTCCACAGTTCGAGCATGTCGCCGACGTTCACCACGTAGGCGCCCTCGACCGGCGGGACATCGATCCATTCGCCCGCACCGTTGAGTACCTCCAAACCTGGTGCGGTACCGCGCAGCACAGTGATGCACTCGTAGTCGGTATGCGCGCCGATCCCGGGTCGATCCTCGGCCGACTCGTCGAGCGGGTAGTGGACCAGACGTAACTGGCTCGGTGGTTTGGTGAGATACGGGGTGAAGAACTCGGGTTCCTGTCCCAGTGCCACCGCGAACGCTCGCATCAGCGTGGCCCCGACTTCGTACACCGCGTCGTAGTAGGCGGAGACCGATTCCTTGAACGCCGGAAGGTCGGGCCACTGGTTCGGGCCGAGCAGCGGATGACCGGCGAGATAGTCGGGGTCGTCGGCGGGTAGATCGCGGCACAGATCGAAGGCTTCCTTGCGGTCCGCCGACATCCCCGCGAAGACCTCTTCCCCTTCGGGGACGTAGCCGCGGTGATTGGAGGAGTTGCCGATATAGGTGCGCATCTTGGTCTCGAGGGGCCCGGCGAAGAACTCCGCGGCGGAGCGCAGCATGGCATCGAAGACGCTGTCGTCGATCCCGGTGCCGGAGATGTACATGAATCCGACATCGCGTGCGGCGCAACCGAGTTCGGCGGCGACGGCGGCCTTGGCGTCGGCATCGGAGCCGAAGAGGGCCGAGATGTCGATGTTGGGGACCTGGGAGAACGAGGTGAGTCCGGCCATGGGTTCGGATCCCTTCAGAGGAGTTTCTATCGCTAGATAGAAACTAGGAATCCGTTGATTCGGTGTCGTGATGTCATCGTTTCCGGTCGGTAAAATCGTGCGCGCTCGTCTGCTGGTCTTCACCTGAAACGGGTGAGCCAGCGCGCTCGCGTCCGCCGTAGCTTTGAGCGATGGAACAGCGATCGGGGACCGTCACACGGGAGGCGAGCATGGCGAATCCGTCGTTGCCGGGTCGTTTGGCGCGGGTAGGTATGGACGGTGAGCTACCGGCACGTGCCGATCTGCCGCTGATCTTCGACGAACTGGACTATCAGCTGGCCTGCCAGGTCTACCTGTGGGCTTTGCCGCTGGTGTCCTATGCGCAGTGGCAGACCCAGCATCGAGAGGTGTTCGGCGCCGGGGACTTCGACCTGGTGCACTACGTGTCCTATCGCGACCGCCTCGGGTTGATCACCGCGAACGGCACCACCCCGTACATCCTGAACTTCATCGACCTCGGAAGCACCGGTCCGTTGGTGATCGACGTCCCGCCGGGCCATACCGCCGGGGGATTCTCGGACTTCTGGCAGCGGGAGTTCGGCATTCTCGGTGAGATGGGTCCCGATCAAGGCCGGGGCGGCAAGCATCTGATCGTTCCGCCCGGCCACGACGATCCCGAACTCGACGGCGACTACTTCGTGCATCACGCGACAGGCTGCAACATCATGTTCGGCTTCCGGACCTTGGATCCCGACCCGGACAGGGCGCGCGGCCTGGTCGAGCAAGTGCGTATCCAACCGCTCCACGGCACCGCCCCGCAGACCCGACTGGTTTCGCCGCAGGGGCACCCATGGTCCGGGGACCAGCCGCGTGGCCTCGACTATTGGGTTCGCCTGCACGACATCTATCAACGCGAGATCGTCGACGAACGCGACCGCTTCTACCTGGCCATGTTGAAGCAGTTGGGGATCGAGAAGGGCACGGCGTTCGAGCCCGATGAGCGGATGGCCGCGATTCTGGCCGACGCCACCGCCGCCGGAGAGCTGATGGCGCAGGCGAATACGTTCGCCAAGCGTTTCCCCGGCGCGAAGTACTGGCCCGACCGGCAGTGGGATCTGGTTGTGCAGCTCGATCATTCCGATCAGCGTGGGCCCTACTACGACCAGTTACTCGAACGTGCCGCGTGGTTCTACGAGGCGGTCAGTTTCTCCGAGGCGATGAAGAGCCAGACACCGGGGGTGGGCCAGGCCTATCTCGGCGCGTACACCGATGCAGAGGGGGACTGGCTCGACGGCGGCAAGTCCTACACGCTGCACATTCCCGCTGACCCGCCGGCGAAACTGTTCTGGTCGGTCACCGTGTACGACACCTGGACTCGCTGCCTCATCGACAACGAGCAGCAGCGCGGCGATCGAGGCTCCCGCGACCCCGACCTGGTTGTGAACGACGACGGTTCGGTCGATGTGTTCTTCGGCCCCACTCCGCCGACGAGCGGAACGGCCAATTGGATCCAGACGATCCCCGGCAAGCACTGGTTCTCCTACTTCCGGTTCTACGGGCCGTTGGAGCCGTACTTCGATCGCAGCTGGAAACTTGGTGACATCGTCGCGGTGACGACCTGACCTCCGCTCAGGTTCTGAGATGGACGCGTCGCGCTCACCTTCGACGGCACTCACGAGATCCCGGCGATCAGGAAACGCTGAGCGCTGATCACCTTGCCGGGCCGAGGACTGCTTCGACCACGTCGTCCGCGAAGTCGGGGCCGATCGCCGCGCCGCTGATCAGCAAGCGGTACCACATCGCTGAAATCAGCAGGTCTTCCATGACTTCGGGGTTCATCGACGGCAACTGGCCGGCGCGCTGGGCGGCGACGATGCGCTGCTGATTCTTCGGCCGCATGTGGTTGTGGATGCCACGAACTGCTTCGGCGGTCGGCGGATCCGTCTGCGCCCCGCCGATCACACCCGACAGTACGGGCTTACGTCGGGGATCGCTGACCAGCTCGCAGACCCGCACGACCATCGTTCGCAGATCCGCGCGGATATCACCGGTGTCGGGGACGGCGAAGACGTCACCGGAATCTTCGAGCAAAGCATCCAAGATCAGTGATGCCTTGGAGGGCCACCACCGGTACAGCGTCGGCTTGCCGACTTTGGCGTGGGTGGCGATCGCTTCCATGGTGACGGCGCCGTAGCCGCGCTCTGCGCACAGTTCCAGCGCGGATTGCAAGATGCGTGTCCTGGATCGGGCACCGCGGGCTTCGGTCATAGCTGGATCGTACCCCCAAAACGTTACGTTTCGTTCTTGACAATCGTGTGACCCAGCCCAATACTCAAAATAGAACGTTACGTTACGTTCTATATCGAAGGGTGCTCCACCATGACGAACCTCTCCAACCTGCGCACGGCCGTCCGTGGCCGGGTGCTGCTCACCACCGACGAAGGCTTCGACCGGGCACGATTGCCGTGGAATCGAGCCGTCGAACAACCGGTGCGCGCTGTGGTCGAAGCCGCCGATGCCGACGACGTCGCAGCCGTGGTCCGATACGCACGTGCCAACGGGTTGACCGTCTCGGTCCAGCCGAGCGGCCATGGAGCCAGCGGTGACACCGAGGGCGTGATCCTGCTGCGCACCAGCTTGCTCACCGACCTGCACATCGACTCCTTTGCCAGGACCGCACGCGCGGGTGCGGGTGTCACCTGGGGCACAGTGCTGACCGAGGCCGGACCGTACGGGCTGGTCGGACTCGCGGGCAGCTCGCCGGTGGTGAGCGTTACCGGCTATACCCTCGGTGGCGGACTCAGCTGGTTCGCCCGGCGCTACGGCTGGGCCGCCGACAGTGTGACCGCCTTCGATGTCGTCACCCCCGACGGTGAGCGAGTGCGCGCGACAGCCGAGTCCGACGCTGACCTGTTCTGGGCGCTGCGCGGCGGCGGCGGGGACTTCGCGGTGGTCACCGCCATCGAATTCGATCTACATCCGGGACCGGACCTCTACGGCGGCAAGGTGTTCTGGCCCGGCGACCGCGCGCCGGAGGTATTGCGAGCCTTCCGTGACGTCACCGCCGAGGCGCCGGAGGAGTTGTCGGTCTGGCTCGACCTGGTGCACTTTCCCGGTTCCGAACCGATGGTCTCGGTGGAGGCAACCTACCTGGGCAGGGCCGCCCAGGCGCGAGAGCTGCTGCGGCCCTTCGACGAAATCCGCGGACCGCTCTCGGACAGTCGCGCGGTGCTGCCGACCGCCGAACTCGGCTCGATCTCGGGCGATCCCACCGATCCGGGGCCCGGTCGATCCCGTGCCGAACTTCTCATCGGCCTCGACGATCTCACCGTCAAAACACTGCTCTCCGAACCGATTTCACCGCTGCTCTCACTACAGCTCCGCCACCTCGGCGGCGCGATGGCTCGACCGTCCGACAGCCCACACGGCCCGATCGCCGAGCCCTACCTGATGTATCTGTTCGGGCTACCGCTCACACCGGAGATCACCGCGGCGATCATCGACAAACAGCAGAGCCTTGTCGACGCGCTCGGTACGCAGGTGAGCGGACGAAAGCCGTTCGGGTTCCTCAATCCGGCCGAAAGCGCCGCTGCCGCTTTCGAACCGCAAGCACTCACGCGACTGCGCGACATCAAACGCCACCGCGATCCCCACGGCGTCGTGCGCAGCAACTTTCCAGTCCTGGGCTGAACACCTGGAGGCCTACTGGTCATCTGTCCCACGCGCTCAGCTCTCGCGGGTTCACTGGTGTGCGGACAGCACCGTTCGCATGATGCCGATGGTCGCCGCGATGTCGGGCTCGCGGCCTGCGGCGACATTCGCCCAGACCAGTGCGGTCGAGGTCATCGCCAGGACGCCGAAGGTTTCCGGTGGGATCTTGAGATGTGGTGCGGCAGAGGCTGTTGCGCGGGACAGGTTGGCTTGCAGTGCCGAGTTGACCAGGCCGTCGGGGTCCAGGAGCACGCGGAGCGCGAGGTTCGGCTCACGTCGGGCGAACGCGGTGAGTGGCTCGTAGTCGATGCAGCCGTACATGAATCGCGCGGCGGCATCGAGTGCCTGATCGATTCCGCTGCCTTGCGCGTCGTGTCGGGCGCGCTGCCAGATATCGCCGATCGACGCGAGAATTGCGTGGTCGATGAGCTTTTCGCGGTCGCCCACCCATCGGTACAGGGTGGAGCGGCCGATATCCAGACGTGCGGCGACGGTGTTCATATCCACTCGCTCGCCCTGCTGGAACAGCCATACCGCGACGGTCCGCGCATCGTCGGCGGTCGGGCGACGAAAGGAAGGTAGTTCCTCTGCGGGCGGTACAGGACTCACGAGGAAACTGTAACAGCCGGGACATTCACCGTCTTAGCTTTTTTTGGGACATTCTTGACAGACGTCCCATCCGGTCTTATGTTTGCTCCGAAGTCGCTGTAATCCGCGTCACAAGGAGTTCGATGTCTACCCTCACCAAGTTCGCCGCCGTCGCGGCGCTGACCGTGCTGGCGCCGATAGCGGCAGCCTGCACAAACTCGTTGGGTCCGGGAGATGTCGACTCTGCCCAACAGCACGACACATCGAGCTGTTTCTGGTTCGGTCCGACGTTCTCGACGACCAACCAGGAACTCAACTACGCGTTCCCCGATTCCGGTGCGTTGTACTGGGCCGCGCAGTTCGCGATTCCCGCGGGTGCCGCGCTGACGGTGAAGGGTGAGTACGCCCACGCCCGCTACCAGTCGCTCAACTCCTACAACATCACTGACAACACCCCGACGGCCGCGCTCAACGATGTGTCGACCGCGCCCGATGCCGGGTCAACGAACCCCTACCTGCCCGGTGCCGACAGAACTGGCGAAGACAACCGCTCCTACACGGCGACCGTCCGCAACGAGGCGCCCGGCGCAGCCGCGGCACCGAACACCCTCTACGCAGGGGTTCCCGGCCAGGAACGGACCACCCTTGTCTACCGCCTGTACCTGCCCGACAACGGGCGCGACATCACCGGCGGGGTCGGCCTGCCGCGACCGGAGTTGCGCCTGGCCAATGGTGAGGTGGTCACCGGCGAAAAGCTGTGCGAGGCAGTCGGCGCCGCGACGACCACTCCGAAGGTGGATGTCCTGCCGATGGGTAAGTACCTGGCGCTGCGAGACGCACCAGGCAAGCCTGCCACCTTCCCTGCGGCCGAGCAGCCGGTGTGGCGCACCTACTACAACACTCAATTCGGGCTCGGCTGTAGCTATCTCGGCAAGTGTGAGGGAACCCCGGCAAGGACCGGCGGGCAGTACTCCAATATCGACAACAATTATGTCAACGCCTACGTCAGCCGAGGTTTCGGTGAGGTGCTGACGCTGACCGGCACGATGCCACGCACACCACACACGCTCGACAGTGTGTCCAGCGCCGATGGTGATGTCGATATGCGCTACTGGTCGTTGTGCAGCAATGAATCCATCGCCACGACCCGGGCCACCGGATGCGTGTTCGACGAGGAGGTGCCCCTCGACGCGGCCCGCCGCTACACCGTTGTCGCGAGCCTGCCCGAGGACCGACCGGCCAATGCCACCGAAGCGTGTGGAGTCGCGTGGGTGCCGCTGCCGAGCACCGGTGACGGCGCGGGCCACCCCGAAGACGCCTACCTGATCCTGCGGAACATGTTGCCGACCAAGGGTTTCGGTCACGCCGTCCAGGACACCAAGACCCCCGGCGATGAGAAGGCCGTGATGAACGCCTACCTGCCCGACGGAAAGTACTCGTCCAAGGCGGAATTCGAAGCCAAGGGCTGCGCACCGACGAAGTAGCCGCAAGACCTGCCGCAGCAGAACAGCACTCGACCGTGAGGCCGGGTGCTGTTCTGTTGTTCACGGGTCATCGGATCAGTGGCGCGACTTTCGTGCCGAGCAGTTCGATACTGTTCGGCGACGTAGCCGGGGCGTTCACTGCGATCGGTTGGGTTCGCGGCCGACCTCGGCAAGGGCCTTCGGTAGAGATCGGCCGACGGCGCGAATTTCGAGAGGTTGCCGCCGACGATCACGAGTGCGCCGGTCAGTTTCGCCGGGTCAGGCCGTATGAGGTCGTTGACTCGTTGGCGGACCTACGTGGGCCCGAGCATGGGTTGTTGCGGCTGCCGACGGAGCTGGCATGGGGTGGTCGCACCGAATTCGACCTGGATGACTCGTACGACCGCACTGCTGTGTACAAGATCGTCCTGGAGGAGGGCACCGGCCATCATCTGCGTGAGCTGATCAGTGGGCGGCTGTTCGCCGCCATTTGGGCGCAAATGCGTCCGGCGCGACAGGTCCGGGCATTGTGGGAGCAGCAGTTCCCGCAGCTGCGCGCGGCTGCCTGATGGACCAGCGCCAACTCGAGCTGGCCCGTATCGCACTTCAGGTCGTCGGTAGAGCACAGCGACCAGCGGATCGTCCGGCCGTACCTCGTCAACTCGAGCGCGCATAGAGCGTTCACCTACCGGTCGTCGTGCTGGTTCTGAGCGGTATTCAGTCCTGCGGCAATATGTTTCGCCCCTGTGCATTGCCGAGCCTGCACCGAACCCTGCGCGACGAGATCTCCGGCAGTGGGCACCGAATTTAGAGCAGTCGCTTCAGAACCGGGGTCGTCGCGCCAGGATGCGGGGGACAGCACTGAGTTCGGTAATGGCCGCCGCAGCGTGCGGGTCTATCGCGCGCGCCAGCGACAGGGCGTCTTCGTGGCGGCCCGCGTGATTGGCTGCGAGTGTCTGTTCGTGGTGGCTCACGCGGTTACGAAGGTCTTTGAGGCGACCGACGGTGCTTCCGACGTGGTAGCCGAGGCATACCTTGCGGCCCGCCGTGTCTCCGCGCGCGCCGACGGGCCAGACCTGGCCGCGATTCGGGAAGGTATCGATGAGTCCGTACAACCACAGATTCTCACGGGCGGACCGGCCAGTGGGGCGTTATAGCGAGGGTGACTGCGCGGTCGTTTGTCGGCGGCCTTCTTCGCTGCGATCTGAGCGTCCCGGGACATCTTCGCGGCGAGTGAGTCGAGAGGTTTGGCTGCTGACGTCAGCCAGTCTCTGGTACCGCCTCCCGGCAACTGCGTGCCGTAGTTCCAGTTGGCAAGCGCGTTGTCCAGAGATTGGCGCAGTAGCATCTCTACCAGGCCTAATACCTCATACCATGCTGCATGAAGCTCCAACTGCCATGCGTAGAGAGCCCCGGCGCGATGGTCGCTGGTGCTCTGGCATTCAGCACGGTAGAGCATCAGCCGGGCAGAACTCAGATGAGGCATGATCCGGTGCGGCATGGCGGTGAAGACTCCGATCGGCTGATTGGTGCTACGCTGGTTTCTGTACAGCGGCAGACAGGATCTGTCGTTACTAGGCCCCGAAAACCCCTTACCCCGCTGGGTAGGGGGTTTTCGCTTTCATCGGTGGGCTATGTGTAGTCGATCTCGCGGCCAACTACACCCTGCCGGAGCGCACTGCAGTCGGCGTGACAAGCACGCCGTTCCCTCGGAATCACAACTGTCCCTTTGCTTTCGGCTGGGCGGGTGTGCTTGGAGCGAAGGTGAGGTCGAGGCCGCCGTCCGTTCGCACTGTGAGAACGAGCTGCCCGTCCTTGCGGAGCACTGTCGTCTGTGTCTGGTCGGACGCCGTGCTTCCGGCAATAGTGGCGTCGAACCAGTCCAGAAACTCGGGAATCGTGCCGATCATCGCGACGCGCTGATGAAGTGCAACTTGGTCGTGTCCGGAGACGAATAGGGCGCCGTGTACCTCCGTGCCGCAGCCGCAGCGACAGGGTCTGCCGAATCCTGGAGTCGTATCGTCATCGTAAGTGATCGGATTACGAGCGCTGCGTGACTTAGGGGGCGCGAGTTCGCCGACGTAGGTCTGCCAGACGGGATGATCCATGTCGAGCAGTTCGCCCACAATGGTCCGACGCCCCGGCCTCCCTACCGCATCAACGATGCCGTCGATCCGAGCAGCCATCACGATTCTGCCAGTCTTGTTGTAGGAGAAGAGAACATACTGTTCGCGATCGGCTCGTGCCCCGAGAGCATAGTAGCCGCGGTTGGATCGCCAGTTCTCCTCCAACGATCGGTGCGAGTCCCAACCGTAGAAGTCGCGTTCGAGCGGATCTGTCGGGTCGTCTGCAGGCAAGGCTGGGGTCAACTTGATGTGCGAGGGCGCGTTGTGTATCGGAGGGCGGACGCGACGGCATCGGCGTCAACTTTCACGCCGCCAGCCTGGAATCCCGTCGGCCGCGCCCGGCCGAAAGTGGTACAGCTGCCACCAGGGAAGCATGTTTGTGCAGGCCAATGTCGAACATGGGACACGCCACAGGTGTGCGAATGCGCTTGAACGCCAAACCTTTGAAACCGGCACCTGTACTGCAAATCTGTGCGCTAAGGGGGACCTGTGCACGGAATCCAGACAGATATGACGCAGAACAGTGCTGGAGTGATATTTAATCTAGATCGCTGTGAGGTAACTATCAAGCATATCTCTCGCAATGCTTCGCAGAAACATCTGTAGGGCAAGATGTTTCATTCCGCGTCTATGCGTTGCGGACCGTCTTGCAAATTGCTCGATCTGGCCAAGGTGGATCGAATTAGTAAGGAGCAGGGGGAGTGAACCCAAAAATATGCCCAACCCGACTGCTCCACCGCTGCGCCAACACGGTCCTTGCTGCGCTGTACACCTGCGTCGGCTGCCGCACTTGTGTTGTAGTGATTTCGCTGTCTGGTTCACCCGCGATCTCTGTGCCCGACATCGGGGTGATGGTCAGATGTCGAATGCGATGGCGAGGTGCTCGCTACGCGGTAGCGATTGGCACGCCAACCGGCTGCCACGTGCGAGGTCGTAGTCGTCGAGTGTCTGGTTGTCGAGCATCTCGACCTCGCCGGAGAGCAGGGTGTATGCGCAACCTCCGCAGGTACCTTCGCGACATACGTAGGGGGCATCGAGACCTTTGTCGAGCAACACGTCGAGCAGGACGGTGCTCTTGGGCCAGTCGATGGTGTGCTCTTCGCCGTCGAGTTCGACGGTGGCGGTGACCTGGTCACCGTCGGCGCTCGGGGCCGATTCCGCCGGGCGAGCCTCGAACGCGTCGGACTCGAGCGAGACGAAGACCTCATGGTGGATCTGCGCCTCGTCGATGCCCTTGCTCGAGGCCGCTGCTCGGGCCACGGTCATGAAGGGGCCTGGCCCGCAGATGTAGACGTGGGCGCCCGCCGGGTTCGCGATGGCTGAGGCGATCAGTGTGGCGTCGGGTAGTCCGTGCTCGGTTTCGAGCAGGTGCACGACGGTGAGTCGGTCGCCATGGCGCCGGGCCAACTCCGCGAGGTCGCGGTCGAAGATGACCGATTCGCGGTCTGCGTTGGCGTACACCAGGGTGATCGGATTCCGGTGTGCGACAAGGGCCGTGCGCAGAATCGACATAACAGGAGTGATTCCGCTGCCTGCTGCGAGCAGGACGAAGGGTGCGTCCCAGTCACGGGGCACGAAGTTGCCCGCGGGCGGCAGCGTGTCGAGGACCATTCCGGCGGTGACGTTGTCGCAGATCCAGTTCGACGCACGGCCGTCACGTACTCGTTTGATCGTGACAGCGGGCAGATTGTCTGCCACGGGCGAACTCGACAGCGAGTAGCAGCGAGCGAGCGGGCCGTCCGCACTCGGAACGCGCAGAGTCAGGAACTGGCCTGCGCGGTAGCGCACCGTGTTCGCCGTCGGCGCGTTCAGGACCAGGGTTACCGCGTCGGCCGTCTCGCGGACCACTTGGTGAACAGTCAGCTGGACTACCGGGCTCGGGGCTTTCGGCCGGGCCTGGTTCGCTGTTCGGGTCATTTGTAGCTCCTGACTTGCCGATATTCACCATCGGCAACTATCCAGCTAAGTGTCACTTGATAATGAGCCATTGACAAAGGGCGCATTCGTCACTGATGCTAAGTCCATGGTGAGAACAGAGTCAACGGCGACTTTGACCCGCCCGGTACCGCGTGACGCGTCTGTCAGAACTCGGGTCGCGGCGGCTGGGTCGGTAATGAGCATTCGTCAGGTAAACAACGTGCTGCCCAGCAACAGGGTGGGAATCGGAGTCGGCCGCGCCCTGATCGCGGCAATCATGGCCGTCGGCGGCCCCGTCCTACCCGGAACGCGAGTCACCCAGGTTCGGTCGGGCGCTACGCGAGGCGAGATGATTCGGGCGGCCGGTGTGGCCAGTGGACCTCGGGTGATGTACTACATCCACGGCAGCGGCTACGTGGTCTGCTCGGCGCGAACACATCGCGGCCTGGCGTCTCGGCTGTCGAAGGTGACGGGACTGCCCGTATTCGTCCTGGACTATCGGCTCGCGCCAGAGCACCGTTTCCCGGCCGCGGCCGACGATGTCGCCGCCGGCTATCAGTGGCTGCTCGATCAGGGGCACCAGGCCGGTGACATCGTCGTCGGCGGTGATTCCGCGGGTTGTCATCTCACCCTCGACCTGCTCTTGCAGAACCATCGTTCGGGGACGGCGCAACCGGTCGGCGCGTTCATGTTCTCGCCGCTGATGGATCTGTCGCTCACCATGGCCGAACGGCTCGATCGCCACCGGCCCGACCCGATGGCGGCGGCCGTGACCGGGCGCAAGTTGATCGGGCTCTACACCGAGCCCGAACCGGCGCAATCGCCGCGATTGACGCTGTCGATTCCGCCGAATGCGGTACTGCCGCCGCTGTTCATCCAAGCCTCGGCCGAGGAGATGCTCAGCGACGACGCCCGCCACCTCGCCGAGATGGCCGCGGCGGCCGCGACACCGTGTCGGCTGGAATTGTGGCCGGGTCGCATTCACGTCTTTCAAGCCCTCCCTTTGATGGTTCCCGAAGCCGCATCGGCGCTGCGACATGTTGCGGACTTTGTCGCCGATGCGTTCTCGACCGCGGATTGCCCTGCGGCGGAAGCGAGTTGAGTATGAATGTGCTGGAAACGTTGCAGAAGGCTCTCGGCAGGCAGCAGCGCAGCTATGACGCCAAGGCCGTGGTCACGGGAGCGGGCAGCGGCATCGGTCGCGCCTTCGCGATGGAGTTGGCGGCGCGCGGCGGCGAAGTCGTCTGCGCCGATATCGACAAAGATCGTGCTGATGAGACCGTGCGTCTGATCCAGGCGCGTTATGGCCGACCCGCGCACGCGATGTTCTGCGACGTCTCCGAGCGCGCCGATGTGGCGCGCCTCGCAGACTTCGCCGACGAGGTCTTCGGCGGTGCGCCGACGGTCGTCGTGAACAACGCTGGTGTCGGTATCGGCGGCAAGCGGGTCGGTGAGATCGGGTTCGGCGACTGGGAATGGGCGCTCGGCATCAATCTGTGGGGTGTGGTGCACGGGTGCGAGATCTTCGCGCCCAAGCTTCGCGCGGCTGGCCGTGGCGGCATCATCAACGTCGCTTCGGCGGCCGGCTTCACCTCGGCACCCGCGATGGCGGTGTACAACACCTCCAAAGCAGGTGTGCTGTCGTTGTCGGAGACCATGTCCGCCGAATTCGCCGGTACCGGGGTCGCGGTGACAGTACTGTGCCCGACCTTCGTCAAGACCAACGTTGTCAGCGACGGCCGGATCACCTCGGGCTCATCGAGCCTGGCAGACAAACTGATGCGGTTGACCGGTTTCGCACCCGAGCGGGTTGCCGCCGGCACCCTCGACGCGCTCGACCGCAACCGCCTCTACGTGCTGCCCCAGCTGGATGCCCGGCTCATCTGGCAGCTCAAGCGGACTTTCCCCGCGACTTACACCAACGTGCTCGGACTGCTGAATCGCTTTCTTCCCCAGGAAGACACGACCGAGACAACCGACGATTTCGAAAAGAAGGGTGTCTGACGATGGCGTTCGACTTCGATGACATGCTGGCAAAGATCAAGGGCCGCCAATGGGCGCTCGCCGATTTCGACTGGGATGCCCCCGGTGCCGAGATGATCGACCCGGAGCTGCATGCCAAGCTCAAGCCGTTCCTCGCCGATCTGATGTGGATCGAGAACGTCGGTGCGCGTGGTTTCGCCGCGATGGCGAAGAAGGCACCCACCGAGACGCTCGCCGAGATCTATCGGTATTTCCACGCCGAGGAGCAGCGGCACGCGAACGCCGAATTCGCGTTGATGCGCCGGTGGGGGATGCTCGACGGGGACGAGCTGCCCGAGCCGAACATCAATGTGAAGCTGGTCATCGACTTTCTGGACAAGTACGCCGACGACATGTCGTTGTCTTTTCTCGGTACCGTCATTCCGATGCTCGAGGTCGCCCTCGACGGCGCGTTGATCAAGTTCATCACCGACGAGGTCAAGGACCCGGTCGCCCAGCAGGTCTTCAAGAAGATCAACGCCGACGAATCTCGGCACCTTGCCACCGATTACGCAGTGATGGAGTTGCTCGGACACGCGACAACGCGCAAGCTCGTCATCGACTTCATCGGTGGGTGGGCCAAGCCGTCGCTGATCATCGGTACTTTGAGCTACGTTCCGCTGCTGAACAAGATGCGCGACAACATCGTCGAGATGGGTGTGTCCGAGGATCGGCTGTACGCGGCGATGGAGCGCTTCGCCGCGGTGGCCGAGCGGGCACCGATCGTGAACCGCGTGCCGATGTATCGATTGGTGCGCATGCACGGCCGCTGGGTCATCGACCGTGGTCACAAATACCACCTGCTCGCCGACTCGCTGGTCAAGGTGACCGCTCACATCCCCGAACGCTTCCTGCGCAACCCGAGCTGGTCCAAGGCTCTCACCTACGAGCCCGCGGCATGAGCACCGTGGTCAAGCCACTGGACGTGGCGGTTATCGGCGCGGGCTTCGCCGGCATCGGTATCGCGTTGCGGTTGCGTCAACGTGGTGTGAGCGACTTCGCGATTCTGGAGCGTGACACCCGCGTCGGCGGCACCTGGCGCGACAACACCTATCCCGGCGCCGCGTGTGACATTCCGTCGCGGTTGTACTCCTACAGCTTCGCGCCGAACCCGGACTGGTCCAAGACCTATTCGGGCAGCGGTGAGATTCTCGACTACATCGAGAACATGGTCGATTCTTACGGCATCCGCCCGTTCATCCGGTTCGGTCAGAATGTCACCGGCCTGGAGTTCGACGAGGCCGAAGGCCTGTGGTCGATCACCATCGAGGGCCGTGACAAGCAATTGCGGGCGCGCACGGTCATTGTCGCTTCCGGGCCGTTGTCCAACGCGAGTTTCCCCGCCATCCCCGGCATAGACGACTTCGCGGGCAAGAAGGTCCACAGTGCCCGCTGGGACCACGATTACGACTACGCAGGCAAGAAGGTTTCCGTTGTCGGCACCGGTGCCAGCGCCGTGCAGATCGTGCCGGAGATGGTGAAGACCGCCGCATCGGTGAAGGTCCATCAGCGCACTCCCGGCTGGGTCCTACCTCGGGTCAACCGGGAAACCAGCGGCCTGGCGAAGAAGCTGTACCAGCGCTTTCCGGTCACTCAGTCGCTGGCGCGTGGCGCGTGGTTCTGGGGACATGAGACCGTCGCGCTCGGTGTCGTCTGGGAGAGCCCGCTGACCCGCGTAGTCGAGCGGGTCGCCAAATTGCACCTGCGAGCGCAGGTGCGTGACCCGTGGCTGCGTCGCCAGCTCACCCCGGACTTCCGGGCCGGCTGCAAACGGCTGTTGATGAGCAGCGACTACTACCCGGCATTGCAGGCGGACAATTGCCAGCTCAACAACTGGCCGATCGTCAAGATCGTTCCCGAGGGCATCCTCACCGCCGAGGGCGTTGTGCATCGTGCCGACTGCATCGTGTTCGCGACCGGATTCGAGGTGTCCAAATCCGGGGCGCCGATCCCGATCACCGGTCGCGGCGGCCGCACGCTCGACGACGAATGGAGCCGCGGCTCCTACGCGTTCAAGAGCGTGGCGGTCGCGGGTTACCCGAACCTGTTCTTCACCTTCGGTCCCAACTCCGGGCCGGGGCACAATTCGGCGCTGGTGTACATGGAAGCCCAGATCGAGTACATCGCCGAGGCGATCGGCCTGCTGCTGCGCCGCGACCTGCGCACGCTCGAGGTCGACAAGCAGCGGCAAGACGCGTACAACGTCGAGATGCAGCGCCGCTTGGCGTCGACGACCTGGAACTCCGGCTGCAGCAGCTGGTACCTCACCGAAGACGGATTCAACGCGACAATGTATCCCGGCTTCGGCACGCAGTTCGTGCGTCAACTCGACGAACTCGACCTCGACGACTACGTCGTTACCGCGCGGGTGGTCACCGAGATCGGCGATATCAACCGGATGCCCGCGTTCGGCTAGGGTATGTCGACATATCGCTTGTGCCTCCGGTTCCGTCACGTGCCCGGAGGCACAGGCGTATCGGTGCGACGTGGGGAAAGGACAGTGCGACCGAGGTGATGACGTGAGCGAGTACCGCATCGACGAGCTTTCCCGCGCAGCGGGCACGACCAGCCGCAACGTACGCCTCTACCACGAGCGAGGTCTGCTGCCCGCCCCGATCAGGCGCGAGGGCAGGGCCAATATCTACGACGACACCCACCTCGGTCGTCTGCACCTCATCGACCGCATGCTCGCGCGTGGTTTCACCATTGCCCATATCGCCGACTTCATCACCAGCTGGGAGACCGGCAAAGACATCACCGAAGTCCTCGGCCTGCAGAGCGCCGTGACGGCAGCATGGGGCCATCGCGACGAAGAGCTGACGATGTCGCGCGAGACCTTCGAGGCCATGGTCGGCGATCCCGAGAGCGGGCCTCTTCCCGGCGCCGAGTTCGACCGGTTGATCGAGTTGGGGGTGGTGCAGCCGGGTGCGGAGCCCGGCACCATCGAAGTGCTCCAAACCAACTTAATCGACGTGTTCGTCCAGCTGAACAAATACGGCATCGCGACGTCGACACAGATCGATATGCACGCACGGATCTCGGCGCGCCTCGAGGAAATCGCGAGCACGATGATCGGTACCGCCCGAGACATCATCATCGGCGAGCACGGCGTCGGCTGGCTCCCCGAATCCGACAGCGAAATCGCCGCACTGACCCAGACGCTCAATCATTGGCGCGAACTCGGCACCCAGGCTGTCCACGACAGCTTGGATCGGGCGTTCGAGCGTGTCCTGGCTGATGAGCTCGGTAGATATCTGGACGCTGCGGCGCAGGCCAGGCAGTCCCAGCGCGTCGAGTCCTGAACGACTGATCGAGCCTGCCCGGCACGTGCTCGACTCAGTTCGTCGAGGAAGCTTTCGCCGCTTCCGGATGACCCGCGCCGCGCGGCATCAGACGTCGATAGTCGGCACGATCGAGGATGCCGAGCCGCTTGCGGAACTGCAGCGGCGTACCGGGCCAGTTGGACGTGATCCGGATGAACGAGGAATAGACACCCAGGTGCAGATAGTTGACACGGACAACATCTACCGTCGTCAACGTGAGGAAGCCTCGACCTTGTCCGTCCCACTGAGCATTCTTGATCTGGTCTCCATCCCCGAAGGCTCAACGGCCCGCGACGGGATCACCGCTTCGATGGAGGCCGCTCGGGAAGCGGACCGGCTCGGTTACCATCGGTTCTGGTTCGCCGAGCATCACAACACTGCCGCCCTCGCCGCCAGCGCTACGTCGCTGCTGATCGCTCAGGCCGCCTCGGTAACCGAACGGATCCGCGTGGGATCCGGCGGTGTGATGCTCCCCAACCATGCGCCGCTGATGGTTGCCGAGCAGTACGGGACCCTCGCCAATATGTACGGCGACCGAATCGATCTGGGTCTCGGCCGTGCCCCGGGTACGGACATGATGACCGCTCGCGCCCTGAGCCGGTCGTCCGGCGAACCGCAGGCTTTTGCGGAGAACATCTTCGATCTGCAGGGCTGGTTCAGCGCAGACGGAACAGCCCGGACCGCCCCGATCGTCTCAGCTGTGTCCGCCGGAACCGAGGTCCCCATCTGGGTCCTGGGGTCCACGGTCAACGGAGCATCCATCGCCGGCCAGCTCGGTTTGCCGTTCGCCCTCGCCTCGCACTTCGCGCCCGATCAGCTGGACGAAGCCGCCGAGGTCTACCGGGACACGTTTTCCAGTTCCGCCCCCACCGCGCAGATCGCCGAGCCGTACCTGATGGCCGGCATCAACGTCATGGTGGCACCGACGAACGAGGAAGCCGAGCGAGAGTTCACCACACTGGAGCAGATGTTCCTCGATATCAAGAGCGGCCGGCGACGCAAGCTCCAGCCGCCCGTCGACCCCGACCAGCTCGCTGCCCAGGGCGGTCGTGATCACGCGATGCTCCGTATCAAGGCAGTCGGCGCGCCGCAGACGGTCGTTCGGGAGCTGGAAGAGTTCGTAGAGCGCACCGGCGCGGACGAGCTCATCACCGTCACCTACGTCTACGACCCCGCAGTGCGACAGCGCTCCCTGAACCTGCTTGCTGATAGCTGGTTCTGAGCCGCCAAGTCGTGTCCCCCTCCCGAGCCGTTGTTTGCCGCGCCGACTGCCATGTGCGGATCCTCGCAGCACCTGATTCGGACGGACAGACCGAACGCCCGCACCGCGATGTGAACAGTCGCTGGGGGCTTCGTGTGAGGATGGGGTTGTGGCTGAGGCTGATCTTTACGCTTTGATGGGTTCGCATATCCCCGAGGAGCTACGCCCTGACTTCCAATTGGTGAATGCCATGTCCCATGCCGCATCCGCCGCCACAGCCACCTCGAAGTTCTGCTCGAGCGCTGCCCGAGCGGTGGCTTCCACACACACGTTGGTTTGCAGGCCAGCCACCAATACCCGCTCGATACCCAGACCTTTCAACACCAA
>NZ_JAJPWE010000007.1:0-218338 GCF_046549215.1 Nocardia sp. A7 | reverse complement strand
ACGGTAGTTATAGCGGTGGGGAAACGCCCGGTCCCATTCCGAACCCGGAAGCTAAGCTCATCTGCGCCGATGGTACTGCACTCGACAGGGTGTGGGAGAGTAGGACACTGCCGGAACATCTTTGCGAAAGGCCCTCCAACTTCGGTTGGAGGGCCTTTTTGCGTTTCCGTAGTGGGCCAGGCCACTCTGGAGTATGTTGTCGAGAACAACATTCACTCCAGCTCGACCGCCCCACCAGGCGGTGGTTCCACGAAAGGCCCACGCTCATGCGTCAGGGGATCTTCGGCATCGCGGCCGTCTCGATCGCACTTCTCACTTCGGTCACCGCCTGCGGCGACGACACATCGACCTCCTCGGGAGGCGGCGCCAAGATCGGCGTCATCCTGCCCGACAGCAAGACCTCGGCGAGGTGGGAGACGGCCGATCGCAAGTATCTCCAGGAGGCGTTCGACGCCGCCGGGATCAAGGCCGACATCCAGAATGCCCAGGGCGACAAGAACGCCTTCCAGACGATCGCCGATCAGATGATCACCAACGGCGCCTCGGTGCTGATGATCACCAACCTCGACAGCGGCACCGGCAAGGCCGTCATTCAGAAGGCCAAAGCGCAGGGCGTGACCGTGATCGACTACGACCGGCTGACTCTCGGCGGCGGTGCGCCGTACTACGTGTCGTTCGACAACGTGAAGGTCGGCCAGCTCATGGGCGACGGCCTCGCGAAGTGCCTGGCCGACAAGCAGGCGGCGAAGCCGGTCGTCGCCTACCTCAACGGCGGTCCTACCGACAACAACGCCGCGCTGTTCAAGAGCGGCTACGACGGCGCGCTGAAGCCGAAGTTCGATGCGGGCGAGTACGTGAAGGGCCCGGATCAGGCCGTCCCCGAATGGGACAACACCAAGGCGGGCACCATCTTCGAGCAGATGCTCACCGGCACGCCGAACCTCGGTGGCGCCGTCGCGGCCAACGACGGTCTGGCCAATGCCGCCATCGCGGTGCTGAAGAAGCAGAAGCTGAACGGGCAGATCCCGGTGACGGGTCAGGATGCCACGGTCCAGGGGCTGCAGAACGTTCTGGCCGGGGACCAGTGCATGACCGTCTACAAGGCGATCAAGCTCGAGGCCGCTGCCGGCGCGAAGCTGGCGATCGCACTGGCCAATGGCGAGAAGGCCGAGGCACCGAGCACCGTCGACGATCCCGAGGCGAAGACGAAGGTGCCCTCGGTGCTGCTCGAGCCGAAGGCGATCTTCAAGAACAACGTGAACGACGTCGTGGCCGACGGTTTCGTCGACAAGGCCGCGCTGTGCGCCGGTGAGTTCGCCAAGCTCTGCGCGGATAACGGCGTCCGCTGATGACCGATACCCCGCTCATCGAATTGCGCGGATTAGAGAAGAGTTTCGGCCCGGTTCACGTCCTGCACGATATCGACTTCTCCGCCTACAGCGGTGAGGTGACGGCGCTGGTCGGCGACAACGGCGCGGGCAAGTCGACCCTGGTCAAATGCATCGGCGGTACCCATCCGATCGATGCGGGTGAGGTGCTGTTCGACGGTGCGCCGGTGCAGATCGGCAACCCGAGGGACGCGGCGGAACTGGGGATCGAGATCGTGTATCAGGATCTCGCGCTGTGCGACAACCTCGACATCGTGCAGAACATGTTCCTCGGCCGCGAGAAGAAGCACGGCATCGTGCTCGACGAGTACGGCATGGAAGAGCTCGCGGGCGCGACCCTGGCCGGTCTGTCGGTGCGGACGGTGAAATCCGTGCGGCAGAAGGTGGCGAGCCTGTCCGGTGGACAACGCCAGACCGTGGCCATCGCCAAGGCTGTGTTGTGGAACAGCAAGGTGGTGATTCTGGACGAGCCGACCGCGGCGCTCGGTGTCGCCCAGACCCAGCAGGTCCTCGAACTGGTGCGCCGCCTGGCCGACAAGGGGCTTGCGGTGGTGTTGATCTCGCACAACATGAACGACGTCTTCGCGGTCTCCGATCGCATCGCGGCGCTGTATCTGGGCCGGATGGCCGCACAGGTGCGGACCGCCGATGTGACCCATTCGCAGGTCGTCGAACTGATCACCTCCGGCCGCAGCGGGAGTCTCGGAATCGGAGTGCAGGCATGAGTGCGGTGGTCGAGGACAAGGCCGCGCCGACGGCACCGGTGGCCGAGTTGGTCACCGGGTACGTGGCGCGGATTCGCAGCGGCAACATGGGTGCGTTGCCGTCGGTGATCGCGCTGGTCGTGCTGTCGGTCGTGTTCTGGATCGCGCGACCGGTGTTCATGACTCAGGGCAATATCGCGAACCTGCTCACCCAGGGTGCGGCGATCGCGGTGATCGCGATGGGTTTGATCTTCGTGCTGCTGCTCGGGGAGATCGATCTGTCGGCCGGCTTCACCAGCGGGGTGTGTGCCGCGGTGCTCGCGGTGTTGCTCACCGACAAGGGCTGGCCCTGGTACGCGGCGGTGCTGGTGTCGCTGCTCACCGGTGTCGTGATCGGGCTGACCATCGGTGCGATCGTGGTGAAGATCGGCGTCCCGTCGTTCGTGGTGACGCTGGCCGCGTTCCTGGCGCTGCAGGGTGTGGCGCTCAAGATCATGGACAACGGCCGCAATATCTCCATCCACGACGAGACGATCCTGGCGATCGCCAACAAGAACGTGCCGCCGCTGCTCGGCTGGGTCATGTACCTGGTGTTGCTCGCGGGGTTCTCGTTCGTGCAGTACCGAAAGTTGCGGGCGCGAAGAACGCTCGGGCTGACCGGTGAGACGGCACCGGTGGTCGCGTTGCGGATCGCTACCGTCGCGGTCGTCGCGGGGATCGCGGTGCTGGTGCTCAACGACGAGCGCAGCCGCAATCCGGAGGTCAACTCGCTGCAGGGCATGCCGATCGTGGTGCCGATCATCGTCGCGTTGCTGCTGCTGTGGACGTTCGTGCTCAATCGCACCTCGTTCGGCAGGCATATCTACGCGGTCGGCGGCAGCGTGGAAGCGGCTCGGCGCGCGGGCATTCCGGTCGATCGGATCAAGATCAGTGCCTTCGTGCTGTGCTCGACGATGGCCGCTGTCGGTGGGTTGATCGCGGCGTCGCGGGCCAACTCCGTCGATCCGAACACCGGCGGTTCCGATGTGCTGCTCACCGCGGTCGGTGCGGCGGTGATCGGTGGTACCAGTCTGTTCGGTGGTCGCGGCCGGATGCTCGACGCGATACTCGGTGCGGCGGTGGTCGCGGTGATCAACAACGGGATGGGCCTGATGGGTTACAGCGCGGGCACGAAATTCGTTGTGACAGGATTTGTCCTGCTGCTCGCGGCGGGAGTGGACGCGCTCTCGCGCAAGCGTTCGCTGCCAGGAAGTTGACCATCGACCGGGAAGGCTGGGCCGGATGAGGGCTGCGCCCGCCCCGGACGAGATCCGAACACGCAACCTTGCCGTGCTGCTGCGCCACGTCCACCTGAGTGGCCCGGTGTCGCGGGCGGTGCTGGCCGAGCGAATGGGCTTGAACCGCAGCACAATTCTGGCGTTGACCACCGATCTCGCCGCCGCCGGGCTGGTGAGCGAGGAACTGCCACGCCAGACGGGCAAGGCCGGTCGGCCGTCGCTGGTGGTGCGGCCGGAGTCGGAGCGGGTGTATGTGCTCGCGTTGGATGTCGGCGCGGACCGGCTCGCGGTAGCGCGGGTCGGTCTGGGCGGTGTGATTCTCGACCGGCGCGAAACACCGCGCGACAGTGCGGCATTCGATCCCGATGAGGTGATCGAATCACTGGCTGTGATGGCGGAGACGATGATCAGCACGGCAGGACACGACAGTGTCTGTGTGGGTTTCGGTCTCGCGTTCTGTGGGATGGTGCGTGAGGGTGACGGTGTCGTTCGGTACGGGCCGAACATCGGCTGGGTGGATGTGCCGGTCGGTGCGAAACTGTCCCAGCGACTGGGTGTTCGGGTCGTGGTCGGCAACAATGCCAACCTGGGTGCGCTTGCCGAGCGGGAGCGTGGGGTGGGTGCCGGGGTATCGGATCTGATCTACCTGCACGGTGAGGTCGGTATCGGCGGTGGCGTCATCATGGGTGGCGAGTTGCTCGGTGGTGAGGGCGGCTACGGCGGCGAGGTCGGGCACATGATCGTCAATCCCGGCGGTCGAACCTGTCGGTGTGGGTCGCGGGGTTGCCTGGAGGCCGAGGCCGGGGAGCTGGCGTTGATCGCGGCGGCAGGCCGTGCCGAGCTCACCGGCCGGGCCGCGGTCGAGGCGATCGTGGACGCGGCGGGCCGCGGTGACGCGACAGCCCGCGACGCACTGCACCAGGTCGGCGACTGGCTCGGCTACGGGGTGGCCAATCTGGTGAATATCTTCAACCCCACGATGGTCGTGTTCGGCGGGGTGCTGCGCGAGATCTACCTCGGCTCGGCCGCCCAGGTTCGCAGCAGGCTGGCTGTGAACGGACTGCTCGCCGTCCGCGAACGTGTCCGGTTGCGGACCTCGGCGCTGGCCGACGACGCCCCGCTGATCGGGGCCGCCGAACTGGCGTTCGCCGACGTGCTGACCGATCCGTTGCAGACACTGGCACGCTGCTCCCGGGGTTGACCGGTAGGCGTCGTCCGGGCGACTATCGTGAAAGCCATGGCGACGACCAGGATCGGTACGCATATCAACGCGCCTCGTTCGACCGTCTATCGGCTACTGCTGGACGGCGACGCGGTGGCTACCTGGATGATGCCCGACGGGATAGCGACCGAGGTGCATCGGTTCGAGCCGGTGGAGGGCGGATCGTTCTCGATCACCCTCACCTATGACGAGGCCGCCGACCCCGGCGAAACAGAGCCGCACTACGTCGCGGGCACGATTCGGCAGAAACACGATGCCTACTTCGGGACGTTTCGCTCGCTGATCCCGGATGAGCAGGTGGTCGAGGTGCTGGAATTCGTCACGGAGAAGCCGGACATGACCGGCTCGCAGACCGTCACCTTCACGCTGACCGACGTGGACGGCGGCACCCACCTGGAGATACTGCACGAAGAGGTTCCGCCGGGTCTCGGTCCCGCCGAGAACGAGGTCGGCTGGCAGATGGCACTGACGAAACTGGCGGCGCTCGCTGAGCGCGGCACGACCGACTGAGTACCGCCGCCCCGGTGCGACGATCCGCTGACAGCGCACAGCCCGGGTCGACGCCAGGTCCCGATCAGCGCACGGCATCGTTCGCGCGGGGTGTGATTCCCGAAGTGGGCACGAGGCCCCAGGCTTCGAGCTGCTTGCGGATCTGTTCTGCCGCATCGATATTGAGCGGACCGCTCGTCCACAGCGCGTAGGGCAGGTTGAAGAACCGGCTGTCGCGGACCGCGCGCAATCCGTTGATACCGGGCTTGGAACGCAGCAGGTCGACCTTCTGCGCATAGCTCTGGCCGGGGTAGTCGACGAACATGATCGCGTCCGGGTCGGCGGCCGCCAGGCGCTCCCACGAGACCTTGGTCCAGGTGTCGGCGACATCGTCGAGGATGTTGCGGGCACCCGCGGCTTCGAGGATCGCTTGCGGCGCACCGAATTTCCCACTGGAGAAGATCGTGTCGGTGCCACTGTCGAACAGGAACACGGTCGGGGTTTTCGCCGGCTTCGGTGCGGCGGTCAGCGCCGCGAGCCTGCGGTCGAGGTCGGCGGTGACCTCGGCGGCGCGGTCGGGGTGGCCCGTGATCGTGCCGAGGTCGGCGAGGTCGGTGCGCAAGGCGGTCCACGGTTCGACGGTGCCGCGGGCGGCCGCGCCGTCGAGTTGGCGGCAGCTCTCGGTGAGGACGTAGGCGGCGATGCCGTCCTTGTGTAGCGATGCGGGAGTGAGGTTGCTCGCCTCGTCGTAGCCGTAGCTCCACCCCGCGACCATGACGTCCGGGCGTTGGGCGAGCACGGTCTCGCGCGAGGGATATTCGGGGGCAACAGATTTCAGGCCGTCGACGATGTCGGCGCCGTAGTGTGCGCGCAGGGTGGCGGCGTCGCGCTGGATGCTGGAGACCGCGGCGACCTGGTCCTGCGCGCCGAGGGCAAGCACCATCGAGACCAGATTTCCGTCGTTGACGAACAAGCGCTGCGCGGGTGCTGGGAACTGGGACTCTTTGCCGCAGTTGAGGATCGGGATGGTCGCGGCGGACTGCGTAGTGGTGCCGGTGCAGGCCGTCAGAACGGCGGCAAGGGCTGTGGTGGCCAGGATGCGGCTGTGGTTCTTCATCATCGCGCCTCTCGCGGGGTGATCAACAGATGGTTTTCGCCGGTCACCGGATGCTGGACGCGCGTCGCGTCGACGCCGAATACCTCGGCGACGACATCGGGGGTCAGCGCCTGAGCCGGTGACGCGAGTGGTCGGGTGCAACCGTTGTGCAGCACGATGATTCGGTCGCAGTAGCGGTCGGCCAAGGACAGATCGTGCAGGGCGGCGACGACGGTGCGGTTCAGGTTGCGCATCAGGGTGAGCAACTCGAGTTGATGGGTGACGTCGAGGTGGTTCGTCGGTTCGTCGAGGAGCAGGACGGGGGTGTTCTGGAGCAGCGCTCGCGCCAGGAGAACCCGCTGGCGTTCACCACCAGACAGGTGCTGCACCTGTCTGCCCGCGAAACCGGGCAGATCGACCGATGCCAGAGCCTGTGCCACCCGCTGTTGTTCGCGCGGGGCGCCCAGGCCCCACGGCGGCAGATACGGCGTCAACCCGAGGGCGACTACTTCGCCGACCAGCATGTCGGCGGGCGGACTCTCGTCCTGCGCCACCAAGGCCACCGCCGAGGCCCGTTGCCGGGGCCGGAGAGCGTGCAATCCCTGCCCGTCCACGAGCACCTGGCCATGCGTCGGCCTGTTGACCCCGCCAAGCACGCGCAACAACGTCGACTTGCCGCTGCCATTCGGCCCGACGATGCCGACGGTCTCGCCGGGTCTGATCGTGAAGTCCGCACCGACAACGATATTTCGCCGCCCGATCGCGCAGGTGAGTGCGACGGCGCGCAATTCACCCGCTCGCCCCACCGTGTCTCGGCCGTGCGACACGGTGGGGCGAGCGAGCGAATCGGATTCCGCCGCAGGTGAGCTCGCCTCCTCATGTCGAGGCTCGCCGTCGCCTGCAGCGCTGTCGAGCGCAGCCTTGCCGAGGTCGTAGGCGGTTTCCTTCGGAGCGCGGCGCGGTCGTCGTGTCGCGTTGTCGGTGACGCGGTCCGTTGGTCGTCGGCCGAAGACGCGCTGATAGTTGCTCATGACGTGCCGAATTGGTAGCGGCGTCTGCCCATCAGTACGAGGAAGAGGGGCGCGCCGATGAGACCGGTGAGGACACCGACCGGGATCTCGGTGGGACGCACCAGGATTCGGGTGGCAGCGTCGGCGACCACCAGGAACAGGGCACCGCCGAGCGCGCAGGTGGGGAGCAGGTTGCGGTGGCGGGGGCCGACGATCATCCGCGCGGCGTGCGGAACGACCAGACCGACGAAGCCGATCCCGCCCGACACCGCGACGAGGACCCCGACGAGCACCGCGAGCAGCACGAACAGGCCGATACGCAGGCGCCGCACCGGAACTCCGACCGATGACGCGGTGTCCGCGCCGAGAGTGAGCGCGTCCAACCAGCCCGCGATCGCCAGCAGGATCGCGCCGCACGCCACGACGACCGTGAGCGGCAGGGGCATGGTCGTCCAGTCGGCACCGGCGAGACTGCCGAGCAGCCAGAACAGCACCGACTCCGCCGCCGCGGGATCGGTGCTGCGAAACACCAGGAAACTGCTGAAGCCGGCGAAGGCCGAACCGAGCACGGTGCCGGTGAGCACCAGCCGCAACGGGGTGAGGCCGCCCTGGGCGATCGCGATCAGGAACACCAGGGTCGCGGCGCCGAGCGCGCCGAGCAGCGCACCGCCCGACAGCGCCCAGATGCCCGCGCCGGCGAACAGCCCGGAGGTGATCACCGCGGCCGCGCCGACACCGGCACCGGAGGAGACGCCGAGCAGGAAGGGGTCCGCCAGTGGGTTGCGCACCAACGTCTGCATCGCCGCACCGGCCAGTGCCAAGCCGGCGCCGACGACCGCTGCGAGCAGTGTGCGTGGCACTCGGAGCTGCCAGACGATGGTGTCGATGCCGAGGTCGGTGGGTGTCGCACCGGTGAGCCGGGCGGTGAGGGTGTCGAGCACCGCGGAGACGGGCAGAATTTCCGCACCGAATCCGGTTGACCCGATCATGGCCACCACTAGTAGGGCCCCGAGCAGGGGTAATGCGAGCGAGATCCGAGCACGGATCATCGCGAAATCTCCACAGGCAAGGCGCGGCCCTTTCAGAGGGTGTCCCGGCGAGGGAGGTCTGACTTTCGCCGTGAGGCGATCACAGTGGCGCGACCGTTCCGGAATTACACCGGATTCCCGCACCCGCCGGGGATGACACCGCGACTGTACGCGGCACGCCGTGCCACCCGGCTCGGTGGGTGCAACCGGGCGCCGATCACCCCTGCGCGTCGCGGCGTGATCCAAGCCTTCGAATCACGCGAATGCTAAAGGTATTCGGCGGCGGGTGTGGTTGCTTCAATTCCTGTATGTACCGACCGCACACCTTTCGGCCCGGCCTGCGTGGCCGTGCCACCGCCGCACTGCTCGCGATGGCCACCGCTGCGACGCTCGGGCTGACCGGCTGTGCGCAGGGAAATGAGACACCGGTCGGCACCCCCGACGCGCCGCTGCCGACCGAGGTGCCGCCGGGGACCACGCTCGTCGTCGCCGATCAGCAGGAACGCCTGCAATCGGCGCTGCGGCTGTCCGGTGAGTTGGACAAGCTGCCGTTCAAGATCGAGTTCGCGAACTTCGTCGGCGGCCCGGCCATCCTCGAGGCGTTCCGGGCGGGGGCGGCCGATGTGGGTCAGGTCGGGGATGTGCCGCCGATCCACGCGCTGGCCGCGGGACAGGACGTGCCGATCATCGGCTCCTACCAGACCAACCCGCAGGCGATGAAACTCGCTGTCGCACCGGGCCGTTCGATCACGAAGCTCACCGATCTGAAGGGCAAGAAGATCGCGTACGCCGAGGGCACCGCGCAGCAGGCGTCGGTGCTGAAGGCGCTCACCAAGGCAGGCTTGAAGCCCGCCGATGTGGAGCTGGTCCGGCTGCAGCTGGCCGAATTCCCCGACGCGGTGCGGACCGGTCAGGTCGATGTCGCGCCGCTGATCGAACCCAATGTGACCAGGTTCCTGCGCACCCAGGGCACCTCGCTGATCCCGGATTCGGAGACCACGGGCATCTACAGCGGCCTCGCGTATCTGTACGCGCGCCGCGCGGTGGTCCAGGATCCGGCCAAGGCCGCCGCGACGCGCGCGCTGGTCGGCGCGTTCGTGCGGGCCTGGCAGTGGACCAACACTCATCGCGAGCAATGGGCGACCCGCTACTACATCGAGAGCCAGAAAGTCAGCGCCGACGATGCCAACCGGATCGTCGAATCGCTGGGCACCTACACCTTCCCGCACCTGGACCAGCAGCTGATCGCCCGGCAACAGAGCACCATCGACGCGATCGACGCCGTGGGCGAGCTGCCCAAGAAGATCAAGGCCGTCGATGGTTTCGACCTGCGCTTCGACGCCGCGGTCACCGAGGCCGTCACGGCCAGTGGGGCGGCGTTCGCGCCGGCGGCGAGCTGATGGCCACCCTCGACGTCGGCGTGCTGCGCCGAATCAGGACGAACATTGCCCCGGTCGAGGTGCTCGCGCCGCGTGCGCGGGGTAGGCGCAGGCTCGGCCCCGGCAGGCCGATCCCGTTCGGTTTCGCGCTCGGGCCTGCCCTGCTCATCGGTACCTGGGTGGTCGGATCCGCGATCGGCGCCATCGACCCGGAGACACTGCCCGCGCCGTGGACGGTCGCGCAGACCGCGGGCGAGCTGATCGCCGACGGCCGGTTGCAGTCCAACCTGCTGACCTCGTTGCAGCGCGCCGTGATCGGGCTCGTTCTCGGTGTGGCGATCGGCGTTGTGCTCGCACTGGTCGCGGGGCTGAGCCGGATCGGTGAGGCGGTGGTCGACGGTCCGGTGCAGATCAAGCGGGCGATCCCGACGCTGGCGCTGATCCCGCTGTTCATCGTCTGGTTCGGGATCGGTGAGCAGATGAAGCTGATCGTCATCACCACCAGCGTGCTCATTCCGATCTACATCAATACCCATGCCTACCTGCGCAGCGTCGACGCGCGCTATGTGGAACTCGCCGAGACGGTCGGACTGTCGCGGTGGGGATTCCTGCGGCGGATCGCGCTGCCGGGTTCGCTACCGGGATTCTTCCTTGGGTTGCGGCTGGCGGTGACCATCTCCTGGCTGGCGCTGGTGGTGGTCGAGCAGGTCAACGCGACCAGCGGCATCGGCTACCTGATGACGCAGGCACGCACCTACGGCCAGATCGATGTGATCGTCGTCGGCCTGGTGATCTACGGACTGCTCGGACTGTTCGGCGATCTCGCCGTGCGGGCAACGGAACGAAAGGTGCTGGCATGGCGACAGACACTGGGCGACTGAGCTCCGACGAGCGGGTCGTCGTACGCACCCGCGCGCTGACTCGCGGCTTCGGTCGGCGAATCGTGTTGAACGGCATCGACATCGAGATCAGGCGCGGGGAGTTCGTGGCGCTGCTCGGGCGCAGCGGTTCCGGCAAGAGCACGCTGCTGCGGGCACTGGCCGAACTCGATTCCGAGGTCCCAGGTTCCGGCGAGTTGTCGGTGCCGACCCAGCGCGCGGTGGTGTTCCAGGATTCGCGGTTGCTGCCGTGGGCGCGGGTGCTCGACAATGTGGTGCTCGGGTTGACCGGGCGAGACGCGGATCAGCGGGGACGGTCGGCGCTGGCCGAAGTAGGATTGGCCGGGCGGGAGAAGGCTTGGCCGCGTGAGCTTTCCGGCGGTGAACAGCAGCGGGTGGCGTTGGCCAGGTCGCTGGTGCGTGAGCCGGAATTGCTGCTGGCCGACGAACCGTTCGGCGCGCTCGACGCGCTGACCCGGATACGGATGCACGCCCTGCTGCAGGCGCTGTGCGAGCGGCACCGACCCGCCGTGCTGCTGGTGACCCACGATGTGGACGAGGCCGTACTGCTCGCCGACCGGGTGCTGGTTCTGGACGAGGGCCGGATCACGATCGATCAGCGCATCGAGACCGCGCGCCCGCGCAGGCACGCGCACCCGGAGTTCGTCCGGCTGCGCGAGACATTGCTGACCGGACTCGGTGTCGACACAACAGAATTCGAGAAAGTGAAGCAGGCGTCATGAGTGCACCGCGTCAACTGAGTCTCAACGCGTTCATCTACCCGTCCGGGCACCACGAGGCCGCCTGGCGGCATCCTGACAGCAGGCCCGACCGCATCTACGACGTCTCCTACTACCAGGAGATCGGACGCACCGCGGAGGCGGCGAAGCTCGACGCGGTGTTCTTCGCCGACGGACCTGCCCTGCGGACCGACGTGCGACACAATGCCGCGCCGGGCCTCGAACCGATCACCCTGCTCACCGCGATCGCCGCGGCGACAACACATCTGGGCTTGATCGCGACCGCCTCGACCACCTACTACGAGCCCTACAACCTGGCACGGCTGTTCTCCTCGCTCGACCACATCTCCGGTGGTCGCGCGGGGTGGAACATCGTCACCACCGGCACCGACCTGGCCGCGGCCAACTTCGGGCTCGAACGGCACCCGAGTCACGCCGAACGGTATTCCCGCGCAAGGGAATTCGTCGACGCGGTGGTCGGGCTGTGGGACAGCTGGGAAGACGATGCGATCGTGCTCGACCGCGCCGCCGGTGTGTACGCCGATCCAGCCAAGATCCACCCGATCGACTTCGTCGGCGAACACCTCAGCGTGCGTGGACCTTTCAACTCGGCGCGGACACCGCAGGGGCGACCGGTACTGGTGCAGGCGGGGGCGTCGAACGAGGGCCGCGCCTTCGCGGGCAAGTATGCGGAGGCCATATTCACCGCACACCAACGGCTTTCGGACGCGCAGACGTTCTACGCCGATATCAAGTCCAAGGCGGCCGAGTTCGGGCGCACCGCCGACGAGGTGAAGATCCTGCCGGGGATCAGCCCGTTCATCGCCGACACCGAGGCCGCCGCACTGCGTCTGGAACGGGAGTTCAACGAGCTCACCGTGCCCGAATACGGGATCAAGCAGCTGGAATCGATCACCGGCACCTCGCTGCGCTCCCTCGCGCTCGACGAGGCGGTGCCCGTGGAAGTGTTCGCGGGCGCGGGCGATGTCACCGACAACGCGCGCAGCAGATTGCAGGTGGTGGCGGGGATCGTCGAGCGGGAGAGGCCGACATTGCGTGGGTTGCTGCACCGGCTCGCGGGTGCGCGCGGTCACCGGGTGTTCGCGGGGACACCCGAGCAGGTGGCTGACACGATCGAGGAGTGGTTCACCCAGGGCGCGGCAGACGGATTCAACGTGATGCCGCCGTACTACCCCGGCGGGCTCGAGATCTTCGCCGAGACAGTCGTGCCGATCCTGCGGGAACGCGGGCTGTTTCGCACCGAATACACCGGAACCACGCTGCGCGACCACTTCGGACTCGCTCGACCGCAGAGTCAGTTCGCGCAGACCCCCGCCGCCGTCGGATGAGTACTGGTTGCGACGGAAGTTGTTGTCTTCGTCGCCTGCCCGGTAGGCGGCAATGAGCGCGGACACCCTCGACGTCGGGCCGCTGCGCCTGCGTTCGCTGGTCTGGCCGGTGTTCGCGCCGATGGCGTTGTACGGCACCGGAGCTGGTGCCGCCGCCCCGATGTATGCCTTGCGCGCACTGGATCTCGGGGCCTCGGCCGGGACGGCGGGTCTGATCGTGGCCCTCGGCGGGCTCGGCATGGTGCTCGCCGATCTGCCCGCGGGACGGATCGTCGCCCGGATCGGGGAACGGGCGGCGATCGGGGTCGGCAGTGTGCTCGGCACGGTCGGTGTGCTCGCGGCGATCTTCGCGCCGAACCTCGGTGTGCTGGCGGTGGGTTTGCTGCTCAACGGGGCGGCGGGCGCGGTGTGGGGGCTGGCGCGGCAGACATATCTGGTGTCGGTGGTGGCGCCGGAGCAACGTGGGCGGGCCATGTCGACGTTGGCCGGTGCGCACCGGCTCGGCTTCTTCTGCGGGCCGTTCCTCGGGGCGGCGCTGGTGCACGGGATGGGGCCGGTGGGTGCGCTGTGGTTGCAGCTGGTCACCACGGTGGTGGCGTCGGCGGCGATGGTGGCGATCCGTTCCGGTGACCTCGATGATCCGTCCTCGCTGCGGCCACTGCACACGGTGCTGTCCGAAAACCGCAGGGCACTGCGCACGCTCGGGCTCGCCGCGGTGGCGATCGGTGCGGCGCGGGCATCGCGCACGGCACTGTTGCCGCTGTGGGCGGCCCATCTCGGCATCGACGCCGCCACCACCAGTCTGCTGTTCGGACTGGCCGGCGCGGTCGACGTGCTCATGTCCTACCCGGCCGGGGTGTGGTTGGACCGCGCGGGCAGCCGGGTGACAGGCATCGCCTGCGGCGTCTGCTTCGCTGCCGGTTACGCCGCGCTGCCCTTCACCCACTCCGTGCTCACCATGGGCGCCGCGACCATGCTGCTCGGCTTGGCCAACGGCCTGAGCAACGGTCTCATCATGACGGTCGGTGCTTCCGCCGCACCGGACGACCGCCGCGCTGAATTCCTGGGCGCCTGGCGCCTGACCCACGACATGGGAATGTTCACGGGCCCGGTCGCCGTCGGCCTGGTCGGCGCCTTCGCGGGGCTGGCTGCCGCCGGTGCCCTGCTGGCCGTTGGCGTCGGTCTCGGCACCGTCGCGATCTATCGCTGGTTCCCCGGTCCCGTGCGGCCACGGATGGTCAGCGATGAATGAGGCGGTGGCCCAGCATGTTGCCAGGCGTATCGCTATGCGGGATCGCGGCCGGTGAGGCCAAGGATTCGGTCGAGGAGGGGCGCATCGGGGGCGACCGGGATCTCGGGTCCGTAGATACCCATCGCACGGCCTTGGTCGGCGGTGGCCGCCACCTCGCTGTGGACATAGCGCAGCAGGTCGTCGTCCCAGCTCACAGTGGTGCCCAGGGCGCGGGCGAGGTCCCAGCCGTGGACGATCAGCTCGCCGACGATCATGCCGCCGACCAGCGATGCGGGCAGGTCCGTCGGGCCGCCCATCCGGGTGACGCCCTGCCAGGCGTCGGGGTCGCGCCAGGCGGTGGCGAGGTCGGTGAGCTGGGTGTCGAGGGCGGCGGCCCAGTCGCCCTCGGTCAGGTCGACCTCAGCGCCCGGGGCGATCTCCTGCTTGTGCGCCGCGCCGATCAACGACGGTCCCCAGTGCAGCAGGTGGTTCAGCAGGCCGCGGACGTCGAAGTCCGAGCACGGCGTGGGGTCGGCGAGCCGATCCGGCGCGATGGTGCGGATGATCTTCGACAGCGGTTCGGCGGCGCGGGCCACGCGTTCGTTTTCGGACATACACCGAGGTAACCACCGCGAGCGGCCGCTGTCTTGAACAAACGCGACATACACTCGCCGCGTGGAGCGCGATCCGCGGGAACTCGGCGGCGCCTGGCGTGCGTCGCAGCGCCATGCGTTCGCCGCGCCGTCGGGGGAGTTGGCGCGCTACGTCGCCCGGTACTGGACGGTCAGCTGGGACTACGAGCGGCCCTATCGCCAGCTGGTGGTGCCGCTGCCGAACGTCTACCTGAGCTTCCGCGACGGCCGCGTGGAACTGCACGGGCCGTCGTCGTCACACGTGTACCGGGAGCTGTCCGGCGTCGGGACAGTGTTCGGCGTCGCCTTCCGTCCGGGCATGTTCGGTCCCTTGCTCGGTGGTCCGGTGGCGACACTGCGGGATCGGACAGTCGATGCCGCAGAAGTTTTCGCTGGTGAGATGCCCTCGCCGGTCGATGTCGAATCGGTCGAGCGGTTCCTCCTCGGACTCCTGCCCGCGCCTGATCCGCAAGCTGATCTCGCCGCTCATGTGGTGGCCACCATCGCCGAGGACACGGGGGTGACCAGGGTCGACGCGATCGCGGAACAATTCGAACTGAGCGTGCGGCGGCTGCAGCGATTGTTCGCCGACTACGTCGGTATCGGGCCGAAATTGGTGGTGCGCCGCTACCGGCTGCACGAGGTCACCGAACGTCTCGCCGAGGGCGTCGAAATCGATTGGGCCGCGCTCGCCGCCGAGCTGGGCTACGCCGATCAGGCCCATCTGAGTCGCGACTTCCGCACGATTTTCGGGGAACCGCCGACCCGGTACGCACAGCGCTACGAGCTGGGGTAACGCGTCGAGCGGCGTTTCAGATGGCTGGGAGGGGGACCGGCAGGGGCTGATCGTCGCCCCTACAGTGGAGTGATGTCGTCATTCGATCGGCATCCGTCCACCGTCGCGGACTTCGACGATGCGCGTCGGCGGGATCGGTTGCGCGAAACCCGGCTGGGCCACGCGTGGGGCCGTTGGCGCCGCACGAGGCTGGCGGTCGTGCGAATCCTCGGGGTGCTGCTGGTCGCGATGATCGTGTTCGGGCAGTACTGGGTCCATGATGTGGCACCCGAACGCGAGCGACTGGCGCAGACCACGCCGGAATTGCTGCCGGCGAATCTGCCTGCGGATGCCCGGGATTGGGATACCGCGGTGGTCGACATGGTCGGGCTCGGGGGAGTCAACGCGGCGCCGACCGCCAAGGCGCTGCCCGCGTTGAGTCGACTGGGGGTGGTGTGGGCGGTGCGCTATGACAACGCGGGTATCGACACCAAGGTCATCGCCGAGATGATCGTGCGGGCCGCACGCTACGGCAATGTGCGCAATATCGTGCTGGTCGGGCACAGCATGGGCGGGATCATCGCGCTCGAAGTGGCGCGCCACATCCACCTCGGCAGCGATCGGCGATTGGTGGCCGTTGTGCTGGATTGCACGCCGATGGATCTGGATGCGGTTCGCCCCGAGAGTCGCAGTCGCGGTGCCGATCTGGTGCGCTGGGTGGGCTGGCTGCCGGGCGCGAGAGAGAGCAGGCTGCTGCGTTTCGCGGTCGAGATGTCGGTTCGGCGTGAACGGTTCGCGCAGCGGGCCGGACTGTTCTACGACATCGACTTTCGCGCCATGCGCGCGGCATCCGCGGAGGTGTTGCGTGACAAGATCTTCTCCCGAGATGCCGCCAGCAACGGGTTGATCGAGTCGCAGTTCCTGGCGATCGTGGCGGGTGGCGGCACCGCGGATCTGCGGGCGCTCGGCAGGCCGCATCCGAACAAGCGGAACCCCGCCATCGTGTTCATCCGACCACGCGAGGCCGCACGTGACGGCGTGGTGGACGTGGCGTATTCACACGAGGTGCTGATCGAACACTCCGGTGGCGTCGACGGCACGCTGTCGGTGGTGCGGCCGAGCCAGACCGAGCACGCGAATCCGATTCAGCGACCCCGCGAATACAACGAGGTCATCGAGGCGCAGGTACTGCCGTTCGTGCGCCGCTTTCAGGAGGCCAATCGCAACGATCCGCCGTGATCAGCGCACCCGGGTACCGAGAATGGTGCGCACGCCAGCGATGAACAGCTGCAAGCCGAAGTCGAATCGAGCTGTGGGGTCAGGGGTTTCGAGCAGGGGCGTGTTGTCCTCGGGGAGCGCGCCGACGGAGTCCATCTGCATGCGAGACTGCTCGTCGACGGTCTGGCCGAGCACGTAGTAGAGCAGGGTGTAGGCCGTGAGGTCGGCTTCCTCCCTGGTCATCCCGGCGCGAATGACGATGCCCGCCAGGCGTTCCCGCGCCTTGCTCGTGGTCAGGCGCGAGGCGTAGGTGGCCGACACCAGTTCGGCGCCGTCACGGTAGGCGAGCAGGCAATCGCGCAGGCGGTGCGCCGATTCGGTGAGCTGCTCGGGCCACTCGGTGGCCGTGATCGGCTCGTCCATCGGGGCGAGAACCCGGTCGGCCACCGCGCCGAGCAGGGTCTGCTTGTCCTTGACGTGCCAGTACAGCGCCCCCGGCTGCACCTGGAGCGAGCCCGCCAGTCGGCGCATCGTCAGGTCTGCGAGTCCGTACTGATCGAGAATCGCGACGGCGGCATCGACCACATCCGTCTTCCGCAGTTGCACGCGCGTCCTTCCGTGGTGAATTTCCGACCCGAGTGTCATGACTCACTCATAGCCGCTACCCTATCCTGAACACCGTTCAAGTCGCACGGCCACGCCGGGTGGATCACACCCACGGCTCGTGCGCACACCCCGTCGAAGGGACATCACGTCGTGACGCAGGCACCCGTCCAGACCGATATTCTGGCCATCGCCCGTGAGCAGGTGCTCGAGCGCGGCGAGGGCCTCACCGAGCAGCAGGCCGTCGAGGTGCTCCGCCTGGGTGACGACCGGCTGGAAGCACTGCTCGAGCTCGCCCACGACGTGCGGATGAAGTGGTGCGGTCCCGAGGTCGAGGTCGAGGGCATCATCAGCCTCAAGACCGGCGGTTGCCCCGAGGACTGCCACTTCTGCTCGCAGTCGGGCCTGTTCCAGTCGCCGGTGCGCGCCGCCTGGCTCGACATCCCCAGCCTGGTCGAGGCGGCCAAGCAGACCGCCAAGACCGGCGCCACCGAGTTCTGCATCGTCGCCGCGGTGCGCGGGCCGGACGAGCGCCTGATGGCGCAGGTCGCGGCCGGTGTGGAGGCCATTCGCAACGAAGTCGACATCCAGGTCGCCTGCTCGCTGGGCATGCTCAACCAGGAGCAGGTCGACCAGCTCGCCGCGATGGGCGTGCACCGCTACAACCACAACCTCGAGACCGCCAAGTCGCACTTCCCGAAGGTGGTGACCACCCACTCCTACGAGGAGCGTTTCGAGACACTGCGGATGGTGCGCGAAGCCGGTATGGAGGTGTGCTGCGGTGGCATCCTCGGCATGGGCGAGAGCATCGAGCAGCGCGCCGAGTTCGCCACGCAGCTGGCCGCGCTCAACCCCGACGAGGTTCCGCTGAACTTCCTCAACCCGCGACCCGGCACCCCCTTCGGTGACCTCGAGGTGCTGCCCGCCGCCGACGCGCTGCGCGCCATCGCCACCTTCCGGCTCGCCATGCCGCGCACCATCCTGCGTTTCGCCGGTGGTCGCGAGATCACCCTCGGCGATCTGGGTGCCAAGCAGGGCATGCTCGGCGGGATCAACGCCGTCATCGTCGGCAACTACCTCACCACCCTCGGCCGTCCCGCCGAGTCCGATCTGGATCTGCTCGGTGAACTGAGCATGCCGATCAAGGCGCTCAACGAAACCCTGTAAATCGCTGTGTACGATCGAGTATCGACCCAGGTCGGCAGGGATGACACGACCGCCGAGCCACACCTCACGGAGGCGGTAATCGCAGTGGACCAGACCGATACCCGCGAGAGCGAGCCGCGCTACAACCCGTTCACCGGTCAGCGGATCGTGCCGGGGCTCGACGACGCGATGCCTGCCTCGGCCGCGCTCGGCCTCGAACCGCCGCGATTCTGCGAGCACTGTGGGCGCCGGATGATCGTGCAGATCAGCCCCGACGGCTGGTGGGCCAAGTGCTCGCGGCACGGTGTCATCGCATCGGCACAGTCGGAACGCCGGTAGTGCTCGGCCGCGGGGAGCGTCCTGAGGTGTTGCGGCGCGAGCTCGTCGGCGTCGGCGTCATCATGGCGGTAGTGCTGGCGGTGAGTGCGGCGGCCGGCGTGGTGTGGGGCCTGCTGGCGCCGACCGAGCGGCTGCGAGTGACCCAGCCCGGTCGCGCCGCGGTGCTCACCGGCGAGAGTCTGCATCTGTTCGACGCGGTCGGGATGTTCCTGTGCATGGGCGCGGTGGTCGCGGTGTTGAGTGCGGTCGGCGCCTGGCGGGTGCGGATCGCGCGGGGGCCCGCGCTGGTGCTCGGCGTGCTGCTCGCCTCGGGGCTCGGCGCGGCGCTGATGATGTGGATCGGCGAAGGGGTTGCGGGCGTGCGCCATCCACGTTCCGATGATCCGGCGATCGGTCAGATCATCGCCCTGCCCGCGGAAGTCGGAACCGATCTCGCTCTGCTGGTGCAACCGTTCCTTGCCGCCCTTGTGCTGTTGTTCCTCGCCGCGCTGCACCCGTCCGCCGATCTCGATTCCGGTGCCGAGGGGCTGCTCGGTGACCTGCGCCCGGCCGATGTCGCCGACGATTACCGACTGCCCTACGGTGCCGAACAGTATCGGCCGAGCGGCGATTTCGATCCGAGTTCGCAACCCCGCGGCTGAGTGCCGATCGCGCGATATCATTTGCGCATAACAGCAGGTAGATACCGGCTGTGCGGGCGAGAGGGCCGGTCGTGGCATTCATCGGTGGTGGTCCGGTCGTCGAGGAACTCGACGCGAAATTCTGGCGGCTCACCGAACCGCTCACCTATCAGGGTGCGGTCGAAACCTTCACCGTGCCTGCCGGATTCCGCACCGACTTCGCGTCGGTGCCGTGCGCGCTGGTGTGGCTGATCCCGCGCTACGGCGCCTACACCCGAGCCGCGATCCTGCACGACTATCTGCGCCGCACAGGCGAAGTCGGGCCCGCCGATGCGGACGGGATATTCCGGCGCAGCCTGCGCGAGGCCCGGGTATCGGTGCCGCGACGCTGGATGATGTGGACGGCGGTGCGGCTGGGCAGCCGGTTGCGTGGGGCGCGTGCGGTCGATGTGCTCGGCTGGTTGCTGATCGCGGTGCCGTCCCTGGTGTTTCTCGCGGTGCCCGTGGTGGTGGTGACCGCCGCGCTACTGGTGTTCTGGGTGGTCGAGTTGGGGTTCTGGGCGGTGGGACGGATCACCCGCCGCACCGCGGCGCCGCCACCGAAGCCGCAGATGAAGACCGCCTGAGCGCGAATCTCACCCGGAACGGGGGAGGTGGCAGCGTCTTCGCGTGGTTACCGTTCGGCGCATGTCCGAGCCGAGCACCGAAACCGAATCGACGGCCCCGCCCGCCGAATGGTCGATTCCGCGCGGCCTGATCGTGTTGTTGACGCTGGCCGCCGCCGTCGTCACCATCGGCGGGTTGAAAGCGTTCTCCGGCATCGTCGGCCCGGTCTTTCTGGCACTCATGCTCACCATCGCGGTGGCGCCGCTGCAGAGTTGGGCGCAGCAGCGCGGATGGCCCGCGTGGGCGGGGATGGCGGTGGCGCTCGTCGCGGTGGTGGCGATCATCGTCGGTATCGGTGGGGCGCTCGCACTGTCGGCCGTGCAGTTGGCCTCGCTGCTGCCGGAATACGCGGACAAGCTGGATTCGCTGCTCGACCATGCGCGCGGTTGGTTGTCGGACCTGGGCATCAGCACCGAGCAGATCCAGAATGTCCTCGGTGGTATAGACATCGGCAAGGCGGTGGGCGCCATCGAATTGCTGCTCGGCGGGGTCCTCGGGGTGTTCTCGAACCTGTTCTTCGTACTGGCGCTGCTGCTGTTCATGGCCGTCGACGGGATGACGATGGCCAAACGGATGGAGTTCGTCGCGCGGGAGCGGCCCGCTATCGCCAACGCGCTGATCTCCTTCGCCGCGGGCACTCGTAAGTACCTGATCGTGTCGACAGTGTTCGGCGCGATCGTCGCGGTGATCGACTGCGGTGCGCTGTGGTTGATGGGCGTACCGCTGCCGATCCTGTGGGGACTGCTGGCGTTCATCACCAACTACATCCCCAACATCGGCTTCGTCGTCGGCGTCATTCCGCCTGCGCTGCTCGCGCTGCTCGACAGCGGCCCGGTGCTGATGATCTGGGTGATCGTGGTCTATTCGGTGATCAACTTCGTGATCCAGTCGATCATCCAGCCCAAGTTCGTCGGTGACGCCGTCGGCCTCGGGGTCACCATTACCTTTCTGTCGCTGGTGTTCTGGGCGTGGGTGATCGGCGCGCTCGGCGCGCTACTGGCGATTCCGCTGACATTGCTGGTGAAGGCGCTGTTGATCGACATCGATCCGACGACGCGATGGGCGGATGTGTTGATCGGCGCGCCGATGGACAAGAAGACCGCGCCGCACAAGAAATCGGGCGAGTCCGCGGCCGTGGTGGACAGGGAATAGCCGTCAGGGTGAATCGGTTCACCGGAAAACCAGTGGATGTGGTCGTACCCGCTCCTTATCCTGGAAACATCGCATTTCGGGGGAGGACCCTTGACCATGAAGACCGCAACCGAGCAGCCCACCGAGCGACCCGACCTGGTCGCCTGGCGCCGCCGCCACGCCCTGCGCAGCTCATCCGCCGCCACCGCGGTACCCAGCGGACGTACCTACCGGCGCTCGTCCAAGCACCGTGATCGCAGGTACGACCGCTGAGCGATCAGGCCTCCGCCGCGTACCGGCGGATCGCCATCGGGACCGCGAGCGCGAACAGTACGGCGATCCAAGCGGTCGCCGCCATGACCGGATGCTGCATGGGCCAGGCTTCACCGGCCGCGTCGGGTAGGTCGGCGCCGAGCAGTTCGCGCAGTGCGGCCACGATGGCGCTCACCGGATTCCACTCCGCGATCGCCGCCACCACCGGTGGCATGCTCGCGGTCGGCACGAAGACATTCGAGAACATGATGGTGCCGAAGATCAGCGGAGCGATCTGCTGGAGCATCTGCTCGTCACGGATCGCCACGCCCAGCGCGATACCCAGCCACGACAGCGCGCAGCGGAAGGCGAGCAGCAGCGCGATCGCCACCGCCACCTCGCCGAGTGTGGCGTCGATCCGCCAGCCGAGCAGGTACCCGATGCCGGACATCAGCGCGAGCGCGACGACGCCGACCACCGTTTCGGCCATGGCGAATCCGGCAGGCGCGGCCGCGGGCGAGAGCGGCAGTGCGCGCAGACGATCGGTGAAGCCGCTGCGCAGGTCGGCATTCGCGGTCGACGCGGTCGACGTCAGACCCATGGCCGCGACCAGGACCAGCACGCCTGGCATCAGGTACGCGCGGTAGGCCGCGGCATCGCTGCCGCCGGCGAGCGCGCCACCGAAGACGAATCCGAACAGCAGCATCATGCCCAGCGGAGCGGCCAGGGTGATCGCGAACAGGCCGGGGGAGTTGCGGTAGTTCTGCAACACGCGCCCGAACAGCACCGCCGCACCGGTGAACACGGACACTGAACGGGTGTCGGTGGCGTTCATGCCCGCACCTCGCTGCCGCTCGTCTCCGACGCGACGCCGATCCGATCGCGACCGGTGAGCGCGAGGAAGGCATCGTCGAGAGTCGTTGCGCGGGTGCCGATGTCGCGCACGGCGATACCGGCGGCATCGAGCGAGCGCAGGACCTCGAGCAGTCCGGGTGCGTTCCCGGCGAAGGTGAACGACAGCTCCATCGGCGAATGTCGCTGTGTCGGTGAGGGATCCGGGGGTGAGCCGCCGAATCCGGCCAGCACCGCGGCGACCTCGTCGTAGTGACGCGGATCGTCGACGACCAGGTCGAGCCCGGCGGGCACGGCCGCCAGGATCTGGTCCGGCGTCCCGGCCGCGACGACCCGGCCCGCTTCCAGGATCGTGATCGCGTCGGCCAGGCGCTGCGCCTCGTCGAGATACTGGGTGGTGAGCAGCACGGTGGTCCCCTTGGCGACGAAATCGCGGACGTAGCGGTAGATCTCGTTGCGGCTGTGCGGGTCGAGCCCGGTGGTCGGCTCGTCGAGGAACAGCACGGCGGGGCGCACGATCATGCCCGCGACGATGTCGAGCCTGCGCCGCATGCCGCCCGAATAGGTGCGGACCACGCGATCTGCCGCCTCGGCCAGTTCGAACCGGTCGAGCAGTTCGCCCGCGTGCCGCCGGGCCGCGGCGGCACGAAAGCCGTTGAGACGGGCCAGCAACACCAGATTCTGCCGTCCGGTCAGCCGCGGGTCGACGGCGTGGAACTGACCGACCAGGCCGACCTGGCGCTTCGCGCTGTCGGCCTGGCGGACGGTGTCGAAACCGCAGATCGCGGCGCGGCCCGAGGTGGGCCGCGCCAGCGTCGCCAGCATGCGCACGGTGGTGGTCTTGCCCGAGCCGTTAGGGCCGAGCAAGGCGTGCACCTGGCCGGCCGGCACCCGCAGGTCCACCTTGTCCACCACGGTGTTCTTGCCATAGGTCCTGGTCAGTGCAGCGGCTTCGATGGCATACACGGTGATCTCCCTTCAATTGAGAACAGTGTTCGCAATTACACGATACGCATCTGCTAACGCTGTTCGCAACTAGGAATCTGGGGCATGCTGGCAGGTATGACGCAGACCGGATCGTCGTTGTGGTCGCGCGGCGCGGCGCCACGGCCGGGGCCGCGCCCGGCGTACACGCTCGATCAGCTCGCTGATGCGTGTGTGCGCCGCGCCGACGCGGGTGGGCTGCGGGCAGTTTCGATGCGCGGCGTGGCCGACGAACTCGGCACCGCGGCCGCCTCGCTGTATCGCTACGTCGACGGCAAGGACGACCTGATCGCCCTCATGGTCGACCGGGTGGCGGGGGAGTACCGGTATGCGGACCCGACCGGCGATGTCCGCGCCGATGTCCTCGCGCTGGCCGAGCAGTCCCGCGCGCTGCACCGCGCACACCCGTGGCTGGTCCATGCCACGCCGTCGAGCATGGGCCCGAATTCGGTGCGCTACCTGGACCGGATGGCGGGCGCGCTGGCGCCGACCGGACTCGACGCGGGCGCCATCATGATGGGTGTGGCGATGCTCTCGGGCTGGGGCGCGAACTTCGCCGCCCAGGAGACCGCGGGTCTGTCCGCCGGGGGTCTGGGTGGTGCGCTCGCGGCCTCGACCGGCGACCCGGCGCGCGACTATCCGAACCTGACCACGCTGTTCGGTGCCGCATCCGCCGGGGCGAGTATTTCGGTCGACAACGACGCGGTGTTCGTCGCGGGAATCGATACGCTGCTGTTCGGGATCCTGCCGCGCGCATAATCCGTTCCGCGACAAGTGAAGTCAGGGCAGTCGACCCCCCTCTCGCAGGGAGAGGCACGTCACCGAGTGCTGGTGTCAGCCGCGTGGGGTCACTGCGCGCGTCGCAGGATCACCAACGGCAACGGCTTGTCGACCTTGCTCTGGTAGTCGGCCAGCAACGGATTCTCCGCCAGTGCCCACGCCGCGAACTCCTCGTACCGCTCGCCGGTCAGCACATCGGCATTCGCCGCGAATTTCTCGCCGCCCAACTCGATCGTGACCCGGGGGTCAGCCTTGGCGTTGTGATACCAGGCCGGGTACTTGTCCTCCATGAACGAGCTCACGTACATCAGATCGTCGCGGTACAACGCACCCAACGGAACCACGTGCGGCTTACCGCTTTTGGCGCCCGTCGTCGTCAGCAGCAGCAACGTGGCGCCCGCATAGTCACCCCCGACCTTCCCGCTGTTCTCCCGGAACTCCGTGATGACCCCGTCGTTCCAGCCGGCCATCTCCTCCTCGGAGAACTCTTTGTTCCATGGAGCATCGGGGTCGTCGTAGGAGGCGGTTTTCTCGGCGTCCGCTGCGTTGGTGTCCATGCCTGCAGTGTGACACCGGGCACCGACAACTTTCGGCGTCAGCGCTCCGGGTCAGGTCGGGGGACGCAGCGCGGCGAATTCGTCGGTGACGCGGAGGCCGGAATCGGTGAAGCGGTAGAGGGCGGCGGGGCGACCGCCTGCTCGGCCGGAGGGTGCGGTGGCGCCGGTGGGGGTGATCACCTTGCGGCGGGTGAGGACTCGTTGGAGGTTGGTGGTGTCGACGTCGTAGCCGAGTGCGGCGCAATAGATTTCGCGCAGTGTCGACATGGTGAAGGTGGCGGGGGCGAGGGCGTAGGCGATGTTGGTGTAGGAGAGTTTGGCGGCAAGGCGGGTGCGGGCGTGGTCGACGACGGTGCGGTGGTCGAAGGACATGTCGGGCAGATGCGAGACCGGGTGCCAGGTGGTGTCGGACGGGAGTTCGGGTTCGGTGGTGAGGGGGACCAGACCGAGGTAGGCCGAGGCGATGCGGCGTGGGGCCGGGACGCGGTCGGGGTGGCTGAACACCGACAACTGTTCGAGGTGGTGCAGGTCGCGCACGTCGACCTTCTCGGCGAGTTGGCGCCGGGCGGAGGTGTCGAGGTCCTCGTCGTCGCGCAGTCGGCCGCCGGGTAGTGACCAGGTGCCTTTCTGTGGATCGAGCGCGCGTTCCCACAGCAGCACCGCCAGTTCGGGGTGCTTGGTGCCGCTACCTGCGGAAATGCGCGAGGAGAAGCGGCGAACCTGGAACACCGCGGTGAGTGATTCGTGGATGGTGTTACTATGGGGCACGTTTTCGATTATAAGTCGAAAACCTGGTTTGGTGCGAATCGCGGCGACGGAGCCGCTCGCACGAGGAAGGGAGCCACCATGGCGACGACGACTGCACAGCAGACGCTGATGGGTTCGGTGTTCGACGGACCCACGGGCTACGCGGGTGTCGAGGCGACGCCGGAATGGGCGCAGGAGGTGCGCCGCCTGGCGCGCGAACGCAATGCGACCATCCTCGCGCACAACTACCAGCTGCCCGAGATCCAGGACGTGGCCGACCATGTCGGCGACTCGCTGGCGCTCTCGCGCATCGCGGCCGAGGCCGAAGAGGACACCATCGTGTTCTGCGGCGTGCACTTCATGGCCGAGACCGCCAAGATCCTGAGCCCGGCCAAGACCGTGCTCATCCCGGACCAGCGTGCGGGCTGCTCGCTGGCCGACTCGATCTCGGCCGAGGAACTGCGCGCGTGGAAGGCCGAGCACCCCGACGCGATGGTGGTGTCGTACGTGAACACCACCGCCGAGGTGAAGGCGCTCACCGACATCTGCTGCACCTCCTCCAACGCCGTCGACGTGGTCGACTCGATCGACCCCGACCGTGAGGTGCTGTTCCTGCCCGACCAGTTCCTCGGCGCGCACGTCAAGCGCGAGACCGGCCGCGAGAACATGCACATCTGGGCGGGCGAGTGCCACGTGCACGCCGGCATCAACGGCGACGAACTCACCGAGCAGGCCCGCACCCACCCCGACGCCGAGCTGTTCGTGCACCCGGAGTGCGGTTGCGCCACCTCGGCGCTGTATCTGGCCGGCGAGGGCGCGTTCCCGGCCGAGCGGGTGCACATCCTGTCGACCGGCGGGATGATCGACGCGGCGAAGGCGTCGCGCTCGAGCCAAGTGCTGGTGGCGACCGAGATCGGCATGCTGCACCAGCTGCGCAAGGCCGCGCCCGGGATCGATTTCCAGGCCGTCAACGATCGCGCGTCCTGCAAGTACATGAAGATGATCACTCCGGCCGCGTTGCTGCGCTGCCTGGTCGAGGGTGCCGACGAGGTGCACGTGGACCTGGCGATGGCCGAGGCCGGGCGGGCGTCCGTGCAGCGGATGATCGCGATCGGCAACTCCGGTGGTGGAGAGTGACCGGCACCGTTCGGCCGAGACGGTAGGCGACCATGATGGTTTCCTGGGAGGCCGAGGTCGACCTGGTGGTCATCGGCGGTGGCGTCGCGGGTCTCACCGCGGCGCGGACGGCCTCGTTGCGTGGGCTGCGGGTGCTCATCCTCAGCAAAGGTGGCCCGACCGATACGTCGACGCAGTACGCGCAGGGTGGCATCGCAGTCGTTGCGCCCCAGGGTGATTCGGTCGATTCGCACGTGCGTGACACGGTCGAGGCCGGTGCCGGGTTGTGCGAGGTCGACGCGGTGCGCTCGATCGTCGAGGGCGGGCAGGCCGCGGTCGCCGCGCTGACCGACCTCGGTGCGGTGTTCGACCTCGGTCGCGACGGGCAGATCTCGCGTACCCGCGAGGGTGGACACAGCACGCGGCGCATCATTCACGCCGGTGGGGACGCTACCGGCGCCGAGGTGCAACGTGCGCTCAACGCGGCGGGGCTGCCTGTGTTGTTCGGTGCTGCCGCGCTGCGGGTGGTGACCGGCGCCGAGGGCGTCCAGGGTGTTGTCGCGGTGTCGGACAACGGGTTCGGTGTCGTCCACACACCCTCGGTGCTGCTGGCCACCGGTGGGCTCGGGCAGCTCTATGCGCCGAGTACGAATCCGCCCGGGGCGACCGGGGACGGCGTGGCGCTGGCGTTGTGGGCCGGAGCCGCGGTGGCCGATCTCGAATTCGTGCAGTTCCATCCGACGGTGTTGTACACCCCCGGCGGGGTCGGTAGGCGGCCCCTGATCAGCGAGGCGGTTCGTGGCGAAGGCGCGATACTCGTTGATTCCCAAGGGAACTCGGTGACCGCGGGTCTGCATCCTCGGGGTGACCTGGCACCGCGTGATGTGGTGTCGCGGGCGATCGCGGAGCGGATGCGAGCGCTTGGCACCGATCACGTCTTCCTCGACGCACGAGCGATCGAGGGATTCCCTCAGCGATTCCCGACGATCACCGCCTCGTGCCTGGCCGCGGGGATCGATCCTGCGGCGCAACTGATTCCGGTCGCGCCGGCCGCGCACTATCAATGCGGTGGGGTGCTGACCGATACGTACGGGCGGACCGATGTCGCGGGTCTCTACGCGGCGGGCGAGGTCGCCAGGACCGGGCTGCACGGTGCTAATCGGTTGGCCTCCAACAGCTTGTTGGAGGGGCTCGTGGTGGGTGAGCGGGCTGGTGCGGCGGCTGTCGAACGGGCCGGTGTCCGGGCGCGGGTCGATGACATTGCCTCGTGGACAGCGGAATTCGCTGATCGTTCGGTAGTGCAGCAGGCGATGACCGAGCACGCGTCCGTGGTGCGTGATGGCGCCGGACTGGCCGAGGCGCTGAGACGTATCGAGGTCGGGACGTCGGTGGCGCCGCTGCTCGACCCCGGTGCGGGTTCTGTCGCGTCCGGTCGGGGCGTTGTCGATGCGGCTCGGTCGGTCAGCAGTGCGGAATCGGTTGCGGCGGAGTCGGAATCGGTGGATGCAGTGCAGTATCTGCGGCGCATCGAGGACGCGGCGCTCACCGTGACGGCGCGGGCGCTGCTGCTGGCGGCGGCCGACCGGACCGAGAGTCGTGGTTGCCACACGCGTTCGGAGTATCCGGAAGCTGACGACCGGCAGCGGCACAGCGTCGTGATTCGTCTCGACGCGCACGGTGAACTCGAACTGTCCACTGTGGCAGTCGATGCCGAGCCTTTGGCAACTGGGATGCGGTGAGCGTGGGCCCTGCTGAAACCTGTTGTTGTTCAAGCAATTCCGGTGGAGCGAAAGTCCACCGCCCGATCGGCGCTGCGCACAGCCGCCCGAGAACAGGAGTGCAGTGATGGCTCTGGACACCACCCTCGACCGTGATGAGCTGCTGACGCTGATCCGGACCGCCCTCGACGAGGACCTGCGATACGGGCCCGACGTCACCACGGTCGCCACCGTCGGCGCAGACGCGGTGAGCAAGGCCTCGGTGGTCTCGCGCCAGCACGGCACCGTCGCCGGTCTGGATGTGGGACTGCTCGTGCTCGACGAGGTCCTCGGCGCGGGCACCTACGAGATCACCGCGCGTGTCGTCGACGGCACCCGGGTGGAGCCGGGCACCTCGGTGCTGAGCATCGTCGCCCCCACCCGCGGCCTGCTCACCGCCGAACGGACCATGCTCAACCTGGTTTGCCACCTGTCCGGGATCGCCACCGCCACCGCCGCCTGGGTCGACGAGGTCGAGGGCACCGAGTGCAAGATCCGCGACAGCCGGAAAACGCTGCCCGGTTTGCGCGCCTTGCAGAAGTACGCGGTCCGCGTCGGCGGCGGCGTCAACCATCGCATGGGGCTGGGCGACGCCGCGCTGATCAAGGACAACCACGTGGTCGCCGCGGGTTCGGTCGTCAACGCCCTGCGCGCGGTCCGCGAGTTGGCCCCGGATATCGCCTGCGAGGTCGAAGTCGACAGCCTCGAACAACTCGATGCGGTCCTGACCGAAAACGTCGAACTGGTCCTGCTCGACAACTTCCCCCTCTGGCAGACCCAGGCCGCCGTCCAGCGCCGCGATGCGACGGCTCCCACCACGAAACTCGAGTCCTCAGGCGGACTTTCCCTCGACCAAGCCGCCGAATACGCGGGCACCGGCGTCGACTACCTCGCCATCGGCGCCCTTACCCACTCTGTACGGGTACTCGACCTCGGGCTCGATATGTGAGAACTACCCGCGATCAACCACGGCATCCTGACCCCGCTCGGCGCCGGTCAGGCGGGCGACGGTGATCCGCGGCTGGGGATCAGGCGGTGAGTTCGCGTTGGAGGGGGGTACGGAAGCGGGGGATGGCTCGGACTTCGCCGAACCAGGTTGTGGTGCGGGCGATTTCGGCGTCGATCAGTTTCTCGGTGTCGGTGCCCACGTCTTCGAGTAGGCGGGTCACTACTTCGCCGTCGGGGCGTTGGGCCCAGCCGCCGACGATGCGGCCGTCGGCCCAGATGGAGGGGCCGATGTTGCCGTTGGTGTCGAACAGGGCGGGGGCGTGGGGGCCGAGGAACCAGGCTCGGGATTGCCAGCCCATGGGGGTGGGGTCGAGGGCGGGGAGTAGGGCAGCCCAGGGTTCGGGGGTGGGGACGGGGTCGAGGTCGTCGGCGAGGATCAAGCCGGGGGTGCCATCGAGGTCCACGTCGACCGTGTCGAGTTCTGCCAGGGCTTTTCGGACTTCTCCGAGGGTCCAGCCGGTCCACCATTTCAGATCGGTGATCGGCGCCGGACCGAAGGTGCGCAGCCACTGACGTACCAGCTCGACGCGGGCCTGCGCGGCGGGCAGTGGTGAAAACCCTTGGGGTAGCCAGGTTTCCACGGGAGCCCAGGTGTACTGGCTGCTGGTCCAGCTGCCGTTCGGACGGCCGCGCACGATCCGGCCCTCGGCGCCGAGCACCACGAGTACCCAGGTGGTGATGCTGGTCGGTTTGGAATAGGACTTTCCGGGAGCGGTATCGATTTGGGTCCGCAGGCGTGGCACGTCCTTGCTCAGCTGGACGCCCGTTGCCGCACCACGGGTCAGCAACGCCGCATGGGTCTCGGCTTCGACATCGGCCAGCCAACTCGAGATATCGCCGTCGACCACGCCTGCCTGTTCGATATAGCGGCCGTAGGTGCGGCGTTGCTTGTGAGCCAGCGCATCACAGGTGGACGCCTGCAGAACCGGCAGCAGTTCCGTCGGCGCGACGAACATCGTGCGACGCATGGCGAGCATCCGAACCAGAGCACGATCGTCGTACAGCGCCTTTTCCACATCGGCCGGAGTCAGATCGGTACCACGAGCGCCGACCGAGAGAAACACTGTCGCAGGGTCGGTGGCGTGCAGAACCACCATCGAGCGCGCGATGTCGACAGGGTCGGACGAGCGGGCCGACGCCACGAGACGATGCCTGATCGCCAGGCGGGCGCGACGCTGCGCGATATCGATCGAGAACATGACCGGGATGGTATGCGGCGGTACCGACAACCGCGCGTGACTTCCTGCACCCGGACGGCTCGACTCAGGCGCCGGCGATTTCGATGATGAAGATCGAGTTGCCGTCCGGATCGGTGAACGGTGCCTTCCTGCCTGCCGCGCCGTCCGGCCCGACGAGGATGAACGGTCCGGGATCGACACCTCGTGAAACGACGTCGGCCGTGACGGCGTTCAGGTCGGACACGGCGATGTTCACCAGAGCCTGACCGGCGTGCTCGGGATCGACCACGATGTAGACGAAGGCGGTGTCGCTCAGCTGCCACATCGCCTCGACGCCCGGCGTCACCACGAAGTCGGCCGCACGACCGAACAAGCGGCTGTACCAGCTGTCCGCCGCCACGAAATCGGTCACGGCCAGGCCGAAGAACAAGGAGTTGATGTCCATACCCATATGGACTACCTGAGGTCGGTGAATTCATCGCTGCTCTGAGTGCGAGGCACAGAACGTGGGCGGCTACCTCCCCGCCGCGATACTGCCGCCGGCGGCCGGATTCCTCGGCGATGCGGCGGGCTGGCCACGGCGACAACGGTGTTCGCGGTCGTCGTGGCAGCCGCCGCCTCGCGGGTATGACTTTCGCGCTGCGTCGAGGTGCGGGACTGGATCGCGGCGCGCGCTGCTGAACGCGACCGTGCGTAGTGTCCATTTTGTACAGACTGCGCGGTGGTCGATTTCGTCACCGGGCGTGAATCTCGTTGCTATCGTCCGCTCATGAACGCAGCGCCACCGGTTGTTACTGCGGCTGAGCTGGGGGTGGACGATGAGGAGCGGCCCGCACGGGTGCTCTCCGGATTTCCCGAGCGGCTGGTCGGTGTTGTCGCGCTCGGGCTCGCGCTGTTGTCGGTGTGGCAGGTGTTTCGGCCGTTGGCGCAGGGGAGTCAGTACTACCTGGTCATCTTTCTGGCTGTCGGGCTGCCGCTGGTGTACCTGAGTTATCGGTCGTGGTGGGGGCGGCTGGATCGGGCTGACGGGCCCTCGGTGCTGGACTGGGTGCTGGCCGGGATCACCCTGGTGGTGTGTCTGTATCCGGTGTTGCCGATTCGGATCGGTGACGCGGGTGGGGGATATGACGCGTTTCTCGATCGGCAGGGGATGCTGGCGCCGCTCGATGTGGTGATGGGCGGGCTGCTGTTGGTGCTCGTGCTCGAGGCGTGCCGGCGGACCACCGGGGTGATCTTGCCGGTGGTGTGTCTGGTGTTTCTCGGGTACGGGTATTACGGCGGGCTGTTGCCGCAGGATTGGTCGATCGCGCACGCGGGGCTCGATATCGATCAGATCGTCGACGCGCTGTACAACTCCGGCAGTGGCTTCTACGGCACACCGTTGGACGTGGCCGCCAGTTACATCGTGTTGTTCACGCTGTACGGGGCGGTGCTCGAATTCTCCGGTGCCGCAAGATTCTTCGTCGATCTGTCGGTGTCGCTGTTCCGTCGCTCGCACAGCGCGGCCGGGCGCACGGCGGTGGCGTCAGGGTTTCTGCTCGGGACCGTGTCGGGGTCGGGGACCGCGACCGCGGTGAGCACCGGCGCGGTGACCTGGCCGATTCTGCGTAAGGCAGGCTACCGGCCCGAACAGGCAGGTGGAATGCTCGCGGCGGCGGGTGTCGGTGCGATTCTGTCGCCGCCGACGCTGGGTGTCGCGGCATTCATCGTCGCCGAATATCTCGACGTGACGTATGTGACGGTGCTCGGCTGGGCACTGATCCCGACGCTGCTGTACTACCTCGGCATCCTGCTGTCGGTCGAGATCGACGCGCGCCGCATCCATGCGGACGGGCGCGCGCCCGCGGACCTGGCCGACGGGCCGCTGCCGACGCCGTGGTGGAAACTGCTGGGGCGCTTCGGATATCACTTCTCATCGTTGATCGTGATCGTCGTGCTGTTGCTCGTCGGAGTGAGTGCCACGCGCGCTGTCGTCTACGCCACCGTCCTGGCGCTGCTGCTGGCCATTCCGGATCGGATGCTGCGCAGGTCGGCCGGGGCAGACACCGCGCCCCCGACTGTCGGCCTGGCGAAACATCCTGCCGCACAGGATGTGCCGGGCGCTTCGGCCGCCGAACAGGCACCGGCCTCCACCGATACGCCGACCGGGGCCATGCGTCCGGTCTCCCACGCGGACGACATGACCTCCGCCGCCGGGGCGGACACGCCGGGTCGATACCGCTGGACGCGAAAGACCGTGACGCAGTTCGTGATCGAGGCCTTGCGGTCCCTCTCCCTCGGTATGCGCTCGGCTCTGCCCGTGATCGCGGTGTGTGCGGCGGCGGGCGTGATCACCGCGATGACCACCAAGACCGGACTCGGTGCGCAACTGGCCGCGCTGCTGGTCAAGGCCGGATCGGCACTGTCGGATGATCCCGCGGTCGTCCTGGCCACCACGGCGGTGCTGGCGGCGATCGCGTTGTCGCTGCTCGGCTTGGCGGTCCCGGTGACGGCGTCGTTCGTGATCGGCTGGGTCATCATCGGGCCCGCACTGCTCGACCTGCACGTCGCCGCGCCCGCCGCCGCCATGTTCGTCTTCTACTTCTCGGTGCTCTCGGAAGTGACACCGCCGACCGCCCTGGCCGCCGTCGGTGCGGCGGCGGTGACCGGCGCGAAAGCCATGCCCACCATGTGGCACGCCCTGCGCTACGCGCTGCCTGCCTTCCTGGTGCCACTGATGTTCGTGCTCACCGACTCCGGGCAGCACCTGCTCGGGCGCGGTGCGGTGCTCGACGTGCTGTGGGTCACCGCGGCCGCCTGTGTCGGTGTCGCGGCGCTGGCGGCGGCGACCGGTGGCTGGCTGTTCGGGATCGGCGCCATCGGACCGATTCCGCGCGGGCTCGCCGCCGCGGCAGGTCTGACCTTGCTGTACCCGGATCCGCTCGCCACCGGTATCGGGCTCGGGTTGCTGGTCGTCGCCGTGCTGGCGGGACTCGTCGACCGGGTACGGAGAACATCCACGGGCACACCGTGATGCACAGAAATCGACAGGCGGCGTCGCCGTCGACGAGAGGGGACCTGATGGTCAAACGTATTGTCGCCGTGGTCGCGGTCACCGCCGCTGTCACGCTGCTCACCGGATGTGGAGGTGGCCGCCAAGACACCCCGACCGCCGACGCGGGCGGTGAGGTGACCTGTGAAGTGAAGCAGGACACCAGGATCGGCATCGCCACCGGCAACGCGACCGGCGTGTACTTCGCGCTCGGCAACGCCTACGCCGAGCAGATCTCGGCCGCCACCGGTGGCACGGTCAAGGCCACCGCGGCCGAAACCGGTGCCTCGGTGCAGAACATCCAGCAGGTCGTCGGCGGCACCTACCAGGTCGGCTTCTCGCTCGCCGACTCCGCGGCCGACGCGGTCGCGGGCAAGGGCAGCTTCACCACCGCACAGCCGATCCGCGCACTGGCCCGGCTCTACGACAACTACACCCAGGTCATCGTGCGCACCGACGCAGGCATCAACTCACTGGCCGATCTGCGCGGCAAACGGGTCTCCACCGGCTCGCCCAAATCGGGCACCGAGGTGATCGCCCAGCGCGTGCTGCAGGCCGCCGGGCTCAACCCCGACAGCGACGTGTCCGCCCAGCGCCTCGACCTGACCAAGACCGTCGACGGGCTCAAGGACGGTTCCATCGACGCCATGTTCTGGTCCGGGGGTCTGCCGACGCCCGGCATCACCGACCTGTTCACCACCGCCAAGGACAAGGTCCGCTTCCTCGACATCACCGGGGTGCTGCCGAAACTGAAGGAGATCAACCCGGTCTACGAGGCGGGGTCGATCCCGGCCGCCACCTACGGCCTGTCCGCCGACGCGCCGACCATCGTGGTGCCCAACCTGCTCGTCGTCCGCGAGGACCTCGACGCGAACCTGGCCTGCGTGCTCACCGAGACGCTGCTGGACCGCAAACCCCAACTGGAACAGGCGAACCCGGCCGCCAAGGGGATCAACGCCGATACGGCGAGCAAGACGGCGCCGGTGCAGTTGCACCGTGGGTCGGAGGCCGCGCTGCGCTGATACCGGAACGGTCAACTCGACCGAGGGTCGGTGCGGGCGCGCGTCGAGGTGCTGGACCCGCGTCGTGAGGTGACGGACAATCTCGGCATGAAGCGGGTCGGGGTCCTGGTCGCGGTGTCAGCTTTGCTCGCGGTGCTGTCCGCGGTCGGGCCCGCCGTGCGCGCGCAATCGACGTGCACGGCGGGCGTCGACCTGCGACAGGTCGCGATCACGGTGGACGGCGAGCGGGCGACCGGTCGCGTGTACGAGCCGTACCGCTGTGTACCGGGTGATATCTCGGCGACGAAACTGGTGGTCGCGGTGCACGGGCACGGTGGTTCGTCGGCCGATTTCGCGCCGTACATGACCGCGCTGGCGCGCACGGGTGGGTCGCCCATCCTGCTGATGGACCTGCGCAGCGCCGACGGACCGTGGCGCACCGGCGACTGGAATCTGTGGGCGGGCTGGCACGACCTGGTGGCGGCGACACAGTGGTATCGCGGCGAGCATCCCGGTATCGCGTCCACCGTGCTGTGGGGATGGAGTCAGGGCGGCATCACCAGCGGGCTCGCGGTGGCACACGGCCCGCCCGGACTCTTCGATTACTGGGTCGACAACTACGGTCCCGCCGACGATTTCACCATGTGGGCGGCGAGTGGGTCGGTGAATCCCGCCCTGCCGCGCCAGATCGAACGGGACGCGGGCGGCTGCACACCGATGATCTGTCCGCTCGCCTATGTCGACCGTTCGCCCGCGCTGCTCGCCGACCGGATGACCATGCGCAGAGCCTTCCTGATCCACGGCACCGCCGATGCCATCGTGCCGTTCGCCACCAGCGTGGAACTGCGTGCGGCGCTGACCGCGGCGGGGAAGCCGTTCTCCTTCTACACCGTGGTCAGCGGGCGTGATCTGACCGGCGCGATCGTCCCCGGTGATCACTCCGTCGGGCCTGCGCTGTTCGAGGGCGGGTGTGTGGTGCTGCGGCTGCTCGCGGGCACCGAGCCGCTCGCGCCGCAGGTCAGTGACTATGTCGTCGACGTCGGGAACGGCCTGGTCACCGCCCCTGCGGCGCCCGCGGGCGCGAAGTGCGCGGCCTGAGTCGCTCGGGAACAACGGTCGGCGTGGTGCGGTTGTGCGAACAGACACCGACGGAACGAGGACGCGATGACCGACCAAGTGCCCGACGACCACGGCTGGCAGGGCGCCGAGCTGGATCTGGACGCTTATCTGGCCAGAATCGGCTACGACGGGCCACGCGCCGCGTCGGTCGACACCCTGCGCGCCCTGGTGCGCGCCCACACGACCACCATCCCCTTCGAGAATCTCGAGATCATCCTCGGTCGCGGCATTCCACTCGATCTGAATTCCCTGCAGGACAAGCTGGTCCGGCGCCGTCGCGGTGGGTACTGCTACGAGAATGTCGCGATCTTCGCCGCCGCACTCGAACGGCTCGGGTTCGGTGTCACCGGACTCAGCGGCCGGGTCACCTACGGAGTCGCCGACACCGGCGTGCTCCGACCCGCCACGCACGCACTGCTGCGCGTGAGCACCCCTGACGACGACCGCGTCTGGATCTGCGATGTCGGGTTCGGCTTCGGACCCCTGGCACCGTTCGAATTGGTGGACAGCGCAGGCGAATTCGCACTCGGTGATTGGCGCTACCGGCTCGAACGCCGGGCGCAGGAGTGGGTGCTGTTCCAGTTCGGCCGCGACGGCTGGATCGACCGCTACACCTTCACCGAGAACCCGCAGTTCCGTATCGACTACGCGGTCGGCAACCACTTCGTGTCGACCTCACCACGGTCGCCGTTCACCACCCGGCCCTTCCTCCAGCGATTCCTGCCCGATGTCCACCACGTGCTCGATGACCTGACGTTGACCGCGGAATACCCGGACGGCACCTCGACTTCGCGTGATCTCGACCCCACCGAGCTGACCAAGATTCTGGCCGAGATCTTCGATATCGACCTCGCCGACACCGACGCCACCAGCCTCGCGGCCACTCCCTGGCGAACGCAGTAGGACCCGCCCCGCACGGCATGGCGGTTTGCTTCCTGGATGTCGCTACGGCAAATTGATGGTTACTTGCCGGGAAACAATTGCTTTGTGGGGGCAGATTCTGTGGGGTCGATGGTGCCGAACGTCCGTGTCGCATCGCCGGTTGTGTCCGATGCGGCGGCACCTGACACCGTCACACGACGGCAGGATCTGGACGGGCTGCGCGGAATAGCCATCGCGCTCGTGGTGGCGTTCCACGTGTGGGCGGGCCGCGTATCCGGCGGTGTCGACATTTTTCTGGTGCTGTCAGGGTTCTTCTTCACCGGTGCCGTGGTGCGTGGGGTGGAGCGGCGTGGTGACGTTTCGGTGGGGGAGACCGTGCGTCGGACCGCGCGCAGATTGATGCCGTCGCTGGTGGTGGTGTCAGGGACGGTTCTGCTCGCCACGGTCGTGTTGCGGCCGTACACCCAACTGGGCGAGGCTTCCGCGCAGACCTTGGCCTCGATGTTCTACGGCCAGAACTGGTACCTGGCGATCGCCGAGCTCGACTATCTCTCGCCCGACCCGTCGGTGAGCCCGTTGCAGCACCTGTGGTCGATGTCGGTGCAGGGGCAGTTCTACCTGGCGATCCTCGCGCTCCTGGCGGGGTGGGCCTGGTTGCGCAGGCGCGGTTCGGCCGGGCGTCCCATCCTGGTGATCGTGCTGGCCGGGCTCGGGTTGCTGTCGTTCTGGTACGCGGCGTCGGGCACCGCGCAGCACCAGGCGTGGACCTATTACGACAGCGTCGCGCGCGGCTGGGAGTTGCTGGCCGGTGCGATTCTGGCCGTGGCGGCACCCTGGTTGCGGATACCGAACCGGCTGCGTGGGCTCGTTGCCGCGATCGGGCTGGTCATGGTGCTGTCCTGCGGGCCGCTGTTCGACGGGGCGAGTCAGTTCCCCGGCGTCGCGGCGCTGTGGCCGGTGGCGGCCGCCTGCCTGGTGATCGCGTCGGGGTTCGGTGGCATCGCGCGGGCGTGGCCGAATCGACTGCTGGCCGGCCGGGTCTGTACCGAACTCGGCACGGTGGCCTACCCGCTGTATCTGTGGCACTGGCCGATCCTCATCTTCTATCTCGGCGAGACCGGGCGGGCGAATGCCGGGGTCGTCGACGGGCTGGTGGTGATCGTTGCCTCGCTGGTCCTGGCCTACGCGACGACCCGCCTGATCGAGACGCCGCTGCGGATGCCGCCGCGCGGCGAGCCGATCGAACCCCGCAAGCCGACCGGCGCTCTGGTCACCGCGATGTCGGTCGCGGTGTTGATCGCCTCGGTGGGTTGGCAGGTGGTGCTGGTGGCGAACCCGGCCGTGCCACCGCGCGAATTGGACGCCCAGCGCTACCCGGGTGCCAAGGCGCTGCTCTCCGGCGCCGAATACTCGCCGGAACCCATGCGCCCCACTGTCTTCGAAGGACAGGCCGACACTCCGTCGCCGACCACCGACGGCTGCATCACGCCCGACCGGGAGGTCCGCGTCTGCACCTACGGCGACCCCACCGCCGATCGCTCGATCGCGTTGGTCGGTGGCTCCCACTCCGAGCACTGGTTGCCCGCGCTGGAGGTGCTCGGCGTCGAACACGGGTTCCGGGTGATCTCCTTTCTCAAGGAGGGGTGCCCGGTCGTCCTCGCCGACGAGCCGTCCTACGCCGAGTGGCCGTTCCCCGAATGCCATGAGTGGTCCGTCGAGGTGCTCGATCGGCTGTCCGCCGAACCACCGAACTGGGTGCTCACCCTGTCCACCCGCTACCGCATGGACGGTCTCGGCGACGAGGTGCCCGCCGAATACCTCGAGGTGTGGACGGCCATGCAGGATCGCGGGTTCAATGTGCTCGCGCTGCGTGACACGCCACGATTGCGCCGCGACGGCGTCCTCTACCGGGCCACCGATTGCCTGGCCTACCGCGGCGATCCCGACAGCTGCGGGCTCGACCGTGCCGAGGTTCTCGACCCGCACGATCCCGCTCAGGAACCGGCGGCCGGGTACCCGAACATCCACCCGATCGACCTCTCCGACGCGGTCTGCCGACCGCAGCGTTGCCGGGTGGTCGAGGGCAATGTGCTCATCTATCGCGACGAGCACCACCTGACCGCCAGTTATGCCCGCTCACTCGCCCCCGAACTCGGCCGTCAGATCGGGGCGATCACGGGGTGGTGGTAGCGGAGCGAACTGCTCACCGCTGCAACAACAACCCCACCGGTACCACAGATCCGGCTACTCTCGGACCCGTGCGCATCCCACGGAAGGTATCGGTCCTGCTCGTCGCGCTCGCTGCGTTTCCCGTCGCCTGCTCGTCCGGTCCGGACCAACCCGAAACTGTCGCCGAGTCCTTCGCCGCCGCGCTGACCAGTGGAGACGCCTCCGCCGCCGCGGCATTGACCGACGCACCCGAGCGAGCGCGCCCGGTCCTGACCGCGCTGTTCGACAACCTCGGCAAGAACGACATGGTCCGGGTGTCGTCCACCGACGGGAACTCGTTCACGCTGGAATCCACCTGGAAGTTCGGCCCCGACGGTCGCAACGCGTGGACCTACACGAGCGCCGGAACCACCACCGGCGAGGACGAGTGGAAGATCGCCTGGCAGCCGACCACGGTCGCGCCCGGCCTCGACCTCGGACCGCTCAGCTACAGCCCGGTCCCCGCCGCACCGGCCCGCGTTCTCGACGCCACCGGCGGTGACCTGATGACCCAGCAGGTGGTGACGCTGGTGAACGTCGCACCCGACGCGGACCTGGCCGCCACCGCGGCGCTGCTCGCGCCGCAGGGCATCACCGAGGCGGGCTTGCGGGCGGATCTCGCTGCGGCGCAGGGCAAACCGATCGCCGCCGTCGCGCTGCGCGATGCCGACATCGCGCCGGTGCAGCAGGCGTTGACCGGCGTGCGCGGGGTGACACTCGCGCCACAGACCCGGCTGCTCACCGTCGACAAGACCCTCGCCGGACCCGCCATCGGCGGCCTGGCCGAGATCTGGCAGGAACAGGCCGACACCGCCGCGGGCTGGGCGATTCGCGCGCAGACCGCCGAGGGCACCCAGCGCATCGCCGGACCCGACGCGAAACCCACCGCAAACATCGCCAGCACTCTCGACATCGACCTACAGCGCGCCGCCGAGGACGCACTCACCCCGATCGCCACCGCGGCCGCCATCGTCGCGCTGCGCCCCTCGACCGGGGAGGTGCTGGCCGTGGCCCAGAACGCCCCCGCCGACGCGCAGGGCCCGATCGCGCTGACCGGGCTCTACCCGCCGGGCTCCACGTTCAAGACCGTCACGGTCTCGGCGGCACTGCAAGCGGGCGGCCTCACGTCCGACACCGTGCTGCCGTGCCCCGGCCGTGCCACCATCGAGGGCCGCACGATTCCCAATGACAACGGCTTCGACCTGGGTATGGTGCCTCTGCACACCGCGTTCGCACGCTCGTGCAACACCACGATGGCCGAGTTGGGAGTGAAATTGCCTGCCGACGGACTGACCGCGGCCGCCCAACAGTTAGGTCTCGGGGTGGACTATGTGACACCCGGCTTGACGACTGTCACAGGGAAGGTTCCACCCGCCGAGAATCCGGCGCAACGGGTCGAATCGAGCATCGGACAGGGCACGGTGACCGCCTCGCCGTTCGGCATGGCGCTCGTCGCCGCTTCTCTCGCACACGGTTCCGCGCCCGCGCCGAGCATCATCCGCGGGCGTCCCGGCACCCCGGATCGGGCGCCTGCACCGGTGCCCGCGGCGGTGACGTCGCAGATAGAGACCATGATGGGGGAGACGGTGAGTGCGGGTACGGCCACGGCGCTGCGCGATGTCCCCGGTCTGCTCGGCAAGACCGGTACCGCCGAGTACCTCGACGACACCCACGCCCACGGCTGGTTCGTCGGCATCGACGGTGATGTGGCCTTCGCGGTGTTCGTCGCGGACGCGGGCAGCTCCGGACCGGCGGTCGAGGCAGCGGGACGGATGCTACGTGTGACACCATGAGTCGTCTTTCCCCCCGCAGGCGCGCAATCCCCCCGCTGCCGCACGCGGTCATCACCCAGCCAGCTACACTCGTCGGCGGACCATATCCATGGTCAATACGCGGGATGTCACAATTTCGAGAAGGTTCGGAGTAGGCGCCATCGATACCGGTCAGAAGATCGCGGAGCATTACCGCCTGGTCGAGCGTATTGGTAGCGGCGGCACAGGCGTTGTATGGCGTGCTGTCGACGAACGCCTCCAACGCTCCGTGGCTGTGAAGCAGATCCACATCAAACCCAGCTTGCCCGAGGGCGAGCGGGATGTGTTGCGCCAGCGCGCGATTCGGGAAGCCCGCAACGCGGCACGCTTCCAGCATCCCAATGCCATCGTGGTATTCGACATCACCGAGCACAACGGTGATCCGTGCCTGGTGATGGAGTACCTCAAGTCGGTCAGCCTCGCCGGGGAGCTGGGTCAGAAGGGCCCGCTGCCGCTGCTCGAGGTCGCCCGCATCGGTGAGAAGGTCGCCTCCTCGCTGATCGCCGCCCACCAGGCGGGCTTGGTGCACCGCGACGTGAAACCGGGCAATATCCTGCTCGGCGACCACGGTGAGGTGAAAATCACCGACTTCGGCATCTCCCGTGCGGCAGGCGATGTGACGCTCACCGAGACCGGGCTGATCTGCGGTACCGCCGCCTACCTGGCACCCGAGGTGGCGCGCGGCTCCGATCCGACCCCGGCCGCCGACGTATTCGCCCTCGGCGCAACGCTTTTCCACGCGCTGGAAGGCGAACCGCCCTACGGCGCCAACTCCAACCCCCTCGCCGTGCTCTACGCCGCCGCCAACGGACAGGTGCGCGAACCCCACAACGCGGGCCCGGCCACCGATTTCCTGCTCGACCTGCTCAGCCCGGACCCCCTCGACCGCCCGACGATGACCGAGGCGCGCGACGCGCTGGCCTCGTTCGCCGAGGATCAGAACGCGGGCTCGGCCGGATTCGTCCCCGCCAGTGAGGCTTTCAATCGCCGCAACTCCGCGGTGACCACCCAGGTGATCCGGCAGTCCGGCCGCCGGGCTTCGCATGCGGGCGCATCCAATTCGACGACGCGACAGATCCGCTCGAACCCGCGTCCGCAGCCGCGGCAGGACACCGCCGCGCACCCGCGCACCCAAGCCCAGCCCATGCCCGCACCGCGCAAGCGGGCAGGCAAGGGGCGGGCTGTGCTGATCGGGTCCGGTGTCGGTGCGGTTGTCGCGGCGGTCGCCGTCGCGATCAGCGCGCTGAACAGCTCCGACTCCGATTCGCAGGTGGTGCAGGCGGGTCCGCAGACCTCGGTGCAGGCCCCGGCCGCGCCCAAGCCGAGCGCGACGGCTCCGCAGCTCGGGCAGGCCACCAACGTCGGCACCGTCGACATCGGCTCGGCCGGTCTGCTGGTCGAGGACTTCTTCAGCAACCCGTCCGGTTCGTGGTCGCTGCTCACTCCCGCCGCACAGCAGGTGTACGGCAGTGAGTCCGCGTTCCGCGAATACTGGGACAGCCGCACCGTCGAGGCCTTCGCCAGTATCACCGCGGTGGGCGGCAACAATGCCGACGGCTCCACGAATATGCGCCTGGCCAGCATCACCATCAACGGGTCGACCAAGGCGATGACGATGCGGGTAGTGAACTCGGGCGGCACTCTGCGCATCGACGGCGACACTCGACACTAGGGAGCGCACCGCCTGATCGCCGCCTCGCGCGCCGATCAGGCGGTGCTCGTCCGAGCGCCGAAACCATCGAGCACGTAATGTGATGTGGGCCACTTCATGACCGCGACCTTATCTGAATCCGGTATCAACTTCAATATTGATCGCCGCGCCGCCCCAGCTAAGGAAACGAGAAGGTCTCCATGACGAAAACCCAGCAGGTACGGCTCGCCCAGCGGCCGTCCGGATTTCCTGACGCCGACACCTGGAACCTGACGACCGAGGAGCTGCCTGCGCTGTCCACCGGACAGATTCTGGTGAAAGTCGACTTCATCTCGCTGGACCCGGCGATGCGCGGCTGGCTCAACGACGTGCGCTCCTACGTGCCGCCGGTCGGGCTCGGTGAGGTGATGCGCTCACTGGATATCGCGACGGTGGTCGAATCGACGCACCCGGACTTCGCTGTCGGCGACACGGTGAGCGGGATCTTCGGCGTCACCGAGTACGCGATCAGCGACGGCAAGGGCGTCGAGCAGGTCGACCTGAGCGTCGCACCCGGACCCACGTGGCTCGGCGCGCTCGGAATGCCCGGCATGACAGCGTATTTCGGACTGCTCGAGGTGGGCAAGCTACAACCCGGCGAGACCGTGGTGGTGTCGGCCGCGGCAGGCGCCGTCGGCAGCGTGGTCGGCCAGATCGCGAAGGCCAAGGGCGCGAACGTCATCGGGATCGCGGGCGGGCCCCAGAAGTGCCGATTGCTCACCGAGGAACTCGGTTTCGACGCCGCCATCGACTATCGCAACGATGACGTCCTGCGGCGGATGCGTGAGCTTGCCCCGAAGGGAATCGACATCTACTTCGACAACGTGGGCGGCGAGATCCTCGATGCCGCGCTCGCCAATCTCCGTCGCGGGGCCCGCGTGGTGCTGTGCGGGGCGATCTCGGCGTACAACGACGAGAAGCTGCAGCCGGGGCCGTCGCGCTACATGTCGCTACTGGTCTTCCGCGCCACCATGACCGGATTCGTGGTCTTCGACTACGCCGATCGCTACGGCGAGGCGATCGCGCAGATCGGTCAGTGGCTGGCCGAGGGGACGTTGAAGAGTCGCGAACACGTCGTCGACGGTGGTGTCGCACGGTTCGGCGAAACCTTGAATCTGCTGTTCACCGGCGGCAATACCGGAAAGCTGGTGCTCGCGCTCTGAGATCGCAGCCGTAGGCGGACTCGGCTTCAGCTGGTGGACACACTGTTTCGTCGGCCGGGCCCCTGGTCCGGTTGGTTGCCGCCGGTCACCAGGGCCACGGCCAGTCCGGCGTTGAACGTGCCCAGTTCCTCCGGGGTATCGGGGCCGCTGAGTCGATACCACCGCACCGGGTCGATGGCGAGGGCGATGATGCCGCGCACCACCCGGGTGACATCGACGGGGATGAAGGCGCCACGGTCGATGCCGTGCGACACCAGGTTTCGGTACAGGGTGGTGGTGCGGCGGCGGATGACGCGAACCTCCGCGAGGTGATCGGCGGTGAGGTTCGCCATCTCGTATTGGGCGACGCGTGCGGCCACGTGGTGGCGCGCGTTGCAGGTGACGTGTTCGGCCACCACGCTGCGCAGGTGCTCGACGGGGTCGCCCGGGTCCGGAATCAGCAGGGCCTTATGGGCTTTGTCATGCGCGACGCGGGTGATCTCGAACAGCATGTGCTCCTTGGTCGGGAAGTGCACATACAGCGCGGCCGGGCTGAGGCCCGCGCCCGCGCTGATGTCGCGAGTGGTGGTGCCCTGGAAGCCTTTCGCGGCAAAGCAGCGAGTAGCGGAGCTGAGCAGATTCCGGGCGACCTCGCTGTAGTCGTCTGTCCACAGTTCGGGTGAGAAATCCTGCAGCCGTGGATCGTCGAACTGCCAGTCGTGGAATTCGCCGGGTTGCCGCCTGGTCATGACCGCTCCGATCTGTGCTCGCCCGCCCGTGTGGCCGTGATGGGGACCGTGCGGCAAAACCACCGCTGTCCGAGTTCACCCCTTGACATTCCTACCTTAGCTAGCAACTATGCATTGAGTCACATCTGACTGAGCGCTTAGTTGGCTGGTCGAGGGTTCTAAAAGGTTGAGCCCGAGTCAGTCTGGCGCCAGTAGTAAGAGGGAAGTGCTATGAGTCTTGCGGTATCGGAGATATCTGACCCGCCGTCGGCCGTGCTCGCCATGAGCGGGATCTCGATCTCGTTCGGCGGGCTGGTGGCGCTGTCGGATGTTTCGCTGGACATCGCGCCGGGACAGGTGCTCGGCGTGATCGGCCCGAACGGGGCGGGCAAGACGACCCTGTTCAATGTCGCGTGTGGGTTCGTCCGCCCCGACCACGGGGCGCTGCGGTGGCAGGGCGCCGAACTGACCGGACTGCGGCCGCATCAGCTGGCCGGGCTCGGCATCGCCCGAACTCTGCAGGGGCTCGGGCTGTTCGATCACATGACCGTCCTCGACAATGTCGTGATCGGCGCGGACCGGCACGCCGGTGCCGGCTTCCTTGCGGGGCTGTTCGCGGTCGGCTCGCGAGACGAGCGCGCGCTGCGTGAGCGTGCCATGGGCGTGTTGGCCGAACTCGGCATCGCCGATGTGGCCCATCGACTTCCGAGCAGCCTGCCCTATCCCGTCCGCAAACGCGTCGCGCTGGCGCGGGCGCTGGCCTGCGAACCACAGCTGCTTCTGCTCGACGAACCGGCCAGCGGGCTGTCCAACGCGGAGATGGACGAGCTCGGTGAACTCATCGGTCAGCTCGCGCAACGGATGTCGGTCATGCTCGTCGAACACCACATGGACCTCGTGATGAGCGTCTGCGACCGCATCGCGGTGCTGAACTTCGGCAAGCTCATCGCCTGCGGAACGCCCGCGCAGGTGCGGGAGGATCCCGCGGTGATCACCGCGTATCTCGGTGAGGAAGTTCACCGTTCGACCTCGGCCGACACTCGGGAACGGTGAGTGGCGATGCTCGAGATCCAGAACCTCAGCGTCACCTACGGCGCGGTACGCGCACTGCACGACGTCACGATCACCGTGCCGCACGGACAGGTCACGGCGGTGCTCGGCGCCAACGGTGCGGGCAAGACCACGCTCCTGCGGACGATTTCGGGTCTGGTCCGCGCGGAGCGCGGCACCGTGTCGCTCGACGGCCGCGACCTGACCCGCACCCCGGCCGAGAACATGTCCGCGCTCGGCCTGTCCCATGTGCCCGAAGGGCGCGGGGTGATCACGGAATTGACCGTGGCGGAGAATCTTCGGCTCGGTGCGCTCGGTCGACGCGACAAGTCACGGACGGTCGATCTCGACCGGGTGTACACCCTGTTCCCGATGCTCGCCGAGCGTCGCGACCAGACCGCGGGCGCCATCTCGGGTGGGCAGCGGCAGATGCTGGTGATCGGCCGTGCGCTGATGGCCGACCCCACCATGCTGCTGCTCGACGAACCGTCGCTCGGCCTCGCCCCACGCGTGGTCGCCGAGATCTTCGATCTCCTGCGCGGTCTGGTGGAAACAGAGGGGCTCACGATCCTGCTGGTGGAGCAGAACGCTCGCAGCGCATTGTCCATCGCCGACCAGGGCGTTGTGCTCAACCTGGGGAAAGTCGTCGTCTGCGACTCCGCCGCGACCCTCGCCGGCGACGACCAACTCCGCCACGCGTATCTCGGTTTCTGAGAAGCACTTTCGGTTAGGACCTCTCGTGCAGCAATTGGTGAACATCACGCTCACCGGCATCAGTTCGGGCGCGATCTACGCGGCTTTCGCACTGGCTCTGGTACTCATCTGGCGATCCACCCGGATCGTGAACTTCGCGCAGGCGCCGATGGCGATGGTGACTGTGTATGTCGCGCTCGTGATCATCGACGCCGGATACTCCTACTGGATAGGGTTTTTCGCGGCCCTGGCCTGTGGCTTCCTGCTCGGTGCGGTGACCGAACGAGTCGTCATCCGGCCGGTGGAGGGCAAGCCCGATATCAACGCGGTCATCGTCACGCTCGGCTTGTTCATCGTGATCCACGCGATCGCGGCCATCGTCTTCGGCACTCGGTACCGCTCCTTTCCCGCGCCGTTCGGGTTGCGCGGGTTCCAGATCGGCGACTTCAACATCGCGCTCACCGGTTTCGGTGTCTTCACGATCGTGTCGGTGCTGATCGTGATGGTGCTGATGGCCGCGTTGTTCCGGTTCACCGATGTCGGACTGAAGATGCGGGCCGCGGCGTTCAGCCCGGAGGTCGCGCGGCTGCTCGGGGTGAAGGTCAACCGGATGCTCACGTTGGGCTGGGCGTTGGCCGCGCTGGCGGGCACCCTGTCCGGACTCCTCATCGCCGGCGGGAGTTTGGTGTATCCGGCGTTCATGGACTCGGTGGTGGTGTTCGGTTTCGTCGCCGCGGTGATCGGCGGGCTGGAGAGCCCGCTCGGCGCGGTCGTCGGCGGCCTACTGCTGGGGTTGGGATTGAGCTTCGTCAGCGGCTATGTGGGTTCGGAACTGGTACCGCTGGCCTCGCTGGTCATCTTGCTGGTGGTGCTGCTGGCGCGCCCCGGCGGTCTGTTCTCGCGGACCGCGACCAGGAAGGTCTGAATCATGTTGCGCACCTTGAGGACATCTGTGCTGCTGCGGCATCTGACGCTGGCGCTGCTCGGCATCGTCGCGATCGTCGTCGTGGTGGAATCGGCGAGCGACTACGGGTCTGTGCAGTTGGCGTCGATGGCCTACCTGGCCATCGCCGCGGGCGGGCTGACGATGCTGACCGGTCTCAACGGGCAATTGTCGCTGGGGCACGGCGCGTTCCTGGCGATCGGCGCCTACACCACCGCGGTCGTGCTCCAGAAAGCCTCGGACACACCGATTCTCGTAGTGCTGGTGGTCGCGACCGTGGTGACGACGGTGATCGGCGGGGTGGTCGGGGTGGCGGCAGCTCGGCTGCACGGTCCCTATGTAGCGGGAGCCACGTTGGCTCTGGCCATCGGGGTACCGGGGTTGGCCATCTACTTCGACGAATTCCTCGGCGGCGAACAGGGTTTGAACGTGCGCGCCCCTGATGTTCCGGACTGGCTCGGCGACCTGGCGTTCTTTCTGACCGGCAACGAGATGTCGGTGAGCAAGTACATGGCCTACCTCGGCTGGTTCTGTCTGGTCGTGGTGTTCGTGCTGCTGGCGAACCTGTCGGCGGGCCGGGTCGGGCGGCGCTGGCGGGCGGTGCGCGACGATGAGGTCGCCGCGTCGCTGGCCGGAATCAATTTGGGCCGCACCAGGATCCAGAGTTTCGTCGTCAGCACCGCGTGCGCGGGGCTGGCGGGCGCGATCATGGCGCTGTCGGTGCGGATCACCGCGCCGAGCGGGTTTCCGCTCACGCTCTCGCTGCTGCTGCTCAGCGCGATCGTGCTGGGCGGGCTCGGCAGCCTCGTCGGCGCGCTGATCGGCGCGGCGCTGCTCACCTACCTGCCGCCCGCCGTCACCGACCTCGGCTCGAGCGCCGGGTTGACCGACATCCAGGCAGCTGAGCTGACCCCGCTCATCTACGGGCTCACCACCATCGCGGTCATCCTGCTGGCGCCGACCGGTCTCGTCGGCATCGTCGGCGCACTGCTGAGAAGGCGATCGCAGCCTCGCGATGACCAAGCCCAGATCCGTAACGATCAACCCGGTTCGAAGGAGATTCGGCAGTGATGAAGACATGGATGAAACGGGTGGCCTTGACCACCTGTGCCTGCGCGACGGCAACGTCGCTGGTGGCTTGCGGTGCGGGTGCGGAACGAGCCGGTGACGGCGGTGCCGAATCCAGCGTCGGCGTCACCGACACCAGCATCAAGATCGGCGGTCATTTCCCGCTCACCGGCGTCGCGGCGCCCGGCTACAGCGAGATCCCCGTCGGCCACCAGGCGTACTACGACTACGTCAACAAACAGGGTGGCGTGAACGGGCGTGCGATCGAGTTCCTCGCCCGCGACGACGCCTACAACCCGACCAACACCAGCCGCGTGGTCAACGAATTGGTGCTCAAGGACCAGGTCTTCGCGATCGTCGGCGGGCTCGGCACCCCCACCCACAGCGCGGTGGTCGACTTCCTCAACAGCGAGAAGGTACCCGACCTGTTCGTGTCCTCCGGGTCGCTGGCCTGGGGTGATGCGGTGGACAAGAAGCCGTTCACCTTCGGTTGGCAGCCCGATTACGAGGTCGAGGGCAAGATCATCGGCGACTGGATCAAGAAGAACAAGCCGAACGCGAAGGTCGGCTTGTTCCTGCAGGCCGATGACCTCGGCGCCGACGGCGAGAAGGGCATCAATCAGTACATCAAGAACCAGGTCGTCCAGGCCGTTCGCTACACCCCCGGCAACACCGACATCGGCCCCCAGATCGCCGCGTTGCAGGCCGCCGGAGCGGATCTGGTGGTGGGCTTCAACGTCCCCTCCTACACGGCGTTGAGCCAGCTCGGCTCGCTCAAGCTCAACTACAAACCGTCCTGGTTCTACAGCAATGTGGGCTCCGACCCGGGGCTGGTCGGCTCGCTGCTCGCCCGCTTCTCCGAAGGAGCGGTCGGGGGTGCGGGCGGAATGCTCGACGGCGTGATGACCACCTCCTACGTGGCCGACCCCGACGCCGCGGGTGATCCGTGGACGGATCTGTGGCGCAAGGTGTGGAAGGAAAGTGGCCAGCAGGGTGAGCTCACCGGCTACCACGTCTACGGCATGGCACAGGCCTACACCTTCGTGCAGGCATTGCAGGCGGCCGGAACCAAACCGACCCGCGAGGGCATCGTGGCGGCGATCGAGAAGGTCGGCGCCGACTTCGACGGGCCGGGGCTGGCGCCGTTGCGGTTCTCGGAAGACAATCACCTGGGGATGTCAGGGGTGCGCGTGGCCCAGATCAAGGCCGGCGCGCTCGAGCCGCTCACTCCGGTGCTGGTGACCGGCGGCGGTGACACCCCGATCACCCAGGACAACTCCGGCGCGGACCAGGACAAACCGACCGCGAACGGGATCCCGGACGTTCCCGCGGCGAAGTAGGTAGCGATCGACAGCGGACCCGGTGATCGTGGCCGGGTCCGCTGTCTGTTCGCTACCGGGGACGAACCGACGCGGTCGGGGAGGATGTGCTGGAAAAGCGATGGCGGGCGACCATTAGGCTGGTAGCTGACCCGAGCCCAGCACAGAACAGGACCGTACCCCGATATGACTTCCCGCATCGAGCTCGCCCGCGTCGATCTGCGCGGTCGTACTCCTTCCACTGCCGAGCTGCGCACCGCGCTGCCGCGTGGCGGAGTCGACGTGGACTCGGTGCTGCATCATGTGCGGCCGGTCGTCGAGGATATTCGCGATCGGGGTGCGGCGGCGGCGCTGGATTACAGCGAGAAGTTCGACGGCGTGCGCCCCGCGGTGGTGCGGGTGCCTGGCGCCGAGCTGGCCAGAGCCCTCGCTGAGCTGGATCCGGCCGTGCGCGCCGCACTCGAGGTGGCGATCGAGCGGACCAGGAAGGTGCACGCCGATCAGCGGCGCACCGACACGGTGACCGAGGTCGTGCCCGGTGGCACCGTCACCGAGAAGTGGCTGCCGGTGGAGCGGGTCGGGCTGTATGTGCCCGGTGGCAACGCTGTGTACCCCTCCTCGGTGGTGATGAATGTGGTCCCGGCGCAAACCGCGGGGGTCGAGTCGCTGGTGGTGGCCTCGCCGCCGCAGGCGCAGTTCGGTGGACTACCGCACCCGACGATCATGGCGGCCGCCGCGCTGCTCGGCGTTGACGAGGTGTGGGCTGTCGGTGGCGCGCAGGCGGTGGCATTGCTGTCGTACGGCGGTGTCGATACCGATGGTGGAGCGCTCGAGCCTGTCGATCTCATCACCGGGCCGGGCAATATCTACGTCACCGCGGCCAAGCGGCTGTGCCGTGGGCTGGTCGGCATCGACGCCGAGGCAGGCCCCACCGAGATCGCCGTGCTGGCGGACGCCACCGCCGATCCGGTGCACGTGGCCGCCGATCTGATCAGTCAGGCCGAGCACGATGTGCTCGCCGCGAGTGTGCTGGTCACTGACTCTCCCGCACTGGCGGATGCGGTCGAGGCCGCGGTGAATGCGCAACTGGCTGTGGTCAAGCACCACGATCGGGTGCGAGAAGCGTTGCGCGGCAAGCAGTCCGGGATCGTGCTCGTCGACGACATCGCACAGGGTCTGCGGGTTGTCGACGCCTATGCCGCCGAGCACCTCGAGATCCAGACCGTCGACGCCGCCGCTGTCGCCGCGCGAGTGCGCAGTGCGGGTGCGATTTTCGTGGGGCCGTGGGCACCGGTCAGCCTGGGCGACTACTGCGCCGGCTCGAACCACGTGCTGCCGACCGCGGGCTGTGCGCGGCACTCCTCGGGGCTGAGCGTGCAGACGTTCCTGCGTGGCATCCACATCGTGGAGTACACCGAAGCGGCGTTGAAGGATGTCGCGGGACACGTTGTGGCTCTTGCCGATGCCGAGGATCTGCCCGCGCACGGTCAGGCTGTGCAGGCGCGTTTCGAGGCGCTGTCGTGAGCACTCCCACCGTGCCCGGCGCTTCGGCGACCCTGGACCAACTACCGCTGCGTGACAATCTACGGGGCAAGTCTGCTTATGGCGCACCGCAATTGACGGTGCCGGTGCAGCTCAATACCAACGAGAACCCGCACCCACCGAGCAGGGCACTGATCGACGATGTCGCCGAAGCGGTGCGGGCCGCCGCCGCGGACCTGCATCGGTACCCGGATCGGGATGCCGTCGCCCTGCGGCACGACCTGGCCGAGTATCTGACGCGCCAGACCGGTGTCGCTGTCGACACGGCGAATGTGTGGGCGGCCAACGGCTCCAACGAGATTCTGCAGCAGCTGTTGCAGGCGTTCGGCGGACCGGGCCGCAGCGCACTGGGTTTCGTGCCCTCGTACTCGATGCACCCGATCATCTCGGAGGGCATCGACACCGAGTGGGTCGAGGCCGAGCGCAGCGGCGACTTCTCGCTCGATATCGACTACGCGGTGGCGCAGATCGTCGAACGCGGGCCCGATGTGGTGTTCGTGACCAGCCCCAACAACCCGACCGGGCACAGCATCGCGATCGACGAGCTCGAGCGGATTCTCGTCGCCGCGCCCGGCATCGTCGTGGTGGACGAGGCGTACGGCGAGTTCTCGGCGGCACCGAGTGCGATCACATTGATCGACCGGTTCCCGACCAAGCTCGTGGTCACCCGCACCATGAGCAAGGCGTTCGCGTTCGCGGGCGGGCGCCTGGGTTACCTGGCCGCCTCGCCCGCGGTGATCGAGGCGATCCTGCTGGTGCGCCTGCCGTATCACCTGTCGGTGGTCACCCAGGCCGCCGCGCGCGCGGCTCTGCGGCACGCTGACGAAACTCTCGGCAGCGTCGCCGAACTGGCGGCCCAGCGTGATCGGGTCGCGGCCGCACTGGCCTCGCTCGGTTTCGACGTGATCCCCAGCGACGCCAACTTCGTGCTGTTCGGCCGGTTCCCCGATGCGGGCGCCGCGTGGCAGCACTACCTCGACGCGGGCGTGCTGATCCGCGATGTCGGCATCCCCGGTTACCTGCGCGCCACCATCGGCCTCGCGCTGGAGAACGACGAATTCCTGCGCGTGAGCCGCGATATCGCAGGCACCGACCTTACTCACTGAATCCACCTGTGGAGGAACACATCATGAGCAGAACAGCGCGGGTGGAACGCGTCACCAAAGAATCGAGCATCCTCGTCGAATTGAACCTCGACGGCACCGGGCAGACCGAGATCTCCACCGGTGTGCCGTTCTACGACCACATGCTGACCGCGCTGGGTGCGCACGCCGGGTTCGACCTGGTCGTGCGGGCCGAGGGCGACATCGAGATCGAAGCGCACCACACGGTCGAGGACACCGCGATCGTGCTGGGCCAGGCGCTCGGGCAGGCGCTGGGCGACAAGAAGGGCATCCGCCGCTTCGGCGACGCGTTCATCCCGATGGACGAGACCCTCGCGCACGCCGCCGTCGACGTGTCCGGCCGGCCGTACTGTGTGTTCACCGGCGAGCCGGAACACCTGGTGCACACCATCATTCCGAGCGCGGGTCCCGGCGCTTCCTACTCGACCGTGCTGAACAAGCACGTCTTCGAGTCGATCGCGCAGAACGCCCGCATCGCGCTGCACGTGCGGGTGCTCTACGGCCGCGACCAGCACCACATCACCGAGGCCGAATTCAAGGCTGTCGCACGGGCTCTGCGCGCCGCCGTCGAAATCGACCCCCGGGTCAGTGGTGTGCCGTCCACGAAGGGCGTGCTGTGAAAACCGTGGTGCTGCTGGACTACGGCTCCGGCAATCTGCACTCCGCCGAGCGTGCGCTGGTGCGTGCCGGTGCGCAGGTGGAAGTCACGGCCGACCCCACCGCCGCCTTGGCCGCCGACGGCCTCGTCGTCCCCGGTGTCGGCGCGTACGCGGCCTGCATGGCCGGGCTGCTCGCGGTGCGCGGTGACCGGATGATCGGCCAGCGTCTCGCCGGCGGACGTCCCGTGCTCGGCATCTGCGTCGGAATGCAGGTCATGTTCGACCGCGGGGTGGAGTTCGGGGTGGAGACCGACGGGTGTGGTGAGTGGCCGGGCACGGTCGCCGGTCTGGACGCCCCTGTCCTCCCGCACATGGGCTGGAACACGGTGAAAGCCCCCGCCGACAGCACCCTGTTCGCCGGCATGGACGCCGACACCCGCTTCTACTTCGTTCACTCCTACGCCGCCCAGCAGTGGGAACTGCCCGACAACGAGCACATCGCGCCCGCGAAGCTCACCTGGGCCGAACACGGCGTGCCGTTTCTGGCCGCCGTCGAGAACGGACCGCTCTCGGCCACCCAGTTCCACCCGGAGAAGTCCGGCGACGCGGGTGCGCAGTTGTTGCGCAACTGGATCGGGTCGCTGTAGTCCGTCGGCGACAATCGGCGCGATGGCGTGATCAGGCGCGGTCTCGTTCCTGTTCCGGGACCGGCGCGACCGATAGGAACTCACGGACCGGTGTCGCACAGCGGGTCGCGTCGTCGAACCAAGGACCGTGCCCGCCGGGGACGACGACCAGGTGCGCGCCGGGGATCTTCGCCACGGATGGTCGTGCCCGGTCGGGTGAGCTGAAGACGTCGTCTTCGCCCCAGACGAACAGCGTCGGGGTGTCGATGCGGGCGAGTTCGTCGTCGGTGAGGACGTTTTCGGGGCGCGGGATCCGGCCCTCGATCAGCCGACACAGGAGAGCTCGGTAGGACGCGGCTTGCCCTGGTAGGCGCAGTGGTAGGCGGTGCAGGTCGAGCATGTCGTCCGACAGCGCGCGTGCCGCCCTGGCGCCGATTGCCTCGGTGAGTGCGAAACGCGCGATGAACCGAGGGGACGGCAGTCGCATCATGATCTCGTCGAGTCGTCCACGGATCGGAGAGGTCAGGGAATCGAACTCCGCGATGGTACGGGATCCGGGCAAGGCGGTGGCGGGGGTGGCGACGATCGCCGCTCGCGATACACGGTCGGGTGCGTCGAGCATCGTCCAGAGGGTGAACAGGCCGCCAAGGGAGCTGCCGACGAACGCGGCCTGCTCGATGTTCAGTGCGTCGAGAGTTCCGGTGACCACGTCGACCGCCAGTTCGCGGACTGTGCGGCCTTGCCAGGTGTAGGGCGGGGCGAGGCTGTGGCCGGGCAGGTCGATCAGGATGTGGCGGAAGTCGGGCAGCCCGGCGATCAGCGGTGCCATGCCCATGGCGGGCGCTGAGATGCCGTTGATGTGGATCAACGGCTCGCCCTCGCCGGCTGTCAGGACACGAACCGTTGGTTCGCCCAGCGTCAGCATGTGTTCGGTGATCGTCAGTCCGTAGGCGGCGGCGACGCGTTGTTCGGCCGCGGATCCGCCGCTCGAGTCCCTGGAAATTGCTCATGTGACAACTGTCGGCGGCGAGTCCGGTCGGCGTCTTGGACAAATGTTCGGCGTCAGGTCGCCGCGAGCGCGCCGGGGGTGACACCGGCGAAGGCCGACATGTCGCGGTGCAGGTGGGATTGATCCGAATAGCCGCATGCCACAGCGACTTCGGCGGCGGATCGGCCCGCCGACAGCAGATCGAACGCGCACCGGAATCGGACCACCATCGCGGCTCGCTTGGGGGTGACACCGACCTGCGCGGTGAACCTCGACCACACGCGTTGACGACTCCACCCGGTCAGTTCGGCCAGCTCCCTGACCCGCACGGCGCCCTTGTCCGTGACGATCCGTTGCCAGCACGCGGCGACCTCGGGATCGGCCGTCCTGGTCGTTTCCCGCGTGGCGAGAAACTTCGCCGTCGCCGCGAATCTCTCTGTCCATGTTGTTGTTTCGGACAATTGCTCGCGCAGCAGCGGTACAGCCGAACCCCAGATATCACCCGGCCCGGCCAACTTGCCGTCCAGGTCGGCAGGCGCGACACCGAGCAAGCGGTAGGCGATGATCGGCGACAGGCGCAACTCGACGCATTCGACGCGCTCCGCGCGGACATGACGAATGCCGGGAACGAGCCCGGCGACCAGCCCGTCGACGGAGGCTTGGTCGGGGCCTGCCACGGTCAGCGGACTGTCCCCGAACTGGATCACCACAGTGACCTCCGGCCGAGCGAAAATGCGCAGATCGCAGCCCATGGACCCACGATCGCGAAACCCGTCGATGTGGACGCCCGCCATCGCCGTCGACCGCGCCAGGTCCCAGCCGACATCGAGCTCGCGTTCGGACATGATCGGCCGCACACCATCGAGACTACGTCGGCCTGGCAACGATCGGTCAGGGTCAGTGGTTGTCGAAGTGGGCTCGGTCGGCGGCCTCGGTGCCCGCGGTCCAGCCTTCGGCGCTGCGGATGGTGATGCCGCGGGAGCGGGCGGTGGGGAAGTAGGTGTCGAAGGCCTTGTCCACTCGTTGTCGGTGGGAGGCGAGGGCGGGGAGTAGGTGGGTGGGGTCGGGGGAGTCGGCGATGGTTGCTTCGGCGGCCCTGGTGAGGAGTTCGCCGATTCTGGTGGCATAGGCGGTGAGGAACGCTTTGCGGTAGTGGCGGGAGCGGGCTTCCTCGGTGGTGGCGTTGTCGATCATGGTGCGGGTGGCTTGGACGAGCAGGGAGGTGGACAGGATTTCCACGGCGTCGAGGTCGGTGTCGTCGCCGACAACCGTGACGAAACCCCAGTCGGCTACGAAGATCGCACGGGAGCGGTTGGCTCGGGTGACCATGTCGATGAGCAGGGCTTTGGCGTCGGTGTAGGGGGTTTCGAGCCAGATGCGGCGGGCGGCCGGGAGATCGGGGTCGCTGCCTCGGGTGTCGAGCAGGGCACGGTCGATCGCGTATTTGGTCATGAGTTCCTGCGCCTTGGCGGAAAGGGTTTCCGCCTCCTCGGCGAAGGAAGTGGACTCGGCTTTGGCCAGGAGACCGCGGACTCGGCCGAGGGTCTTCTCGTCGACGTGGTGGTGGGTGGTTCGGCGGCGGGTGCCGGGGAGTGGGGCGATCCGCTCGAGTTGTGGGAGTTGGATCAGCAGAGCCAGCGCGCCGATGGCTGTGGTGAGGGCCTCTTCGGCGGTGAGAAGCGCACGGTCGGCCCACTGTTCGAGGTGGGGGCGCTCGGATGTCCACCACACCGTGGCATCGAGCTCGTCCAGTTGCGATTGCCAGATCTCGTCGACGGATTCGGCGGGGAAACCGGCGCGGTATTCGGCCATCAGGTCGGTGAGATAGGCGATCGCGAACTCGTCCACCCGCCTGCGGGCCGCCTCGTGGATGTCGGTCGGCAACCAGCCGAACTCGAAGGCGCGAGCGATGATTCGCTGTCCGGCCGACCGAATTCCGGGAGCCAGCTCCGTGCCGGCCACCTGTTCGACGAACCGCTCGATCGCGTTCTTGTCGCCTCGGGCGGCGAGGAAGGCGACGGTCGCGATCGCGTCGGCGACCTGTGTCAGGTCACCCGAGCGGGCGGCGTCGACCGGAAGCTCGGGTGCGGCTGCCGGTTTACGACCGGTGCGATGTCGACGATTCTGCTTGGCCAAGAGGGTCCTGTTCGTGGAAGTCGCGGCCGTCCATTGTCCCGCATCGTCCTGGCGCAGCATGCCGCCGCGTCGCGGGTCGTTCGATCGCCGCTGACCACGCGGCGTAGTCGTTTCCGGCCCAACAAAAATCCGACTGCGGGTGGATTCGGCGCACCGCGGGCCCACATAAGGTGGCGGTATGAGCTATCGGGGGATGTTGATCGAGGAACGGGCCGAACTGGTCGCACTGCTGCGGGGACTGAGCGAGCAGGAGTGGGAGACGCCGTCGCTGTGCGCGGGGTGGCGGGTGCGCGATGTCGTCGCGCATCTGCTGCAGGACACACTGAGCCCGCTGCGTTATGCGGGAGTGGTGGTGAAGAGCCTCGGTTCGGTGAATCGAACCAATAACGCGATCGCGCAATCGTTCTCGGCGTTACCGACCGCGCAGTTGGTGGACAAGCTCGACAACGAGTCGGGTCGACTGTCCAAGCTCTCACCCCGGCTGATGCTGTCCGACCTGGTGGTCCACCACCAGGACATCCGCCGCCCGCTCGGCCGCCCCCGCACCATCCCCGCCGATCGCCTCACCGCGGTGCTGTCCTACCCGGACCCCTTCGCCTTCCCCGGCAGATACACCAAGGGCCTGCGCTTCGCGGCCACCGACGTCGCATGGTCCTCGGGCACCGGCCCGGAGATCCGCGGCCCAGGCGAGGCCATCGCCCTGGCCGTGGTCGGCCGCACCGTCGCCCTCGACGACCTCACCGGCGACGGCCTCCCCGAACTCCGTCGCCGCCTGTCCTGACTCCTCTCGACGAGATCGCGCGGAAGTGCCAAGCGCGGCCTGTTCGATTCCGCCGCCGTCGCCGCGTGCGCGAGTCGACCGCGGCCGACCGGCTGGGCGTGATCCCGCGCCGACGGGGCGGCACGGCGCAGCGGCGGACCGTTGCGGAGACACCGGGACAGACCTACTAGTCTGGTCACGTGAGTCTTGTGCTGTTGCCCGCTGTCGATGTCGCCAATGGTGAGGCCGTGCGCCTTGTGCAAGGGGAGGCCGGTAGCGAAACGAGTTATGGGTCGCCGCGGGACGCGGCGTTGGCGTGGCAGCAGGCGGGGGCCGAGTGGGTGCATCTGGTGGATCTGGACGCTGCCTTCGGTAAGGGGAGCAACCGGGAACTGATCGCTCGGGTAGTCGGTGAGCTCGATGTCAAGGTCGAGCTGTCCGGCGGTATCCGCGACGACGATTCGCTGAAGGCGGCGCTGGCCACCGGATGCGCGCGAGTCAACATCGGTACGGCGGCGATCGAGGATCCGCAGTGGTGCGCGCGCGTACTCGGTGAGTACGGGGACCGGATCGCGGTCGGGCTCGACGTCAAGCAGATCGACGGGCAGTGGCGGCTGCGTGGGCGCGGTTGGGTGACCGACGGTGGCGACCTGTGGGAGGTGCTCGAACGACTCGAGCGCGACGGTTGTGCCCGCTACGTCGTCACCGACGTCTCCAAGGACGGCACGCTGACCGGCCCGAACCTCGAACTGCTGAGTGAGGTCGCCAATGCCGCCGAGGCGCCGGTGATCGCGTCCGGTGGAATCTCGGTGCTCGACGATCTCGTCGCCATCGCGGGCCTGACCGACGACGGTGTGGAGGGCGCGATCATCGGCAAGGCGCTGTACGCGGGCCGGTTCACCCTGCCCGAAGCTCTGGCCGCGGTGCGCTGACCCCGCTGATGAACGCCGCGCCGAGCACCGCCGAACTGACCGATCTGCTGACCGTCGCCACCCAGATTCTGGACGCGGTGGTGCCGCGTTTCGTCGAAGGACTCGGCGCGCCGAGCGCAGTGACCAAGGGCCGCAACGACTTCGCCACCGAACTCGATCTCGAGCTGGAGCGCACCATCTCCGCCGAGCTAGAGCAGCGCACCGGGATCGCGGTGCACGGCGAGGAATTCGGCGGGCCCGCGCTCACCTCCGGCACGGCCTGGGTGCTCGACCCGATCGACGGCACCTTCAACTACTCCTCCGGCCACCCCATGTCGGGCACCCTGCTGGCGCTGGTGCACGAGGGCGAACCGGTGATCGGGCTGACCTGGCTGCCCATGCTCGGGCGCCGCTACGCCGCGGTGACCGGTGGGCCGGTGTACCTCGACGGCGTGGCGTTGCCGCCGTTGGAACCGGCCAAGCTCTCCGACTCGATGATCGGGTTCGGTGCCTTCAACCTCGACTCGGCGGGCCGCATCCCCGGACAGTTCCGATTCGACCTGCTCGGGGCGTTGAGCCGGCTCTCCTCGCGGATGCGCATGCACGGCGCGACCGGTATCGACCTGGCTTTCACCGCCTCCGGTGCGCTCGGCGGTGCGGTCGTGTTCGGACATCATCCGTGGGACAACGCGGCCGGAGTCGCGCTGGTGCGGGCCGCGGGTGGCGTGGTCACCGACCTGGCCGGTGCGCCGTGGACGATCACCTCCGGTTCGGTGCTCGCCGCCGCGCCGGGCGTGCACCGAGAACTGCTGGAAATGATCTGCACCGTCAGCGAAGAAGAACGAGGGTGAACCCCATGACACCGCGCACCGACAGCACCGCGCCGAGCACCTTGGCGGTCCGGGTGATCCCGTGCCTGGACGTCGACGCGGGCCGCGTGGTCAAGGGCGTCAACTTCCAGAACCTGCGCGACGCGGGCGACCCGGTGGAACTGGCCGCGACCTACGACGCCCAGGGTGCCGACGAACTGACCTTCCTCGACGTCACCGCCTCGACCGGCGACCGAGGCACCATGCTCGACGTGGTGACCCGCACCGCCGAACAGATCTTCATCCCGCTCACTGTCGGTGGCGGTGTGCGCACGGTCGACGACGTCGACCGGCTGCTGCGCGCGGGTGCGGACAAGGTGTCGGTGAACACCGCCGCCATCGCCCGCCCCGAAGTGCTGTTCGAGATGTCGCAGCGATTCGGCGCCCAGTGCATCGTGCTCTCGGTCGACGCGCGCACCGTGCCCGACGGTCAGCCCGACACCCCCTCCGGCTGGGAGGTCACCACCCACGGCGGCAAGCGCGGCACCGGCATCGACGCCGTCGAATGGGCCATCCGCGGCGCCGAACTGGGTGTGGGCGAGATCCTGCTGAACTCGATGGACGCCGACGGCACCAAGGCCGGTTTCGACCTGCCGATGATCACCGCGGTCCGCGCCGCGGTGCGCGTACCGGTGATCGCCAGCGGCGGTGCGGGCGCGATCGAACACTTCCCGCCCGCCGTCCACGCCGGCGCCGACGCGGTACTGGCCGCGAGCGTCTTCCACTTCGGCGACCTCACCATCGGGCAGGTCAAGGACGCGATGCGAGCGGACGGCATCACCGTCCGCTGACCTCAGCTCGGCCCCGACCGCTCGGTGATCGGATGCGCGCGGCAATTGGGTGAGTGCGGCGTCACAGCCCCATCTCGGCGGCGATGATCGTGCGCAGGACATCGCTGGTGCCGCCGAGGATGCGGTCGATCCGGTGGTCGGCGTAGAGGCGGGCGATGGGGGAGTCCGCGAGATAGCCGACGCCGCCGTGTAATTGGAGGCAGCGGTCGATCACTCGGCCCGCCGACTCGGTGCAGAACAGTTTGGCCGAGGCCGCGTCGGCGGGGGTCAGGTCGCCGCGGTCGTTGGTGGCGAGGGCACGGTCGACCACTGCCTCGATAGCGTCCACCTCGGCGCGGCAGGCGGCCAGTTCGAAAGCGGTGTTCTGGAAGCTCGCCGCCGAGTGGGTCGACGGGGTGTGGTCGGTGGTGAAGCGGTGCGCGAACCGAACCGCGGCTCTGGCCTGCGCGTGGGCGCTGACGGCGATGGCCAGGCGTTCCCGCGGCAACTGCGCGACGAGATGGGCGTCGGCGTGGTGCGGGTCGCCGAGCCGATCGGTCACCGGCACCCGGACATCGGTGAAGGTGAGTTCGGCTGTGCCGGACACCTTTCGGCCGAGCGTGGCGAGTGCGCGCCCGACCCGAAAGCCGGGCGCGGCGCTGTCGACGACCAGCAGCGACAGGCCGTGGGTCGGTTCCTCGGCGGTCGGGTGCGCGGTCCGCGCGCAGACGATCACCCGGTCGGCGTGGACACCGCCGCTGACGAAGGTCTTCGAACCGTTGAGCAGATATTCGGTGCCGTCCAGCGACAACGGCGCGGTGGTGCGCATGTCAGAGGGTTCGGTGCCGGTGCCCGGTTCGGCGACCGCCAGCGCGAACATCGTTTCGCCGGTGGCGAATCCGGGCAGCCAGCGCTGCCGTTGTTCGGCGGTCGCCAGGTTGTTGATCAGCGGCAGGCAGCGCGACAGATGCGCGCTCGCGCCGCCGAAAGACACAGCGGCGCGGGCGATCTCCTCGGCGAGCACCGCCCGGTACCGGAACGAGTCGAGTCCCGAGCCGCCGTACTCGGCCGGCACCTCCATGCCGAGAATGCCGAGTTCGCCCAGCCGGTAATAGAATTCGCGCGGCACCAGCCCGTTGTCGTACCACTTGCTGAAACTCGGCACGACCTCGGCCTCGATGAACCCGCGCATCGTCGCCCGGAAGGCGCGGTGCTCGGCATCGAAAACGGTTCTGCGCATGGATGATTCCTTACCGGCCGGAAAAGGCCACGAGCCGGCCCGCCCGAGGAGTTGATCGGGCGGGCCGGCGAGACGGCGGTGCGAGACTACTTCGGCGGTGTGGGGACCGCGGGGTCCTTGCAGTAGGCACCGAGTTCGGCCGGGCACGGCGCGAGGATGGTCGAGAAGTACTGGTAGGCCGAGAACAGCGCGAGCGGACCACCGACGGTGACCAGGCCGATCATCGTGCCGACCGCACCGAGGGTGGCCGCGCCGAGCACGCAACCGGCCACGGTGGCGCCGACCCACGGCACCAGCAGCACGATCACCGGGCTGGCGATGGCCGCACCCGCGGCACCGCCGACCAGGCAACCGATGCCGCCGCCGACGACCGCGCCGACGATGGCGGCCACGGCGCCACCGACGCCGAGACGCTGGCTGAGCACGCCGAGCGCGGCCTGATCACGCGGGGTGAACGACTCCGCGATCTGCTGGGCCGCCACCTCCTGGGTGATCAGATTCGTCGCCGGGGCTACCGTGGTACCGCCCTCCTTGGACGGGGTCAGGGTCGCTTTGCCGCCGTCGATGGTGGCCGAGATCGGGAACACCTTGTCGTCCATGCGGTAGGTCAGCGGCAGCGCGGCGACCGGGGTGTCGGCGCCGGTGGTGAGCACCAGCTGGCCGTCGACGATCTGCAGTTTGCCGTCGGTGGACAACACCGCGGCGTCACCCTGCCTGCTGACCTCGTAGCGCACCTCGGTCTGGGCGGGCGCCGGCTCGGCATTGCCGATTCCGGTACCGACGCACAGGGCCAGTGCGGTCATGGCCGCCGTGGCCAGAGTGGTTGACATTCTCATGTGTGAACCTCATCGATCGGGGTGTATTTCTGACATGCCGCGCACGCTGGGATGCACTGCGCAACGGTGGGGGAGCGACTACTTGCCGCTGGTGTCGATCAGGCCGCCGTCTTTGAGCGACCAGTGCTCGCCGATGAAGGTCTGGATGCCGACGGCCTCGAGCGGAAAGCCGTCGTTCGCACCGGTTTTCATCGAGATGCCGGGCAGCATCAGGTCGGCGGAGACGTTGTCCAACGAGCGCATCGCGTCCCGCAGGCCCTCGCGCGTCGGGCACTTCGCCGCGTCCATGGTCTTGCGGAAGCTCTCGGCCATCGTCCAACCGGCCATGGCGTGCTGGTTCTCGGGATCGGCGCCGGGGGCGTACTGCGCGAGCTTGGCGCGGTAGTTCTGCATGCCGGCGTCAGCGGCCCAGCGCGGGTCGGCGGCGTCCTTGAGGAACGCCGCGGTCACGGTGCCCTGGACGTTGGGCAGCCCGACCGGGCGCAGGGTGGCCATGGTGTTGGAGACCACGGCGAGCACGTGCAACGGATTCCAGTCGGCGTTGCGCACATCGGCGGCCAGCGCCTGTGAGGCGAACTTGGGCGTCGAGAAGTTCAGCAGCACATCGGCTTTGGAATTGGCCAGGTTGCGGACCTGGGCGTCGACGGTGGGGTCGGTGACCTCGAAGCTCTGCTCGGCGATCACCTTCACCCCACTACCCGCGACACCCTCGGTGAACGCCGCGAGCAGGTCCTTGCCGAAGTCGTCGTTCTGATAGAGCACCGCCACGGTCGCGTTCGGCCGTTGCGCCTTCACGTACTGCGCGTAGGCCATGCCTTCGGTGCGGTAGCTGGGCTGCCAGCCCATGGTCCACGGGTTCTCGGTAGCGGAACCGAATTTGTTCGCCCCGGTGGCGACGAAGATCTGCGGCACCTTGCGCTGGTTGAGGTAGTCGGTGACCGCCGAAGAGGTTGCCGTGCCGAGGGTTTGGAAGACCGCGAACACCTGGTCCTGTTCGACCAGGCGGCGGGTCTCCTCGACTGTCTTGGGCGGCTGGTAGCCGTCGTCGCGGACGATGTACTCGACTTTGCGGCCGTCGATGCCGCCCTGCTCGGCGTTGACGTAGTCGAAGTAGGCCTTGGCGCCCTTGGGGATCTCGCTGTAGGCCGACGCCGGACCCGACAGCGGGTACGCCCCGCCGAGTTTGATGGTGGTGTCGGTGATTCCGGTGGTCTGCTGACCCTGGCAGTCGCCTTGACCGACGGAGCCGGTCTCCTCGCCACGACCACCACACGCGGTGAGGGTCGCGAGTAGCGCCGCCGCCATGCCGATGTTGCGGATTGCGTTAGTGCGCATGAGTTTTCCCTTTCCGGACACGATGTCCGAGCCATTGCGTCCACTGGGTGGCCAGGCCGGCCAAACCCTTCGGCGCGAGGTACATGACCGCGATGATCAGCAGTCCGAAGATGACGCCGGGTGCGGCTTGGTTGACGTCCTGGGCGAAGCTGGGCACGAACATCACGAACAGTCCGCCCAGCAGCGGGCCCCAGGTGGTACCGAGCCCGCCGACGACGAGCCCGGCCAGCAGCGTGATCGACAGCGTCAGCGCGAAGGAATCCGGCGAGACGTAGGCGATCACCCAGGTGTAGACACAGCCGGCGACACCGGCCAGCAGCGCGCTCCAGGCGAAGGCGAGTGTTTTGTAGTGGGCCAGGTTGACCCCGAGTACTTCGGCGGCGATCTCGTTGTCGCGCATCGCGTGCAGTGCGCGGCCGACTCGGGAGCGCAGCATTCCGGCGACCAGTACGAAGCTGAGCACGGTGATGGCCAGTGCCAGGAAGTACAGCCACTGGTCCTCTGCGAGCCCGGTCCACGCGGGTGGGACGGGCTTGGCGACGGTCAGGCCCATGGAACCGCCGGTCAGGCTGTCGAACCGTTTGAGCAGTGGCACCAGGAAGATCGCGATGGCCAGGGTGACCAGTGCCAGGTAGAGCCCGCGCAGTCGCAGCGCAGGCACGCCGAGGGCGAAGCCGAGGACGAAGGTGACCGCGGCGGCGATCGGGATGGTCGCGAAATACGGTGTGTCCCAGTGTTCCATCGCGATCGCGGCGGTGTAGGCGCCGATGGCGAAGAACGCACCGTGGCCCAATGAGATCTGGCCGGTGTGGCCGACCAGCAGGTTCAGCCCGAGCAGGGTGACCGCGTAGATCATGGCCATGGCCAGCTGGAAGGTGTGGAAGGGCACCAACTGGAAGGGTGCGGCGCAGGCGAGCAGGATGAGCGCGCCGGTCGCGATGAGTGGCCAGCGCACCGTATCCAGCCGGTGCAGTGCCGTTTTCGGCTCTGGTGCGACCGAAGGTGCTGTCGCAGTGTTCACTTCGCTCATACTCGTTCCACCGCCGCGTGTCCGAACAGACCTTGCGGGCGCAGCAGAAGCACGCCCAGGATGATCACCAATGGCACACCGATCTTGAGTTCGGTGCCGATCGCGTCGACGTAAGCGCCGGTGAGGGTTTCGGCGACGCCGACGATCAAACCGCCTGCCACCGCCCCGCCCGGGGAGTCGAACCCGCCCAGCGTCGCCGCCGCGAAGGCATAGATGAGGACTCCGCCCATCATGTTGGGATCGAGGAACAGCAGCGGTGCCGACAGCACACCGGAGACCGCCCCGACCAGCGCGGCCAGACCCCAGCCGAGCGCGAGCACGGTGCCGACCCGGATGCCGACGAGCTTGGCCGACTGCGGGTTACACGCCACCGCCCGCATCGCCAGCCCGATCCTGGTGTAGCGGAACAGCAGATACAGCAGCGCCATGACCACGCCGACGACGAGCAGAATGCCGAGACTGCCGTAGCCGATACTCAGGCCGCCACCACGTAGCGCCCCCTCCGGGAACGGGTTCGGGAACGACTTGGTCTGATACGACCAGATCCAGCCCGCGGTGGCGTGGATGGTGAAGAACAGCCCGACCGTGACGATCACCAGGGTGATCTCGGGTGCGCCCTCGACCGGACGGATGACCACTCGTTCGATCAGCATGCCGCCGGCGAAGGAGATGGCGAGGGTGAGGATCAGCGCGGCCCAGAACGGCATGACCTGGCTCAGCTGCCAGGCCAGGAACGCCGAGAACATGGCCAGCTCGCCTTGGGCGAAATTGACGATCCCGGTGAACCGGTAGATGAGTACCAGTGCCAGCGCGAGACCCGCGTAGATGGCGCCCGCGGACAGACCCTCGACGAGTTGCTGCAGGAATTCGATCACGGTTTCACCTGGATTCCCAGGTAGGAGCGGGTGACCTGCTCATCGGCCCTGATCTGCTCGGCGGTGCCCGACAAGACGATGCGCCCGGTTTCCAGGACGTGCGCCTGCTGGGCGACATTGAGCGCCAAGTGGGCGTTTTGTTCGACGACGATCACCGTGGTGCGTTCCTCTTCGTTGATGGTGGCGACGATCCCGAACAGCTCCTGGGTGACCAGCGGTGAGAGGCCGAGCGATGGTTCGTCGAGCAGCAGCAGACGTGGCCGCAGCATCAGCGCCCGGCCGATGGCGAGCATCTGCTGCTGGCCGCCGGACAGGCCGCCCGCGGCGTCGCGCTGTTTGTCACGCAGGATCGGGAAGTAGTCGTAGACGCGGCGCAGGTCGGTTTCGACGGCGGCGCGGTCACGGCGGGGGTAGGCGCCGAGGCGCAGGTTCTCTTCGACGGTGAGCGGGGCGAAGGTGCCGCGACCCTCGGGAACATGGGCGACGCCGAGGCGCGCCATCGATTCCGGTGCGCGACCGGAGACTTCGTCACCGTCGAGCAGTAGGCTGCCGCGCACCTTGATCATCCCGCACAGGGCGCGCAGCAGGGTGGTCTTGCCCGCGCCGTTGGGGCCGAGGATCGCGCATACCGTGCCTCGTGCGACCGAAAAGCTCACGCCGTGCAGGACTTTCGCGGCACCGTAACCGGCGTGCAAATCGGTCACCGTCAGGAACGCCTCGTCTGCTGTCGGCCAGTGCTCGCTCATGCCGAAGCTCCCAGGTAGGCGCGGATGACTGCCGGGTCCTGCTGTACCGCTTCGGGTTTGCCCTCGGCGATCACCTGGCCGAACTCGAGGCAGATCACCCGATCGCAGGTGCCCATCACGAAACCCATGTGGTGCTCGACGACGATCACGGTCAGCGCGAGGTCGGCCTGCAGGGCGCGCAGGCGGCCGGCGAATTCGTCCACTTCCCCGTGGCTCAGGCCGTTCACCGGTTCGTCGAGCAGCAGCAGTTGTGGTCGCACCGCCAGCGCTCTGGCGAGTTCGATGCGTTTGAGGGTGCCGAACGGCAGGCCCGCGGCCGGATGGTCGGCGACCGCGGTCAGGTCGAGGCGTTCGAGCAGTTCGTCGGCTTCGGCGCGCAGCAGCTTTTCCTCCTTGCGGACCTTCGGCAACCGCAGTCCGGCGGAAACGAAGCCCGCGCAGGCCCGGTGGTGCGCGCCGACGAGGACGTTCTCGCGCACCGAGAGGCGGGGGAACAGACCAAGGTTCTGGAAGGTGCGGGCGATGCCGAGCCCGGCGAGGGCGTCGGGCCGCACGGTCGACAGGTCGGTGTCGAGGTAGCGCATGGTGCCCGATGTCAGCCGGTTGCGTCGGGTCATGCAGTTGAACAGGGTGGTCTTGCCCGCTCCGTTGGGTCCGATCAGGCCGACCATCTCGCCGGGAGCGACCGTGAACCCGACGTCCTGCAGGGCGGTGATACCGCCGAAGCGCACCGTCAGGTTGGATATCTCGAGCATGCGAGAAGACTAAGACCGCAGGTAGGAGCCCACATTGGACGTTGTGGACCAAGAACTGTGCCGGTCCTCGTCCGCTGCGGACAGTGTGATGTGGTTGACACTGTCGGCGGACCGATGCACACTCCCGAAACATGTCAGCTGTGTCACGTATATCCGTTTCGACCGACTCCGAGCAGGTGCAGGCCGAGCGTCGGCGGATTGCGGGCTGTGCCTACGAACACGCCGACGAGATCGCCGACGACGTGATGGCCAAGATCTGCGTCCAGCTGCCCGGGTACGCCACCGCGGGTCCCGGAGTGCTCGACGATGTGCACGATCAGCTCGCCCGGCTCAGTCGTACCGGGCTCGGTGCGCTGCTCGAACACCGACGCGTGCGCCCGGCCGATGTCGCCTACACCAGGCAGGCCGCGGCGCGGCGGGCCCGCACCGGGCTGCCGCTGGTCGACTACATCGCCGCCTTCCGCCTCGGCCAGCGGGCCATGTGGAAAACCCTGCTCGCGCACGCGGGCGATTCCGAGGCCGGACAGGCGGCGGTGCTGTCGCTGGCGGGGCCGCTGGCGCGCTACACCGATCTGATCAGTACCCAGGCGACCGACGCGTACCTGGAATTCCAGCAGTACGTGACCGCTGAATCCGGGCGCGACTCGCAGGCGCTGATGGACGCACTGCTCGACGGCGCGCTGCCCGCGAGCGGTCCGCATCTGTCGGTGGCCACCGCGCACGGCATCGGCACCGAACGCAACACGCCGGTGGTCGTGGTCACCGCGGTGGTGCTCGATCGAGCGGAGCGCAGCGAGGATTCAGGCGAAAGATTCAGTGAAGCAAGGCAATTGGTATCCGCGGCAATGGCGCGGTGCACGGTCAACGGGCTGCGGACGCTGTCGGTGGTCCGGGGATCGGAGATCGTCGCCGTGCCCGCGCTGCGTCCCGGCGGCGCGGCCGACGAGCTGTGTGAGCGGCTGCGCGCGATGCAGGACGAACTCGGTGCGGAGGGCATCACCCTGGCCGTCGGCGTGAGCACCGCGGTCACCGAGGTCGCTCAGATTCCGCGCGCCTATCGGCAGGCGCAGGCCGCGCTCGAACTCCTGCCGGAAGGCGGTGGGGTGCTCGCGTTACCGCAGATCACACCGTTCAAGTATCTGCTCCTGCGGGCCGATGACACCACCCGTCAACTGGTCGACCCGCGCATCGGCAGCGCACTGGCCGAGGATCGGGTGCGCGGCGGGACACTGGCGGAGACGATCCGCGCGTTCGCCGCCGCCGACATGAATCTGCGCGAGGCCGCCGACACGCTGCACATCCACCTCAATACCGCCAAATACCGGATCGGCCGGATCCAGGAGCTCACCGGCCGGAATGTGCGCAGCGTGAACGACCTCGTCGAACTGCTGGTGGCGATCGAACTGGCTGCTGTTATAAACGAGGCATGAGCCTCGACCCCGCCATCGCCGCCCGCCTCAAGCGCACCGAGGACGGACTGATCGCCGCGATCGCGCAGGAGAAGGCCACCGGCGACGTGCTGATGATGGCCTGGATGGACGACGAGGCGCTGGCCCGCACGCTGGAAACCCGCAAGGCGACCTACTATTCGCGCTCGCGTCAGCAGTACTGGGTCAAGGGCGAGACCTCCGGACACACCCAGTACGTGCACGAGGTGCGGCTGGATTGCGACGGCGACACACTGCTGCTGATCGTCGATCAGGAGGGCGCGGCCTGCCACACCGGCACCCACACCTGTTTCGACACCGACGTACTGCTCGCCGCCGACTAGTTGCCGTCTTCGACGAGCACCCGGTTCAGCCGGTCGGACAGGGCTTCTCCGAGCACCGCCAGTTGCGCGGTCTGCTCAGCGGTGAGTCCGTCGAGGACGAGGCTGCGCACCGCGGCCACATAGCCGGGGGCCGCCTCGATCACTTTCTCGAAACCCGCGTCGGTCAGGACCGCGTACACCCCCCGCCTGCCCGCGGTGGTGTCGCGTCGCGCCCAGCCGAGACGTTCCAGCTTCGACACCACATGCGACAACCGCGATAGCGACGCATTTGCTTTGTGGGCGAGATCACTCAGTTGCAGGCGATGGCCCGCCTCCTCCGACAGCAGGCTGAGCACCCGGAATTCGAAATGGGTGAGCCCCGACTCGCGTTGCAGCCGGGTGTCCAACGCGCTGGGGATCCTGGTCATGAGCGCGACGATCGCTTGCCACGCGCGTTGTTCGCCAGGGTCGAGCCACTGGGTCATCGCCGGTACTGCCTCGCGGCCGGGCGGCGGGCATGGGGGAGTGGGGCGCGCACAAGAAAGAGTTTGCCACGACGTCGCTGTGGCGTCCGCGAGTTGGCGGCGGTCGTGAGGTCACTCACATCACCGCGGGAGTGCAGGTGAGGTCAGCGGTCGCCGGTCATCGGCGGCGTGGTGGGCTCCGGCCGGCGTGCCGCGGCCTTGGTGGCCTTGTGGCGGCTGAGTCCGCGCTTGCCCATCAGCGCGATCACCAGCGCGAACAGCACCGCCGCGATGATGGCGCCGACCAGACAGGCGCCGCGAAAGGCGGGCGCGTCGACATCGAGAATGCGTTGACCGGCGTGTGCGGCATTGTTGCCACCGAGCACGATCGTCAGGGTCATCAGATTCGGCAGCGAGCAGACCAGGGCGATGATCACCGCCGCGCCTGCCATGAACTTGCCGCCCTTGCGGTTCCAGACCCGCACCGCGAAGACCACCAGCAGCAGCGGCACCAGGGTGAACACGAACCCGTACACCAGACCCCACCAGATGCCCGAGCTGAAACTGCCGTGCACGGTGTTGGCCAGCCGCTGCGCCCACCACCGGGGGATGAACGAGGAAAGAATGAAATAGGCGATCACCAGTACCGCCACCGTGGCCAGCGTCATGATCGCCCGGTTGCGCCACACGACAGCAGTGGACTTCTGACCGCTCGACTGCACCTCGCGGGTTGTCATCTGCCCAGCGTAGGTGCGTCGGGTCGCCGGGCGTCGGTCCGTCGCCCGGCGATTCGCCGACCGGTGTTACTCGGGCGTAGTGCTGCGTTCGCGCAGGAAGGCCAGTGCTTCGTCGGCATGCACGTTGGCACGCAGCTCGCCGGTGATGATCTTCAGGATCGTGCGGTCGGTATCGATGACGAAGGTGTGTCGCTTGACCGGGGCGAGTTTGCCGAGCAGGCCACGCTTCACGCCGAATTCGGCGGCCACCGCGCCGTCGTGATCGGAGAGCACCGGATAGTCGAGGCGCTGCTTGGTGGCGAAGCCGGCCTGCACTTCGGTGCTGTCGGTGCTGATGCCGACACAGGTGGCACCAAGCGCGGCGAATTCACCGCTCAGATCGCGGAAGTGGCAGGCCTCGGCGGTGCACACGGGGGTGTTGGCGGCGGGATAGAAGAACAGCACCAGCGGGCCGTCGGCGAGCAAGCCGTCGAGCGAGCGGGGCTGGGCGGACTGATCGGGGAGCTCGAACTGCGGAGCGCGCTGGCCTGGCTGCATGCCCAGACAGTAACGACCGGTGGACGAGTAGGGAAGATCCCCGCTCGCGGGCGCGAACGGGGATCCGGCTGCCTACTGATCGAGCAGGGCCGCGACGTCGGGGTTGCGGATCTGCATCACGTCGAGGATGCCGTGCGCGCGCAGCAATGGTTCGAGCTCACGGATGCGGTCGCTGTGCCCGGCGTACTCATCGGGGAAGTGTTTCTTGTCGAGATCCTGAATGGCTTTGGCGTAGGTGACGAACGAATTGAGCGCACTCGTCGCCGACTGCTGGCCGGGACCGTAGTGCTGCGACGGGGCGGCCAGACGGCCGTCCTGTGCGCCCTGGTGCGAGGGGTACAACATTGCTCCTCTCGGAAAGGGGATTACCGCATGCGACATGGAACGCGCGCGAGTGTAGTGATGCCGGTCACCGCCCGATTCGGCGCGGGGTCGGGTCCGCGCGCGTCGGCGGCGGCACGCCTGGGATGATGGGGCCATGCAGGGCGCGTCGACACCAACCACCACGACCCGCGAACAGTTCCGGCTGCTCGCCGCCGAGCACCGGGTCGTCCCGGTGACCCGAAAGGTGCTGGCGGACTCCGAAACTCCGCTCTCGGCCTATTCCAAACTGGCGGGTGACCGGCCGGGCACCTTCCTGTTCGAGTCCGCGGAGAACGGGCGCTCCTGGTCGCGCTGGTCGTTCATCGGCGCGGGCAGCCCGTCGGCGCTGACCGTCCTCGACGGTGAAGCCGCTTGGCTCGGCACCGTGCCCGCGGACGCACCCACCGGCGGCGACCCGCTGCGCGTGCTGCACGACACCCTCGAACTGCTGCGCACCGAACGTCTGCCCGGGCTGCCGCCGCTCACCGGCGGCATGGTCGGCTATCTCGGTTACGACGCGGTGCGCCGGATCGAACGGCTGCCCGAGCTCGCCGACGACGATCTGCGACTGCCCGAACTGGTGCTGATGCTGGCCACCGACCTGGCCGCGTTCGACCACCACGAAGGCGCGATCACCCTCATCGCCAACGCGGTGAACTGGGACGGCACCGACTCCCGCGTCGACGCCGCCTATGACGACGCCGTCGCCCGGCTCGACCGGATGACCGCGGCGCTGGCCATCCCGGCGCCCTCGACGGTGTCGGTCTTCGACCAGCCCGAACCGCAGTTCCTGCGCCGGCGTTCCACCGAGGAATTCGGTGCGGGCGTGCGCCGCCTGATCAAGGAGATCGAGGCGGGCGAGGCCTTCCAGGTGGTGCTCTCGCAGCGCTTCGAAATGGACTACAGCGGGTCACCGCTCGCGGTCTACCGGATGTTGCGGGCCTCGAACCCGAGCCCGTACATGTATCTGATGCACATCCCCGACGGCGCGGGTGGCACCGCGTTCTCCATCGTCGGATCCAGTCCCGAATCGCTGGTCACCGTGAAAGACGGGGTGGCCACGACACATCCGATCGCGGGCACCCGCTGGCGTGGCGAGAGCGCCGAGGACGACATCCTGCTCGAGAAGGACCTCCTCGCCGACGAGAAGGAGAACGCCGAGCACCTGATGCTCGTCGACCTCGGCCGCAACGACCTGGGCCGGGTGTGCCGTCCCGGCACCGTCAAGGTCACCCAGTACCGCCACGTCGAGCGCTACAGCCACGTGATGCACCTGGTCTCGACGGTGTCCGGGATGCTGGCCGAGGGCAAGGTCGCGCTCGACGCGGTGCGGGCCTGCTTCCCGGCGGGCACGCTGTCGGGTGCGCCGAAGGTGCGGGCGATGGAACTGATCGAGGAACTCGAACCGACGCGGCGCGGCATCTACGGCGGCGTGGTCGGCTACCTCGACTTCGCCGGCGACGCCGACACCGCCATCGCCATCCGCACGGCCCTGCTCAAGGACGGCACCGCCTACGTCCAGGCGGGCGCGGGCGTGGTCGCCGATTCCGACCCGATCGCCGAGGACACCGAGGCCCGCAACAAGGCCATGGCGGTACTCAAGGCGATCGCGGCGGCACAGACCCTGCGCACGTACGAAGGCGGGGACCTGTGACGGCCACGCCAGGAGAAGACGCCACCGATAGCCTCGGCCCGGCCGGCGCCGCCGTGCCGGACAACGTCGCGCCGGCCGCGAAGCCGATCGTCGCGGTGGTGCTGCTGGCGTTCGCCGCGGCGGGGCTGTGGGCGTCCTCGCGGATGACGTGGGTGACGGTGTACTCGGCCGACGGGCTCACCGAACCGCGCACCGACGATCTCAACGGTGGCGTGTGGTTCGGGGCGCTCACACCCCTGGCACTGGTGCTGGTCGCCGCGATCGCGGCGGTGTTCGCGGTCAAGGGCGTGCTGCGTCAGCTGCTCGGGGTGGTGATCTCGGTAGTGGCCGCGGCCGCCGCGGTGCCGGGCTTCGCGCTGGCGGTCGGCGCGGGCAAGACCGCCGATCGGGCGGGCACGCTGGCCGAGTTGCCGGTGCGCGCGGTGGTGAGCTCCGCCGACACACACCTCGCCCCCGCTGTCCTGTCGATCTTCGCGGCGAGCCTGGCACTGGCCGCGGGCATCCTGCTCACCCGCCGTAGCGGCGACCCCGCCGAGGTCTCCGACAAGTACGACAACCCGGTGTTCCGTCGCGCCGACGCCAGCGCCGCGGTGAGCAAGCAGAACGCGGAGACCGGCACCGCGGCGCCACTGTCGGACCGAGTGCTGTGGGACGCGCTCGACGCGGGCACCGACCCGACCGACACCGACGAGACACCCGGCGCCGGGCACCATCCGGCGCAGGAGAGCAAGTGACCAGCAGCACCCCCGCCGCAGTGACACGCGCGGCGGCCATTTATTCTTTATCAGCATCGGTGAGACAGCGCCCGAGGGGACTCTCGGGCGAGAAGTGCGTCTCCCCAGAAAGGATTCGAGCCAGATGACGGTACTCGACTCGATTCTCGACGGGGTGCGGGCGGATGTTGCCGCTCGCGAAGCCCTCCTCGATTTTCAAGCGATCAAAGCTGCTGCCGCCGCGGTCAAGGGGCCGCTGGACGCACACGCCGCGCTGCACGAGGACGGAATCGGTGTCATCGCGGAGGTGAAGCGTGCCAGCCCCTCCAAGGGCGCGCTGGCCGACATCCCGGATCCCGCCGTGCTGGCCAAGGCCTACGAAGACGGTGGCGCGCGCATCATCAGCGTGCTCACCGAGGGCCGCCGCTTCGGTGGCTCGCTCGACGATCTAGACGCCGTGCGTGCCGCCGTGAACATCCCGGTGCTGCGCAAGGACTTCGTCGTCGGCCCGTACCAGATCCACGAGGCCCGGGCCCACGGCGCCGACGTGATCCTGCTGATCGTGGCCGCCCTCGAACAGGACGTGCTCGCCTCGCTGATCGACCGCACCGAATCCCTCGGCATGACCGCCCTGGTGGAAGTGCACACCGAGGAAGAGGCCGACCGCGCCCTCGAAGCCGGTGCGTCGGTGATCGGCATCAACGCACGCAACCTCAAGACCCTCGAGGTCGACCGTGATGTGTTCGCGCGGATCGCGCCCGGCCTGCCCTCCGAGGTCATCCGGGTGGCCGAGTCCGGCATCCGCGGCACCGCCGACCTGCTGGCCTACGCCGGTGCGGGCGCCGATGCCGTGCTCGTCGGTGAAGGCCTGGTGACCAGCGGTAACCCGCGTTCGGCCGTGTCCGAACTGGTGACCGCGGGCACGCACCCGTCCTGCCCGAAGCCGGCTCGGCGGAGCATCCGGTGACGGTGCTCCCACCGGCGAGCGCCGGCGTCGCGCAGCATTCCGACTACGAGCCCGACGCGGGCGGGCACTTCGGCGTCTACGGCGGACGCCACGTCCCCGAGGCGCTGATGGCCGTGATCGAAGAGGTCACCGCCGAGTACGACAAGATCCGCACCGACCGCGGCTTCCTCGACGAGCTCGACCGACTGCAGCGCGACTACACCGGCCGTCCTTCACCGGTGTTCGAATGCACCAGGCTGGCCGAACACGCCGGTGGCGCAAGGATTTTCCTCAAGCGTGAGGACCTCAACCACACCGGCTCGCACAAGATCAACAATGTGCTCGGCCAGGCGTTGCTCGCCAAGCGGATGGGCAAGACGCGGGTCATCGCCGAGACCGGCGCTGGCCAGCACGGCGTCGCCACCGCCACCGCGTGCGCGCTGCTCGACCTGGACTGCGTGATCTACATGGGCGCGGTCGACACCGCCCGCCAGGCGCTGAACGTGGCCCGCATGCGGCTGCTCGGCGCCGAGGTGATTCCGGTGACCTCGGGTTCGCAGACCCTCAAGGACGCGATCAACGAGGCGTTGCGCGACTGGGTCAGCCACGCCGACGACACGTTCTACTGCTTCGGCACCGCCGCGGGTCCGCACCCGTTCCCGCTGCTGGTGCGTGATTTCCAGCGCGTGATCGGCCTGGAAGCGCGCGAGCAGATCCAGACCCAGGAGCAGGCGGGCAGGCTGCCCGACGCCGTCGTGGCCTGCGTCGGCGGTGGTTCCAATGCCATCGGCATCTTCCACGCCTTCATTCCCGACGCCGGCGTGCGCCTTGTCGGTTTCGAAGCGGCCGGTGACGGCGTCGAAACCGGTCGCCACGCTGCCACTTTCACCGGTGGCACCCCCGGTGCGTTCCAGGGCGCGTACTCGTACCTGTTGCAGGACGAGGACGGTCAGACCGTCGAATCGCATTCGATCTCGGCCGGTCTCGACTACCCGGGTGTCGGCCCCGAGCACGCCCACCTCAAGGACATCGGCCGCGCCGAATACCGGCCGGTCACCGACACCGAGGCGATGGACGCGCTGCTGCTGCTCTCGCGCACCGAGGGCATCATCCCGGCGATCGAGTCCGCGCACGCGGTGGCGGGCGCGCTGAAGCTGGGTGTCGAGTTGGGTGCGGGCACGGTCATCCTGGTCAACCTGTCCGGTCGCGGTGACAAGGACATGGATACCGCCGGGCGCTGGTTCGGTCTGTTCGACGACGATGCTGAGGAGCACAAGCAGTGAATCAGCAGTCGCGTCTCGCGAACACCTTCGCCGCCGCGCGTAGCGAAGGCCGGGCGGCGCTGATCGGCTACCTGCCCGCTGGTTATCCCGATCTCGCCGGTTCCATCGCCGCTGTCCGCGCGCTCGTCGAAGCCGGTTGTGACATCGTCGAAGTCGGTGTCGCCTACTCCGATCCCGTGATGGACGGCCCCGTCATCCAGGCCGCCGCCGAGCAAGCCCTGCGCAGCGGGGTGCGCGTGCGCGACGTGTTCTCCGTCGTCGAGGCGATCACCGATGCCGGTGGTCAGGCCGTGGTGATGAGCTACTGGAACCCGGTGCTCAAGTACGGCGTCGACAACTTCGCCCGCGACCTGGCCGCGGCCGGTGGCGCCGGAATCATCACGCCGAACCTGATCCCCGACGAGGCCGACGACTGGTTCGTCGCCTCCGCCACCCACAACCTGGATCGCATCTTCCTGGTCGCGCCGTCCTCGACCGAAGAGCGTCTGGTCAAGACCCTCGAAGCCTCGAGCGGTTTCATCTACGCGGCCTCGACCATGGGTGTGACCGGCGCCCGCGACGCGGTCTCCTCGGCCGCGCCCGCACTGTGCTCGCGCATCCGCACCCATTCCGACATCCCGATCGGCGTGGGCCTCGGCGTGCGCTCAGGCGCGCAGGCCGCCGAGATCGCCGCCTACGCCGACGGCGTCATCGTCGGCTCGGCCCTGGTCTCAGCAGTGCCGGAGGGCCTTGACGCAGTGCGTGCACTAACCGCCGAACTTGCCGAGGGTGTCCGCTCCGCGACCGTTCGATCCTGACTGCATAAACCAGCCCCGCACCCGCGACCCCTTGGGGCCGCGGACACGCGCGCGCCAGCGCGCCAAAAAACACAGGACAACCCGAACCCAGGTCTGTCCCCGGTTCCCGAACACCCGCACCCGTCATCCGACGTTCCACAGGCAGCCGAGTCGCCGTAGCCCTCTGCTGAGCCCGTCCACTACCGTGGGTCCCGTGAACTCAGTCCTGGCCTATATTCCGAGTCCGCCCCAGGGGGTCTGGCAACTCGGACCCTTCCCGCTGCGGGCGTACGCACTGTTCATCATTCTCGGCATCGTCGTCGCCATCTGGTGGGGTGAACGGCGGTGGCGCGAGCGCGGTGGTCAGCCGGGCGCCGTGCTCGATGTCGCGATGTTCGCCGTGCCGTTCGGCCTGATCGGCGGCCGGATCTATCACGTGGCCACCGATTGGCAGAAGTACTTCGGCGCGGGCAAGCACCCCGTCGAGGCGCTGTATATCTGGCAGGGCGGCCTCGGCATCTGGGGCGCGGTGTTCTTCGGTGCCATCGGCGCCTGGATCGGCTGCCGGATGTACAAGATCCCGCTGCCGCCGCTCGGCGACGCCGTCGCGCCCGCGGTGCTGCTGGCCCAGGCCATCGGCCGGCTCGGCAACTACTTCAATCAGGAGCTCTACGGGCGCGCCACCGACCTGCCGTGGGGTCTGGAGATCTACGAACGGTTCGACGCGGAGACCGGCGCGCGCGACATGATGAACGGGGTCTCGACCGGGCGGGTGCTCGAGGTGGTGCACCCGACGTTCCTCTACGAGCTCGTGTGGAACGTGCTGATCGTTGTCCTGCTGGTGCTGGTGGACAAGCGCTTCAAGATCGGCCACGGGCGCCTGTTCGCGCTGTACGTCGCCGGGTACAGCTTCGGCCGCTTCTTCGTCGAACTGATGCGCAGCGACGAAGCCACCCACATTCTCGGCATCAGGATCAACTCGTTCACCGCCGCGCTCGTCTTCCTCGGCGCCATGGCCTACTTCGCGTTGGCGACCAAGGGCCGCGAGACGCCCGCGCAGTTGCAGCCCGACAGCGCACCCCGCCCGTGGCCGTGGCAGTTCTCCGCGTTGCGTGCAGCCGGTGCGGCCGACAACGCCGCTGCCTCGGACTCCGAGACCGTGGCCGTCGACACCGTGAAGAAGACGGATACCGCTGCGGTGCAAGGTGATTCGAAGTCGGATGCCGACGCGGAGAATGCGGGCGACACGAAGGATCCCGCGGACGTGACCGGCGAGGACACCGTTACCGGCGGTGCCGAAGCCTCCTCCGAGCCGACGGAATCAGCGGCGAAGAAGTCCTGATCCACGACAGTTCTCAGAAAATCGACGGGCGTCCGGCAACATCGCGGGCGCCCGTCGCGATATTTCGTGTGTGTGGCGAGGGTCGATCGACGGCACCCGACAAGACAACGGTGGGCAGTACCGGCAACAATGGCCGGTGATCGTCGCGGGCGCACCGCCGTTCGGCCGATCGCCACTGGCCGGGGGCCACGACGGGTACCCGCACGAATGATGGAGGACATGAGTGACCGACCCCTATAACCCCAATCCACAGTACGGTCCTGACCTGAACAAGCCGCACGACTCCGGCTCGCAGCCGCAGTACGGTCAGCCTGCCTACGGTCAGCCGTCCGATCCGTACGCTCAGCAGCCGCAGCAGCCGGGCTACGGCCAGCCGCAGTACGGTGCGCCGCAGCCGCAGTACGGTCAGCCGTCGGATCCGTACGCGCAGCAGCCGCAGCCGGGTTACGGTGCCGCGCCGTACGGTGCCATGCCGCAGGGCTTCAACCCGAACGACCCGGAAGCGCCCTATGGCCGGGACATGTACGGCGTGCCGTTCTCGGACAAGCAGAAGCTGATGGCCGGTCTGCTGCAGATCTTCCTCGGCAGCTTCGGCGTCGGCCGTTTCTACCTGGGTTACACCGGTCTCGGCATCGCTCAGATCGCGGTCACCTGGCTGACCTGTGGCATCGGCGCCATCTGGCCGCTGATCGACGGCATCATGATGCTCACCGGCAAGGTGCCCGACGCGCAGGGTCGCCCGCTGCGCGACTGATCGTCGTCACTCGGGGATGAACGGGTGCTCTGCTCGCGCGGGGTGCCCGTTTCGCGTTTCCCTGGCGGTAATTGCGATCACGGTGAGCGATACTCTGTGTCGGTCTGTGGTGGCGCCGTAGCGTCGCTCGGTCTGCGCGTGCCCCCTACGCGCAGTGGAGAAAGGGATGTCCGTGCGCAAATTCATCGCCGCCGCCGTACTCGCTGTCGTCGCCGCGACGGGCCTGTCGGCCTGCTCGTCCGCGTCCGACCCGAACGTGCTGAAGGTGGGCACCGAGGGCACCTACGCGCCGTTCAGCTATCAGGAGGGCGGCACGCTCACCGGCTACGACGTCGAGGTCGCCGAGGCGGTCGGCGAAAAGCTCGGCAAGCGGGTGGAATTCGTGCAGACCCCGTGGGATTCGATCTTCGCCGGACTCGAGTCCAAGCGCTTCGATCTGGTCGCCAACCAGGTCACCGTGAACCCCGAGCGCACGGCGAAGTACGCGCTGTCACAGCCGTACACGACGTCGGAGGGCGTGATCGTCACCAAGTCCGACAACACCACCATCACCTCGCTGGCGAGCCTGTCGGGCAAGACCACCGCGCAGTCGGCCACCAGCAACTGGAGCAAGGTCGCCTCGGGCGCCGGCGCGAAAGTCGAAGCGGTGGAAGGGTTCGTGCAGGCGGTGCAGCTGCTGAAGGCAGGCCGGGTCGACGCCACCGTCAACGACACCCTCGCCGTCGGCGAGTACACCAAGAAGACCGGTGACGCCGGCATCAAGATCGCTGCCAAGACCGGCGAGACCAGCAAGCAGGCCTTCGCCGCCCGCTCCGGCGACACCGCCCTCATCAGCGACGTCGACAAGGCCCTCGAAGAGCTGCGCGCCGACGGCACCCTGGCCCGGCTGTCGGAGAAGTACTTCGGCACCGACGTCAGCAAATAGCGGATGGATCCGGCTACCTGGGAGCTGATCCGGCACAACCTGGTGCCGATGCTGAAGGCCACGGTGACGATGACGTTGCCGCTCACGGCCGTCAGCTTCGTCATCGGCCTGGCCATCGCGGTGGGTGTCGCGCTGGCCAGGATGTCGTCGCGGCGGGTGCTGTCGGCGCCCGCCCGCTTCTACATCTCGATCATCCGCGGCACCCCGCTGCTGGTGCAGCTGTTCATCGTCTTCTACGCGCTGCCGCAATTCGGGATCGTCATCGATCCGTTCCCCGCCGCGGTGATCGCGTTCAGCCTCAATGTCGGCGGGTACGCCGCGGAGGTGGTGCGCTCGTCGATCATGAGCGTCGCGCACGGGCAGTGGGAGGCCGCGCAATCGTTGGGCATGACCTATGTGCAGACGCTCTGGCACATCGTTTTCCCGCAGGCCGCGCGGATCGCGGTGCCCCCGCTGTCGAACACCCTGATCTCTCTGGTCAAGGACACGTCCCTGGCCTCGACCATTCTGGTCACCGAACTGCTGCGCACCGCCCAGCTGGCCGCCGCCCCCACCTTCGACTTCTTCGCCCTCTACGGCGTCGCGGCGGTCTACTACTGGGTGATCTGCCTGATCCTCGGCTTCGGTCAAACCCGCTTGGAAACAAGACTTTCCAGACACGTCGCCGTGCGGTGAGAACTGATTTCGTGAACACATGGATAACTCATCGGGAACGCTCGGCCCCCGCCTCATCGAAACCGCCGGTCCGGTCGACAGCTGACCGCAAACCAGCCGACCGGCCGAATTCGCGGGGACGAGGACAAGCACTAGGCTGGGGGCCGTGATGCGACGGACGAAGATTGTGTGCACCCTGGGACCGGCCACTGCTACCCAGGATCGTATTCGTGAGCTCGTCGAAAGCGGCATGGATGTGGCCCGGCTGAATTTCAGCCACGGCGACCACGCCGACCACGCCGACAACTACAAGATGGTCCGCGCGGCCTCGGACGAGACCGGCCGCGCGGTCGGCATCCTCGCCGACCTCCAGGGCCCCAAGATCCGCCTCGGCCGCTTCACCGACGGCAAGACCGTGTGGGCCAACGGTGAGCAGGTGCGGATCACCGTCGACGAGGTCGACGGCACCCACGACCGTGTCTCGACCACCTACCGAGAGCTCGCCAAGGACGCCAAGGCCGGTGACCGGCTGCTCGTCGACGACGGCAAGGTCGGCCTCACGGTGGAATCCGTGGAGGGCAACGACGTCGTCTGCCGGGTCACCGAGGGTGGCCCGGTGAGCAACAACAAGGGTCTGTCGCTGCCCGGCATGAACGTGTCGGTGCCCGCCCTGTCCGAAAAGGACATCGCCGACCTCGAATTCGCCCTGGAACTGGGCGTCGACTTCATCGCACTGTCCTTCGTGCGCTCGCCGTCGGACATCGAACTCGTGCACGACATCATGGACCGTGTCGGCCGCCGGGTCCCGGTGATCGCCAAGCTGGAGAAGCCGGAGGCGATCGAGAACCTCGAGGCGATCGTGCTGGCCTTCGACGCGGTGATGGTCGCCCGCGGTGACCTCGGTGTGGAGCTGCCCCTGGAGCAGGTGCCGCTGGTGCAGAAGCGCGCGATCCAGATGGCGCGCGAGAACGCCAAGCCGGTCATCGTCGCCACCCAGATGCTCGAGTCGATGATCGAGAACTCCCGCCCCACCCGCGCGGAAGCCTCCGACGTCGCCAACGCGGTACTCGACGGCGCCGACGCGGTGATGCTGTCGGGGGAGACCTCGGTCGGCGCCTGGCCGATCGACGCGGTGCGCACCATGGCCCGCATCGTCACCGCGGTCGAGACCGAAACCTCGCGGGTACCACCGCTGACCCACGTGCCGCGCACCAAGCGTGGCGTGATCTCCTACGCCGCCCGCGATATCGGCGAGCGGCTCAACGCCAAGGCCCTTGTCGCGTTCACCCAGTCCGGTGACACCGTGCGCCGCCTTGCGCGTCTGCACACCCCGCTGCCGCTGCTGGCGTTCACCCCGATGCCGGAGGTGCGCAGCCAGCTCACGCTGAGCTGGGGCACCGAGACGTTCATCGTGCCCATGGTGGACACCACCGACGCGATGATCCATCAGGTGGATCAGGCGCTTTTGTCGCTGGAGCGTTATCGCAAAGGTGACCTGGTGGTCATCGTCGCCGGTTCCCCTCCGGGTACCGTCGGTTCCACCAACCTTATCCACGTGCACCGCATCGGCGAAGAGGACCACTAATAGTGAGCAGTTCGATCGACATCGAGACCACCCAGGGCGAGCCGACACCCGATCTGCGGGTGTTGCTCGATCTGCTCGATCTCGAGTCGATCGGCGAGGACACCTTCCTGGGCAAGCACCCGGAGAAGGTGTGGAGCCGCACCTTCGGCGGTCAGCTGGTGTCGCAGGCGATCGTCGCCGCCGGACGCACGGCAGGCGACCGGCCGCTGCACGCGATCAATGCGCACTTCGTGCGCGGCGGTGATGTGAAGAAGCCGATCGAGTACCACGTGCAGCGCCACCGCGACGGTCGCTCGCTGGCCAATCGGACGGTGACCGCCAGCCAGGACGGCCAGGAGCTGTTCGTCATGCTGGCCGCGTTCCAGGACTTCGGCAAGGGCCTCGAGCACGCCCACGACGGCCCGGACGTGCCCGATCCCGAAACCCTGCCCCGGGTGGAGGAGAGCTTCGCCGGCTTCGAGGACAAGCTGGAGATGTTCATCAAGGCCCCGCACCCGATCGACATGCGCTACACCAACGATCCGTCGTGGATCCTCAAGGGCACCGGTGAGAAGCTCAACCACAACCGGGTCTGGATGCGCACCGACGGCCGGTTACCGGACGATCAACTGCTGCACGTGGCCGCGCTCGGCTACTCCTCCGACACCACGGTGCTCGATTCGATCATCACCACGCACGGTCTGTCCTGGGGGCTGGACCGGATTCTCGCGGCGACGGTGAACCATTCGATCTGGTTCCATCGCCCGTTCCGGTTCGACGACTGGGTGCTCTACGCCACCGAGTCACCGGTCGCGGCGGGCTCGCGGGGGCTGGCGACGGGCCGGTTCTATTCGCGCACAGGCGAATTGATCGCCACCACCGTGCAGGAAGGCGTCATCCGGCACTTCCCGGCTCGCTGAGCTCAGCGATCGGGCGAGCAGCTCAGCGCAGTTCGCGGTCGAGTTCCGGTGCGACGACGTCGGTGCGCTGATATGCGCGCAGGGTGAACGGCACACTGCACGCGGGCTGCGGTGGTGTCGCGCCGTAGACCGCCAGCGCGAGACCGTGTTCGAGATCGGCGATGTCGGCCTCGGTGAGATCGGCCGACTCGCCGACCAGGCTCAGCGCGATCTCATAGGTACTCTCCGCGCTCGGATCGACGCCGGGACAGCAACTGCGCCACTGTGATTCGAGGTCGTGATGGACCGGATCGCTCGCATCGACGGGCAGCGTGAACCGCCAGGCATAGACATCACGGTCGTGTACGTGGTCGTCGAGGACCGTCCGGACACTGGCGACGATGCGGTCGAGGGTCTCCGGTGTCACAAACACATGGAGCGAAACATCCGAAATGCGTTTCGGCAAGTCTGTCGTCCCGTCGTGTGTCGAACCTGCAAAGGGGTAACACCCACGTCCGCGCCGAAGTGTAATCCCTGCGCGCCGTGGCGAACAGCCCTACAGCTGTCGGTGGACCGAGGTTCGGCTCAGCGCCTGCGTTGCGCGGCCAGGAATGCCGACAGCGGACCGGGCCCACCCGGCGCTATCACCAGGCCGGGGCGATCGCCGTCGCCGGACAGTTTCGTCTGCTCGTGCGGTGCCAGCGCGCCCAGCACGGGGAACAGCAATTCGGCGATACGATCGCCGACCTCGAGAAAAGCCTCGGGCGAAAGGCCGATCGGATCGGCGATGTTCTCCCGGCCCACATAGGCCAGGTTGTTGCGCGCGTGATGTAGTGCGGCAATGGATTTCGCGCCGGTGACCTTGGCGATGCGATGCGCCTCGGCGAGGGTGAAGGTGCGTGGGGCGACGCCGAAGGCCAGCTCGCCGACCTGATCACGGAGGGAATCGGTCATCGTCAACACCAGATCGGCGCGATCGACCATCTCGGGCTTGAGTTTTCGGGCCTTGAAACCCTCGGTGTCGCCACCGAGGCCCTGGATCGTCTCCACGGCCAGTGGCTCGGGCGGAAAACCGACCAGAGCCCTGGTGCCCGCGCTCTCGGCTGTGAGGCTGGGTAAACCGTGCGCTGCTGCGAACGCCCGCGTGAGTCGTTCGGCGATCACCGAACGACAGACATTGGAGTTGCAGACGAAGAGCACGTGCATACCGACACCGTAATCGGGTCGATTGTCACGGAGTAGGCCGGAATTGTAACCATCACAAGCGTGGTACTACCTATTCACCTTTCGGTTGAACGCCGTACATCATTCACGATGCGCAAATCCGTTGTGTGTGACCGTGATACCCGCGAGATATGGTGTAGAAACCTCGTAGTGATATGTGTCGGTCGTCACTCTTTCCGATCATAATAATTCGATTCGGTAATAACCGGTGGCACGGCGGGCGGGGTGCCGTGTACGCGGCCCCTGGTGGAGAACATCGGGCCGCGCGCGGGCACGACCGGCGCGAACGCCGCCAGCCCCGTGCCGGTGGACATGTCGTCGTATACCGCGTCGATGCCACCGCGACGGAAGTAGGCCTCGTGCCAGAAACCCGTGCCGCCGGAATCGCGCAGGAATTCGCCCCACCACTGCCGGTGCGGTTCCGATCGTGTCCAGCGCTCGAGCGAATCCAGATCGCGCCAGTACTGCCTGGCACCCCAATGCGGCGGGAACATCGACCACACGATGTCCTCGTGCCGCAGTAATCCGTCAGGCCGGTCGGCGTGTGAGCGATACAACTTCGGGCCGACGCCGAGTAGTCGCAGCACGCCGCGCGGGGTGCGCACCCGCATACCGAGCAGGATCATCACCAGGTCGGGGTAGTCATCGAGGTCGACCGTAGTCCTGTGCACGCGCATGAACGCAGCCCCTTCCATGGTGCCGTTTCGCGGTACTACGGGGCACGCGGGCGTTCGGTTCGACCGGCGGTTCGCTTCCCGGCGCGCCGAGACGCTATAGTGACCGCGGTGCGCCGGGTTGGCGGAACTGGCAGACGCGACGGTCTCAAAAACCGTTGTCCGAAAGGACGTGTGGGTTCGAGTCCCACACTCGGCACCACTACGGCGGAAGCGCGGCACCGGCCGCGCTCCGCGGGGGAGTATCCGGCGCAGGGTGTGCGCGATCTCATCGCAGGCGCATTCTCGGCGCGGAAGCGAAAGGTACTCTTTACATCGCCAGTCGTGGTGTGATCGACAGGCATCTCCAATCCAGAGGGGTCGAACCTATGAGCACGAACGCAGTCGGCGCCACGCGTGAGGCCGCGGCCAAGCGGGTCGTCGTCGCCGAGGATGAGGCCTTGATCCGGATGGACCTCGTCGAGATGCTCAGGGAAGAGGGCTACGACGTCGTCGGCGAAGCGGGTGACGGGCAGCAGGCCGTCGAGCTCGCCGAGGAGCTGCGCCCCGATCTGGTCATCATGGACGTGAAGATGCCGCGCCGTGACGGCATCGACGCCGCCGCCGAGATCGCGTCGAAACGTGTTGCGCCCGTGGTGATTCTGACCGCCTTCAGTCAGCGCGATCTGGTCGAGCGCGCGCGGGATGCCGGCGCGATGGCCTATCTCGTGAAGCCGTTCACCAAATCCGATCTGGTCCCCGCGATCGAACTCGCGGCGAGTCGTTTTCACGAAATCACCGCGCTGGAAACCGAAGTCGCGAATCTGTCGGATCGGTTGGAGACGCGCAAACTGGTCGAGCGGGCCAAGGGCGTGCTCATGCAGACCCAGGGTCTGTCGGAACCGCAGGCGTTCAAATGGATTCAGCGCACCGCGATGGATCGTCGCACGACGATGAAGGCCGTCGCCGAAGTCGTGCTGGAGAACCTCACTCCGCAGTAACTCGGTTCCGCTCTCACTGTATCGCGGGCCGGAAGCAGAAAATGTTTACGTAAGCGAAACAATAAAGTGAACTATTGCTGGACAACCGACCTCCGACATGATGCGAATGTGATGCGGATCTAACAAAGCGGCGATATGTTCTCTGCGGGCTGAACGTGGTCGGCCCCCTCGGTGAACCCGGGGAGCACAGGATATAGAGGTGAGACGTGCTCAGTTCGACATGGCGCAGTCGGTCGACGCGAGGAGTTCTGGTTATCGGAGCTGCCGCGTCGTTGGTGTTGTCCGGATGCAGTGACAAGTCGTCGGATGGCGGCGGTGGCGGCAACACCGATCTCTCCATCCAGTCGGTCGTTCAGCTCGATACCCAGGGCAAGGCCGTCGCGACGACCGACGCCGGTGCGGCCGCGGACCCCGCAGGCGACGGCAAGGCCAAGTGCGCGCCGGTGACCCTCGGCATGGCGGGCCCGCTGACCGGCGGTAACGCCGCCCTCGGCATCAACATCATCATGGGCGTGAAGCTCGCGCTCGACCAGCACAACAAGGCCAACCCGGACTGTCAGGTCTCGGTGAAGCAGTTCGACACCGAGGGCAAGCCGCAGATCGCCAGCCAGGTGGTCCCGACGATCGTCGCCGACCCGAACATCGTGGCCCTTGTCGGCCCGACCTTCTCGGGTGAGACCAAGGCGACCGGCCAGATCCTCAGTGAGGCAGGCATGCCCACGCTGACGGCGTCGGCCACGAACCCCACCTTGACCACCAACGGCTGGAAGACCTTCTTCCGTGGCCTCGGCAACGACGACTCGCAGGGTCCGGCCGTGGCCAACTACCTGACCGGCGAGAAGGGCTTCAAGAAGATCTGCGTCGTGCAGGACAACACCGACTACGGTGCCGGTCTGGCGAAGGCCTTCATCACCGCCGCGGGCCCCGCGGCCGACGCCTCCTGCGGGACGAGCGTCAAGGAAGGTGACAAGGACTTCTCGGCAGCGGTCTCGAAGCTGTCCGCGGCCAAGCCCGACGCCATCTTCTACGCCGGTTACTACGCCGAGGCGGCACCGTTCGTGCAGCAGCTGCGTTCCGGTGGCGTGACCGCGGCCTTCGTTTCCGCCGACGGCACCAACGATCCCGAGTTCGTCCGTCAGGCCGGTTCCTCGTCCAAGGACGCGCTGCTGTCGTGCCCGTGCAGCCCCGCGCCGGAGAAGTTCGCCGCCGATTACAAGGCGCTCAACGGCCAGGCACCCGGCGTCTACTCCGTCGAGGGCTACGACCTGACCACGATCCTGCTCAAGGGCATCGATTCCGGCAAGGTCACCCGCGCCGAGCTCGTCGACTACGTCCGTAACTACAACGGCACCGGTGTCGCCCGCCAGTACAAGTGGGGCGAGACCGGCGAGCTGGCCAACATCCAGATCTGGATGTACCAGGTCAAGTAGTTCCGATGACGTGTGCAGCGGTGCGCGTGGTGATCCCACGCGCACCGCGCGCCTGACGCGAGAGTAACCATGACATCAGCGGCTTCGCTCGGTGTGACCCTGTTGGCCGAGGGGTCCATCGATTTCAACGTCTCCGGGGTGATCGACCAGTTCTGGCGATTGACCGTGGACGGCCTCACCTACGGCTCGATCTATGCCCTGGTCGCGGTCGGCTACACGCTGGTCTACGGCGTGCTGCGACTGATCAACTTCGCCCACTCCGAGATCTTCATGCTCGGCATGTTCGGCACCTACGTGGGACTGGAACTGCTCGGCTTCGCGCCCAGCGGCAACGTGTACTCCCAGGGCGTCATGCTGACGGTTCTCTATCTGGGCCTGGCGATGCTGTTCGGCATGCTCGTCTCGGGCATCGCGGCGGTCGGCCTCGAACGAGTCGCCTATCGTCCGCTGCGCAAACGTGGCGCGAAACCGCTGGCCTTCCTGATCACCGCGATCGGTATGTCGTTCGTGATCCAGGAGTTCGTCCACTACATTCTGCCCAAGATCAAGCCCGGTCTCGGTGGCTCCAATGCCCAGACCGGTATCCGGCTCGTGGAGCCGAAGGTGCAGTTCACCTTCCTCGGCGCGCAGGTCACCAACGTGGCGCTGGTGATCTTCGCCGCGGCCATCGTGCTCGCGGTCACCACCGAGATCGTCATCAACAGAACCAAATTCGGCCGTGCCATCCGCGCGGTCGCCCAGGACCCCGACACCGCGACGCTGATGGGTGTCTCGCGCGAGCGGGTCATCGTGTTGACCTTCCTCATCGGCGGGCTGCTGGCAGGCGCCGCCGCGATGTTGTACACGCTCTACATTCCCACCGGCATCATCTTCTCCGGCGGTTTCATCCTCGGTATCAAGGCGTTCAGCGCCGCGGTGCTCGGTGGCATCGGCAACCTACGTGGCGCGTTGCTGGGCGGGTTGATCCTCGGCATCGCCGAGCAGTACGGACAGATCCTGTTCGGTACCGAGTGGCGTGACGTGGTGGCGTTCGTCCTGCTGGTGACCGTGCTGATGTTCCGGCCGACCGGCATCCTCGGCGAGAGCCTGGGGAGGGCACGCGCATGACAGACATGACGAAAACCCCGAAAGCGCCTGTCGCGCAACAGGATCGACGTGGCATCGGCGACGCGATCCGGGTCTGGTGGGACGGGCTCTCGCGTCCGGCCCAGTGGGCCGTCGGTGTGCCGATCATCGCCTTGCTCGCGCTGATGCCGCTGTTCCCGCCCCCGCTGCTCGACACTCCGGGTGTGAGCTTCGGCGGTGTGATGGCGCAGTTCGCCATGTACGCGCTGATCGCCATCGGCCTGAACGTGGTGGTCGGCCAGGCCGGTCTGCTCGACCTCGGTTACGTCGGCTTCTACGCCGTCGGTGCCTATACGGTCGGCCTGCTCACCAGTCCGAACAGTCCGTGGAACCAGACCGACGGGGGCTGGCTGCAACCCGGCTGGGCGTGGGTGGCCTGCCTGCCGATCGCGGTCGCGCTGACCGCGCTGGCCGGCCTGATCCTCGGCGCGCCGACCCTGCGCCTGCGCGGTGACTACCTCGCGATCGTGACGCTGGGCTTCGGTGAGATCGTCCGACTGATGGCCGACAACCTGGGCGACGTGACGAACGGCAGCCTCGGGCTGTCCAAGATCGCCTACCCCGAGGTCGGCGAGTCCGAAGCGCACCCCGGCGGTTTCTTCTCCCCGGGCAACCTCGGCGACACCAGCAGCTGGAATCCCTTCCAGCGGGCGAGCAACGGCACCTGGTGGTTCTGGCTCGGCATGGCCTTCGTGATCGTGGTGCTGCTGATCATCGGCAACCTCGAACGCAGCCGGGTCGGCCGCTCCTGGGTCGCCATCCGTGAAGACGAGGACGCCGCCGAGATCATGGGCGTGCCGACCTTCAAGTTCAAGCTGTGGGCGTTCGTGATCGGTGCCTCGGTCGGCGGACTGTCCGGCGCGATGTACGCCGGTCAGGTCACCTACGTCAACCCCAAACAGTTCGACATCATCTTGTCGATGCTGTTCCTGTGCGCGGTCGTGCTCGGTGGTTCGGGCAACAAGCTCGGCGTGATCGTCGGTGCGTTCCTCATCGCGTACCTGCCGATGCGGTTGCAGTCGGTGCAGCTGGTGTCGAGCGAGTCGACCGGCTACCTGCTGCTCGGCCTCGACATCGCGGTGTTGATCGGGCTGTGGCTGCTGTGGCGATGGAAGAAGGATTCGCTGGCCGCGTGGGTCCGGCGGGCGGTGATCGGTGTGGCGATCGTCGCGGTGATCCTCGGCTTGCTGCTGTTCGGCAGCGTGTTGCTGTTCCGTCCGGGCGGCGCCCAGAACCTCGGTGACCTGAAGTACCTCTACTTCGGCATCGCGCTCGTGGTGATGATGATTCTGCGGCCACAGGGTCTGTTCCCGGTGCGGCAGAAGCTGCTCGCCTACGGCAGACAGGTGTACCAGGCGGTCGTGCGCAAGCCGGCGGCCGAATCGATCGGAGCAGGGCGATGACGGGGCCGGGCGCGGGAGACGCGCTGTACGACAACGAAGACATGAAGGCCGGCTACCAGCCACCGCCCGAGGTCGAGCCGACCGGCGAGGTCGACGTCACCGCGGTGATGCCGAAACTCGCCGACGCCGAGACGGTCGCCGAGGTGGTCGCGCCGCATCGCGCGATCGAGACCGCCGTCGGCGAACCACTGCTGCGCACCGACGGTCTGACCGTCAAGTTCGGCGGTCTGACCGCGCTCGACGGGGTGAGTTTCGAGATCCGCCGCGGCGAGATCCTCGGCCTGATCGGCCCCAACGGCGCGGGCAAGACCACCTGCTTCAACGCGATCACCGGCGTCTACAAGCCGGCGTCGGGCAGCGTGCACTTCGACGGTCAGCCACTGGCCAAGACCAAGCGCAACGAGATCACCCGGATGGGTATCGCGCGCACGTTCCAGAACGTGCGGCTGTTCGGTGAGATGACCGCGTTGGAGAACGTGGTCGTCGGCACCGACGCCCGACACACCACCTCGGTCCCCGGTGCGGTTTTCCGCACGCCGAAGTTCAAGCGCGAAGAGCGTGATGCCATCGAACGCGGCATGGCCCTGCTGGAGTTCGTCGGCATCGCACCGCGTGCGGTGGAGAAGGCTCGCAACCTGTCCTACGGCGATCAGCGCAGGCTCGAGATCGCGCGTGCGCTGGCCACCGAGCCCAAACTGCTGTGCCTGGACGAGCCGGCCGCCGGTTTCAATCCCAGCGAGAAGTCGGCGCTGATGGACCTGATCCGCAAGATCCGCGACGACGGCTACACCGTGCTGCTCATCGAGCACGACATGCGCCTGGTGATGGGCGTGACCGACCGGATCGTCGTGCTCGAATTCGGGCGCAAGATCGCCGACGGCCTGCCCACCGCGGTGCGCGAGGACCCGGCGGTGATCGCGGCCTACCTCGGCGTGCCCGACGCGGACACGATCGAGGAGGTGCGCGAGGAATCGGCGGCCGTCGCGGCGGAGGGGGCGACCCCGACGCCGGTGACCGACGCTGTGGTGGTGCAGTCGCGCAAGGAACCCGTCGTCGAGACGGCGGCGCCGCTGCTCGAGGTGCACGACATGGTCGTGAACTACGGTCGGATCGAAGCGCTGCACGGCATTTCGCTCTCGGTCGCCGAGGGTGAACTGGTGACCCTGCTCGGTGCCAACGGTGCGGGCAAGACCACCACCATGCGGGCGATGTCGGGCTTGCTGCCGCTCACGTCGGGCCGAATCCTGTTCCAGGGCAAGGACATCACCACCATGAAGGCGCACGATCGGGTGGTCGAAGGGCTCATCCAGGCGCCCGAAGGCCGCGGGGTATTCCCTGGCATGACGGTCGCGGAGAATCTCGACATGGGGTGCTACGGCAGGCCTTTCGAGAAGAAGTCCGAGTACCAGCAGACCCTGGACTGGGTCTTCGAACTGTTCCCCCGCCTGGCCGAGCGCCGCAAGCAGATCGGCGGCACGATGTCGGGCGGTGAACAGCAGATGCTCGCCATCGGCCGCGCCCTCATGGCCCGCCCGAAGCTGCTGCTGCTCGACGAACCGTCGATGGGCCTGGCGCCCATGGTGATCCAGCAGATCTTCCGGATCATCAGCGAGATCAACCGCCAGGGCACCACGGTGTTGCTCGTGGAACAGAACGCCCAACAGGCACTCACCCGCAGCGATCGCGCCTACATCCTGGAAACCGGCGAGGTCACCAAGTCCGGTCCCGGTGCGGCTCTGCTGACCGATCCCGCGGTGATGTCGGCCTACCTGGGCGTCGACTGACCTACATTCGGCACCGTCCGGCTCCCCGTTGCGCTCGGTTCGAGCGAAGCGGGGGGCCGTTCGGGTTTTCGGCGCCAGCCGCCACCGTTTCTGTCGGTGGGAGTGCCTAGACTCTGTCGGGTGAGTTCACCGACGACTGAGGCATCGACAACGACCACTGCTCCCGACGGCGAGCGGCCTACGCTGCTGCTGCTGGACGGGCATTCGATCGCCTATCGCGCGTTCTTCGCGCTACCGGCGGAGAACTTCAAGACCGTCACGGGTCAGACCACCAACGCGGTGTACGGGTTCACCTCGATGCTGATCAATCTGTTGCGCGACGAGAAGCCCAGTCATGTGGCCGCGGCGTTCGACGTGTCGCGCAAGACTTTCCGCACCGAGGCCTACCCGGAGTACAAGGCCAACCGCAGCGCCACCCCCGACGAATTCCGTGGGCAGGTCGAACTCACCAAAGATGTGCTCGGCGCGATGGGCATTCCGGTGATGGCCATCGACGGCTACGAGGCCGACGATGTGATCGCCACCCTCACCACCCAGGCCGTCGCCCAGGGCTACCGGGTCTTCATCGTCACCGGCGACCGTGACGCGATCCAGCTGGTCAACGACGACGTCACCGTGCTCTACCCGAAGAAGGGTGTCTCGGACCTCACCCGCTTCACCCCGGCCGAGGTGGAGACCAAATACGGCCTCACCCCCGCGCAGTACCCCGACTACGCGGCCCTGCGCGGCGACCCGAGCGACAACCTGCCCGGCATTCCCGGCGTGGGGGAGAAGACCGCCGCCAAGTGGATCCGCGAATACGGCGATCTCGCCACCCTGGTCGACCGTGTCGATCAGGTGAAGGGCAAGGTCGGCGACTCGCTGCGCGCGAACCTGTCCAGTGTCGTGCTCAATCGCCAGCTCACCGAGATGGTGCGCGAGGTGCCGCTGCCCTACACCCCCGATCAACTGATCAAGGCGCCGTGGGACCGCGACAAGATCCACCAGCTCTTCGACGACCTCGAGTTCCGGGTGCTGCGCGACCGGCTGTTCGACACCCTCGGTTCGCCCGAACCCGAAGCCGAATCGGGTTTCGAGATCAGCGGTGGTGCCCTCGATCAGGGTGCCGTCGCCGACTGGCTGGCCGAGCACGCGAAAGCCGGTGAGCGCCACGGTCTCTCGATCGTCGGGACCGGCACGCCGGTGCACGGTGACGCGCGTGCGCTGGCGATCGCCGCCGCCGACGGCGAGGGCGGCTACATCGACCTGACCGTGCTCACCCCCGAGGACGAGACGGCGCTGGCCGCCTGGCTGGCCGACCCCGAGGTCCTCAAGGCCCTGCACGAGGCCAAGTCCGCAGGCCACGCACTGCGCGGCCGTGGTTTCACCCTGGGCGGTCTCGCCACCGACACCGCCCTGTCGGCCTACCTGGTCCGCCCCGGTCAGCGCAGCTTCAACCTCGACGATCTGTCCCTGCGCTACCTCAAGCGCGAACTGCGGGTCGAGGTCGGCGACACCGGCCAGCTCTCCCTCCTCGACGACGAGGACACGCTCGCCGCCGACATCGCCCGCGAGGAAATGTTGCGTGCCCGCGCGGTCGCCGATCTGGCCGTCGCCCTTGATACCGAACTCGAGGCCATCGAATCCACCCCGCTGCTCACCGAGATGGAGCTGCCGCTGCTCGGTGTGCTCGGCCAACTCGAGGAAGCGGGCATCGCGGTCGATGTCGTCCAGCTCGAAAACCTCCAGCAACAGTTCGCCGACCGGGTCACCGAGGCCGCGAACGCCGCCTACGAGGTGATCGGTAAACAGATCAACCTCGGCTCGCCCAAGCAGCTGCAGGTGGTGTTGTTCGACGAGCTCGACATGCCAAAGACCAAGCGCACCAAGACCGGTTACACCACCGACGCCGACGCGCTGGAATCGCTGTTCGAGAAGACCGGCCACGCGTTCCTCGAGCATCTGCTGGCCCACCGCGACGCGACCCGGCTCAAGGTGACCGTCGACGGCTTGCTCAAGTCGGTCTCCGACGACGGCCGCGTGCACACCACGTTCAACCAGACCATCGCCGCCACCGGTCGCCTCTCCTCGACCGAGCCGAACCTGCAGAACATCCCGATCCGCACCGACACCGGCCGCCAGATCCGCGACACGTTCGTGGTCGGGCCCGGCTTCGCCGAACTCATGACCGCCGACTACAGCCAGATCGAGATGCGGATCATGGCGCATCTGTCCGGCGACGCGGGCCTGATCGAAGCGTTCAATTCCGGCGAGGACCTGCACACCTTCGTCGCGTCGAAGGCCTTCGACATCCCGATCGCGGAGGTGAGCCCGGAACTGCGCCGCCGGATCAAGGCCATGTCCTACGGGTTGGCCTACGGTCTGAGTTCCTACGGTCTGAGTGCCCAGCTGAAGATCAGTACCGCCGAGGCCAAAGAGCAGATGGATGTGTACTTCGACCGCTTCGGTGGCATCCGCGACTACCTGTCCGATGTCGTCGACCAGGCTCGCAAGGTCGGCTACACGCAAACCCTGTTCGGGCGCCGCCGCTACCTGCCCGACCTGGATTCCAGTAATCGTCAGCGCCGCGAATCCGCCGAACGGATGGCGCTGAACGCCCCCATCCAGGGCACCGCCGCCGACATCATCAAGGTCGCGATGATCAACGTGCAGAACGCGATTCGCGAAGCGGGCCTGACATCGCGGATGTTGCTACAGATTCACGACGAGCTGGTCTTCGAGGTCGCCGACGGCGAACGCGAGGCACTGGAAGCGCTTGCGCGCGAACAGATGTCAGCCGCGATCGAACTCTCGGTCCCGCTCACCGTCTCCGTCGGCACCGGCCGCAGCTGGGACGCGGCCGCGCACTGATTCGGCCCACACAGCACGATGGGCACCGACCCCGCCGGGGTCGGTGCCCATCGTGGGCGTGTGCGGGGAACGCGAGTTACGCGTTGACCGTCACGGCGTCGTCAGCGATGGAGTAGCTGATCGAACCGTTCTCGAAGTGGCTGATCTTGCCGCCTTCGATGTCCTGCTCGTCGGAGGTCGGGTAGCCGAACCGGCCGCCCGCGCCGCCTTCGGCTTCCCATGCCTGACGGATGGCGCCGTAGACGGTCTTGGCTCCGGTCGGGAGCTTGAAGTAGATGACGCCGCCGGTGAATTCCTGGAACTTGCCACCGTTGGGGGCGTCCTGCTCTGCCGAGGTCGGCTCACCCAGCGGGCTGGACGCACCACCGGCTTCGTTGTAGTGATCGCCGATAGCCCCAGTGACTTCAAATGCCATGTCGAACATATCCTTTCACGCAGAAACAATTGGCCTAGCGGCCGCGACGCTACCGTGCGATCAGTCGTTCGCGGCGGCGACTCGCGGGGGATTCACGATATGGTCACAATGTATTAGCTGAAGATTTGCTCGCGGCCGACGGCGGAAATCAGCGTGCTACCAGCTATCCGGCAGCCATGTTCGGTCGGATCGGCCCGGGCGCGTCGAACTGTGGCAGCATCGGCGTATGACTGCTGACGTCATCGCGACCCCGTTGCCCGCCTGCCCCGATATCGAACAGGCCTTCGCGATGTCGTGGCCGGTGCGGCTGGGGGATACCGACGGGGACGACCGGTTGCGGCTCGACGCGGTGGCGCGGTATCTGCAGGACATCGGGTTCGATCATCTCGCTGCGGTCGAGGACGGCGATACCCATCAGGCATGGATCGTGCGGCGGACGGTGATCGATGTGTACGAGCCGATCATGTTCGGTGACCGGGTGCAGTTACGCCGGTGGGCCGACGCACTCTCGAATCGGTGGTGCGACATGCGAATTCAGCTGCGTGGGGAGAAGGGTGGCCACATCGAGGCCGCCGCCTTCCTGATCCATATCGACCCGGTCGCGGGCCGCCCGGCCCGGATGAGCGACGCGTTCATGGCGCCGATGCTGGCCAGCACCACCGAACACCGCCTGCGCTGGAAGGCCGCCCTCGCCGAACTCGACGACCCGCACGTGGAGGCGGTGCCGTTCCCGCTGCGGGTCACCGACGTCGACCGGCTCGGTCACGTCAACAACGCGGTGTACTGGGAGGCCGTCGAGGAGGCGCTCGCCGCGCACCCGGACCGCCACCAACTGCCGTACCGAGCGATCGTCGAACACGTCGGACCGGTGATGATGCGCGACAAGGTGGTGTTGCGAACGAGCTCGCGACCCGACAGCCTGCGCGTGCAGGTCGACGTCGACGGTTCGGCGCGCGCTCTCGCCTCCGTCGTTGCGCTACCGCGGGACTGATCCCCGATCGTCGTGCCCGCACCCGGCGTTACCGATTCTGAGCTGCGGAGATGGTACTCACGAGTAGACACACCGTGCGGTGAACCAGGTTGCGATTTCGCGATGACCACCCTATTCTCGACTGCGTGCCGAATCCCGCCCGCTGTGCCGCGCTGCTAGTCGCTGACCGCGACCTCGCGGTCGCTGCTGCGCAGACCGCGCAGGAAGCTTCACGGCGAATTCTTCTTGTAGTAATCCGCCGTAGCGGGGTCTGATTCGGACCAGCCCCTACGCTGCGGGCTGTATCTCATCGTTCTGCTGGTCCCACCCTGCCAACGAAGACATCTTCGGGAAGACCTCACTGCAATGACGCTGACACTGGACCATGCCCTGTTCGCCGCTGCCCCCAAGGGCCTGCGCGCCGAGCTCACCGACCTCGACCCCACCGCTTTCCTCGACCGGTACACCCGCGCCGACGGATCCCTCGCCCTGCGCGAATGGTCTTGTTCCGGAACGGATTTCACCGCAACCTTGGAATTTGCGGGCCATCTCCGCACCGTCATCGCCACCGGCAGCCCGGTCGCGGCGATGACCTCCGCGCTCTACGACGAGGGCTACCCCCTCGAAATCCTGCACTTCCATCAGCGCCCGACCACCGACGGCACCGCCACTTTCATGCAGTGCGAGTTCAACGGTAGGCGTGGCTGGGCGGTGGCGACAGCCGCCGACAGCGCGGAATCGACCGTGCGCGCCATGATCGCCGGCGTCAACCTGCTCGCCGGCTGACACGCACACGAACACGCACGAGGGCCCGTTCACTCGAAAGGTGAACGGGCCCTTGGCGTTGCGGCGTTGCTCGAAAGGTGCTCGGCGCCGGACTACTCGGCGGGAGTGGACTCCTGCTGGTCGGCGATCTGCTTGCGCACCTCGTCCATGTCCAGGTCCTTGATCTGGGTCACCAGGTCCTCGAGCGCGGCGGGCGGCAGCGCCCCCGGCTGGGCGAAGACGAGAACGCCCTCGCGGAAGGCCATGATGGTCGGGATCGACTGGATATTGGCGGCAGCGGCGAGCCCCTGCTCGGCCTCGGTGTCGACCTTGCCGTAGACGACGTCGGTGTGCTTCTCCGACGAGGTCTCGTAGGTCGGCGCGAAACTGCGGCACGGACCGCACCAGGAAGCCCAGAAATCGACGAGGACCACGTCGTTTCCGGTGATGACTTCGTCGAAGTTCTGCTGGGTCAGCGTCTGGGTGGCCATGACGTCCTCTCCTTGTCGGTGTCCTCGGCTGTAACGCCGCGGCGTCCCACTATCTTCCCCTGATCGTTCGACGCTCCGGGTTCTACTGGCCGCGCGGGCCGTGAATCCCCACTACAACGGCCAGAAATTCGGTACCGGCCGCGTGTCAGGACGAACCGCGTGCCCGTCGTCGGACGGGGGCGCGCGAAGATGGCGGGGTGAATGCGACGAAGGCGAACCTGCGACTCGGAGTGATCGACGGCGACGGAATCGGCCCCGAGGTGGTGTCCGCGACCAGAGCGGTCGTCGACGAAGCGATCGGCGCGGCCGGGCTCGCCCCGGTGGCGTGGGTGCCGCTGCTGATCGGGCACGACGCGATCGCCGCCTACGGTAATCCGCTGCCGGAACAAACTCTGCAAGTCCTCGAGGATCTCGATGCCTGGATCCTGGGTCCCCACGACAATGCCTCCTATCCGTCGGACATGCGGGTGGCGCCGGGCGGCATCATCCGTAAACGCCTCGGGCTCTACGCGAACATCCGCCCCGCCGCCGCGTTCGCCGGGGTGCGTGCGATGGCGCCCGATATCGATCTGGTGATCGTGCGGGAGAACAGCGAGGGCTTCTACGCCGACCGCAATATGTTCGCCGGGTCGGGGGAGTTCCGCCCCACCGAGGATGTGGCGATGGCGGTCGCGGTGATCACGCGCAAGGCCTGCGAACGCATCGCGCACCAGGCGTTGCGACTCGCGCAGGGTCGGCGCAAGCGGGTCACCGTGGTGCACAAGGCGAATGTGCTCCCGATGACGACCGGTCTGTTCCGTGATGTCTGCTACGAGGTGGCCGAGCAGTACCCGGAGGTGACCGTCGACGACGCACACGTCGACGCGATGGCCGCCCACCTGGTCCGCTCACCCGCGGAGTTCGACGTGATCGTCACCGAGAACCTGTTCGGCGACATCCTCTCCGATCTGGCCGGTGAGCTCAGCGGCTCACTCGGCATGGCCGCCTCGCTCAACTGCTCCGACACGCGCGCGATGGCCCAGGCCGTGCACGGCGCGGCGCCGGGTCTGACCGGACACAATCGGGCCAATCCCGTGGCGCTGCAATTGTCGGCGGCAATGTTGTTGCGCTGGTTGGCGGTTCGCGACGACAACCGTTTGCTACACGACGCCGCCGACCGCATCACCCGTGCCGTCGCGGCCACATTGGCGGCCGGAATCGCGACCGCGGATCTCGGTGGTCTGGCTTCCACCAGCGAATTCACCGAGCAGGTGCGAGCCCGCGTGCACCGGAGGTGAAGGTACCCCTTTCACATTCGCTGATTAATCTTCGGTTACTGTCGCACCACGCTGTGTCCGGTTCGCATACATTGCCAAACAGGCGCTGACACGTGGCCGGCGTCGACGTGAAATGTGGAGGCTCCTTTGTCTGTTCGAACTGTCCTCGGCCGTGGTGCCGTGCGGTTGCTGTGTACCGCCGCCGGCGGTGCCATGTTGTTGACCGGCTGCGCCGATAACACCGAGGGCGACGGCGCCACGGTGAACAAGGTGTCCGTGGAGAAGGTCGACGCGATCGCCGCGACCCTTCCGGACAAGGTCAAGCAGGCAGGCAAGATCGTCGTCGGCGTGAACGTGCCGTACCAGCCGAACGAGTACAAGGACGCCAGCGGCAAGATCGTCGGCTTCGATGTCGACCTGCTCGACGCCGTCGCGAGCACCCTCGGACTGAAGGTCGACTACGTCGAGTCCTCGTTCGAGAAGATCATTCCCGCCATTCAGGCAGGTACCTACGACGTGGGTATGTCCTCGATCACCGATTCGCGCGAACGTGAACAGCAGGTCGATTTCACGACCTATTTCTCCGCGGGTATCCAGTGGGCCCAGCAAACCGGTAAAGCGATCGACCCGAACAATGCGTGCGGCAAGAAGGTCGCCGTACAGTCCACTACGGTCGAGCACACCGACGAGATTCCCGCCAAGAGCGCCAAATGCGTCGCCGAGGGTAAGCCCGCCATCGATATGAAGGCCTTCGACGAGCAGAGCGCCGCGACCAATGCGCTGGTGCTCGGCCAGGTCGACGCGATGTCGGCGGATTCCCCGGTCACCGCGTACGCGATCAAGCAGAGCGAAGGCAAGATCGAGTCCGCGGGCCCGCTGTTCGATTCCGCGCCCTACGGCTGGGCCGTGCAGAAGGCGTCCCCGCTGGCGGCATCGCTGCAGAAGGCGCTGCAGCACCTGATCGACAACGGCAAGTACGGCGAGATCACCACCAACTGGGGTGTGCAGGACGGTCAGATCAAGACCTCGGTGATCAACGGTGCAGTGAGCTGACGTGACCGACGCGAAAGACACGGTGGAGGTGCCCGGACCGGGCACCGAACCCGAACCGATCAAAGCCGTCCCGCTGCGCAGGCCGGGCCGCTGGATCGCGGCGGCAATCATCCTGATCCTGGTGGGATTGTTCGTCTACGGTGCCGCAACGAATTCCGCCTACCGGTGGGATACCTACGGCAAGTACCTGTTCGACAGCCGCATCACCCAGGGCGCGATCGTCACCCTGGAACTCACCGTGCTCGCGATGGCGATCGCGGTGGGTCTCGGCACGGTGCTGGCGGTGATGCGCCTGTCGCCGAACCCGGTGCTGCGCACGGCCGCGTGGATCTACCTGTGGATCTTCCGTGGCACTCCGGTGTTCGTGCAGTTGGTGTTCTGGGGTCTGGTCCCGTCGCTGTACAAGCAGATCGATCTCGGTGTGCCGTTCGGCCCGCAGTTCTTCCACTTCGACGTGCAGAACCTGCAGGCTGCGTTCCTGTTCGCGGTGATCGGCCTCGGTCTCAACGAGGCCGCGTACATGGCCGAGATCGTGCGCGCCGGCATCAACTCCGTCGGTGAGGGTCAGCGCGAAGCCTCGGTGGCGCTCGGCATGTCGTGGACGCAGACCATGCGTCGCACGGTGCTGCCGCAGGCCATGCGGGTGATCATCCCGCCCACCGGCAACGAGCTGATCGGCATGCTCAAGACGACCTCACTGGTCACCGCGATTCCGCTGAGTACCGACCTGTTCGGCCGCGCCCGTGACATCTACGGCGTGAACTTCCAGCCGATTCCGCTGCTGCTCGTCTGTGCCACCTGGTACCTGGCGATCACCAGCATCCTCATGGTCGGCCAGTACTACTTGGAACGCTATTACTCGCGCGGTGCCACCCGGCAGCTGACGGCCAAGCAGCTGCAGGAACTGGCCACGGCGCAGGCGGCGGTGAAGGCGAAATGACCGAACCAGTTGTGGCAGTCCCGCCGATGGTGCTGGCGGACCGGGTGTGCAAGAACTTCGGCGCGCTGCAGGTGCTCAAGGGCATCTCGCTCGAGGTGCAGCGTGGCAAGGTGCTCACCCTGGTCGGGCCGTCGGGCTCGGGCAAGTCGACGTTCCTGCGCTGCATCAATCACCTCGAGCAGGTGAACGCGGGCAGGCTCTACGTCGACGGCGATCTCGTCGGCTACCGGGAGAAGAACGGCAAGCTCTACGAGATGCACGAGCGCGATGCGGCGGTCCAGCGTCGCGATATCGGCATGGTGTTCCAGCATTTCAACCTGTTCCCGCACCGCACGGCGCTGGAGAACGTGATCGAGGCGCCGATCCAGGTGCGCGGAATCCGCAAGTCCGAGGCTATCGAGCGGGCCGAGGACCTCCTCGAGCGAGTCGGGCTCTCGGCCAAACGCAACGCCTACCCCGCGCAGCTGTCGGGCGGTCAGCAGCAGCGCGTCGCCATCGCGCGAGCTCTGGCGATGGATCCGAAGCTGATGCTGTTCGACGAGCCGACCTCGGCACTTGACCCCGAGCTGGTCGGTGAAGTGCTCGCCGTGATGCGGGAACTGGCCGATTCGGGCATGACCATGCTGGTGGTGACCCACGAGATGGGCTTCGCCCGCGAGGTCGCCGACGAACTGGTGTTCATGGATGCCGGTGTGGTCGTGGAGTCGGGCCCGCCGCGTGAGCTACTGGCCAACCCACAGCACGAGCGGACCCAGGCTTTCCTGTCACGTCTGCTCTGAGCTGCCCACCGCCGACAACCAGTCGACCCCCTGAGTTCTTGCTCAGGGGGTTTGCTGGTTATTCAGGCGTTCGAGGGAGACCTGGGCCTGGGCGATGCGGCGGATGGCGGCCAGGGCGGTGTCGCCGAGCACGGTGAGTACGACGACCGCGTCGATGATGTCGTCGCGGCCGCCCGCGGACAACGCGGCCGCCACGTCGGTCTCCGCGACTGCGCGCATGCTGTCGAAATAGGCGGGCAGGGTGGTGGTGGCCCAGTCGCGGTAGCCGAGCTGCGCGAGTCGGACGATCACGCCGGTGAGGGTGTCGATGGCCTGTGGGCTGGGTTTCATGTCCCAGCCGCGCCGACTCATCTCCGTGCGCACGGCCTCGTATGCGCTGTCCCATTCGGCGTCGCGGGCGGCGGGTACGGGCGTGGCCAGGCTGTCCTGCGTCACCCCGAGCACGTGGAACAGGGGCATCTCGGGGGAGTCGATCGCGGCGAGCACGTCGGAGACGGTGGCGACCGGGATCCCGCCCACCTCGATCAACGCGCGGATCAGGCGCAGTCTGCGCAGGTGGTCTTCGCCGTAACTGGCCTGGTTGGGGCTGGTGCGTTCGCCTGCGGGCAGCAGGCCCTCACGCAGGTAGTACTTGATGGTCGCCACCGCGATGCCGCTGCGTTCGCTCAACTCTGAGATCCGCACTGTTACCTCCGTTTTCGTGGATACCCCTTGCCTACGCCACCCATAGTGGATAGTCTAGCTATCCATAACGGATAGTATAACTATCTATCTTTGGGAGATTTCGATGTCTGTCCTGACCGCCCACTCGTTGCCACGCTCCAACGCCCCGCTGCATCGACCGCTGATGTATTTCGCCGCCGCCAACGCCGCGCTCGTGGTGGTCGGCCTGATCGGGATGCTGATCGACGACCGGGTGATCACCGGGTCGACCGCCTGGTTCAAGCCGACCAAGTTCGCGATCTCGTTCGTGTTCTACAGCGTGGCACTGGCCTGGCTGATATCGCTGCGGCCCACGCCTTCTCGGCTCGCCTCGCGGATGGCCACCGTGATCGTGGTGACCGGGGCGATCGAACAGGTGATCATCTTCGGGCAGGTGATCCGGGGCACGCGCAGCCACTACAACATGACCACCGCCTTGGACGGCACCCTGTGGGTGATCATGGGATCCAGCATCGTCATCCTGTTCCTGGCAACCCTGGTGATCGGTATCGGACTGATGCGCGCCCGCCTCGGCGACGCCTCGATCACCTGGGCTATCCGCCTCGGCATCGCGATCACGCTGGTCGGGCTGGCACTGGGAAATCTGATGCCGCAACGGGAATCCGGCGTCGAGGGCATCGCGGGCGCGCACACCGTGGGAGCCCCCGACGGCACGCCCGGCATGCCGCTGACCGGGTGGAGCACCACCGACGGCGACCTACGCATCCCGCACTTCTTCGGCATGCACGCCCTGCAGGCGTTGCCATTGCTCGCCGCGCTGCTGGTGTTCCTGGCGCCGCGGATCCCCTTGTTGCGATCGGTGCGCGTCCGGCTCGGTCTGATCATCACCGCGTCGGTGGGTTACGCGGCGGTGCTCGCACTGGTCACCTGGCAGGCGCTGCGCGGGCAGCCGTTGATCCACCCCGATCAGACCACGCTCACCGCCGCGGCCGCGATCGTCACCGGAGTTGTTGTCGGAGTATTGATCTCGGTCGCGAGTGCGACCGTCGATCGAAAGGTAGCCACCGCATGAGCACGCTGTTCGACCTGTCGTTCTTCGTCACGGTGCCGTTCTGGGCCTTGATGATCTTCGCGCCGACCTGGCGATGGACCCGCACGATCATCGCATCGCCGTGGATCATGTCGGCGCCCCTGGTGGTTTGGGCGATCGTCGCGATCCCCGTGCTCGGCGCGATGTGGGCATTGGTGACATCGCCGTCGCTGGACGCGATCACCGCCGCCACTGCCGACCCCGCTGTACTCACCGCCCTGTGGGCCCAGATCCTCGCGTGGGATCTGTTCCTCGGACGCTGGATCTACCTCGACAGCCGCGACCGCAACATCCACCCGCTGCTGATGGGCCCGCTGCTGGTCGGCACGATCCTGTTGTCGCCCATCGTCTTTCCGATCTATCTGCTGGTACGTGAGGTCGCTCGACGAGGTAGTTCGCCGGTGCCGCAGGCGAGCGTGGTCAGCGCGTAGCTCCTGTGCCGGACTCCGGGGAGTCCGGCACAGGTGGTTTTGCACCTCGACTGGTCCGCTACAACGGCATGAGGCGGTGTTTGCGTGGCGCCTGCTCGACATGTTTGTCGCCGAGCAGGCGCAGCGCTTTGCGGATTTCCAGACGGGTGGCCGACGGTTCGATGACCGCGTCGATATAGCCGCGCTCGGCGGCGATCCACGGCGTGGCGACGGCGGCGTTGTAGAAGTCGACCATCTGCTGGCGCACGGCGGGCCGGTCGGCTTCGGGGACGGCGGCGAGCTGTTTGCGCTGGGTCAGACCGACCGCGGCTTCGGCGCCCATCACGGCGATGCGGGCGGTCGGCCAGGCGAGGTTGATGTCGCCGCCGAGCTGCTTGCAGCCCATCACCGCGTAACCGCCGCCGTAGGCCTTGCGGACCACGACGGTGACGATCGGGACGGTGGCCTCGACCACCGCGTAGAAGAACCGTCCGCCGCGTTTGATGACGCCGATCTTCTCCTCCTCGACACCGGGCAGCACACCCGGTGTGTCGACGACGAACACCAGCGGAATGTCGAACGCGTCGCAGAGGCGGATGAAATGCGCGGCCTTGTCCGACCCGCGTGCGTCGATCGCCCCGCTGGCGACCAGTGGCTGATTGGCGACGATGCCGACGCTGCGCCCGTCGACCCGCGCGAATCCGGTGATCAGATTGCGGGCGGCGCCGTCGCCGACCTCGTGGAACTCCCCGTCGTCGAAGATCCGCAGCAGCACCTCGTACATGTCGTAACCCATCCGATCGGAATCCGGTATGAGCGAATCGAGTTCGCGATCGGAGTCCGTGAGCTCCGGTTCAAGACCGGGATTGACCAGCGGCGCCCGCTCGTAGCAGTTCGACGGCATGAAGCTCAAATACGTTCGTGCCCACTCGAATGCGGCCTTCTCGTTCACCGCAACGTGATGGATATTGCCGTTGTGCGCCTGGTTGAACGCACCGCCGAGCTCGTCGAGAGTGACTTCCTCACCAGTGGTCTCGCGAATGATGTCGGGACCGGTCACGAACATGTACGCCGACTCGGTCGCGATCAGCACATCGGTGTTGATCGGCGAATACACCGCGCCCGCAGCGCATTTGCCCAGCATCACCGAGACCTGCGGCACCACCCCGGACAGCCGCGTCTGCCGCCTGCTCATCTCCGCGTACCAGGCCAGCGAGGTGACCGCGTCCTGCACCCTGGCGCCGCCGGAGTCGTTGATCGCCACGAACGGGCAGGCGATATCGGCCGCCAGATCCATCGCCATCGCGACCTTGCGTCCGAACATCTCACCCACCGATCCGCCGAACACGGTCTGGTCGTGGGCGATCACCACTACCGGCCGCCCGTCGATCCGGCCGTGCCCGGTGACCACGCCGTCACCGTAGAGGCCGTCGGCTGCCCCTGGCTGCTTCACCAGCGCGCCGATCTCGGTGAAACTGCCCTGGTCGAGAAGTATTTCGATGCGCTCGCGTGGGCTGGGAATTCCTTTCGCCGCCCGTTTGGCGATTCCCGCACCCCCCGCCGGTTCCCGCGCCGCCGTCAGATTGTCCCGCAGCTCTTGCAGTTTCGCAGCAGTAGTCGACTCCACCACGCACGCCCTTCCTCGTCCTGGTCGAGCTCTCCTTCATCGGTTCGCTAGAGCGTAGCGCCGACCCTCGCGCCGACGTCAGCGGCACGACGTCAGCGATAGCTGACGAATCATCGGAGATCGCCGTCGGAGTTCGCGGCATGGGTGCCGAAGGCGATGCGCAGCTGGCCGAGCAGCACCTTCGCGGCTGGACTGAGCGGGCGATCGGTGCGCCACGCGAGCGCGAGGCGGCCGTGGATTCGCGGGGCGACGATGTCGAGGGTGCGCACAGCGAAGTTTGCTGCTTCGGCGGGGGTGAGGGCGGGGACGATCGCGGTGCCGAGGCCGCGGGCGGCGAGTTCGAGCAGAAACGGGGGAGCGGCGGCTTCGAAGGCGATATCAGGTGTGAAACCCGCTGCGGTGCACGATCGTTCGAACACACCGCGCAGACCGGTGCCGCGGGTGAGGCAGATGAGGCGGCGGTCGGCGAGGGCGGTCAAGGCGATGGCGCCCGCCGATTCGGCAGGATCGATCGGAGCGTCGCGGGCAACGGCGGCGGCGAGCGAGGTCTGCAGGATGATGTGCAGGCCGACACCGGAACCCGTTGGGGCCCCGGTCAATCCGGTGAGAGCGATGTCGAGCTCGTCGTTTTCGATAGCGGCGAGCATTCTTTCGGCGGTGTCCTCGGTGAGGCTGATCCCGACCTGCGGATGATCGTGATGGAAGTCGGCGAGCACCCCCGCGACATCGAACATCTCCGATGCCGCACCGGAGATCATTCCCAACCGGACCTGCCCGCGCAGCAGCCCCGTGAACTCCTGCACCGTCTCGCCGATTCGGTCGGTCGCCGCCAAGGCGGCCCGCGCGTGTTCGAGGACGGCGGCGCCGATCTCCGTCGGGGTCACGGTGCGGGCGCCTCGATCGAGCAGCGGTTGGCCGAGCTCGCGTTCGAGTTGCCGGATCTGGGTGCTGAGGCCGGGTTGTGTCAGGTGCAGGCGTTCGGCGGCCCGGGTGAACCCGCCTTCGTCGACGACTGTCACGAAGTAGCGCAGCTGCCGCAGTTCCATAACTATTGATTATACGTATCAGAATGAGTATGTCTTTTACTTATTCTCTGGTCAGGGGCACTGTCGAAGACATGACCGACATCGCAACGCAGTTCGCAGGCCCCGTGCTCACCCCTGACGACACCGGTTACGCCGACGAGGTCGCCGGCTTCCAAACCGCCTATACCCACCGTCCCGCGCTCGTGGTCGGCGCCCGGCATGCCGAGGATGTGCGGGCCGCGGTGGAATTCGCCGCGCGGCAGGGCCTTCCGGTGGCCGTGCAGGCGACCGGACACGGTCTGTCCGTAGCTGTCGACGGTGGGGTGCTCGTCACGACCGGCCGGATGGACGCCATCACGGTCGATCCGCAGGCACGCACAGCACGCATCGGAGCCGGGGTGCGGGCGGGGGCGTTGGTCGAGGCTGCCGCTCGGTACGGGCTGGCGCCGCTGAACGGGTCGTCGCCGTCGGTGGGGGTGGTCGGGTATGTGCTCGGGGGTGGGCTGGGACTGTTGGCGCGTGAATTCGGCTACGCGGCAGATCATGTGCGCTCGCTGGAACTGGTGACGGCCGATGGTCGAAGGCGCACACTCACCCCGGGTGACGAACTGTTCGGCGCGGTGCTGGGTTCCGGCGGGAACTTCGGTGTGGTGACCGAACTCGAGCTCGATCTCGTGCCCGTCGCCGAAATCTACGGCGGGCAGCTGGTTTTCGATGCGCCCCTGGTCGACGCGGCGCTGGAGACCTGGCGTACGTGGACCGCGACCGTGCCGAGCGAACTGACCTCCACGATCGCGGTGGTGACCTATCCCGATATCCCGGCCGTGCCGGAATCCCTGCGGGGTCGCCACGTCGCCTCGATTCGGATCGCCTTCGACGGGCCGCAGGAGGAAGGCGAGCGGTGGGCCGCGCCGTTGCGGCAGATCGGCCCTCGGCTGCGCGATGACCTGCGCACGATGCCCTACGCCGAATCGCACACCATCCACAGTGATCCGCCGTTCCCGCACGCCTACGCCGCGACCAACGCACTGCTCGCGGAGCTGACACCGCAGGGTCTGTCGGCGCTGCGCGCCTTGACCGCACCGGGCGGCCGGGTGGACGCGGTGATCGACATCCGCCATCTCGGCGCCGCGCTCCGCCACGGTGGTCCGGCGTCGATCGATCATCGCGATGCCGAGTACATCGTGCGGGTGATCACCGACCCCGGCGACGGTGACGCCGCACCCGACAGCCTGGCGGCGGTTCGAGAAGCATTGGCGCCGTGGACGATCGGACACAGCCTCGCGTTCCTCTACGGTGCGGGCGGTGCGGCGGACGCGGCCCAGACCGCGGCCGGGTACGCACCGGACACCTACCGCTGGCTGGCGGCCGCGAAGGCGAAGTACGACCCGCGGAACATGTTTCGGGCCAACCGCAATATCGCCCCGGCTGACTGACGCCACTTGCTCGGCCTCCCGATATCTACTATCTTAGTGATATCAGTCAGATATCGGGAGGATGTCATGAAGCTGCGGTCTGCATTCCGCGTCAACGGATTCGTCGTCTTGTTGGGGTGGTCGGTGTTCACCCTGTTGTTCGGGGCCGCCGCCGTCCTCGCGTTCATCTCCGCCACCCAGCACGAGGGTGGCCCACTGGCTTGGACCGGCGCGGGCGGAGCGATCGTCGCGATGCTGGTCGTCTCGTTGCTCGCCACCGGGCTGATCATCGTCAACCCCAACGAGGCCAAGGTCATCACCTTCTTCGGCCGCTACATCGGCTCGGTCAGTGACCCCGGGTTCTTCTCGGTGGTCCCGCTCACCGATCGCAAATCCATTTCGCTGCGGGTGCGCAACTTCGAAACCCAGAAGCTCAAGGTCAACGACGCGGACGGCAACCCCGTCGAGATCGCGGCGGTCGTCGTCTACAAGGTGGTGGACAGCTTCAAGGCCGCCTTCGCTGTCGACGACTACGAGGAGTACGTCGAAACCCAGTCCGAGGCGGCCGTGCGCCACCTCGCCACCACCCATCCCTACGACGCCCACGACGACGCCCGCACCAGCCTGCGCGACGGCGCCGAGGTCGCCGAGGAACTCACCGTCGAGCTGCGCGAACGCACCCTTACCGCGGGCATCGAGGTCATCGAGGCCCGTATCACCCACCTCGCCTACGCCCCCGAGATCGCCCAGGCCATGCTCGTGCGCCAGCAGGCCGCCCAGGTCGTGGCCGCTCGGGTCCAGATCGTCGAAGGCGCCGTCGGCATGGTCGCCCTGGCCCTCGACCGCCTCGCCGAACAGGGCACCGTCGAACTCGACGAGGAGCGCAAGGCCAACATGGTCTCCAACCTGCTGGTCGTCCTCTGTGGCGACCGCGCCATCCAGCCGGTAGTCAACGCCGGATCGCTCTACTCCTGAGCCGCCCGATGACCCAGCCGAAGAGGGACCCCAAAAAGATCCTGCTGCGGCTCGACCCGGCCGTCCACGAGGCAATAGCCAAGTGGGCGGCCGACGACCTGCGCAGCATCAACTCCCAAATCGAGTACGCCCTGCGCCTGGCCCTCGACCAAGCGGGCCGAAAACCCAAGCGAGACCGGTAGACCGGGGGCGTGCGGTTGTGATCGGTCACGGAGCCCGGCTCGTCGACTTGGTCGAAGAGCGCGTTTCGTCCTTGATCGACGCGCTGGGCGCCCCAGGGGGACAACCGAAGTCGACGGCGCCGGTAGTTTGATCCGGTGCCCATCTCGTTCGACATTCCTGGAATGCAACAGTTGGACGACACGACCTGGGGGAATCCGGCCACTCGTGACGTCGTCGCGCTGAACTATGTCAACGGCACGCCCGACCTGCCCGCACGACTGGACGACTTGACACGGTTGCGCAGGCGGTTGGCCGAGCACCACGCCAGGACCGGTTGCCTGATCGAGGCGTTCGTGGTGTGGGTCGACCAGTTGCCCGCCTTGCTGCGGGTGGAAAAGACGCAGCTACCGGGTCCGCGCGGTGAACTCGTTTTCGCGGCGTCGATCGTGGTGCCCAAGGACCGATGCTCGGCGGTGTTCCAGATCATCTGCCCCGAGACCGGTGTGCCCGGCGCACGCGAGACGGCGATCGGCAGGCAGGTCCGGCGTAACGAGATGTGTCCGCCCCACCCGTACGCGCCCGGTCTGCGCGGACGGTTGCCCTACCTGCTGTCCGACGACGTTCGTTTCGATGTCGAGTTCCCCGACCACGCGCTGACCAGGGCACGCCGCTGGGTCGCCGACACGGTGCCGAGCGTGCGCGTCGACCCGTCCTTCGCGATGCTGCCGAAGTTCTAGGGCTTCTCGGCGATGAAGATGGCGGTACCGGGGAAGATCTGCCCGCGCAGCGGCGACCACTGACCCCATTCGCGATCGAGCCACTCGGGCCAGTCCGGTTCGACGATGTCGACCAGGTGCAAGCCGGCGCCGACGATCTCGCGGACCCGATCACCGATCGTGCGATGGTGCTCCACGTAGGTCGGCACACCGTCACCGTCGACCTCTACATAAGGAGTGCGGTCGAAGTAGGGGATCGTGGCGGTCAGACCCGCCTGGCCCGGATCGTCGGGAAAGATCCAGCGCATCGGATGGTTCACCGAGAACACCCAGCGCCCGCCCGGCCGCAACACCCGCGCCACCTCGCGCATCACCAGCGCTGAATCGGCGACGAACGGCACTCCGCCGAACGCGGAGCAGGCAAGGTCGAACGACGCGTCGGTGAAGGGCAATGCCTCGGCTCCCGCTTGGACGAGAGGCACCCGCGGTCCGCCCTGATCCATCGCGGCCACGCCGCGCTCCAGCATCCCCATCGACACATCGAGCCCGACCGGGAACGCGCCGTGACCCGCCAGCCACCGCGAGCACGGCGCCGAACCGCAGCCGATCTCCAAGATCGTCTTGCCGGTCACGTCACCGAGCAAGCCCATGTCGCCCTCGTGCAGGCCCTCCGGGCACCACACGAACTCGCCGCCGGGGGAGTCCACCCCGAGGAAGTCGGCGTGGGTCTGGTGGTACTGCTCGGCGTCGGCGTCCCACCAGCGGCGATTCGCGCGCTCACTGTCGCGCGAGTCGATCTTGGTTCGGGTGGTCGCTGAGGTCCCCAGTAGCGCGTTGGCCTGCGCATGGCGTTCGTCGTCGGACACGGCCAACAGGGTATCGGCGTGGTGCGGGGGGTGGTTTGCCCGGCTCCGCGCCGGTCGCGTACGCTGATGCACGCTGTAGAGGGACGCTGAATTTGATCAGCGGCAAGTGCGACGGTCCGTGCGATACTTTACCGGTATCCCTATCGTCGCGTCGTCGCGGTGATTCGCAGCGTACCGAAAGATCCAATGTCCGCAACCGACCACAATCCGTCCGGAGCAAACCCACATATGCCCACCACCGTCACCTCGCCGCAGGTAGCCATTAATGATATTGGCTCCGCCGAGGATTTCCTGGCCGCCATCGACGCAACGATCAAGTACTTCAACGATGGTGACATCGTCGAAGGCACTATCGTCAAGGTCGATCGTGACGAGGTCCTGCTGGACATCGGTTACAAGACCGAAGGCGTCATCCCCTCCCGCGAGCTCTCCATCAAGCACGACGTCGACCCCAACGAGGTCGTTTCCGTGGGCGACGCGGTCGAGGCCCTTGTTCTCACGAAGGAGGACAAGGAAGGCCGCCTGATCCTGTCGAAGAAGCGGGCGCAGTACGAGCGCGCGTGGGGCACGATCGAGGAGCTCAAGGAGAAGGACGAGGCCGTCAAGGGCACCGTCATCGAGGTCGTCAAGGGCGGCCTGATCCTCGACATCGGTCTCCGTGGCTTCCTGCCCGCCTCGCTGGTCGAGATGCGTCGTGTCCGCGACCTCCAGCCGTACGTCGGCAAGGAGATCGAGGCCAAGATCATCGAGCTCGACAAGAACCGCAACAACGTGGTTCTGTCGCGTCGCGCCTGGCTCGAGCAGACCCAGTCCGAGGTCCGCAGCGAATTCCTGCACCAGCTCCAGAAGGGCCAGGTCCGCAAGGGCGTCGTGTCCTCCATCGTCAACTTCGGTGCCTTCGTGGACCTGGGTGGCGTCGACGGCCTGGTGCACGTCTCCGAGCTCTCTTGGAAGCACATCGACCACCCGTCCGAGGTTGTCGAGGTCGGCAACGAGGTCACCGTCGAGGTTCTCGACGTCGATCTGGACCGCGAGCGCGTCTCCCTGTCGCTCAAGGCGACCCAGGAAGACCCGTGGCGTCAGTTCGCCCGGACCCACGCGATCGGCCAGATCGTGCCCGGAAAGGTCACCAAGCTGGTTCCCTTCGGTGCCTTCGTGCGCGTCGAAGAGGGCATCGAGGGCCTGGTCCACATCTCCGAGCTGGCCGAGCGCCACGTCGAGGTCCCGGACCAGGTTGTGGCCGTCGGCGACGACGCCATGGTCAAGGTCATCGACATCGACCTCGAGCGTCGTCGTATCTCGCTGTCGCTGAAGCAGGCGAACGAGGACTACAACGCCGAGTTCGACCCGTCGAAGTACGGCATGGCCGACAGCTACGACGATGCGGGCAACTACATCTTCCCCGAAGGCTTCGATCCCGACACCAACGAGTGGCTCGACGGGTTCGACAAGCAGCGTGAAGAGTGGGAAGGCCGCTACGCCGAGGCCGAGCGTCGCCACAAGATGCACACTGCCCAGATGGAGAAGATGGCAGCCGACGCTGCCGCCGAGGCCGCCGCTGGTGGTCCCGTCGCGGGCAACTACTCCTCCGAGACCGGTGGCAGCGCGCCTGCGTCCACCTCCGGTCCGGCCGAGACCACGGGCGGCTCGCTGGCCAGCGATGCCCAGCTCGCGGCTCTGCGGGAGAAGCTCAGCGGCAACGCCTGATTCAGCGGTAACGCCTGAATCGACAGCTACGCAACCGAAGGCCCTGGTCCACACGGACCGGGGCCTTCGGCCGTTCCTGGCTGGGTTGCGATGGCGCGATTGTTCGAGGCACGCGTGAGTGACGCGCACCCTGCGGTGGAGTGCGCGTCGGTGAGCGGGAGTGTGGCGGGGATCAGCTCGCGGCGGCGGGGGACCAGTACGTAGCGGCCATGCCGGTGCGTTTGCGCATCGCGGCGAAGCTGTGTCTGGCCGGGGAGAGCAGGGTGCTGAACCAGGAGCGCCGGTATTCGGCGAGAGTCGCTGCGACGGCGGGGAATTCGATGCAGTGCACGCCGCCCGGCATACCGAGGCGGTGGCGAGCCGCCCGGCCATTCCTGGTACTCATGATCACCCTCCGGTAGGTCGTGCGGCCTTCTCGCCTGCGCGGAAGATTAATCCACGTGACGCGCCCGGCCCGGGACCTTCCGCCGCTCCGCCGTGGGCGTGTCGCAGGTCCTGTCCCGACACGGCGGCCGGGATGCGAGACTGGGCCCATGTTGCGGATCGGCCTCACCGGAGGCATGGGAGCGGGTAAATCCACAGTGGCGCGGACGCTGGTCGAGCTGGGGGCGGTACTCATCGACTCCGACGCGATCGCCCGCGAAGTCGTCGCCCCCGGCACGCCGGGTCTGGCGGCGCTGGTCGAGGAGTTCGGTGAGCGGATCCTGAGCCCCGACGGCAGCCTTGACCGGCCGGCGCTGGCCGCGGTTGCCTTCGCCGACGATGTGTCGCGGGGCAAGCTCAACGCCATCACCCACCCGCTGGTCGGTGCCCGCACCGCGGAACTGATCGGCGATGCACCCGCGGATGCCGTTGTGGTGCAGGATATTCCGTTGCTCGTCGAGAACGGGCTCGCACCGCTGATGCAGCTCGTCGTCGTGGTCGGGGCCGAAGAGGCCACGAGGCTGCGCAGGCTGGTCGAACACCGCGGTGTGGCCGAGGCGGATGCGCGAGCCAGGATCGCCGCGCAGGCCACCGACGATCAGCGCCGCGCGGTCGCCGATGTGTGGCTCGACAACAACGGCGCGCCGGAGGTGGTGCAGGCGCAGGTTCGTGAGCTGTGGGCGCGGCGATTGGTGCCGTTCGAACGTAACCAGCGCGAGGGCGTGCGGGCGCGCGCCGAGTACCGTCTCGTCACCGATCCGGAATGGGATGTACAGGCGCGCAGGATCATTGCTCGGCTGCACCTGGCCTGCGGTGCGTCGGCGGTACGCATCGATCACGTCGGCTCGACCGCGGTCAACGGACTGCCGGCCAAGGACATCATCGACATCCAGGTGACGGTGGCCGACATGGCCACGGCAGAGTCGCTGGCGGATGCGTTGGCGGCAGGCGGGTTCCCCCTGGCCGCGCACGTGACGCACGACAATCCGAAGCCCAGCCCGAGCGATCCGGCAGGCACCGACCTCGCGCTGTGGGGAAAACGCCTGCACGGCAATGCCGATCCCAGTCGACCTGCCAATATTCATCTGCGCGTGCAGGATTCGCTCGGCCAGCGGTTCGCGCTCGAGCTGCGCGACTGGTTGCGGGTGAGCGAGAGCGCGCGGGCGGAGTATCTGGCGGTCAAGCGTGGGGCCGAACTCGCGGCCGCGGATCTGGCCGATGAGGCGGCCGGTGACGCCTACTACGGGGTGAAGGAACCGTGGTTCGACGCGGTCTATCCGGTGGTCACCGAGTGGGCTCGCACCCGCGCGTGAACCGCGCAGCAAACTGTTAAACGTCAATGTTTCGGAAATCGGCCGACGACGGTCGCGCGCTGGGTACATTGTGCGAAGTCACTACCGGGTGACTGGATTCACAGGGGAGTTGTAGCGCGTATGACAACACATCACCGTCAGTTCGGCCGTGCGGGCTTCGGCATCACCGCACTCGGCGCCGTCGCCGCCAGCATCGTGCTGGCCGCTCCGCAGGCTGCGGCCTGGGTCGGCAACCTCGGCGTAGCCGGAACCGACCACAAGGTCGGTTGTAGCTACAAGCTCACCGCCAGCGTCGAGGTCGATCGGCTGACCTCGGTGAAGTTCACCGACAACGGCGTGGACATCCCGGGCAGCCCGGTGTCGCCGTCGCTGGTCTCGGGCACGGTGAGCATCACCTGGAAGCCGACCACGGCGGGCCAACACAAGCTCGAAGCGCGTCAGCTGCTGATCAGCGACTCGATCACCGTCACCGTCGGCGCGGCGGGCAACACCGGCAGCGCGTCGTGCGGCGGCGGCCTCGCGGATCTGTTCCCGAGCCTGTCGGCAGGCTGATACCGACCCCTCGCACCGCCCGAACCACTACCGAGGTTCGGGCGGTGCGTCGTTTCGCCGCCAGGTCAGCGTCATGCCGTGGGTGCTCAGCCACTCCTCTAGCGCATATCCGTGCGCGGCGATTCCGTCGACCGCGGCGGTCGCGTGCTCGATCGCGGCCTGGCATTGCGCGGAGTCGAGCAGGCCGACAGTGTGGGCGGCCATCAGTTCGTCGACATCGACGAGCCGGACGTCGCGGCCGGTGCGGACGAGCAGATCCAGGTAGTGGTCCACCCCGCGGATCAGGGTCGACGACTCCCAGGTGAACGCGCCGACATCGACATAGATGTCCTGCCACTGCTCGACACCGGGGTTGTAATGGAGCTTCGACGCCCGCAGCGACAACTCGGGCAGCACCCACGATTCCAGGTAGTGGAAGTGCGCGTGATCGGAATGACGGCCCATGTACAGGCCCCACGGCTCCACCCGATAGACCTCGACCGCCCGGACGAACCCTTTGGGATCGGTGTTCGTTCTGGCCGCGACGTCGAAGTACTCGACCTTGGGCGGATGCACGTGCACGGTGGATGCCTGCGTCATGAGCGCAGAATCTACCGGTTGACCGCGAAGGTCGCGCCCGGTGACCGGTTGGCCGAGGTTCGCCGAGCCGAATGTGTCAGTGGTCGCGCCTAAGCTTGATCCATGGCATTCGCAACCGAGATCCCGACGGAAGGGTACGAAGAGCGGGGTCACCCGATCGCCCATTCCGAACACCGCCCCGTCGGCACGATCGAGCGCTCGGGCGCTCGGTTCGAAGTGGTCAGCGAGTACTCACCCGCCGGCGACCAGCCCGCGGCCATCGCGGAACTCGAGCGCCGGGTGAACGCGGGAGAGAAAGACGTCGTCCTGCTCGGTGCCACCGGTACCGGTAAATCGGCGACCACCGCGTGGCTGATCGAGAAACTGCAACGCCCCACCTTGGTGATGGCGCCGAACAAGACACTCGCCGCCCAGCTCGCCAACGAGCTGCGCGAGATGCTGCCCAACAACGCGGTCGAGTACTTCGTCTCGTACTACGACTACTACCAACCCGAGGCGTACATCGCCCAGACCGATACCTACATCGAGAAGGACAGCTCGATCAACGACGACGTCGAGCGGCTGCGGCACTCGGCGACCTCGAACCTGCTCTCCCGTCGCGATGTCGTCGTGGTCGCGTCGGTGTCGTGCATCTACGGCCTCGGCACCCCGCAGTCGTATCTGGATCGGTCGGTGCAGCTCGAAGTCGGTGGCGAGATCGACCGCGACGCGTTGCTGCGGCTGCTCGTCGATGTGCAGTACACCCGCAACGACATGTCGTTCACCCGCGGCTCGTTCCGGGTGCGCGGCGACACCGTCGAGATCATCCCGTCCTATGAGGAGCTGGCGATCCGCATCGAGTTCTTCGGTGACGAGATCGAGGCGCTCTACTACCTGCATCCGCTCACCGGTGATGTTGTGCGCCAAGTCGATTCGGCGCGCATCTTTCCGGCTACCCACTATGTGGCCGGGCCGGAGCGGATGGAGCGGGCGGTCGCCGATATCGAGGCCGAACTGGCCGAACGGCTGGCGGAGTTCGAGCGTCAGGGCAAGTTGCTGGAGGCGCAGCGGTTGCGCATGCGTACCGAATACGACCTCGAGATGATCCGTCAGGTCGGCTTCTGCTCGGGTATCGAGAACTATTCGCGCCACATCGACGGGCGTCCGGCAGGTTCGGCACCGGCCACGCTGATCGACTACTTCCCCGACGATTTCCTGTTGGTGATCGACGAATCGCACGTTACGGTGCCGCAGATCGGCGGCATGTTCGAAGGTGACATGTCGCGCAAGCGCAACCTGGTCGATTTCGGTTTCCGGTTGCCCTCTGCCGTCGACAACCGCCCACTGACCTGGGAGGAGTTCGCCGGGCGGATCGGTCAGGCGGTGTATCTGTCGGCGACTCCCGGCAACTACGAGCTGGGTCAGGTCGGGGGTGAGGTGGTCGAACAGGTCATCCGCCCGACCGGCCTGGTCGACCCGAAGGTCGTGGTCAAGCCGACCAAGGGCCAGATCGACGACCTGGTGCACGAGATCCGGGAGCGCGCCGAGCGCAACGAGCGGGTCCTGGTCACCACCCTCACCAAGAAGATGTCCGAAGACCTCACCGACTACCTGCTCGGCCTCGGCGTGAAGGTCCGCTACCTGCACTCCGAGATCGACACCCTGCGCCGCGTCGAACTGCTCCGGCAGCTGCGCCTGGGCGAATACGACGTGCTGGTCGGCATCAACCTGCTGCGCGAGGGCCTCGACCTGCCCGAGGTGTCCCTGGTGGCGATCCTCGACGCCGACAAGGAGGGCTTTTTGCGGTCGAGCACCAGCCTCATCCAGACCATCGGCCGCGCGGCGCGCAATGTGTCCGGCGAAGTGCACATGTACGCGGACAAGATCACCGACTCGATGCGCCACGCTATCGATGAGACCGACCGTCGCCGGGCCAAGCAGGTCGCCTACAACACCGAGAACGGCCTCGACCCGCAGCCGCTGCGCAAGAAGATCGCCGACATCCTGGATCAGGTGTACACCGAGGCCGAGGACGAGGTGGCCGTCGGCGGCTCGGGCCGCAATGCCAGCCGCGGCAGACGCGCGCAAGGCGAGCCGGGCCGGGTCAGCGCGGGTATCTACGCCGAACGCGACGTGAAGTCGATGCCACGTGCGGAATTGGCCGCGCTGGTCACCGAACTCACCGCGCAGATGATGAACGCCGCCCGCGAATTGCAGTTCGAGCTGGCGGGCCGGTTGCGTGACGAGATCGCCGACCTGAAGAAGGAGCTGCGCGGCATGGATGCCGCGGGGATTTCCTGACGATGCCGAGGCGACGGGCTTCGGGTGGCCTGGCACCCGGGCCGTGCGACGGATCGCGCGGCTCGGGTGCCAGGCCCCGGTGGGCGAGGACTCGTGCGGTGCTAAGCCTGCTCGGCCATCCAGGCGGCGACACGGCGGTCGGCCTCTTCCTGCGAGACGTCCTCGACGCGGGTGAGCACTGCCCAGCGGTGGCCGAACGGGTCGATCACCACACCGAAGCGGTCGCCGGTGACGAAGGTTTGCGGTTCCTCGGCGCTGCGGGCACCGTGTTCGAGCGCGCGGGCGATCACCGCGTCCACGTCGGGGCAGTAGTGCACCACCGAGGTGTGCACCCAGTCCTGCGGCGCGCGAACATTGTTGTCGGGGATGGGCATTCCGAGCTGCAGGGTGGAATCGCCGATGAGCAGTTCGGCGTGTGCGGGCTGGCCGTCGGGCAGATCGGCTCGACTGAGCACCTTCGCGTCGAAGACCGCGGTGTAGAAGTCGATGGCCGCGTTACCGTCCGGCACGGCCAGAAAACAGGTGATGGAGTGGTAGTTCTCCGGAATGGGCGCAACGGGATTGGTCATGACCACGATCCTGCGCCGTCGCCGACGGCCCGTCTTGTAAGAACGCGACAGATCGGCCGACGATGACAGCGGCGCCGGATCCCGGCGATATGAGGGGAATTCTGCACCCGGAGGAGCAGTCGAGACACCGGTCGCTGAACCGGCTGGGGGTCGGGCCCGCGCTGGCCGAGTTCGCGGACCGGTACTGGGTGGTGCGATGGGATCTGCGCGGGCTACCGAGTTATTCGGCTGAGGTGCTGTCGTTTCCGTGTGTGAATGTCACCTTCGAACGCAGCACCACCCGCACCGGTGGCTTCGTCAACGGTGTGTGCACGACGAAGTACGTGCGCGAACTCGCCGAGGAGGGCGAGACCTTCGGCATCCGGTTCGCCCCCGGTGGTTTCGGCGCCTTCACCGGGATGGATGTCGGAGCGCTCCGCGATGATTCGGCCCCGTTGACCACGGTACTGCCGGAGGCGGTCGGCTTGGCCGACCAGGTGCTGGCCGAACCGTCCGACGAGCGTAGGCGGGTCATCGTCGAGGAATTCTTCGCAGGCCGCGGTCGCACCGACGATCCGCACTACGCGCTGGTGACGCGCATCGTCACGGCCATGGCCGACGATCCTGAGCTGACCAGGGTCGACCAGGTCACCGATCGTTTCGCGATTCCGATCCGCACCCTGCAACGCCTTTTCCGCCGTTACGTCGGCGCGGGCCCGAAATGGGTACTGTGCCGGTTCCGGTTGCAAGACGCCGCAGACCTGCTCGCGCACGGCCGCCCTGATCTCGCGGTACTCGCCGTCGACCTCGGCTATTTCGACCAGGCGCATTTCAGTCGCGAATTCACCGCCGCGATCGGGATGTCACCGATGGAATACGCCCGCAGTACACAGGCGGTGACCGCGGTCCCCGCAGCAGGGTGATCATGCGTACAGACCCAAGAAGTGGGGGGTCTGAAAAATCAACATTTCAGCTCGGGGTCGCGGTGTCCGTCGATAGCGTCATCGCATTCGCAGCGGCCGTTGCTGCGTGGAGAAGTCAGGAAGACAACAGTGACAACATCTTTCGACCGGACCTCGCGCCTCGGCGCTGTCGGCGCCACTTTCGCGACCGTGCTGGCCGTCGCAGCCCTGTTCGCGCCGACCGCGCACGGGGATATCTCGGACGACCAGAGGGTCGGTGTCTCGGGCACCGATCGGCTGGTCGGCTGCTCCTACACGGTGGGCGCGATCAATGTCGTCGGGTACAGCTCGGGTAACACCGGCGCGCCGGTGACCTTCTACGACAACGGCGTGGTGATCGACACCGTCGAGGTCCCGTCGATCGGCGAGACCAAGACCACGTGGCGCCCCACCACCGCCGGTCAGCACGAGCTGACGGCGAGGGTCGACAGTTATCTGCGTAGTTGGTGGATCATCCCCGCCACGGTGACCGTCGAGCCGAATACCGGCACCGGAAGCGCCGCCTGTGGGCTGCCCAGTTTCTCCGGCTGATGTGATCAAAGTCCCAGTCGCGCTGCGGTGTTGATTGTGTTGTGATAGGCCACAACTTCCTGGACCCGCCGTCTTATTGCCGCAGGTCGATCTTCGCCGTTGTCGCGAGGGCCACCCTGACAACGGGTAGGAACGCCAACACTCCCGGTGTGATCTGTTGCGATTTCTGATAAATCGGCCTGATTTGGCGTTAGGGTCGAGCCAATTGCCGCGCTGACGCTCGATTCCCGAGTGGTTCGGTGCTGGCACCGACCAAGTTGGAGGAGAGATGACCGCCTACCGGACCATTGTCGTCGGTACTGATGGCTCGGATTCGTCGTTCGTGGCGGTGGAGAAGGCCGCGGCGCTCGCCGGGGACGCGGAGGCAACTCTCGTGCTGGCCTGCGCCTACTTCCCGACCGATGACCGTGACGTCGCCGCCGCCGCCGATGTGCTCAAGCACGAGGCCTACCAGGTCCGTGGCTCGGCCCCGACCAACGAGATCCTGCTCGTCGCCCGGGAGAAGGCGATTGCCGCCGGTGCGAAGAACATCGTCGACCGCGCGATCGTCGGCGAACCGGTCGATTCGCTGCTCGACCTCGTCAACGAGGTGGACGCCGACCTGCTCGTCGTCGGCAACCGAGGCCTCAACACCCTCACCGGCCGCCTGCTCGGCTCCGTCCCCTCAGACGTTGCCCGCAAGTCCCGTTCGGACGTGTTGATCGTGCACACCGTCCGCTAGTTCGAGACGACGAAGGCCCCTGACCGAGCCACGGTCAGGGGCCTTCGTCGCGTCTCATGCCGGTTCGAGCGCGGACAGGACCTCGGGCAACTGTTCGGTGTGTACCACAGCGAGTCGCTGGGTCGCGCGGGTCAGTGCGACATACAGGTCGTTGAGGCCGCGCGGGGACTCGTCCAGGATCGCCTGCGGCTCCACCAGATACACGCGGTCGAACTCGAGGCCCTTCGCGTCGTGCACGGTGAGCACCTGAACGGATTCGCCTGCCAGCGAAGACAATTCGGGCACCAGGGGTGTGGGAGCGAGGACTGCGGAGGTACCCGGACCGCTCTCGGCTTCGAGCAACCGTGCCAGTTCGCCCGCGACGTCGGCGGGCGGCACGCGGTAGGCGCGTGGGGGATTGCCGGTCTCGCGCACCGAACGCGGCACCTTGGTACCCGGATCGATCGCGGCGAGTACATCGGCCGCGACCGCCATGATCTCGGCGGGGGTGCGGTAGTTCACCGTGAGCTCGGTGAGCTTCCAGCGTTGTGCCACATAGGGTTCCAGCACGTGCTGCCAGGACGACGCGCCCGCCGGATCACCGGTCTGGGCGACATCGCCGACGACGGTGATCCAGCGATTCGGGATGCGCCGCATCACCATTCGCCACGCCATCTGCGAGAGTTCCTGTGCCTCATCGACGATCACGTGACCGTAGGTCCAGGTGCGGTCGCCCGCAGCGCGTTCGGCGGTGGTCTGGCGGTTGCCGAATTCCTGGCGCTGGGCCAGCTGGGAGGCGTCGATCAGGTCGTAGGCCATCAGGATCTCGGGATCGAGTTCGTCCTCGATGTCCTGTGGCGCGGAACCGGTCAGGATGTCGAGGGCGTCCTGGGCCTCCTCGATCTGGGCCCGCCATCGGCGACGCGAGCGTTCGCGTTCCTCGGTGTCGTCGACGCCGAGCAGTTCGGCCAGCTCGTCGAGCAGCGGGGCGTCGGCCGCGCCGAAGGTGCCGTCGTCGGAGCGCACCAGCTCGGCGCGGTCCTCGGGGCTCAGCGTCTTGGCGGCGCGGTCGAGGCGCGCGGGGTCGGCGAGCAGGTCGGCGAGCACTTCCTGGGGCGAAAGGACCGGCCACAGTGCGGTGATCGCGGCCTGCACGTGCGGGTCGGCGCGCATCTCGTCGCCGATCTCGCTGAGATCGGCGGAGCTGAGCAGGCTCTTGCCACCGGACAGATCGGCGCCCATCGTCGCGGCGAGCTGATCGGTGAGCGCGTCGATCACCGACGACGCGAAGATCGGCCTGGCCAGGTTGTGCGGGCGACGCGAGGAGCGGGCCCGGCCGCGCGCCCTGGTCGCGATCTTGCGATCCAGGATCACCGGATAGCCGTCGAAAGCCAGGCGGACCGGCACGGACGGCACTTCCTGACGATCGCGCACCGCCTGCTTGAGCACCTCGAGCATCTCCAGCGAACCCTTGATCTCGCCGGTGCGCAGCGAGTCCTCGCGCACCGCCTTCACACCGGGATACAGGTCGCCGATGGTCGACAACAGCACGCCGGTCTCACCGAGCGAGGGCAGGACCTGCCCGATGTAGTCGAGGAAGGTGGCGTTCGGGCCGATGATCAGCACACCGCTCTTGGCCAGCTGCTGACGGTAGGTGTAGAGCAGGAACGCCGCGCGATGCAGTGCGACCGCGGTCTTACCGGTGCCGGGCCCACCCTGCACCACGAGCACGCTCTTGTGCTCGGAGCGGATGATCGCGTCCTGCTCGCTCTGGATCGTCTCGACGATGTCGTTCATGTGCCCGGTGCGGGCGGCATTGAGCGCGGCCAGCAGCGCGCTCTCGCCACCGACACCGTCGTCGGTGCCGACCACACCGTCGCGTCGGGCGGCGTCGAGGTCGAGGTACTCGTCGTTGATCGCGGTCACCGCGCGGTTGCGCGAGCGGATGTGCCTGCGTCGGGTGACGTCCTCGGGATTGGCGGTGGTGGCCAGGTAGAACGGCCTGGCCAGCGGAGCGCGCCAGTCGAGCAGCAGCGGTTCGTAGTCGTTGTCCTCGTCGAGGATGCCGAGCCTGCCGATGTAGCGCGGCTGCTCCTCGGTGCCGTCGAGGTCGATCCGACCGAAGCACAGACCGTGCTCGGCGGCGTCGTACTTGGACAGGTCTTCGTTGTAGAGCTGGGTGAACGACTCGCGCTCACTGCGCGCCTGCGGAGTGCCGCCCGCCTCGAGCAGCACAGTCTTGAGCCGCTTCTGCGCGTAGTCGCGCATGCCGTCGAGCCGGTCGTAGAGCACCGAAAGGTACTTCTGCTCCTGCTCGATCTCGCGGTCGTACGCGGCCGGAGTGGCGTCGGTGAGGCGGTCGGGCAAAACAGGACTCCTTTGTCACCGCGTTGAGAACAAGGTTGTCGAGTCTACGTGTCCGCGGGCAGGGCCGCCGCGACCGGGAAGACTTCGTCGCCGAGGACCGGGGTGAAATGTTCGACCACCGGAAAAGGCTCATAGAAGTGATGCAACAGCGCACGCCAGCGCTGGTATTCCGGCGACTCCCGGAATCCCATCGTGTGGTCGGCCAATCGCTCCCACCGCACCAGCAACAGGAAGCAATCGGGCCGCTCGACACAGCGCGACAGCGACAACCCACCGAAGCCGGGCATGCCCGCGATGATCGGATACGCCTGCGCGAAGGCCGCCTCGAAAGCGGCGGCGGCACCGGGGCGAACAGGTAACAGCGCGTGCTCGACTATCACGCCGACCAGTCTGTCAGGAGGCGTGGGTGTTGTTCGAGCGTCGATTCTGACCGAGACCGAGCTCACGATGGGCCGACGGCTTGTCGCGATACATCGCCAGGTCGGCGTCGTGCAGCACGGCCTCGGGGGTGCGGTGTTCGTGCGGGCCGAGTTCGGTGATGCCGACCGAGGCGCTCACCTCGAGGCGGTGACCGCTGGCGATGATCGGTTCCGACATGGTGCTGCGCAGCCGCTCCACCAGCGCGGGCAGGTCGTCGCGCTGCGGATGACCGGCCAGCAGCACCAGGAATTCGTCGCCACCGAGTCGCCCGACCAGATCTTCGCTACGCAGTGCCTGCTGCAGCCGCTGGGCGACGATCTGCAAGACCGTGTCGCCGATGGCGTGCCCGAGGGTGTCGTTGATCGCCTTGAAACCGTCGAGGTCGATGAACAGCACCGTGGTGACCAGGGTGCCGCCCTCGTCGGCCAGCGCCGCGGACAGTTGCGACAGGATCAGCGAACGATTCGCCAGCCCGGTCAGCGCGTCATGGGTGGCCTGGTATTCCAGCTGGCGCCTGCTGGCCCGGAACGCGGTGATGTCGGCGAACGAGGACACACCCGCCGAATCCGGGCTGTCGGGGTTGAGCAACCGGCAATTGCACGACAGCCATACCTGTTGTCCGTCGGCGCGGTCGACACCGAAGACGAACTGGGTGACCGCCTCGCCGGTCGCGAGGGTGTGTGCCATCGGATGCTTGCCGAGCGGCAACGGCTGCCCGTCGTGGTCGACCATCGTCATCGGCAGATCGTCGATGAGACGCCCGAGAACCGGCCCGGCGTCGTCGATGCCGAGTATCCGTTTGCCCGCCGGGTTGATCGACTCCAGCCGACCCCGCCGATCGACGACGATCACACCTTCCTCCAGTTGGGACACCACCGTCGTGAAGTACGCTTCCGCCTGCCGCGCCGACGCCTCCGCGGCGCGCTGCGCGGTGAGATCGTGCACCACCACCTGATAGGCGGGCTCGCCCTGCCACACGGTGAGCACCGACACCGTCTGCACCGGCACCGTGCGACCGTCCACCCGGACGAGGTCCATGTCGGCGGGTGGCGAAGCCGACCCCTCGGCGGTGAGCTTGTCGATCCGGTCGAGCATGGCCGCCACGGAATCGGGATGGACGAACAGGGTGATCGACAAGCCGAGCAGGTCATCGGCCGAGCGGGCGCCGAGCAGGCGCACCATCGCCGGATTGACGTAGACGATGGTGCCCGATTCGTGCACGCAGATGGCGTCGGGGGTGTGTTCGATCAGCGATCGGTAGCGCTGCGCGAGCTGTTCGGCGCTCGCCGCGTCGATCCTTCCTTCTCCCATTGCGAAACCCCCGATCTGGGCCTGGTCTGCGGATGGCATACCGGACTAGTCTGGTGATCCTTCATGAAATTCCGCGAGGAGCGATGTGACACAGGACGTGCTCACGGGCGGCCCGACCCACCGATTCGATTCTATGTCGATAGCGGGCATCGGTGTCGTCTCCGGTTACGGATGGGGGCGCGAATTCCTGTGGCAGGGATTGATGGGGGCAAAACCGGCTGCCTGTTTGTACCCCGGCTACGGGCCGGGACGCGATCAGCAGGCCTGGGTCGGGCGTATTCCCGACGGCGGTGACCCGGCCTACGGTAGCGGTGTGTTCGGGCGTGCCGTACAGGCGGCGGCCGTCGAGGCGATCGCCGATGCGCAGGCACGCGGGTGGCGCCGCCACGGTCGCACCGTCGGTCTCGTCCATGCTTTCACCTTGGGCGATGTCGCCGACTGGCGAGATTTCTATCTCATCGACGACGGCCACCGGCGCACGCGCGACTATCTGCGGATGCTGCCGTCGACGCCGATCTCGGTGGTGATGCAGGAGTTCGGTTTCCACGGGCCCGCGATGAACGTGTCGGCGGCGTGCAGCTCGGGCAATGTCGGCCTGCTGACGGCGAAGATGTGGCGTGATGCGGGCTTGGTCGACGATGTGTTGTGCATCACGACAGATGTCTCGGCGACCCCCGACATGCTCGAACAGTTCGTGGCCATGGGTGCCGCGGTCGCCGACGCCGACCCGTTCACCGCCTGCAGGCCCTTCCAGGCGGACACGCTCGGCTTCACCATGGCCGAGGCATCGGTGGCGATGCTGCTGACCGACGCGGTCGACGTGCCCTACGTGCGTGTTCTCGGCGGCGCGATCACCAACGACGCGTTCCACGTCGTCTCGGTGGATCCGACCCACGCCCAGATCATCGCCTGCGCCGAGCGAGCACTGACGAATGCCGGAATCGACGCCGCCGACGTGACGTACTTCAACGCGCACGGCACCGGCACCCGCCAATGCGACGCGGCCGAACGTGACGTGCTGACCACCGTCTTCGACGACCGCCCGGCCGTCACCGTCCTCAAACCGCTCATCGGCCACTGCCAGGGCGCCTCCGCCGCGATCGAAGTCGCCGCGATCGCACTGTCCTATGAGCACGGCATCGCCGCATCGGCGCCGATCGTGGCGCCCGCGCATCCGCGACTGCTCAACGGCCCGACCGCGATGATCGACGGCCCGACCCTGAAATTGTCAATGGGTATGGGCGGCAACAACGCAGCGGTGATCATGGCCCAGGTCTGACCTGGTTCTCTGTATGGGCGGCAACAACGCAGCGGTGATCCTGGCCGGGGTCTGAGGTCAGTCCTCGCCGGTCTCGGGGCCGCCTGCCAGGGCGAAGCCGCCGGTAGTCGGCGCGTCCTGGGGGAGTGGCACCGCCCAGCGCAGCTGCGTGCCCGGCATCTCGGGGTGCTTGCCGTCGGCGTCGGGGCGTTCGGCCGGACCGATCTCGAAGTGCCCGCCCGCTTCCTGCGCGCGTTGTTCGAGATTGCGCAGCCCGCTGCGGATCACGTGGTTCGGAATGCCCCAGCCGTTGTCGGACACCGTGATCACCAGATCGTCGGCCACCTCGATCACGATGGCGACCGTGTCGGCACCGGAGTGGCGCACGGCGTTGCTCACCGCCTCGCGCACCACCGCCTCGGCGTGGTCGGCCAGCTGCGGGTCGAGCACCGACAGCGGGCCCGACACCTGGATCGTCGCGCGCAGGGCGATATCGGCGGTCTGGCGCCGGATCGCCACCTCGAGGCGCTGCTGCAGCCCCTCGCTGTGGCCCGAGCCGCTGGCGTGCAGATCGAAGATGGAGGTGCGGATCTCCTGCACCACTTCTTGCAGATCCATGATCACCGTCGAAAGGCGTTGCCGCACTTCGGGAACCACTGCTTTGGGCATCGTCGCCTGGACGGTGAGGCCGATCGCGAACAGTCGCTGGATCACATGATCGTGCAGGTCGCGCGCGATCCGATCGCGGTCTGCGACGAGGTCGAGTTCGCGCATCCGCTGTTGCGCGTCGGCCAGCCGCACCGCCAGCGCGGCCTGATCGCAGAACGCGGCCGTGAGCTCGAGCATCTCGTCGGAATACGGTGCGAAACCCGGTGGCCGGAACGTCACCAAGACGCCGAGGGTGGCATCGGGCGTGCACAGCGGGAGCACGAGAGCTGGTCCGGCGCCGGGCAATTCGGCCACCGGGAACTCGACTCCCAGCGACACCTGCGCCACGTCGTCGAAGCGCAGTGGTGTCCTTCTGCTGAACGCGTCACCGACCACCGTGCCCGCGATCGGAATGGTCTGCCAGTCCTGCCCCGCGTCCGGGCCGGTCCACTGCGTGACCACCAATTCGGTGATCTCGCCGGGTAATTCGTCGGGCACCGGCACCGAGGCGAGGAACGCCTGATGCGATCCGGTGAGCCCGCGCGCGTGATCGACCACATGGCCGAGCACTCGATCGGATTCGGTACCGGCCAGGAATTCCGTGGCGATATCGCGGGTGGCCTCGATCCACGCCTGCCTGGTGCGTGCCTGCTCGTAGAGCCGCGCATTGTCGACCGCGATGCCCGCGGCGGCCGCCAGCGCCAGCACCAGGACTTCGTCTTCCTCGGTGAACGGCTGGCCGTCGGACTTCTCGGTCAGATAGAGACTGCCGAACACCTCGTCCCGAATGCGCACGGGCACACCGAGAAACGTGTGCATCGGCGGGTGTCCCGCCGGAAAACCGATCGAGGATTCGTGCTGGGTGAGATCGGCCAGCCGCAGTGGCGCCTTGTGTGCGAACACCGCGCCGAGTACGCCGTGGCCGGCGGGTAATCGCGCGATCCGGTCGCGGATCTGATCCGGCATGCCCTCATCGATGAACTGCGCGACCTGCTGATCGTGGCCGCGCACCGCCAGCGCGCCGTAGCGGGCGTCGACGAGGTTCATCGCGGTGCGCACGATGGTGCGCAGGGTTTCGTCCAGGTCGAGACCCGCGGTGACCGTGAGCATCGCCTCGACGAGACCGTCCATCCGATCACGCGAGCCGATCATCACATCGACCCGATCGGCGACCTCGCCGAGCAGGCTGCGCAACGTCTGCCGCGACACCGCCTGGTCAGCCGAATAGCGGCCGCCCCGACCGTCGTTCGCCATCGCAGTATCCCGTCGTCGCAGCTCCTCGGGTGAGTCTCAGAGAAGTCTAGTCCGCAATGAGGGGACTTTCGGCCCTTCACTGGCACCGGCGGTAGTGGTGGCATAGGGCACCGGGGAAATGGGATCGAGAAGTGGGGCACATGATGAATTCGTTGTCGAGCACCCAGCACTGGACGACCGCCGCTGACCCGGAGCTTGCCGTGACAACGCGCGGCGAAGTGCCGGCCCAGGACGTCACCCGCGCTGTCCGCGCCATCACTCGCGTCATGCGCAGGCATCATCTCGACAGTCCGGCCAGGGTGCGCGTCACCGCGCCGCAGGGTTTCGACGAGCCGACCCTGGTGCAGGCCAACATCCGCACCAACGACACCTTCACCCGTGTCCAGGTCACCGGCCCCGGCGGTTTCGCGGTCACCTTCGCCGCCGAGCGGCTCGACCGCCAGCTCGCCCGCCGCGCGGGCAAGGAAGCGCGTGGCGCGTGGCCCGATCCGGCTCGTCGTCCGCTGGCCCAGATCACCGAGACGCGGCCGATCATCCGACGCAAGGACTGCGCATTGATGACCGGCACCCCGCTGGAAGCCAGCACCGTCCTCGACGCGATGGACTACGACGCCTACCTGTTCACCGATGCCGACACCGGCGAGGACGCGATCGTCACCTGGGCCGACCCGCACGGCGTCACCCTGGCCAGGCAGCGGCACACCGCCGCGGCGGGTGCGTCGGCTGAGCTGCCGCTGACCGCGAGCGCGATGCCGGTGCGGGTGGTGCAGGACGCGGCTCCCGTCTTCGCCGCGGACGAAGCCTCCGACGCGTTGTGCACGGCCGGGCTGCCCTACCTGTTCTTCACCGACACTCACACCGGCCGCGGGAATCTGCTCTACCGCCGCTACGACGGGGATCTGACCATCGTCGTCCCGTCCTGAGGCTTTAGGGCTCGCGGAGTTTCGTCGCCAGTACGGCGGCCTGCGTGCGGCGTTCGACCCCCAGTTTCGCCAGCAGTCGCGAGACATAGTTCTTGACCGTTTTCTCCGCGAGGAACATGCGCGCGGCGATCTGCCGGTTGGTCAGGCCCTCGCCGAGCAGTTCGAGCAGCCGGCGTTCCTGGTCGGTGAGTCCGGCCAGTGGCCCTGATGGTTCGGCGCTGCGGCGCAGCCGGGCGCGCAGGGCGTCCGCGGCGCGGGTATCGAGCAGCGAGTGCCCGGCGCCGACCTGTTTGATCGCGTCGGCCAGCTTCATCCCGTCGATGTTCTTCACCACATAGCCGCTGGCACCGGCCAGGATGGCGTCGAGCATGGCGTGCTCGTCGGAGAACGAGGTCAGGATCAGGCAGTGCAGGTCGTCGAACTCCGCGAGCAGGTTGCGACACAGTTCGATGCCGTTGCCGTCGGGTAATCGCACGTCAAGGACCGCGACATCGGGGCGGGCCTCGCGAATGCGCACCATCGCCTCGTCGACGCCGCCTGCCTGACCGATCACAGTGAGTTCTGGATCACCTTCCAGGAGGTCGATCAACCCGCGCCGGACGATCTCGTGGTCATCGACCAGGAACACCTCGAGCACGTCGGCTCCTTCATCATGTCGAACGATCCACCCTTGTGGTCCAACATAATCCGCGCGTCTCGGTTGTGGGGCGGGTCGGCGAACGAGGTTCGTCACGTCCCCTGCGCAGAGCGCCCCGTTCGGGCGCCCGCTTGCCCGCGCACCGAAACTTGTCGGACCCCCCGCCTAGCATTGTCGGCGGGGGATCATGTCCGGTCGGCGGATGACGATGGAGAAGGGATTCACCAGGTGGCGGAACGCCTCACTGTGCGCGGAGCTCGGGAACACAACCTGAAAGGGGTAGACCTGGATTTGCCGCGCGACAGCCTGATCGTGTTCACCGGTCTGTCCGGTTCCGGGAAGTCGAGCCTGGCGTTCGACACGATCTTCGCCGAGGGGCAGCGCCGCTACGTCGAATCGCTGTCGGCCTACGCGCGACAGTTCCTCGGACAGATGGACAAGCCGGATGTCGACTTCATCGAGGGCCTCTCGCCCGCGGTGTCGATCGACCAGAAGTCGACCAACCGCAACCCGCGGTCCACGGTCGGCACCATCACCGAGGTCTACGACTACCTGCGCCTGCTGTACGCCCGCGCGGGTACGCCGCACTGCCCGGTGTGTCACGAGCTGATCGAAAAGCAGAGCCCGCAGCAGATCGTCGACCAGGTGCTCGCCATGGACGACGGCCTCAAGTTCCAGGTGCTCGCGCCGGTGGTGCGCACTCGCAAGGGCGAGTTCGTCGACCTGTTCGACCAGCTCAAGACCCAGGGCTATTCGCGCGTGCGGGTCGACGGCGTGGTGTATCCGCTCACCGATCCGCCGAAGCTGAAGAAGCAGGAGAAGCACGACGTCGAGGTGGTCGTCGACCGCCTCTCGGTCAAGGCCGCCTCCAAACAGCGCCTCACCGACTCGATCGAGACCGCGCTGCGCCTGGCCGACGGCATCGTCGTGCTCGATTTCGTCGACCGCGACGAGCACGCCCACGACCGCGAGCGCCGCTTCTCCGAGCGCCTGGCCTGCCCCAACGGCCACCCCCTCGATATCGAAGATCTCGAACCCCGCTCGTTCTCCTTCAACTCGCCCTACGGCGCCTGCCCCGACTGCACCGGCTTGGGCATCCGCAAGGAGGTCGACCCGGAACTCGTGGTGCCGGATCCGGACCTGAGCCTGGCCGAGGGCGCGATCGCCCCGTGGTCGCGCGGACAGACCGCCGAGTACTTCAACCGGCTGCTCTCCGGCCTGGCCGAGGCGGTCGGCTTCTCCATGGACACCGCGTGGCGCGACCTGCCGGCGAAGGCACGCAAGGCGGTGCTGGAAGGCAGCTCCGACCAGGTGCACGTGGCCTACACCAACCGCTACGGCCGCAAGCGCTCCTACTACGCCGATTTCGAAGGCGTGATGCCGTTCCTGCAGCGGCGCATGGACAACACCGAGTCCGAGCAGATGAAGGAGCACTACGACGGCTACATGCGCGATGTGGCCTGCCCGGTCTGCAACGGCTCCCGGCTGCGCCCCGAGATTCTGGCCGTCACCCTGGCCTCTGACGGCACCGACAAGTCGATCGCCGAGGTCAGCGAGCTGTCCATCGGCGACTGCGCGCACTTCCTGAACTCGCTCACCCTGGGGGAGCGCGAGACCGCGATCGCCGGTCAGGTGCTCAAGGAGATCCAGGCCAGGCTCGGCTTCCTGCTCGACGTCGGTCTGGAATACCTGACGCTGTCGCGGGCCGCCGCGACCCTGTCCGGTGGCGAGGCACAGCGCATCCGCTTGGCCACGCAGATCGGTTCGGGTCTGGTCGGTGTCCTCTATGTTCTCGACGAGCCGTCGATCGGCCTGCACCAGCGCGACAACCGCAGGCTCATCGAGACGCTGCTGCGGCTGAAGAAGCTGGGCAACACGCTGATCGTCGTCGAACACGACGAGGACACCATCCGCGCCTCGGACTGGGTGGTCGACATCGGTCCACTGGCCGGTGAGCACGGTGGTCGAGTGGTGCACAGCGGCCCCTACGAGGAGCTGCTCAACGAACCCGAATCCCTCACCGGCGCTTATCTTTCCGGTCGCGAGCAGATCGAGCTCCCGCTCGTGCGGCGGGCGATCGACAAGAAGCGCAGGCTCACCGTTGTCGGTGCCACCGAACACAATCTGCAAAATGTCGACGTGGCGTTCCCGCTGGGTGTGCTCACCGCGATCACCGGTGTCTCGGGATCGGGTAAGTCGACCCTGGTCAACGACATTCTGGCGACGGTCCTCGCGAACAAGCTCAACGGTGCCCGTCAGGTGCCGGGCAGGCACACCAGGATCAACGGACTCGACAATCTCGACAAGCTGGTGCAGGTCGACCAGTCGCCGATCGGCCGCACGCCGCGCTCGAATCCGGCCACCTACACCGGCGTCTTCGACAAGATCCGCACGCTGTTCGCCTCCACCACCGAGGCGAAGGTGCGCGGCTACCAGCCGGGCAGGTTCTCGTTCAATGTCAAGGGCGGCCGCTGCGAGGCCTGCTCGGGCGACGGCACGCTCAAGATCGAGATGAACTTCCTCCCGGACGTCTACGTCCCCTGCGAGGTCTGCCACGGCGCCCGCTACAACCGGGAAACCCTCGAGGTGCACTACAAGGGCAAGACCATCGCCGAGGTCCTCGATATGCCGATCGACGAGGCCGCCGATTTCTTCGAGGCGATCACCTCGATCCATCGCTACCTCAAGACGCTCGTCGAGGTCGGCCTCGGGTATGTACGCCTCGGTCAGAGCGCCCCGACGCTGTCCGGTGGCGAGGCCCAGCGCGTGAAACTGGCCGCCGAGCTGCAGAAACGCTCCATGGGCCGGACGGTCTACATCCTCGACGAGCCGACTACGGGCCTGCACTTCGAGGACATCCGCAAGCTGCTCAAGGTGATCAACGGCCTGGTCGACAAGGGCAACACGGTGATCGTCATCGAGCACAATCTCGATGTCATCAAGACCGCCGACTGGGTCATCGACATGGGCCCCGAAGGTGGTTCCGGCGGCGGTACCGTGGTCGCGACCGGCACGCCGGAGGACATCGCCGCGGTGTCGGACAGCTACACCGGCCAGTTCCTCAAGGAAGTCCTCGCAGCGCCCGCACCGAAGAAGCCCGCCGCGAAGAAGGCAGCCAAGAAAGCCGCCCCCGCGGCGAAGAAGGCACCGGCAGAGACACCGGCCGCCAAGCGGTTGGCGCGAAAGGCGGCCGCGCTGCGCTGAGTCCGGATATCTTCCTTTCGAGATCGCGGACGGGACTTCCCGAAACCTGCACGAAGTGAAACAGTCATAGGTAACATTCGGCTCACCGTCCCCGGACCACCGGGTAGTAGCGGTTTGTCGACGGCTCGATCGTCGTGTAGTTCGAAAGGAACGTCTTCATGGATGAAGCCACCACGGCGCTCATCGCCCAGATTCTCGCTTTCCTCAGTGGCGGCTCCTCAGTGGCTTACGAGCCCACCAAGCCGACTGTCTGATCCGCGGAATCGAAAGGAAAGCCTGAAAATGGATACCGGAAGCTCGGTGTTGTTCGCCGCTATCGCCAACATGCTCTCGTCCGGCTCGGCCCTGTCGGTCACCCCCGGCCAGCCCCCGGTCCCCGCGGTCTGAGCCGCGACGCCGTTCGCAGCACGTAAGAAACGATCCGCCGACGCACTGCGTCGGCGGATCGTTTCGTTGGCGGAACTGTCAGTGCACCGGGCCGGTGTACTTCTCGCCCGGACCCGTCCCCGGCGCGTCCGGCACCGAGGATGCCTCGCGGAACGCGCGCTGCAGCGCCTGCAAGCCCTCGCGGATCGGACCCGCGTGCGGGCCGAGGTACTCCACCGACGCCGTGACCAGTCCGGCCAGTGCGGTGATCACCCGGCGCGCCTCGTCGAGATCGACGCCCGCGCCCGAGTCCGGGTTCTCCCCGGCCAGGCCCAGCTTCTCCGCGGCCGAACTCATCAGCATCACGGCGGCCCGGCTGATCACCTCGACGGCGGGGATGTCGGCCAGGTCGCGCACGGGAGGATCGAGCTCGTCAGTCATGCTGATCAGGCTATAGCGAGGCCGATTCCGGATCCTCGCGCCCGGCCGATTCGGTGATAGCCCAACGCCATGCTAGGCTCTTCGCTGACGACCGCCCCTGGATGTGTCATGCATCCGTGGGGCAGATAAGTGGAGCCCGACTCCCACCGTTACCGGCGAGCAATCGTTCGGATATGCGGTCCCGGTCACCCGTTCATTGTGATGGGTTTCCCGCGTGCCTGGCATGCGGGGGTCGACAACCGAGCCCGCGAGGGCATCGGCTGTGGGCGATCGGTCGACATCGGGCCCCGTCGCGGAGAAATACCGCAGCGGGGCTTTCGTGTTGAAACAGGGGTTGCAGTTATTGCGTGCGGTCGTTAAGACGACACCGCTTGACCTAGGAGGCCCCATCAGCACTGAGACCCGCATCAACGATCGCATCCGTGTTCCCGAGGTTCGTCTCATCGGACCCGGCGGCGAACAGGTTGGGATCGTGCGTGTTGAAGATGCACTACGCGTCGCGCTCGAAGCCGACCTCGATCTCGTCGAGGTAGCACCCGATGCCCGTCCGCCGGTCTGCAAGATCATGGACTACGGCAAGTTCAAGTACGAGACGGCGCAGAAGGCGCGCGAGTCCCGTAAGAACCAGGTCCAGACCGTGATCAAGGAGCAGAAGCTCCGCCCGAAAATCGACGACCACGACTACGAGACCAAGAAGCGCAACGTCGTTCGCTTCCTCGAAGCCGGGTCCAAGGTCAAGGTCACGATCATGTTCCGCGGTCGTGAGCAGTCGCGTCCCGAACTCGGCTTCCGGTTGCTCCAGCGTCTGGGCTCGGACGTGGCCGAACTCGGCTTCGTCGAGACCTCGGCCAAGCAGGACGGCCGCAATATGACCATGGTCCTCGCTCCCCACAAGGGCGCGAAGACGCGGGTGAAGGCCCAGCAGGACTCTTCGGCCCCGGCGGCAGTCCGCCAGCCGACCGGTCCCGCGAGTGCCGAACCGGCCGCGCCGGTCGAGTCGGCAGCACCGGTCGAGCAGGCCGTGCCTGCCGAGCAGGCTGCGCCGGCCGACCCGCAGTAAACGATTTCACCGACTAGATAGAGGAATCCATGCCGAAGAACAAGACCCACAGCGGCGCCAAGAAGCGATTCAAGGTGACCGGCCGGGGCAAGCTGCTTCGCGAGCAGGCGAACCGTCGCCACCTCCTGGAGCACAAGTCCTCTCGCCGGACTCGTCGTCTGGAAGGCACGGAGTCCGTCGCTTCCGTCGACGTCCCCCGCGTGAAGCGGCTGCTCGGTCTCGCCTGACCTTCGGGTCACGCAGGACCGTCGCAACCCGACGATTCCGCGGCCGGGATAACCGGACGCCGACACCTACCGAATTCGGGCGCCGCCGCGCCCCCAGATGATCAAGGACTACCAAAGTGGCACGCGTCAAAAGAGCCGTCAACGCTCAGAAGAAGCGCCGTTCCATCCTCGAGGCCTCCAAGGGCTACCGGGGCCAGCGTTCGCGCCTGTACCGCAAGGCCAAGGAACAGCAGCTCCACTCGCTGACCTACGCCTACCGCGACCGCAAGGCGCGCAAGGGTGACTTCCGCAAGCTGTGGATTGCTCGTATCAACGCCGCCGCGCGTCTGAACGACATCACCTACAACCGCTTCATCCAAGGCCTCAAGGCCGCTGGTGTCGAGGTGGACCGCAAGATCCTCGCCGAGCTCGCGGTTTCCGACGCCGAGGCCTTCGCCGGCCTGGTGGCTGTCGCCAAGGCCGCGCTGCCCGCCGACGTCAACGCCCCGGCCACCGCCGCCTGAGCTTGACGACACACAGCGACCTGTCGGAACGACCCGTGGACGCGCTCTCCGAGCGCAATCCGCGGGTCGTTTCCGCTGTCAAGCTCCAGCGCGCGGCCCAGCGCCGCAAGTCCGGCCTGTTCCTGGCCGAGGGCGCCAATGCCGTGTCCGCCGCGCTGGAGACCGGCCGGGTCCGCGAGATCTTCTACTCGCTCGCCGCCGCGGGCCGGGACAACGCGCTGATCGCCGGCGCCACCGCCGACGGCATCCGCACCACCCTGGTCACCGATCGCGCCGCCGAACATCTCGGCGAGACCGTGACGGCACCGGGTCTGGTCGCCGTGTGCGAAACGCTCGACGTCCCGCTCGGTGAAATCCTCGACCGCGGTCCGCGCATGCTCGCGGTTCCCGTCGAGATCGCCGAACCGGGCAATGCGGGCACTCTGATCCGGGTGGCCGACGCGGTCGGCGCCGACGGGGTGGTGCTCGCGGGCGACACCGTCGACCCGCACAACGGCAAATGCGTGCGCGCCAGCGCGGGCAGCCTGTTCCACGTCCCGGTAGCCCGTAGCCGCGATATCACCGCGACCCTCGACGCGATCTCCGCCGCGGGTGTAACGATCCTCGCCACCGCCGCCACCGGCGAAGTCGACCTCGATTCCGCCGACGACATCCTCAGCGGTCCCGTCGCCTGGCTCTTCGGCAACGAGGCACACGGCCTGGACCCCGCCGTCGCCGCCCGCGCCGACCACCGCATCCGCATCCCCATCCACGGCCGCGCCGAAAGCCTGAATCTCGCTGCCGCGGCGGCTATCTGCCTCTACGCCAGCGCCCGCGTCCAGCACGCGCGCTGACCGCTCTCAGCACGCGGATGTGGTGGCGCTGCGCAGGTCGGAGAGGATTTCGGTGGCCCAGGGGAGGGGGATCGCGTCGCTGCCCGCGACCTGCATCGCGGTCATGATCGTCAGCAGCATCCCGGTCGCGACGAAGCGGCGTGATTCGAAGGTGTCGGCGCCGGTGAGTTCGCCGATCAGGCGGTAGATGCGACCGAATCGCTCCCGCATGTGGTCGCCGATCGCCGGATCCGCGCTGGCGGCGGCGCCGTGCAGCAGGACAAGGGGGAGTTCGCGTTCGGCCAGGAAGACGTCGAAGCTGTGGCCGAGGGCGCGTAGTGCCTGCGCGGTGTCGGCGTCAGGGGCGATCTCAGCGTCTCGGAACACCTGCTCGATGCGGGTGCACACCTCGAGCAGGCAGGCGAGGAACAGTTGCTGCTTGGTGCCGAACAGGCGGATCACGTAGGGCTGCGAAACTCCGGCCAGCCTGGCGATCTCATCGGTTTTCGTTGCGGCATAACCGGATTCGGCAAACGCGTGGATCGCGGCCTCGAGCACCTGTGCGCTGCGCTCGGACGCGGTCATCCGGGTTCTCGTCATGGGCGTCGCTGCCTTTCGCTCCGTGTGCCTCTTGACATGTTATCAGTCGATGCATAACCATAGGCGGTGTAGTTATCAGTCAATAACAACTTAGGGCTGGACATGACGCAAACACTCGAATCGGGCGACGCGCAGGCCGCCGAAACGCCGCCGACCGTCGGCGCGAAGGGCAAGCCGCTCGGCGCTGTCATCGCCGCCGTCGGCATCCCGATGTTCATGGTGACGCTGGACAATCTTGTTGTCACGAATGCGCTGCCGGTGATCAAAGCCGAACTGGGAGCGTCGCTTTCGGACCTGCAGTGGTTCATCAACGCCTACACGCTGTCCTTCGCCGCGCTGCTGCTGTCGGCATCGGCGCTGGGTGACCGGATCGGCCGTCGCCGGGTGTTTCTGGTCGGTATCGGCCTGTTCGTCGTCGCCTCCGCGGCGTGCGCGCTGGCCACCGAACCGTGGATGCTCATCGCGGCGCGCGCGGTGCAGGGCGTCGGTGGTGCGGCGGTGATGCCGCTGTCGCTCACCCTGCTCGCCGCCGCGGTCCCCGCGAAGATGCGCAGCGCCGCGATCGGCATCTGGGGTGGCATCGCCGGTCTCGGTGTCGCGCTCGGTCCGGTGGTGGGCGGCGCGGTCGTCGACGGCCTGAACTGGCAGTGGATCTTCTGGCTCAATGTCCCGATCGGCCTGCTGGCGCTGCCGTTCGCCGCCCGCATGTTGACCGAATCGCGCGGCATCGCAAGGAAACTCGACTACCTCGGGGTGGGGCTCTCGGCCGGTGGTGTGCTCGCGCTGGTCTGGGGCGTCATCCACGGCGCCGAGGACGGCTGGACCGCACCGCAGGTGCTCACCGCGCTGATCGGCGGCGCCGCGCTGCTCGTCGCGTTCGTCGTCTGGGAAACCTACGTCACCGACCCGATGCTCCCGCTGCGCCTGTTCCGATCTCGCGGGCTGAGCCTGAGCTTCATCGTGTCCTTCGGCTTCTCGTCCGGCGTCTTCGGCTCGATCTTCCTGCTCGCCCAGTTCTTCCAGGTGGTGCAGGGCTATACGCCGCTGGAATCCGGCATCCGCACGTTGCCGTGGACGCTGGTCCCGATGGTCATCGCCCCCTTGGCCGGGTTGATCGTCGATCGCGTCGGCGCCCGAACCCTGATCGCCCTCGGTCAACTCTGCCTGGCGATCTCCCTGGCCTGGATGGCGATGATCACCACCGTTGATGTCCCCTACCTCGCCTTCGTCGCCCCCTTCGTCCTGGGTGGCATCGGCATGGGCCTCACCTTCGCCCCCTCCTCGACCATCGTCATGGCCAGCGCTTCCGCCGCCGACCAGGGCATGGCCTCGGGAATCAGCAGCACGGTCCGCGAGGTGGGCGTCGCCATGGGCATCGCCGTCCTGGCCTCGGTCTTCGCCTCCTACGGCGCCTACACCGACCCCCAGGCTTACGTAGACGGCCTGGTTCCCGCGGTGTGGGTGGGCGCCGCGCTCGTCGCCTGTGCCGCAGTGGTGGCGGCGTTTCTTCCCCGGCACAACCGGCCCGCGGAATAGCCGCTGACCGGTTCTCGGAGCAGGTGGTTGTCGCCGAAAGGCACGACAACCACCTGCTCGGCGTCGTCGTAGACAATGGCTCCCGGAGTCGTCGAGTCCAACCGCTCCCACGCGACCCCATGCGTGTCGAGAATCGCGAGATATCCCTCGACCCGCTCGATCATCGACACCGCATCCGCCTTGAACCACGAGGCCGCGCCCGGATGCAGGTCGCGGTCGTACACCCGCGGATCCACATGGCTCGGATTCGTCAGATTCTCGCTGAACCAATCGTTGCCGACCCGGCGGAACCGCACCTCCTGAGCACTCAACTGCCCGGCGGCCCACAACCCGTTCACCAGGCCGAAAACACCCGGATATCGACCGTGCCGATCGGTCTGCGCAGCCTGGAATCGAACAAACGACCGGTCACCAGCCGACCCGACCCGACGGCCGGTCATCCGACACTGTCCGGTTGCTGCCCCTGCTCCGGGGCCGCCTGCTGTTCGGGCCGGTTCGCGCACAACCCCGCCGCACGCGGGAACGGCCGTCGCCCCACTGGCCGAATCCCGAACCCACACAACGCAAGCCCGCTTCCCGCAGCGGTGGTCCGAACCCGCCGCCCCCGCGGCGATGCCGGATCGCAAGTCTGTTCAGCCATCGAGTCATCCTGTTCTCGAGTCGAACACGCCGGTGTATTTGCTCATTTGGACGCGCCCCGAACCCATTCGGTTCCCTCGATTCCAGAAGTTTTCCTATTCCCCTGAGAAACAGGCGATTTCGGACACTCCCACCGACACCGCGCCTCGTTCGATGTCGCTGTGCCTGCGATGCGAAGGGCGGGCGGCAGGTTCGAGCTCGGTCGGTCGATCAGCAGGCCTACCGGCGCGCGGTATCGTTGAATACGGCAGTCCGCGCGAATGGAGCGACCGCATGACCCTTCCCGCGATGCATCCTCGACCTGGCAATCTCCGTGAGGTCGCCGAGGAGATCGAACGCGCGACCGGTCTGCGGGTCGAGATTCTGGGAGGGGCGCTTGTGATGTCACCGACCCCGCGTGGGAAATACGCGGGTTCCATCCGCCGACTGCGTCAGCAGTTGGAAGCATCGATGCCGGATGGGCTGGCCGCGTATGAGGTCACCTCGATCGCGATGCCCGATGATATCGACGATTACTGCACCCCAGACCTGGTGATCCTGCCGGATACCTGGGATACCGACGATGACTGGCTCGCTGACCCGCTCGATGTCGAACTCGCCGTCGAAGTGATCTCGAAGTCGGAGCGGGCGGCCCAGATCAATGGCAAGAACGGCTGGTACGCCGCCGCCGGTGTGCGCGCCCTTCTCGTCATCGACCCTCGCGTCGGTCGCTGGGCATTGTTCGCCGGGCCTGCCGCAGGTGGCTACGCCGAACTGGTCGAAGGCGAGTATGGCGACCCGATCGGTCTTCTCGTGCCTTTGACGATGTCGCTCGACACCGCCTGTCTGCCTCGATACGACCAGTAGTCGCCGTTGCGCGACACTGCCGTGCGGCCGGACTGCCGGGCGTCGGCAGACCGGGACGAAGACGTTCGATCACCTCGCTGACCTGGACTGGTCGGTCCCCATAAAGACCCCGCCCACCAGCGTTGATCCCGCGCGAGTAATCCGAATGAATCGCGCCAACCCCATCCCATAGGATTTACGCAGCACCGATGCGGGATGGCAATGACGCGCCCGCGAACCGATCCGCAGGGGAGAGTCGAGAAGATCGTGGCCGACGACAACAGTGGAGTCGAGCGAAGCGCCTCGTTGACCGAAGAGGCACTCGCGGCAGCGGCGGCGGAAGCCGAGAAGGCCTTCTCCGCGGCTGCTGATCTGGATGCGCTTGCGGTCGCCAAGACCGACTACATCGGCGGCAAGTCGCCGATCGCGCTCGCGCAGCGTGGGCTTGGCAGTGTGCCCAAGGAGGAGAAGGCCGAGGCCGGTAAGCGGGTCAACATCGCGCGCAAACGGGTCTCCGACGCGTTCGAGGCACGCCGTGCCGCGCTCCTGGCCGAGCGTGACCAGGCGGTGCTCATCTCCGAGAAGATCGACGTCACGTTGCCCGCTCGTCGTCAGCCGGTCGGCGCCCGGCACCCGATCACCGTCATCTCCGAGCAGATCGCCGACTTCTTCGTCGGTATGGGCTGGGAGGTCGCCGAGGGTCCCGAGGTGGAGACCGAGCACTTCAACTTCGACGCGCTGAACTTCCTGCCCGATCACCCGGCGCGCACCATGCAGGACACCTTCCACATCGCTCCGGAGGGTTCGCGCCAGGTGCTGCGCACGCACACCTCCCCGGTCCAGGTGCGGACCATGCTCACGCGTGACGTGCCGATCTACATCGCGTGCCCGGGTCGCACCTTCCGCACCGACGAGCTCGACGCCACCCACACCCCGGTGTTCTCCCAGGTGGAGGGGCTGGCGGTCGACAAGGGTCTCACCATGGCGCACCTGCGCGGCACCCTGGACGCCTTCGCCCGCGCCATGTTCGGCCCCGAGACCCGCACGCGCATGCGCCCCAACTACTTCCCCTTCACCGAACCGTCGGCCGAGGTCGACGTGTGGTTCCCGAACAAGAAGGGCGGCGCGGGCTGGATCGAGTGGGGCGGCTGCGGCATGGTCAACCCGAAGGTCCTCATCGCCAGCGGCATCGACCCCGACGTGTACTCCGGGTTCGCGTTCGGCATGGGTATGGAGCGCACCCTGCAGTTCCAGACCACCATCCCCGACATGCGCGACATCGTCGAGGGTGACGTGCGGTTCACCCTGCCCTTCGGTATCCGGTCTTAGAGAGAGAGCGAAACGTCAAGTGCGAGTAGCACAGTCCTGGCTGACCGAGATCCTGCAGCGCACCACCCCCGAGTGGTCGGTGTCGGCGGAAGAGCTCGACGCGGGCTTCGTCCGGGTGGGTCTGGAAGTCGAAGAGATCGACAAGCTCGAGCCGATCGGCGGTGAGATCGACAAGCCACTGGTTGTCGGTCGCGTCGCCGAGATCACCGAACTGACCGAGTTCAAGAAGCCGATCCGCTTCTGCAAGGTCGACGTCGGCAACCCCGAGTTGCAGGAAATCGTCTGTGGCGCACGCAATTTCGCCGTTGGCGACCTCGTCGTGGTCGTGCTGCCCGGTGGTGAGCTGCCCGGCGGTTTCAAGATCTCCTCGCGCAAGACCTACGGCCACACCTCCAACGGCATGATCTGCTCGGTCGCCGAACTCGGCATCGGCAAGGATCATGACGGCATCCTGGTGCTCGAGCCCGGTTCCGCGCAGCCCGGCGACGACGCGAATGTGCTGCTCGGCACCGATGACACGATCATCGAGCTCAACATCACCCCCGATCGTGGCTACTGCTTCTCGGTGCGCGGCCTGGCCCGCGAACTGGCCTGCGGTTTCGACCTCGAATACGCCGATCCCGCCGTGCGTACGCTGCCCGGGGCCGAAGCCGAGGCCTGGTCGGTTCGCCTGGAAGACGACTCCGACTGCACCCGCTTCGGCGCGCGCCGCATCACCGGGATGAACCCGAACGCGGTGAGCCCGCTGTGGTTGCAGCGCAGGCTGATGCTGTCGGGCATGCGCCCGATCTCCCCGGCCGTCGACGTCACGAACTACGTGATGCTCGAACTCGGTCAGCCGCTGCACGCCTTCGACGCCTCGAAGCTGCACGGCGCCTTGGTGGTTCGCTCGGCGCACAAGGGCGAGACCCTGCGCACTCTCGACGACACCGAGCGCACCCTCGACGCCGAGGACGTGGTGATCGCCGACGATTCCGGCGTCATCTCCCTCGCCGGTGTCATGGGTGGTGCAAGCACCGAGGTCGGCGCCGAGACCACCGATGTGGTTCTGGAAGCCGCCACCTGGAACCCGCTAAGGGTGTACCGGACCTCGCGCCGCCACAAGCTCTCCTCGGAGGCGGGCAAGCGCTACGAACGCGTCGTCGATCCGGAGATCAACATCGCCGCGCTCGACCGCGCCGCGACCCTGCTGGCCGACATCACCGGTGGCACCATCGAATCCGCGCTCACCGATATCCGGGTGCCGCTGGAACCGGTCGCGCCGATCGCGATGGACATCGATCTGCCCGATCGCGTCGCCGGGGTCACCTACCCCGCCGGTACCTCGGTGCGCAGGCTCGCCCAGATCGGCGCAGGCGTCGAGATCGAGGTCAACGACGCGGGCAAGACCGAGCTGCTGGTGACCCCGCCGAGCTGGCGTCCTGACCTTTCTCAGCCCGCTGACCTGGTCGAAGAGGTCCTGCGGCTGGAAGGTCTCGAGCAGATCCCGTCCATCCTGCCGACCGCGCCCGGTGGCCGCGGCCTGACCGCGCTGCAGCTGCGTCGCCGCGCGGTGAGCCGGGCGCTGGCCTTCGCCGGTGCCGTCGAGGTGCCGCCGCCTGCGTTCCTGCCCGGCGGGGTGTTCGAGGTGTGGGGTCTGGACGCCGACGACCCGCGCCGCAACACCACCCGCGTGCTGAACCCGCTCGACAGCGATCGTCCGGAACTGCCGACCACGTTGCTGCCGGGTCTGCTGGAAGTGGCCGCCCGCAACATCTCTCGCGGTGCGCGCGATCTGACCATCTACGGCATCGCCCAGGTGGTCCAGCCCGGTTCCGAGACCCACGCGGTCGAGGCGCTGCCGGTGGATCGTCGTCCCACCGACGAGCAGATCGCCGAATTGAACGCGTCGCTGCCCGCCCAGCCGGTGCACGTGACCGCGGTACTCAGCGGTAAGCGCGACCCGCGCGGGCCGTGGGGTCCGGGCCGACCGGCCGAGGCCGCCGACGCCTTCGCACTGGTCGACGACATCGCCGACGCGGCCGGTGTCAGCATCGAACGCCGGTCCGCCGCCTACCTCCCGTGGCATCCCGGTCGCTGCGCGGAACTGCTCGTCGACGGCGTGGTCGTCGGCCACGCGGGCGAACTGCACCCCGCCGTCCTCGAGCGTGCGGGCCTGCCCCCGCGTACCTGCGCCCTGGAGGTCGACCTCGACGCCCTGCCGCTGAAAGAATCCCTGCCCGCGCCGACGATTTCGGCGTTCCCGGCAGTGCTGCAGGACGTGTCGATCAGCGTCGAGAAGACCGTCCCCGCCGCCCAGGTGGAAACCGCCCTGCGCACCGGCGGCGGCGACCTCCTCGAGAGCATCACCCTGTTCGACGTCTACGAAGGCGCCCAAGCGGGCGAGGGCCGCAAATCCCTCACCTACGCCCTGCGCTTCCGCGCCCCCGACCGCACCCTCACCGAAGACGAAGCCAGCGCCGCCCGCGACGCCGCTGTCGCCTCGGCCACCACCGCGGTCGGCGCCGAACTGCGCGGGTAGTTCCGCCCTCGACCTCGAAGGCCGCCCGGTTCTGCCGGGCGGCCTTCGTCGTCCAGCCGGGTGCTTTCACCCTCGAAGTGCCTCGGCGGGTTGGGCTGGATTCGGGGGCGGGATAGGTTGGTCGATGTGTCGATGATGAAAGGCGCCAACGTTGCGGTGCCTGCTGCCGCTGTCCGGGTGGAATTGGGTTGGCAGGCGGGGGCGGGGGTGCCTGATGCTGATGCGTCCGCGTTGTTGCTCGCCGGGGCGAAGGTGCGCTCCGATGACGATTTCGTGTTCTACAACCAGGCTGTGCATCCTTCGGGGGCGGTTCGGTACGAGGGCAAGCAGCAGGGGCAGACTGTTGTCGACGCGCTGTCGGTGAATCTCGGTCAGGTCGAACCGCAGATCGAGACGATCGTGCTCGCCGCGTCCGCCGACGGGGGGACGTTCGGGCAGTTCCGCGGGCTCTACATTCGGGTGATCGATGCGGCCAACGGTGCCGAGGTCGCGCGTTTCGACAGCAGCGGGGCCACTACCGAAACCGCGTTCGTGCTCGGTGAGCTGTACCGCAGGCAGGGTGCGTGGAAGTTCCGTGCGGTGGGCCAGGGGTACGACAGCGGACTGGCCGGGCTCGCTACCGATTTCGGCATCTCCGTCGACGACGCCCCCGCTGCTCCCGTGGCCCCACCGCCGCCCCCGCCGCCGGGCCAACCCTTCTCACCGGGGCAGCCGGGTCAGCAACAGTCCCATATCCCGCCGACGCAGCCGTTCATTCCCGCGCCCCAGCCGAATCGGCCGCAGTCACCCGTGCCGCAGCCGCCGAGACCGTTCAACCCCGCGGGACAGCCGGGCTCGTCCCAGCCGGGCCAACCCTTCGATACGGTCAACCAGCACGCAGCCGGTGTCCCACCCCAGCAGAACCCGCAATTCGCCCCGCCCGCAACACCTCCGGTCAACCTCGCCAAGGTGTCGCTCACCAAGGAAGCCCCGTCGGTCTCCCTGACGAAACACGGTGCCACCGGCGGCGTCATGCGCGTGAATCTGAACTGGACGTCGATGGCCGCCACCGGCCGCCTCTTCGGTAAACTCCGCGGCAAGAACATCGACCTCGATCTGTGCTGCTTCTTTGAATTGGCCAACGGCGCAATCGGTTCCGTGCGCGCCCTGGACCGCCGCTTCGGCGCCCTCTACGAACCGCCGTTCATCCATCTCGACCAGGACGACCGCACCGGCGCGAGCATCACCGGCGAGAACCTGTCGGTCAACCTCGACTGCACCCAGTTCATCCGCCGCATCCTGGTCTTCGCCTCGATCTACGACGGTGCCAGCGATTTCCGCAACGTCCACGCCACCGTGACCCTGCAAACGGCCGATTCCGCGCCTATCGAGATGACTCTCGACGGCTGCACCGACAACTCCCGCGACGCGGTGCTGTTCACCCTGGAGAACGTCAACGGTGCGTTCGTGGTGCGCCGCGAGGGCGCCTTCGTCCGCCCGCCCGCCGGTCAACCGGGTGGTGGCGTGGTGGAGATCGCCCGCCTCTACAACTGGGACTTCGGCTTCCAGGCAGGTCGCGGCAAGTGATCCGCCACCCCGCGACGCGCGTGCTCAACGCGCTGGTCTATCACCCCGAAAAGCATCTCGCCCAAACCCCGGCGGCGCTGGGCCTTGACTATCGCGATCTGACCATGCGCACCGCCGACGGCATCGACGTGCACGGCTGGTTCGTGCGCGCCGAGCGCTCGCGCGGCCACATCCTCTACGCGCACGGCAACGCGGGCACCATCGGCGACCGCGTCTCGATCATCGCCCTGCTGGTCGAAGCGGGTTTCGATGTGCTCGCCTTCGACTACCGCGGCTTCGGCCACAGCGCGGGCACCCCGAACGAACAGGGCACCTACCTCGACGCCAGAGCCGCCCGCCGAGCCCTGCTCGAGCAACCCGAAGTCGACCCCGATCAGGTCTACTACCTGGGCAAATCCCTCGGCGGCGGGGTACTGCTCGAACTGGCCGCGCAGTATCCGCCGAAAGGCATGATCCTGATGTCGACGTTCAGCGGCATGCGCGCCGCCGCCCGCTCGGTCTACCCGTTCCTGCCCGCCCCGCTGATCCCGAACGCCTACCCGAGCCTGCGCCACATCAAGAACCTGCGTGTCCCGATCCTGATGATGCACGGCGACCGCGACGAACTCCTTCCGCTGCGCCACGCCGAACGCCTGTACGCGGCGGCGTGGGAGCCGAAACAGCTGATCGTGGTCCCCGGTGCGGGCCACAACGACGTGATCGACACGCTCGGCGCCGAATGGGCGAAGATCATCGCCGACTGGGCAGCCGGGTAACGGACACCGGTCGCCCTCGCTGATTCTGCGTAGCCTGGCGGTATGAGCGAAACGAGCGAACTCCTCGGCCGCATGGCTGCGCTGCCCGACGACGAGCTGGTTGCGGTGCTGCGCGCCGCGGTCGCCGGCCGCCCCGGGCTCGGCGCGGTCGCCGCCGCACTGGCCGAGGCCGACTTCGGTGATGCCGAGACGGGTGAGCCTGTGACTCTGGACACGAACGTGATCGACGCGGATGTGGTGCCCGTCGCATCCGGGCAGGTCGGAGGCTCGATCCCGGTACCGCCGGTACCGTCCGGGCTGCCGGGGACCGGCGCACCCACCGCCACCGGCGGGTATTCCACTTCCGGAGTGCCGACATTCGACTCGGTTCGGGATAAGGTCGAGCAGCGTTTCGGCACCGCGCAGGGAATGGACGAGCTCGACCGGCAGACTCCCGCGGGTCGCAGCGTCGACGAACAATGGGAGGCGCGGGAGAAAGCCGCGCGTGAGCGGCTGGATCAGATCCGGAAATCGGTGCAGGGCAACGATTCCGGCGACAAGTAGCCACGCGTCCTCCCTCCAGCAACGACCGTGATGGGTGGACACGCACATGACTCAGGCGCGCCAGATCGCCGACCGACTGCTCGACGCGCAGGTGGACTTCCTGCTGGCCGAGGTGACCGGTGAACGCTTCGCCGAGGTGATCGCCCGCGACGTGGCCGCCGTGCTGGCCGTCGGCGAGACGATCCGCTTCGGCGACGTGGTCTCCCTGGAACAGGGCGAACAGACGGTGGCCACCGTCTTCGACCGCATCGGCGGCAGCCCGGTGATCGCCGATACCGTCGGCATCTTCTCCGACGCCATCTACGACCACATCGCGTCCAACACCGAATACACCCTCGGCGACGTCGTCGACCGGGAACCGGTGGAAGCGTTGCTGGAGAAGATCTTCGGCATGCACCAGGCGCAGGAACGGATCCTGGACCGACTCACCGAGAGCCCGCTCGTCGCGACTGTCGCCTCGCGATTCGTCGACAAGCTGATCGGCGATTTCGTGCAGGCCAATCGCGAACGTGCCGAGAAGATTCCGGGTGTCTCCTCGCTGATGTCGCTGGGTCAGTCCGCGGCCAACCGGGCCAAGAAGGTCGCGGCCGACAGCACCTTCGTCGGTGATCTCGCGGGCAAGGGCGCGCTGTTCGCGCTCAAGCGCACCAACAACGCGATCCGCGACATGCTGCGCGACGCGCCCGTGCACTCGGCGGCGATGGAATTCTGGGACCTGCACGCCGACGAACCCGTCGCAGGCCTGCGCGAATACCTCACCCAGAAGGACCTCAACGAACTGGTCCAGATCTGCTACGAGATCGCGGTGACGACCAGGGAGAAGGAGTACTTCGGCCTGCTCGTGCGTGAGTGCGTCGAGGTGTTCTACGCCCGATACAGCGACCACACCCTCTCGGCGATGCTGCCCGAACTCGGCCTCGACGCCGACGACATCAGCACCGAGATCCTGCGCTACGGCCCGGCCGTCATCGAGTCGGCCAAGCGCAACGGCGTGCTGGCCGGGCTGATCCGGGAGCGTCTCGAGCCGTTCTTCTACTCAGATCAGGTCTTGGAAATTCTCGGCGGCGAGGAAATAGGCGAATAACATTCGGTGGAATGCGCGCGACATAATCGTGATCGGCTGTTCGAGCGGCGACTCCTGATCGTTCGCGTCAAATGTGTTGTGCATCACGCCTTCTGGCGGCCTGTATATATCCGGCAGTGCACCGGCTGACCAACTCGCAGCCGGTGCGGGGAGTGAGCATTCGGCTACACAAACCCCGCTGCATTTCCGGCATGTTGAGATCAGCGCACGAATTGCTGCTTTACACCGTTCCGAATTGACCCCGCTGCGCGCGGAGTGCAAGTTTGCACCTGACTTTCCGTGGGCCACCGCGAATCACGTTGCGGTGGCATTGCAAAGGAGCAGGTGTGCGCGCACGTTCCCGGCCGAACCCGACCGGAACCCGATCGGATCACGGGGTGGTCGGCGCCGGGCTGATCCGGCCGCGCACCATTTCCGGTCAGCTCGCCAGGATCTTGGTGGTGTCGCTGGTACTGGTGCTGGCGCTGCTCGGGCTGACCATGTCGACACAGGTCAGCGCCTACCGTCGCAGTGGTGAGACCGTGGACGCCGTGGCCCTCGCGCTGGCCGCCCAGGATCTCGTGCAGCAGGTGCAGCGCGAGCGCGGTCTGAGCAACGGTCTGCTCGGTGGTGATCAACGCCTGCGCGAGCCCGTCACCGACCAGCGCGCGGGCACCGACAGCGCCCTGCGTGCCCTGGTCGACGCTGTCGCGGGCGGCCCACCCGGCGCGGGGGAGGTGCGCTCGGCGCTGGGGCACCTGGCGGGGATGCCCGCGATCCGCTCTCAGGTCGACAATCGCAATGTCACCCGGCAGGCGGCATTCCAGTTCTACACCGACGGCATCGACGCGCTGAATCGCCTCTCGCTCGGTCTCGACCAGGCACGCGACCCGGCCGTCCGGCACGGCCTACAGGCGCTCTACGCCCTGGGTGATGCGAAGGAGTTCGCGGCTCGCGAGCGTGGCTTCCTCAACGGCGTCTTCGCCGCCGGGGAATTCGCGCCGGGGGAGTACGTGCAGTTCCTCGACATCCGCGCTGCCCGCAATGCCGCGCTCACCGCGTTCGGTCACGACGCGACGCCCGCCCAGCAGGCTCGTCTGGACGCGGCGCTGGCGAGTGAGAATGCCACGCGGGCCACCGAATCGGAGAACATCGCGATCGCCTCGACGCTGGGACCGCTGGTTGCCCCGGTCGACCCGGCCGTGTGGTGGGCGCAGATGACCGCGGTCATCGACGAGCAGCGCATCGTGGCGCAGGTGATCGGCGATGACGTCGGCGCGCGTGCCGAGAAACTTCGCCGCGACGCCGCGCTGATCCTGGCCGGATTCGCCCTGGCGGCGCTGCTCGCGACAGCCGTCGAATTCGCGCTGGTCTCGGCCAGCGTCCGAGCCATCGTCCGCCCGCTGGCCCAGCTGGCCACCGAGGCCGACGACGTCGCCTCCACGCGACTGCCCGAGGTGATCGCGGCCTGGCACAGCGCCGCCGACGCCCACCCCGATCCGCCCGCCCCGGTGCGCACGCCGCCCGGTGCGAGCATCGAGATCGCCGCTGTCGCAGGCGCTTTGGATCGGGTGCAGACCACCGCGTTCGACCTCGCCTCCGAGCAGGCGCTGGTGCGGCGCAACACCACCGAATCGATGGCGAATCTGGCCCGCCGCAATCAGAACCTGGTGCGCCGTCAGTTGGGCTTGATCAGTGAGTTCGAACGCGAGGAACTCGACCCGAAGGCGCTGTCGAACCTGTTCGAACTCGACCATTTGGCCACCCGTATGCGGCGCAACGCCGAAAGCCTGCTGGTGCTGGTCGGCGAGGCCAGTCCGCGCCGGTGGGCCGAACCGATCGCGCTCACCGACGTGATCCGGGCCGGGCTCTCCGAGGTCGACGACTATCGGCGGGTGGTGCTGCGCCGGGTCGACGACATCGCGGTGACCGGCGCCGTCGTCAGCGAACTGGCGCACATGCTGGCCGAACTCATCGAGAACGGGCTGGCCTTCTCCCCGCCCGATCTCGAGGTCGAGGTCTACGGCCGCAAGGTCGCGGGCGGCTACCTGCTCGCCGTCGTCGACCACGGCGTCGGCATGCCCGCCGAGCAGCTCGCCGAAGCCAATGCCCGGCTGCGCGGCGAGCAGGACTTCATCGTCGCCTCCACCCGCTACCTGGGCCACTACGTGGTCGGTCGGCTGGCCGGTCGCCTCGGCATCGATGTGGAACTGAACACCTCACCGGTCAGCGGCATCGTCGCCCGACTACTGCTCCCCCCGTCCCTGCTTGCCGACGAAAAGCTCTCGCAGACAGCTGATTCCAGGAACGGCGCAGCCGTCCGGTCCGGGGCCGGCACAGGTGGGAATTCCGCTGAGCTCGCCTCGCCCGCGCGCAACGGCACCGCCGTCGGCGCGGCCACCCACGGACACAGGGGCGGTGCGGGGTCGGTGGTAGCGCCCGCGAGCAACGGCACGGCTCCGAGCAGGCCGACCAACGGCACCGCCCGTATGTCGGCGAACCAGCCATCGGTGGGATCGGTCTACGCCCAGTTCCTCAGCAGCACACCCGATTCCGCGCGGCGAAACGGATCCGCGCGCGGCGACGGCTCGGCCGGCGACAACGGCTCGGCCGGCGACAACGGCTCGGCCCACCCGCAACCGCGTGAGCTACCCGCTAGGGAATCCATCGGCACCCCCGCGGTCGAACGCACCCGCAACGGCCTGGTCAAACGCAGCAAACGCGCCAAGATCACCGGTGCGCCGGATCGACCCCGTCGCGACCCGGACGTCCGCCAGGACCGCACCCCGGTCGTCGAACGAACCCCCGATCAGACCCGCAGCATGCTGTCCTCGTTCCGCACCGGCCACGAACGCGGCGGCGCGACCGAAACCACTTCCATCCCCATCGATCCCGCCCGCTGACCGATCGGACCAGACCCAAGGAGACCCGGTGACCACCCACCTACCGACCGCCGATCCACACACCTTCAACTGGCTGCTCGGCAACTTCGTCCGCAACACCGACGGCGTGCGCGACACTGTCGCCGTCTCCTCCGACGGGCTACTGATCGCGATGTCGGACGGCCTCGACCGCGCGGGCGCCGACCGGCTCGCCGCGATGGTGTCGGGCCTGTCCAGCCTCGCCCGGAGTGCTTCGCGCAGTTACGATTTCGACGGACTCAAGCTGATCATGATCGAGATGCAGCGCGGATTCCTGCTCGTGTCGGCACTGGGCGACGGCAGCTGCCTCGGCGTGATCGCCGACGGCGGTTGCGATGTCGGCCTGGTCGGCTACGAGATGGCGATCCTGGCCGAACGCGCCGGCGCGCTGCTCGACCCGCTGCTGATCAGCGAACTGCGAGAGTCGTTGCGCAGATGAGAGATCCCGATCTCCCGCGGTTGCCCGACCCGCGCATGATCCCGATGAGTCGGCCAACGGGCTGGCGTGGCCCGGTTCCGGCGGTGCCGGTCACCCCCACCGATCACGACGATGTCGATGACCGCTTCGTTCGTCCGTTCGTGCTCACCGCGGGCCGTACCGTCCCGGTGCTGGACGGCCTGCGCATCGAAACCCTCGTCCAGGCGCCACCGTCCGCGCTGTCGGCACCGCTGCGGTTCGAGGAGCGCACCGTTGTCCAGCTGTGCCTGACACCACATTCCATCGCCGAAGTCGGTGCCGCCCTGCGGGTTCCGATCGGTATCGCCAAGGTGATCGTCAGCGATCTGGCGGCGGCGGGCCATGTGACCGTCCGTGACGCGCCGGAACTGTCGACCGCCGCCATCGAGAGGATCCGTGACCTTGTCCGCGCACTGTGACCCACCAGCTATGCCGTCCTCGGTGAAGATCGTGGTCAGTGGCGGCTTCGGCGTCGGCAAGACCACCTTCATCGGTGCCATCTCCGAAATCGAGCCACTGGTCACCGAGGCGTCGATGACCGAAGTCTCCATCGGCATCGACGATCCCGGCCGCCGCGCCGAGAAGACCGCCACCACCGTGGCTTTGGACTTCGGCCGGATCACCCTCGACAAATCACTGATCCTCTATCTCTTCGGCACCCCCGGCCAGGACCGTTTCGTGTTCCTCTGGGACGACCTGGTCGACGGCGCCCTCGGCGCGGTCATCATCGTCGACACCGGCCGCGTCGAAGACTGCTACCCCGTCCTGGACTACTTCGAAGAACACCACACACCCTTCGTCGTGGTGGTCAACCGCTTCGCCGACGCCACCCAGTTCGACCTCGGTGAAGTGCGCGAAGCCCTCGGCCTCGACGACTGGATTCCGGTCCTCGACTGCGACGCCCGCGACCGCGACTCCGTCCGCGACGTCCTGGTCGCCCTCCTCGAGCAGGTCCTGCTCCACCGCGTCCAACCCCGCCATCAGGAGGTCAGCTGAGGTAGCACCTCGATGTCAGCGACTGCCGAGCGGCATGCCGAACAGAGACGCGAACTTCGCGGCGAGTGTGTCGCCGAGGAAGTCGAGGGCGCCGGGGGTGGCGGCCATGGTGCCCGCGTCGGAGGTGGTGCAGCCGGCGGGGGCGGGGACGCCGTCGAGACGGTCGCGGAGCCAGATCAGTGCGGCCGGGCCGCCGACCACTTCCGCGACGATGTGTTCGCTGGCATGGTCGCGGGTATAGGTCAGCGACGTGTTCGGATCGCGGCAGTAGGTGTCGACCAGGGTGTCGGTGGCGGCGAGGGGCAGGATCTCGTCCCACGCGGAATGCCAGATGAACAGCGGCATGTCGGGCACGGACTTGCCCATCTTGGTATCGGCGAGCATGGCCGCGACCGGTGGGTCGAGTGGGCCGTCGCCGGACGCGATCATGGCATCCAGGTTCAGGAACGGCAGCAGCATCGACTGGTACTGCACGCACAGCGACGATTTGACGGCGGTCAGGCCCTTGCCGAGCGGGTCGAGTCGCTGGTCGAGGTAGGCGGCGAAGTCCGGGTACTCACGGGTGAGCCCGATGACGGCGGCGTAGACCAGACCCGAGGTCAGCTGGTTGTTCGACATCCGCAGTGCCGCATAGAGATCCGCGCCGACGCCACCTTCGGCCACGCCGACGATGTTGAGCTCCGGTGCGTAGGTGGCGTGCAATTCGGCGGCGTGGCCGGTCGCGATCGAACCGCCGGAGTAGCCGTAGAGCCCTACCGGCGCGGTCGATCCCGCCTCGAGCGGTGCGAAGCTGGTGGCCGCGCGAATGCCGTCGAGGGTGATCCGGCCCGCCAGCGGTCCGGCCGCGTACGCGGAGTTCGGGCCCTGATGATCCGGCACCACCACCGCCCAACCCTGTGCCAGGGCCGCCTGCGCGAAGAGGAACTCGGCGGGCACCACGATCTGACCGGCCAGCGGAGCCACTGAAAGATGTTGTAGCGCATAGGAAGGCGCGCAATAGCCCGCAGTCGAATCCTCGGCCATCTGGACCGAGAGCAGTTTGCGTGGTTCCACGGCCTGCCCGCGCGGCTTGATGAGCGTCGCTACCGCCGGGATCGCCTCATCGCGACTGTTGTTCGAGCGGTACGACACCTGCCAGGCATCGACATCGATCGGCAGGAGGCCGAAATCGGCGACGTTGACCTGCCGGACGGCGATGATCTCGCCGGGCGCGGTCGCCGCGACTGTCTCGGCAGCCGGGAGGTAGAAGCCGGGATCCAGTTCCGGCGGTAGCGGAATGACCGGGGCGGGAGCGGCGGGTGCAGGTTCGGCGGCCGCGGGGCAGGCCGCCATGACCGATGTCGCCGCGACAACCGCAGCCGCCATGGTGAACCACCGGGAAGCGGTAGGAGATCTCATCGTGCGCAGTCCTCACATTTTTTGAGACACCATCGTCTCAATGACGGAGACTATGACACGTGTGTGGCGTAGATCGCAATCAGTCGCCGGCGGATGTCGCCGAGATCAGGCTGTTCAGGATGGTGGAGAAGACGTCGACCAGCTCGTCGACGGGCGGGCGCGGGTCGTCCAGGCTCCACTGGTGCACGGCACCGTTCACCGCCCCGATGAACGCCGCCATCGGCACCCGCCAGCCGCCGGGCGGCATCCGCACCCCGTCGCGCCCGGCCGCGATCGCGGTGACCACCGCACCCCAGCGGTCCCTGACCTGCGCCCGATACTCCTCGATATCGGGGCTCACCCCGACGATGTCGACGAAAGCGACTTTGGCACAACGGATGTCGTCGGTGATCGCCTTGGTATACGCCCGCACCGCCGCCTCGATGAGCGCGCGCAGATCGCCGGATTCCGCCGCCGCCAGCGCTGCGGCCACCGCCGCCCCGGCCTTGTCCTGGACGGAGTCGTACACCGCGACGAGCAGTTCCTCGCGCCCGGCGAACTGCTCGTAGAACTGCCGACGCGACAGTCCCGCCGCCGCGCACACATCGGTGAGCGAACTGTTGGCGTACGACTTCGCCGCGAAAACGGTCAGCCCCGCGTCGATGAACAGTGCCCGGCGCTCGACCTGTCGTTCGGCGACCGAGGTGCCGGTGTAGTTGTGTCGGGTCCGCCCAGATGTCACCCCATGACCCTACGAGGTCGCGGCGCCGACGGGTCCGATCGGGACCACCAGCGGGGTTCCGGTGACCGGGTCATCGATGACCTTCGCGCGCAGTCCGAACACCTCCGCCACCACGTCCTCCGTGAGGACCTCGGCGGGCGTGCCCGCGGCGACCACGCGCCCCGCCCGCATCGCGACCAGTCGATGGGCGTAGCGCGCGGCGAGATTCAAGTCGTGCAGCACCATCACCACCGTCCGGCCCGCTTCGGCGTGCAGGCGCCGGACCAGGTCGAGGACTTCGATCTGATGCGCGAGGTCGAGGAAGGTGGTGGGTTCGTCGAGCAGGAGCAGGTCGGTGTTCTGGGCGAGCGCCATCGAGATCCACGCGCGCTGGCGTTGCCCGCCGGACAACTCGTCGAGCGAGCGGTCGGCGAACTCGACCATGTCGGTCCAGGTCAGCGCCTCGGTGATGGCGGACTCGTCGTCCTGTGACCACTGGCGATACCAGCGCTGGTGCGGGTGCCTGCCGCGAGCGACCAAATCGGCGACGGTGAGACCTTCCGGGGCGAGCGGTGATTGGGGCAGGATGCCGAGCACCCGCGCGACTTCCTTGGTCGACATCCGGTCGATGCGCTTGCCGTCGAGGTGGACATGCCCACCGGCGGGACGCATCAGCCGGGCCATCGCGCGCAGGAGCGTGGATTTGCCGCATCCGTTGGGCCCGATCACCGCGGTGATGGTGCCGCCGGTGACATCCAGATCCAGGCCGTCGACGACGGTGGTCGACCCGTAGCCGAGGGTCAGGTCGCTGGCCTGTAGCCGAACGGTCATCACACGCCCGCTTTCCCGGCACGATTGCGCCGCATCAACAGATAGATCAGATAGGGCGCGCCGAGGACGGCGGTGATCACCCCGACGGGCAGTTCACCGGCGGGCAGCAGGGTGCGGGCGACGAGGTCGGCGACGACGGTGAAGGCCGCACCGAGCAGCGCCGAGGTGAGCAGCGGCGGTTGCGCCGACCCGGTGAGCCGCAGCGCCACCTGCGGCACCGCGAGCGCGATGAAGATGATGGCACCCGCCGACGCGGTGGCGACGCCGGCCAGGAGCACGGCCAGCACCAGCAGGGTCAGCCGAGCGGCGTTGAGTCGAACGCCGAGCGAGCGCGCGGTGTCGTCGCCGAAGTGCAGGGCGCCGAGCAGGTGGGTGCCAGCCAGGACCACCGGCACCAGCAGCGTCAGCGCGATCGCCACCGGTGTCACCTGGATCCAGCTGCTGCCGTTGAGGCTGCCGGTCAGCCAGGTCACCGCCCGGGTCGCGACATCGACTTCGCCGACGCTGAGGAGCCAGAAGGTCACGCTGGAGAGCAGTGAACCGGCGCCGAGGCCGACGAGCACCAGCCGATATCCTTCGATCCCGCCGCGCCAGGCCAGCAGGAAAACGCCGAGCGCGGCGACCAACCCGCCGATCATGGACGCGACGGGCACCCCGATCTCGGCGACGGTACCGCTGATCTGGCCATGGCTGCCGGACAGGGCGATCACCGCGACCGCGGCGACACTCGAGCCCGCGGTGACGCCGAGAATATCGGGACTGGACAACGGGTTTCGCGCGATGCCCTGGGTGATCGCGCCGGACAACGCGAGCGCCGCCCCGACCAGCGCGCCGGTGAGAATCCGGGGCAGCCGCAGATCCCACACCACATAGGCGAGGCCGTCGTCGCCACCACCGCCGAGCACCGCGAGCACGTCCAGCGGCGTGACCGGACCGCCGTCGGGCATCGTGTAGGTGCCAAGCGCGAGCGCGACGCAGCTCGCGACGCCGAGGATCGCGAGTCCGAGCAGCATGACCGCGGTCGTGCGCAGTCGCAGCTGCCAGGAGACCGGTCCCAGCCGGACCGCCCGGACGGTACTCATATGCTCACCAGCTTCCGGCGGCGGACCAACACGATGAAGAACGGGACGCCGACGAACGCGAGCATGATGCCCGCGGGCAGTTCGCCCTTGTCCAGGACCAACCGTCCCGCGATGTCGGCGACCAGCACCATGACTGTGCCGAGCAGCCCGGCGACGGGGACGAGCCAGCGGTAGTCGGGGCCGGTGATACCGCGCGCCAGGTGCGGAACGACGAGCCCGACGAAGCCGAGCGGTCCGGCGATCGCCACGACCGCGCCGGTGAGCAGCACGATCGAGCCGATGCCGACGGTGCGGGCCAGCAACACCCGATGGCCGAGTGCGCGGGCGGTGTCCTCGCCGAGGCCGAGCGCGTTGAGTGCGGAGGTATTGGCCAGCGCGAGCACGATGCCGACCACGACGAACGGTGTCACCTTGCCGAGTAGGTCGAGATTAGACCCGACCAGCGAACCGGCCTTCCAGAAGCGGTAGATGTCGGTGACGTCGGTGTCGAACAGCACCACCGCCGAGATCAGGCCCTGCAGCAGGTAACTGACGGCGGCGCCGGCCAGTGCGAGGGTTACCGGCGTCGGCCCGCCGCGGCCCGTCGCGCCGATGGCGAACACGGTGATGGTGGCGATCAGCGCACCGGCGAAGCCGAACCACACATAACCGAACAGGCTGGAGATGCCGCCGACCATCACCGCGAGGACGATGCCGAGCGCGGCGCCCTGGGTGATGCCGAGCAGTGCCGGGTCCGCGAGGGGGTTTCTGGTGTGGCCCTGGATCACCGCGCCCGCGACGCCGAGCGCGAGGCCGGCGAGGATCCCCAGCAGCGTGCGCGGCAGCCGGAGGCCGTTGACGATGGCGCCGGTCTCGGTGTCGGTCGTGCCGCCCAGTGCTTGCAGAACATCAAGGGGAGCAATGAATTTGGAGCCGACGGCCAAGCTGAGCAGCACGGCCGCGAGGACCGCGACCAAAAGTCCGGCGATGAGTAGCAACCGGCGAGACCGCGTGTTGGCGAACACGACTCCGGGCGGCGATGCGGTCACTATCCCTCTTCATAGTTGGTAATTAGGTAAGGCTTCGCTAGGTTAGCAACCCTAAGAACATCTGAAACACTCGGGAGACGTCGATGAACACCCCACTGAGCCGCAGGCTCGCCGCCGCCGCGGTAGTTGCCGCCGCCGTACTGAGTCTGTCCGCGTGCGGCCAGGATCGGGCGACCACCGGCGCCGCGGGCAGCGATTGCGATACCGCTGCCGACCTGGACGGCGGTGCCTACCCGCGCACCATCGAGAAGGGGGCGGTCAAGGACGCGGCAGGCGCGGATGTCGGCACCGTGGTCGACCCGGCCACCATCAGCACCCGGCCGGTCCGGGTCGCGGCCCTCGATCAGACGTTCGTCGACGCCGCGCTGGTGCTGAACACCGAACTGGTCGCGTACACGACGTACCAGGCGATGGGTGAGACGTTGCCCGCGTTCCTCGGTGCGGGCGCGCAGACCTGCGGTGGTCGCGCGGTGAACATCGGCAACCTGCAGACCCCCGATATCGAGAAGTTGGCAGGCGCTCGACCGGACCTGATCGTGTCGGCGAAGGTGCGCCACGAGAAGCAGTACGAGCAGTTCAAGGGCATCAAGCTCGGGTCGGGCACGGTTCCGGTGGTGTTCAGTCAGACCACCGGCGCCACCTGGAAGGAGAACCTGCTGCTGCTCGCCAAGGCGGTCGACAAGGAGAACCTCGCCGAGGCCAAGCTCGCCGCCTATCGGGACCGCGCCGCCAAGATCGGCGCGGCGATCAAGGAGAAGAACGGTGGTAAAGCGCCCACCGTCTCGCTGCTGCGCTTCCTGCCAAAAGAGGACCGGCTGATGCAGCGGGTCAGCTTCGTCGGCGACATCTTCGCCGACACCGGTCTGAACCAACCCGACAAGTCCGACGACCCGAAGAACGACTTCTCGATCACGCTGAGCCCCGAGCGTCTCCTCGACGCCGACGCCGACTACGTCTTCCTCACCAGCAACGGCGAGGACGCCGCCACCCAGCGCAAGGCGGCCGCCGAGGCCAACCCGCTGTGGAATCAACTGCGCGGCAAGGTCACTCCGGTCGACGACCTGGTCTGGCTGACCTCGGTCGGCCTCACCGGTGCCCACTCGGTCCTCGACGACATCGCCAAGACCTTCGGCGTCGACCCGGCCAAGTAAGCACGTCCCGCTCGCGCTGTTCGCCCGCCCCTACACTCGGCGGGTGGGTGAACAGAAGCAGCGGATGCTGGCGGGGGAGTTGTACAAGGACAACGATCCCGAACTGGTGGCCGACCGGCAACGGGCGCAGCGGTTGTGTGACGAGTTCAATCGCACCGGGTCCGACGAGGCCGGGCGGCGGACGGAGTTGCTGGGCGATCTTCTCGGCAACCTGGGGGAGGGGTCGTGGGTTATGCCGCGGTTCCAGTGTGATTACGGCTACCTGATCGAGATCGGGGCGAACAGCTTTCTCAACTACGACGCGATTCTGCTCGACTGCGCGCCGATCACCATCGGCGACGACTGTTCGATCGGGCCCCGCGCTCAGCTGCTGACCGCGTTGCATCCGATGGAGGATCACGAAAAGCGCAGGCAGCGTTGGGAATCCGCGGCACCGATCCGGATCGGGAACAATGCCTGGTTCGGTGGTGGGGTGATCGTGTGCCCCGGTGTGACCATCGGGGACGACGTGGTGGTCGGCGCGGGCAGCGTGGTGACCCGTGACCTGCCCGATCGGGTCTTCGCGGCGGGCAATCCGGCGCGGGTGATCAGGCAGCTCTAGGTTCGCACGCGACATGCGGGTCGCGGCGTCGGGTCGCGCCCACGAGCCCGCGGCAATACTGTCTGACCATGGGCGAATCGCGAATCGAGATGGCACCCGAAGCAACCCGGCCGCTGCGCGAGGACATCCGCTTCCTCGGCGGCATCCTGGGCGACACCATCCGCGACCACGAAGGTCCCGAGGTGTTCGACCTGATCGAGCGCGTCCGGATCGAGGCTTTCCGGGTACGCCGCGAGGAGGTCGAGCGCAGCGCTGTCGCCGACATGCTCGACGGCACCCCCACCGAGGTCGCGATCCCGCTGATCCGGGCGTTCAGCTACTTCGTGCTGCTGGCCAATCTGGCCGAGGACATCCAGCGTGATCGACGCCGCGCCGTGCACGTCGCGGCAGGCGAACCACCCCAGGATTCCTCGCTGGCCGCCACCTACGACAAACTCGACGCGGCCGGTCTCGACGGCGCGACCGTGGCCGAACTGCTCACCGACGCGCTCGTCTCCCCGGTGATCACGGCACACCCCACCGAGACCCGCAGGCGCACCGTCTTCGACGTGCAGTCCAAGATCACCGAGTTGATGCGCCTGCGCCGCCGCCTCGAACCCGGCGAGCCCGGCCTCGACGAATCCGAACTGCAGATCCGCCGCGCGGTGCTCACCCTGTGGCGTACCGCGCTGATCCGGTTGGCGCGCTTGCGGATCCAGGACGAGATCTCCGTCGGCCTGCGCTACTACGACCTGACCCTGTACGACGTGATCCCCGCGATCAACGCGCAGGTGCGTGCGGCGCTGCGGACCCGCTGGCCCGCCGAAGATCTCCTGCCGCGCCCGATCCTGCGCCCCGGTTCGTGGATCGGCGGTGACCGCGACGGAAACCCGTTCGTCACAGCCGAAGTGGTGCACACCGCCGCCGAACAGGCCGCCGCCTACGCCTTCGGCCGGTACCTGGACGAACTGGTCGAACTCGAGAAGACCCTGTCGCAGTCGGCCCGCCTGGTACCGGTGACGCCCCGGGTCGCGGAGCTCGCGGCAGCGGGTTATCCCGACCCCGGTCTGTTCGCCGATGAACCGTACCGTCGTGCGCTGCACGCGATTCGGGTCCGCCTCAGCGCCACCGCCGAGGCCGCACTCGGTGAGCTTCCCGAGCGCGGCCTCGCATCCGACGCCGCACCGTATCCGACGCCACAGTCCGTTCTCGACGACCTCGACGCGATCGATGAATCCCTGCGCGCCAGCGGCGACGGTCTGCTCGCCGACGACCGCCTCGCCGCCCTGCGCCACGCCATCGAAACCTTCGGTTTCCACCTCCAGGGCCTGGACATGCGCCAGAACTCCGAGGTGCACGAACAGGTCGTCACCGAACTGCTGACCTGGGCGGGCGTGCATCCCGACTATCCGAGCCTGTCCGAAGCCGAACGTGTCGAGCTGCTCGCCGCCGAATTGCGCACGCGCCGACCACTTCTCGGCCCCAACGCCCAGTTGGGCGAGCTCGCCACCAAGGAGCTCGGTGTGCTCGGTGCCGCCAAGGAGGTCATCGACACCTTCGGCGCCGCCGCCGTACCGAACTACATCATCAGCATGTGCACCTCGGTCAGCGACATGCTCGAAGCGGCGTTGCTGCTGAAGGAAGCAGGAATCCTCGATCCCGGCACCGCCGACACCGCGCCGAGCTGTCCCGTCGGCATCGTCCCGCTGTTCGAGACCATCGAGGACCTGAGCGCCGGTGCGTCGACGCTGGCCGCGGTGCTGGAGGTACCGGTCTATCGGGAGTTGGTCGAGGCGGCGGGCATGCGCCAAGAAGTGATGCTCGGCTACTCCGATTCCAACAAGGACGGCGGCTACCTCGCCGCGAACTGGGCGCTCTATCGCGCGGAACTCGACCTGGTGGAAGTGGCCAGGAAATCGGGAATCCGGTTGCGGCTGTTCCACGGTCGCGGCGGGACGGTCGGTCGCGGCGGTGGCCGCAGCTACGACGCCATCCTGGCCCAGCCCGCGGGCGCGGTGCGTGGTTCGCTGCGGCTGACCGAGCAGGGCGAGGTGATCGCCGCGAAGTACTCTGAATCCGTTGCGGCACAACGCAATCTGGAATCGTTGATCGCGGGCACGCTCGAATCGACGCTACTGGATGTGGAGGGCCTCGGCGACGATGCCGAACCGGCCTACGAACTCCTCGACGACCTCGCCGCCCGTGCCCGCGCCGCCTACGCGAACCTGGTGCACGACACCCCAGGCTTCGTCGAGTACTTCCGCGAATCGACCCCGGTCGCCGAGGTCGGCGACCTCAATATCGGCAGCCGCCCCGCCTCCCGCAAACCCACCAACTCGGTCTCGGACCTGCGCGCGATTCCGTGGGTGATGGCCTGGAGCCAGGCCAGAGTCATGCTGCCCGGGTGGTACGGCACCGGCACCGCGCTCGAAGACTGGGTCGGCGACGATCCGGCCCGCCTCGCGCGCCTGACCGACCTCTACGAGCGCTGGCCGTTCTTCAACACCGTGCTGTCGAACCTGGCCCAGGTGATGGCCAAGAGCGACCTCGACATCGCGGCCCGCTACGCCGAGCTCGTCACCGACGAAACCCTGCGCGCGAACATCTTCGCCATGATCGCCGACGAACACGCCCGCACCATCCGCATGTACCTCGCGGTCACCGGGCACACCGAACTCCTCAGCGACAACCCGTCACTGGCGGAGTCGATCCACAACCGCTTCCCCTACCTGGAGCCGCTGAACCAGCTCCAGGTCGACCTGCTGGCCCGGCTGCGCGGCGGTGACGATTCCGAACTGGTGAAGCGAGGAATCCTGCTCACCATGAACGGCCTGGCCACCGCCCTGCGCAACTCGGGCTAGCGGCTACAGGCAGACGGTGACGGTGAACGGGCCGACGGGGATGCCGGTGCAGATCGACACCGAGCCGACGACCGGCTGCGCGGCGGCTGCTGAGGCGGTTCCGGCACCGATGGCGGTCACGGACAGGGCGAGGGCGGCGACGGCGAGCGGGCGGGCGAACGTGGCGAACATAGGCTGATCCTCGGGGTAGAACGGGGCGAACACCCCCGTGCGGGGGCGCCCCCATCTCAACACGAAGCACCGACGGCGTCCACGACATGGTGGGAATCGTGTGGTGGTTCAGTCGGTGACGACGGCGATCGCGTCGATCTCGACCAGCATCTCCGCGCGCGGCAGGCCGGTGAAGACGGTGGTGCGCGAGGGCAGCACGCCGTCGGTGACGTGCGCGGTGACGAACTCGCCGTACGCCTCGTTCATGATCGCGAAGTCCTCGCGCTTGGTGAGGTAGACGCGCAGCATCATCACATCGTCGAAGGTGGCACCGGAGGCGTCGATGATCGCTTTGACGTTCATCAGGGTGCGGGTGGTCTGGGCGGCGACATCGCCGGAATGCAGGTACTCGTTGGTCTCGGGATCCACCGGCCCCTGACCGGATACCTGGACGAACGGGCCCTTGCGCACACCCTGGGAGAAGGTGTGGGCGGGCGCCGGGGCGTCGGAGGTGCGCACGGCGGTCTTGTCGGACATGTGGTTCAGCCTTTCCTCGCGGTGACATCTCGGCGGGGGTCCCAGCCGAGATCGGTGGAGATCGCGTCGGCCGTCGCCCTGAGCTGCGGCAACAATGCCAGCACCTGATCATGGTCGAGCAGCACGTCGGGAACCGAGACCGACACGGCGGCGACCACGGAACCGATTCCGTCGCGCACGCCGACGCCGATGCAGTTGACGAAGCTCTCGTGTTCCTCGTGGTCTTCGGCGAACCCCTGCGCGGCAACGAGTTTCAGTTCGGCCAGATACTGCTCGGGGTTGCGCAGGGTGCGGGTGGTGAAGGGGTGGTAGTCCAATCGTGCTGCCACCGCGGCCCATTCGCCGCGTGGCAGCGCGGCGACGAGCACCTTGCCGACCGCGGTGCAGTGCAGCGGTGCGGGCCTGCCGATCCGCGAGTACATCCGCACCGCCTGCTCGGCGTCGACCTTGTCGATGTAGACGGCGTCGCCGGATTCGTAGGCGGCCAGGTGCACGGTCTGTCCGGTGGCCGCGCCCAGCGCGCTCAGGTGCGGGCGGGCGACGGTGCGCACATCACGGTTTTCCAATGCACGACTTGCCAATTCGAACATCCGGGTGCCCAGCGAATAGCGGTGCGCGGTGTCGTGCACGACGAACCGATCGGCCTGCATGGTCTGCAGCAGACGCAGCACCGTCGACTTGTGGACACCGAGCCGGGCGGCCAGCTCGTCGAGGGACTGCGAGTTCTCGCCGAGGGCGATGAGAATGGACAGGGCCCGCGACACACTTTGACTCATGCGCTGATCGTTTCATCCAACGCCGCGGGATAGCGCAGCGTGGCCCAGGTCTCGTCCGGGAGCATCGCGAGGCGTCGAAGATCCTGCGACGGCGGCAGTTTCGCTGAATCACCGGTGGCGGTGAGGGCAGCCGCCGCGCACAGGTGGCCGTACCGCAGCCTGGTGCGCAGGTCGGCGCCGTGCAGCAGGGCGGCGAGGTAGCCGCCGGCGAAGGCGTCACCGGCGCCGATGCGTTCGGTGATCGCCAGGGTCAGCGCGGGCACCTCGATCCAGGACGCGCCGTCGAAACCGGTGACGGTGTGTTTGTCGTTCTTGACGATCAGTTGGGCGGGCTCGGGGAACAGTGCGCGCAGGGCGGCCGGGTCTCCGGTGCCGAAGATCTCCTCGGCCTCGTCGGCGCCGAGGAACGCCACGTCGGCGCCGCGAACATGCGCGTCGAGTTGGTCGGCGGCCTCGTCGATCCGCGAACCCCACACTGCCGGACGATAATTCAGGTCGAAGCTGACCAGTCCGCGCCGGGGTCGGGTGAGCAGCGTGCGGGTGAGTTCGGTCGCCGACTCCGAGAGCGCCGGGGTGATACCGGTGAAGTGCACGAGATCGGCGCTGTCGAGCACGGCGGCTCGGGTGGTGAGGTCGGCGGGCGACAGTGCGCTGGCCGCCGAGCCCGTGCGGTAGTAGTGCATGCGGCTGGCGTCGGCACCCAGGTCGTTGGCCGCGCCGGAGCCCGCGCCACGTTCCTTGACGTAGAGGCCGGTGGGCCGCGTCGGATCCACTGCGACCGCCGCGACGTCGACCCCCTGCGAGCTGAGCTCGGCGAGCAGGTAGCGCCCGAATCCGTCGTCGCCGACTCGCGACAGCCAGGCCGCCGACACGTCGAGCTGGGCCAGCACCACGGCCACATTGGCCTCCGCGCCGCCCGCCCCGCGATCGAACCGCGCGGACTGTTCCAGGGGGCCTGCCCCCGCGATCAGCACGGCCAGTCCCTCGCCGATGGTGACCGCGCTGGGTCGACTGGTTGTTGCCTGGGTCACCCTGTTCGCCCTTTCGTGCTTGCGGTCACTGCCTTCTGGATGCACAATAACGAGCAGAAACATTCAGTGCAACCACCGTTGCATAATGTGCAATGTTCGGTCGATATGACTGATCGCCCGCCATTCCGGGGCGGTCGAGGAGAAAGGGATGCTGTGATCATCGACAACGACGTCGTGGACGCCCTCGCCGACGAGTTGCTCGGACCCCACGACAAGAGCGCGCCGCCCGCGGCGTGGGGGAGCACCGTGCGCGAATATCTCGCCGGCGCACCGCGACTCGGTCAGTGGCAGACGCCGTTGCTCACCCTCGACCGCGGCAGGCTCGACGCGAACCGCGACCTCATGGCCGACTGGACCGCCGCGGCGGGTGTTGCGCTCGCCCCGCACGGCAAGACGACGATGGCGCCGCAGCTGTGGCGCGAGCAACTCGTGGCCGGGTCGTGGGGAATCACCCTGGCCACCGCGTGGCAGGCACAGCTGGCGCGTTCGTGCGGTGTCGGCCGGATCATGCTCGCCAACACCCTGGTCGACCCGGTCGGCTTGGCCTGGGCCGCGGCGGAATCGGTGCGTGACGCCGACTTCGAGTTCTACTGCTGGGCCGACGGCGTCGCCACCGTCGAACTGATGGACAAGATCCTGCGGGAGACCGCCGCGGGTCCGCGCGTGCGGGTGCTGGTCGAACTGGGTGGACCGCACGGCCGGACCGGTGCCCGTACCCGCACCGAGGCGCATGCTGTCGCCGCCGCCATCGGTGCGAGCGAGCGGCTGAGCCTGGCCGGTGTCGCGGGCTACGAGGGCGCGCTGGCCCACGATCGCAGCGCCGAGGGCGTCGCGGCGGTACGCGGCTATCTGGGCGGACTGGCCGCGTTGCACACCGAACTCGCTGCGGCGGGCGCCTATTCGAGCCCGGCGGTCGTCACCGCGGGCGGCAGCGCCTACCCCGAACTCGTGGTCGACGAATTCGCCGGACTGGCCGATTCCGAGGGCGCGCGCGGAGTCCCGACCACCGTGGTCCTGCGCAGCGGCGCGTACGTCGTCCACGACGACGGCTTCTACGCGGGCATCTCTCCGCTCGCCGCGCCGGCCGCGCAACCGGGCCTGCGTTCGGCCATGCACGGCTGGGCACGGGTGGTCTCCCGGCCCGAACCGGAACTCGCCCTGCTCGACGGTGGCAAACGCGACTTCCCCTTCGACGAAGGTCTGCCGGTGCCCCAACTCGTCCTCGGCGGCACGCTCCCGCCGAACGCGGTGGTCACCGCGCTGAACGATCAGCACACCTTCCTGCGGATGCCCGGTGCCGATCCGGCCGATCTGCCGGTCGGGTCCGTGGTGCGCCTCGGTCTCTCGCACCCCTGCACCGCGTTCGACAAGTGGCGCCGCATTCCGGTGATCGACAGCGCCGACGCGACCGACCCGCGCGTGGTCGACCTGATCCGCACCTACTTCTGACGGATGACCATGACGCACTTGCTCTTTCGTGACATCGACATCATCGACGGCACCGGCGCCCCGCGGGCTCGCGGCGACGTCGTGGTCCGCGACGGCCGGATCACCGAGGTGGCGCCACCCGGCACCATCGCATCCGACGCCAGAGTTGTTCCGACGCAACCGGGTTCAGTCCTCGCGCCTGGCTTCATCGACATGCACGCGCATTCCGACCTCTACCTGCTCACCCATCCCGACCACTTTCCGAAGATCAGCCAGGGCGTCACCACCGAGGTGATCGGCCAGGACGGGCTGTCCTACGCACCCATCGACGACGCGGCACTCGCGGTGGTGCGCAAGCAGATCGCGGGCTGGAACGGCAACCCGACGGACTTCGACTTCACCTGGCGCACCATCGCGCAATATCTGGACCGCCTCGACGAGGGCATCACGCCCAACGCCGCCTACCTCGTTCCGCAGGGCACGCTGCGCATGCTCGTCGTCGGCAACGATCAGCGGGCGGCCACCGCCGCCGAGATCGACCGGATGTGCGCGCTGCTGGCCGAGGGCTTCGAACAGGGTGCCGTCGGCATGTCAAGCGGCCTCACCTACACGCCCGGAATGTATGCCGACACCAGCGAACTCGCCGCGCTGTGCGCCGTGGTCGCCTCCTATGGCGGCTTCTACGCACCGCACACCCGCTCCTACGGCGCCGGCGCACTCGAGGCCTACGCGGAGATGATCGGCCTGGCGAAGGCCACCGGCTGCGCGCTGCACCTGACCCACGCCACCATGAACTTCGGTGTGAACCGTGGTCGCGCACCGGAATTCCTCGCGATGATCGCCAAGGCGCGAACCGACGGCTGCGACATCACCCTCGATACCTACCCGTACCTGCCCGGTTCGACCACACTGTCCGCGCTGCTGCCCAGCTGGGCGATGTCGGGCGGTCCCGACGCCGCACTCGCCCGACTGGAGGATCCGGCCGAGCGCGCCAGGATCACCGAAGATGTCGACGTCAACGGCTCGGACGGCTGTCACGGCGTCACCGTCGAATGGGAGACCATCCAGATCAGCGGCGTCGGCGACGACGCATTGTCGGAGGTGGTGGGCCGCACCGTCGCCGAGCTCGCGACCGAACGCGGTATCGCCGCGGCGGAAGTATTCTTCGACCTGCTGCGCCGCGACCAGCTCGCCACGACGATCCTGCAGCACGTCGGCCACGAGGAGAACGTGCGCGCCATCATGGTCGACCCCGGCCACATGGGCGGCAGCGACGGTCTGCTCGTCGGCGCCCGGCCACACCCGCGCGCCTGGGGCACCTTCCCGCGCTACCTCGCACGCTACGTTCGCGAGTTGGGCGTTCTCGGCCTCGAGGACTGCGTGCACCACCTCACCGGCCGTCCGGCCGCCCGACTCCGCCTGGCCGAACGTGGCCTGATCCGGCCCGGTTACGCCGCCGACCTGGTCGTCTTCGATCCGGCGACGATCCACGACACGGCAACGTTCGAGCACCCCCAACAGCAGGCCCGCGGTATCGAGCACGTGCTGGTCAACGGCGAATTCGCGTTGGAGAACGGCACCGCCACCGGAGTGCGCGCCGGTCGCGCCCTGCGCCTGGACACCACACAGGAGGAAACCCGATGAACCCGTTGCTCAGCTCGTCGTCGGAGGCCATGGACGTGATCCGCGCCGATCGAGCGCTCACCGTGGTCCGCGCCCCCGCCATCCCCGACCCGGCCGCGCTCGCCGCGGCACTCGCGGGCGCCGGTCTGCGAGCGGTCGAACTGACCTTCACCACCGTCGGAGTGCTAGAGGCGATCAGGAAGGCCACCGCGGTCACCGACGCGGTGATCGGCGTCGGCACCGTCACCACCCGCGAGCAGGCCGAAGCCGCCATCGAGGTCGGTGCCCGCTTCCTGGTGACCCCCGCGCTGCGCCCCGAAGTCGCCGAAGTAGCCGCGGCACACACGATCCCGGTCATCATGGGCGCGTTCACGCCGTCGGAGGTCCTCGCCGCGGCGGAGATGGGGGCGGCGGCGGTGAAGATCTTCCCGGCTCGCGCGCTCGGCCCGCAGTACTTCAAGGATCTGCTCGGGCCGTTCCCACACATGTTCCTGATCCCCTCCGGCGGCGTGAATTCCCACAACGCCCGCGATTTCCTCCACGCGGGCGCCATCGCCGTCACCGCGGGCACCGAAGTGGTCGCCCCGGCCGACGTCGAGACCGCGCGCTGGTCCCACATCGGCGCCAAAGCCGCACATTTCGTTCATTCGCTTGATTGAGAGGTTTTCCATGGGCGCCACCGTCGACTGGTTGCGCACCACCACCCCCGGGTTGCTGGTGCTGTGCGGTCTCGCGATCGCTGTACTACTCATCGCCATCATCAAGGTCAAACTGGAGCCGTTCGTCGCGCTGCTGTTGACCGGACTGCTGCTGGCGTTGGCCGCCGGGCTGCCGATCTCCCAGATCGTCGGCACACCGCTGAAAGCCGGTGAGTCACTGCTGGAAACAGGCTTCGGCGGCATCCTCGGCCACATCGCGGTGATCATCGGTCTCGGCACCGTGCTCGGCGCGATCCTCGAAAGATCCGGTGGCGCCGACGTTCTCACCGACAAACTGCTGAAGGTGTTCGGCGAGAAGGGCGCTCCCGTCGCGATGGGCCTGCTCGGGCTCATCTTCGGCATCCCGGTGTTCTTCGATATCGGCATCTTCGTGCTCGCGCCGCTGATCTATGTCGCCGCCAAGCGCGGTGGGCGTTCGCTGGTGCTCTACGCGATGCCGATGCTGGCCGGCCTGTCGATGACGCACGCGTTCCTGCCACCGCACCCAGGTCCCGTCGCACTCGGCGGGCTGCTCGGGGTGAGCCTCGGCTGGCTGATCGTGATGGGATTCGTCTGCGGCATCCCGGGTTTCATCGCCGCGGGCATCGTCTGGGGCAGCTATATCGGCAAGCGCGTGATGGTGTCGGTACCCGAGGAGTTCGTGCCGCTGGAACCGGAAGAGGCCGAGGGCGCCGAGGGTTCGGGTGCTACCGCCGTCGTGACGAAGGCGCCACCCTCGGTGGCACTGATCGGTGCGATCATCGCGATCCCGCTGGTGCTGATCCTCGGTGCCACCTTCGGTTATCAACTGCTGGACAAGGATTCGGCACTGCTGCAGGTGCTCACCTTCTTCGGTACCCCCGCGGTCGCGCTGCTCATCACCGTGCTCGTCGCCTTCTATCTGCTCGGGATCCGGCGCGGTTCGACCGTGCAGGAGCTGAGCACCATCACCGCCGAATCGCTCAAGCCGGTCGGCATGGTGCTGCTGGTGGTCGGTGCGGGCGCGTTCTTCGGCAAGGTCATCTCGGCCACCGGCATCGGCACGGCGCTGGCCGAGACGATGTCGGCGGCGGGTCTGCCGATCATCGTGCTCGCGTACCTGATCAGCTGCGGGCTGCGTATCGCGCAGGGTTCGGCGACGGTCGCCATCGTCACCACCGGTGGCATCGTCGCTCCGCTGGTTGCCGAGCAGGGCTACTCGCAGATGTCGATCGCGTTGATCGCCATGGCGATCGCGGCGGGCTCGATCATCCTCAGCCACGTCAACGACGGCGGTTTCTGGATCATCGCGAAGTACTTCAACATGACGGTGAAACAGACGCTGCAAACCTGGACGGTGCTCGAGACCATCCTGTCGGTGGTGAGTTTCGCGGTCGCGGCGTTGCTGTTCTCGATCGTCTGACGACTGCTCTACCGAGCCGGGCTGTCCCCACGGGTCAGCCCGGCTTCGTATGCCACGATCGCGGCCTGCACCCGGTTGTCCACCGCGAGCCGCCGCAGGATCGCGCTCACATGGAATTTTACCGTCGCCTCGGCGAGGAACAGCGCGCGGCCGATGTCGGCGTTCGACAGCCCACGACCGAGCAGGGCGAGCACGTCTCGTTCTCGGTCGGTCAGCGTCTCGACGCGACGACGTGCGGCGGCGACGGTGGGTGCGTTGCCCGACCGGGCGATCACCTTCTGCGCGATCCGCGGGGACAGGTAGGCCGCGCCGCCCGCGACCGCCCGGATGCCGAGGAGCAGTTCGCGCGGGTCGGCGGCCTTGAGCAGGAAACCGTCGACGCCGTGCGCCATGGCGGCGTCGACGAAGTCGTCCTCGTCGAAGGTGGTCAGCAGGACCACCGCCGTCGCGGGCAGGGTGGAGCGTAGTTCGGCGGCGGCGCCGAGTCCGTCCAGCCGTGGCATCCGGATGTCGAGAACAGCGATGTCGGGACGGTGGTGTCGGGCCAGTTCGACCGCTTCGTGCCCGTCGCTCGCCTCGGCGACCACCTCGATCTCCGGGTCGGTCGCCAGGATGGCCTTGACTCCGGCGCGGATCAACGGTTCGTCGTCGGCCAGCAGCACCCGGATCGTCATCGGCTTCCCCTGTTCGGGTGGAGTGGGATCTGTGCGCGGACGATGAAACGGTCGCCCTCGGCGTTCGCGTGAAAGGTGCCGTCCAGCAGGTGAACTCGGTCACGAAGGCCCGTGAGACCGACGCCGGTCGCAGGACTCGGCGCGCCGGTCCGTGGGTTGTCGATCGTCACGACGACCAGCGTCGGCGTGCGCTCCACGCGGATCGCGACTTCGGCGCCGGGGGCGTGGCGCGCGGCATTCGTCAACGACTCGCGCACGATGTAGGACACGGTCCGCTCGACGAGCGGGGGCATCGGCGGTCCACCGAAACCGTGTGTGGTGACGACCATTCCGGCGCTGCGCGCACTGTCGACGACAGCGGTCACATGCTCGATGTGCGGGTCGATCGGGCCTGCCTGGCGCAGCACCCCGATCGTGTTTCGGAGCCGATCGGTGGCCGTTGCCGCGGCGGCCCGCAGCTCGGCGGCCGCCTGCCGGTTCCGCTCGGACAGCTCGCCTGCCAGTTCCAGCGCACCAGCTCGCAGCGCGATCAACGCCAGGTCGTGGCCGAGACTGTCGTGGATGTCCGCGGCGATCCGCGTGCGTTCCCGCAGCTCGGCGCGCTCGGTGATCAGCCGCTGCTCCTGTTCGAGATGGGTCACCCGCTCGGCGCTCGCCGCCAGCAGTTCGGCCTGCTGACGCCGGAACCGACCCGCCGACCACGGCAGCGCACACACGAGAACGAACGACCCGAGCACACCGCTGCCGACCGAGAAATCGACCAGCGTGAGCACCGTCCCCGGAACCGCCAGCGCGGCGAGCACCGTCCATTCGCGCGGGAACGGCAGCCGTCGTCCGTGCAGATACGCGAGCACGCCGAGCGCGGGGTACAGCGCCTGCCGCCACAGCGGCAGATCATCGAGGAACATCCCGTTGATCTGCGCTGCTCCCGCGAGCAGCACCAGCGCGACCCCGTTCCTCATCCGCGCGAGCTTACCGATCGCAGCCGTGCCACCGTGGTGACCAGCCCGGCCGCCGCGACCGCACCGACCGCGATCGGGAGTGGCGCGTAATAGGTGAGCTGCGCCCAGGTGACCGTTCGCCCGCCCATGATGACCGACATGACCAGGGGGAAAGCGGCGAACAGGAGCACGGGAACCACAGCGGGCAGCAGCCGCGCGCCCGTCCACCAGACCGATTTCCCGAGTCTGGCACGCGCCCACCGGCGCGCCCGGATCGCCCCGAGCACGCCGAGCCCGAGTGCGGCCACTGTGGTCACCGCGAGCGCGATCTCCGTCCATTGCCGGGTGCGGCCGGGAATCTCCGGTGTCTGGCCACGACTCATTGCGGCCAGCCCGAGCATGATCGGGTAGGTGTCGTCGGCGAGCCCGGAGCTGTTGGTCATCACCGCGAAGCCGTACCCGGTGTTCGGATCGATCGCCTGAGCGGCGTTGTAGGTGAACAGATTTCCGGAGTGAACGAACATATCGCCCTCTTCCTCTGTGCCCCAGCCCATTCCGTATCGGTGCAGGACCGGGGTGCGCATAGTCGTCAGGCTCTGCGCGGTGACGAGCTGCGGGCCGTTGCCGGTATTGCTGATCAGCCACCGGCCCATGTCCGCTGCTGTCGTGATGACCGAACCGGCTCCGCCGCCCAGGAACCCCGCGAGTTCGGGCCGCGGAACCCATTGCCTGAACAGCGAAGTGAAGCCGTCCGGTGGTGCGGGCAGGTTTGCGTCGGTGCCGCTGGCCGTCATTCCGAGCGGGCCGAACACCCGCTCGCGCAGGAAGTCGTCGAAGTCACGGCCGCTTGCCGCTTCCACCAGCCGAGCGGCGATGTCATAGTTGACATTGCAGTAGGCCCACCGGGTTCCGGGCTCGGCCACCAACGCGCCGGTCCGCATCGTGGCGACGTAGTCGGTCAGCGACCGCGCATGGTCGGTGGCACCGATATCGACCGTCCGATCCGACAGTCCGGATGTCTGATTCAGCAAGTGCCGCACAGTAATCCGATCTGCCCGAGCATCGTCCATTCGAAACTCCGGCAACTGCTCGACCACCGGCCTGTCAAGCGAAAGGTGACCGTCCTCGACGAGCATCATCACCGCCGTCGCGGTGATCGACTTGCTCAATGACGCGATCCGCATCGGCGAGTCCGCGGTGATCGGATTGCCTTGTGAATCCTGACCCGCACCGGTGGCGTGCACGACACTGTCACCACGGGTGACCACCAATGAGATTCCCGGCAGCCCCGTCGAGTCCATCGCCTTCGCCAGAAAGTCGTCGATAGCCGCAGGAGAAAGTACCGCCGAACCGGGCGCGGCGACCGCGCTCGACGGTGCGACGAGGCCGACGATGATGACGGCCGTGATCAGTACGCGATGCATTCTGCCACCGTATGAACGGCCCGACCCGCTCGGATCCGACGAACGGCCACGACCGGCCTGGACGAAAGTCGGGAAATGCCGGGCGGGATCACCCGCGGCGTCGTTCAGTCGAGTAATGCGCGCGTCAGTCGAGCGAGCACCGCGCGCGGGTCTTTGCCTGCCTCCGCACCGGTCAGTCGGTGGACGACGGCGCCGTCGAGATAGTCGACGAGGATGCCGGCGTCGGTGGCGGCCAAACCGACGGACGCGGCCATCTCGATTGCCCAGGCGCGCAGCCGCTGGTGCCCGCGCTGCACTGATTCGTGGAGGGCCGGCATCATCTGCGACTCGCCGAACAGGGCAAGACGTGCCTGCGTGCGGATTCGGTCGGTGGTTGTCGCGTGGGTGAGGAACAGGGCCAGACCGTCGATAAGGTGCTCGACGGTGGCGGGACCGAGTGCGCGGTTCAGTGTCTCCCAGTCGGCGTGATCACGCTGTTCGAGGCGTTCCGCCACCCCACACAGCAGCGCCTCGCGGGTGCGGAAGTAATTGGATGCCGAACCGGGCGGCAGGTCGGCGGCCTGGTCCACCGCACGGTGGGTGAGCGCGCGCGACCCGCCGGCGCCCAAGACCTCGATAGCGGCATCGAGTACCTGCTCGCGTTTGGTAGCCACGAACAGATACTACGCCCGTAGTGAATCGCACTACATTCGTAGTGTGTGGCACTACAGCTGTAGTACGGTCGATGTCGGTACCCGAAACGAGGGAGTGTGTCATGTCTACGGCGATTGTGGTCGGTGGTGGGATCGGGGGAACGGCCGCGGCGCTCGCGCTTGTCGGGCGGGGGTGGTCTGTTCAGGTGCTGGAACGGGCGCCGGAGGTCGAGGAGGTGGGATCGGGGATCTCGCTGTGGTCCAACGCGTTACGTGCGCTGGATGCGCTCGGCCTCGGCGATGCGGTGCGTGCGCACGGGATGGCGGAGGTGTCTGCTGGGATTCGGGACGAGCGGGGGCGATGGCTCTCGCGCACAGACGTGGCGACGCTGCGCGAACGGTTCGGTGCTCCGGTCATGATTCACCGCGCCCGGTTGCTGGACATCCTGCGCGCGGCGTTGCCCGAAGGCGTTGTGCGCACCGGTATCTCGGTGCGCGAGGCGACAGTCGACGGGGCGGTGGTGCACGCTGCGGGCACTTCGTCCGCCGACCTGGTTGTCGGAGCCGACGGGATTCGCAGTGTCGTCCGACGTGCGGTCTGCGGCGAAGTCGCACCACGCTACGCCGGTTACACCGCCTGGCGTGCGGTGGTCGACATCCACGAGCCACTCACCGAATTCGGCGAAACATGGGGTCGCGGTGCACGGTTCGGTATGGCACCGCTCGCTGACGGTCGTGTCTACTGCTTCGCCGTCTACAACGCTCCCGAAAACACCACCGGCAGCCTCGCCGAAGTCCGCGCCCGCTTCGAGAGCTGGCACGACCCGATCCCGGGACTCCTCGCCGCCGCGGACCCGAACGCGTTGTTGCACAACGATATCTATGACCTACCGGCCCTGCCTTCCTTCACCTCGGGTCGCATCGCTCTCCTCGGCGACGCCGCGCACGCGATGACACCGAACCTCGGCCAGGGCGGCTGCCAAGCCCTCGAAGACGCGGTGGTCCTGGCCGGACTGGCAGGCGAGCCGGACGGACTCGCCCGCTACGACCGAGAACGCCGCACTCGCACCCAGATGATCACCCGGCGTTCCGCCCGGATCGGCACTGTCGCCCAGTTGTCCGCACGACCACTGGTCGCCCTCCGCAACACGGCATTGCGCCTCACCCCTACCTCCGCCCAGCTCCGTTCCATGGCAGAGATCCTCGACTGGACCTGTTGAGAGGGGTCAGACCGCTCTCGATTCGCGCCACGCGCACGCCGCCTGATGGTCGTGACTGGGAATGATGCGGACGCCGCCGCGGATCGCGTGCAGGCGGTGCACGGTTCGCCAGGTCGCGGTGCGGTCGTTGTCGGCCAGCATGCCCGGGTATCCCGACTTCTGTCGCAGCTCCTCGACCTGCAGGTTGTGCCAGATCGCGTCGCCCGCGAGCAAGACCGGGCCGCGGTCGGTTCGCAAGAGCACGCCGACGCTGCCCGGGGTGTGACCGGACAGGTCGACGAGGACCACCGCGCCGTCGCCGAACAGGTCGTGGCTGCGGGCGAAGGCGAGAACGGGCGGACCGTCGAGGTCGTAGTAGTCGAGCGGTCGTTCACGAACGGCTCGCCGCACCCCGCCGACCGGTGCCACCGGCCCCGTCATCGCCCAGTCGTGCTCGGGCCGGTGGAGCCGCAGCGGCAGCCCGGGCAGATCGAGAAGGCCGGCGACATGGTCCCAGTGCAGGTGCGTCGGGAGGGCGAAGTCGATGGCCTCCGCATCGATTCCACTGCTGTGGAGGGATTCCCGGATATCGATGATGTTGCTCGGGGGTGTCACTGCGCGCCGCAGAACTGGGGGGAGTTCGGCCACCGCCTGTTCGTTGACGTCGACGCAGATGCCGGGGTCGACGAGGAAGGTCGCCTTCGGATGCCGGACGGCGAAGGCCGTCATCGCGGACTCGATCCGGCGCGGGGTGAACACGCCCTCGACGATGACCGCTGTCGGCACACTCCTGGCGTTCTGCGCCAGCACTGTCAGCTCGACCGTCGTCGTGCCGCGGGGTAGGCCGTTGTCGGGTAACGAAGCCAGGAACCGGTGGTCGGGGCGTCGTGGCCGCAAGGCGCCCGTCAACGCTGAGCCTACGGACCGGCAACATTGCCACAGGTTCGGTGCCGCGACCGGGTCGATCAAGAGTGTCCGATTGTCGTTGTGTCCCATACGAACTACGCTAAAACTTCAGGTCGACCTGAAGTAAAGGGGCGAATGTGCCGCGTACCGTCGATTCACGCCGCATCGGTGACGCCGCCGCCGAACTGGGCGTCGCCACCCACGTCCTGCGTCACTGGGAGGATGCGGGTGTACTCGTTCCACCCCGTGCGCCGGGCGGTCAACGGATCTACGACGGCGAACTGATCGTGCAGGCCCGTCTCATCCAGCTCTGTCAACGATCCGGGCTGTCCCTGGCAGAGATCAAAGCCCTGTTCAGCAGTCGATCTCGAACCCGCCGGGTCGCACTGTTCGCGGACAAACAAGCCGAACTACAAGCCCGCGTCGACGATCTCACCCGAACCATCGACTTCCTCGCCCACGTTCTGCGCTGCACCCACCCGATCGTCGACGAATGCCCGGACTGCGTCGAGTTCAGTCGGCCCGCTCAACGATGAGGCGCAGCGTGGGGGTTTCGCGCTGATACTTACACGACCGTCGATCGGTGGTAGCGCGCGAGCATGGCGGCGGCTGTGGCGGTCATGGTCGCGCGAAGTTCGGGTGGGGAGAGGACTTCGACGTGTTCGCCAAGGGGGAGCAGGGCGTGGGCCAAGACCTCGTAGGACTCGGCGGGGATGGTGATGTCGGCCCAGCCGTCGTTGTCGGGAGTTCCAACGGAGGCGAGCGCATCGCGCACCGCGGCCGGGTCGTTCATCAGACGCAGCAAGCTCAGGTGGGCGGTGGAGATCCGGCAGTGGGCGCTGACTCGCAGCATTGATCGCGCGAATTCCTCGGCTGCGGATCGCCAATGGTCGGCGAGGTCGAAAGTGGTGGGGCGGGTGAAGGATTCGCCGGTCGCTACGGCGGTGGCGATGCGGCTTGCCCGGTAGGAGCGGATGGCGGAGTTGTCGCGGGCGATCAGATACCAGGTGCCTGCCTTCATGACCAGGCCCAGGGGGTCGAGGGTGCGTTCTACCGTTCGGTCGCGGCGGCGGTAGGTGATCGTGAGGCGGTGGTCGTGCCAGAGGGCGTCGGCAACTGTGGCGAGGGTCGGGGTTTCGTCGGGACGCTGGAACCAGCCGGGCATGTCGATGTGGACGCGTTCGGCGATTCGGGTTGCGCGGCCGCGTAATTCGGGCGGGAGCGCGGCGAGCATCTTCAGCTGGGCGGTGGCCAGGACGGTGCCGAGGCCCAGATCGGCGGCGGCCCCGGGGAGGCCGGCGAGCAGGACGGCGTCGGCTTCGTCGGAGGTGAGGCCGGTGAGTCGAGTTCGGTAGCCGTCGACCAACCGCACCCCACCGCCACGCCCCGGCTCGCTGTACACCGGAACGCCCGCCTCCGACAGCGCCTCGACGTCGCGGTACACCGTGCGCACCGACACCTCCAGCTCCCGCGCCAACGCGCTCGCGGTCGCCCCGCCGCTCGCTTGCAGCAGGAGCAGTAACCGCACCAACCTGCTCGCTCGCATATTCGCGAGACTAGCCGCAAAACCTGACACAGGATGTCAAGGTTCGGTCGTAACGTACGAGGTATGACCACGTGGAGCCAGTTCACCGAAGAAGCACCGAGCATCGCGGCCCTGTTCCAGCGCAGGCACCAGGCCACCGGCAATCTGTGCATGCTCGCCACCCTGCGCGCCGACGGATCGCCCCGCATCAGCCCGATCGAACCGATGATCTTCGACGGCCTGCTCGTCCTGGCAGGCATGCCGAACACCCGAAAATTCGACGACCTCGCCCGCGACCCGCGCTTCTGCCTGCACACCGCCACCGTCGACACCATGGTCTCCGACGGCGACGCGAAACTCTTCGGCACAGTCACCGACCTGAAAGACGAAACCGTCCACGCCCGCTTCGCCCAAAAGCTTTTCGACGACAGCGGTTTCGACATCCGCGGCGAGAAATTCGACCACTTCTACGTCGCCGACCTCACCGGCGCCTCCACGGTCGAAGTCAGCGACGACCAACTCCACATCACCGTCTGGAAACCCGGTGCGGGTGAAACGATCGTCCACAAACGCTGAGCGGCCGAGCGCAACGCTCCATTGATTATGAATGACTGGTCAGTCATAATCGGAGCATGCCGAAGAGAGTGGATGCGCATGCCCGGCGCGCCGAAATCCTGGACGCCGCCGTTCGAGTGTTCGCGCGGAAGGGTTTCGCCGCGTCCCGGATCGAGGATGTCGCGGCCGAGGCCGGTGTCGCGAAAGGCAGTGTCTACCTTGCGGTCAGCAGTAGGGAGGAGCTGCTGACCGCGGCGTTCGACCAGTACCGTACGCGCGCGCAGGAACAGCTCGCGGTGCCCGGAACAGGGTCGGCGCTGGATCGGCTGGCCGCGCTGATCCGGGCGACAGTCACGATGCTGGCCGCTCACCCCGACCATGCTCGCGTGCTGCTGGATGTGTGGGCGGCCCGCACCCCGATAGATATGGCCGCCGTGTACGCGCAATACCGCGCCGCGATCGCCGCGCTGCTGCGCGAGGCGGGCACCGACGGGCAGTTGCGGGCGGGAATCGGGGAGGCGCATGCGGCGGTGATCGTGGGTGCGATCGAAGGCTGCCTGGTGCAGTGGCTCGCCGACGAGCAGATCCGGCTCGGTGACCTGGCCGAACCCCTCGTGGCTGTGTGCGTGGAAGGCATCCGGCGATGACGATCACCGACCGGCTGATCGCGCCGAACGCGACGAGAAGTGAAGCCGCCCTCTGCTATTCGGCGGCGGTCGTCGGCGCGGCGACGGCTGGTCTGCTCGCCCGCAGCTCGTCCGCGCTGGTGATCATCGTGGTCGTGGTGGTCGGCTTCGACCTGTTCGGTGGCGCGGTGGTGAACGCGACCGCCTCGGCCAAGCGCTGGTTCCATCGGCCGAGCCTCGATGCCCGCCACCACCTCGCGTTCGTGGCGATCCATGGTCAGCCGTTTCTGCTCGCCCTGGTGGTGCCCGGCTTCGGTTGGTCGACGGCAGCCGCCATCTATGGGCTCGTCCTCGCGGCTGCCGTGGTGGTGACTTCGACGCCGAAGCGCCTCCGCACTCCGGTTGCCTTCGCCGCCACCGTCTTCGGGACCGCGATCACTACCGCCGTGCTCACGGTCCCCACGTTCCTGCTCTGGTTCGGGCCCGTCCTGCTGATCAAACTTCTCCTTGCCCACCTCCTGCCGGAACCGGGCGCCGTCGACGACCGCGTGCCGACACCGCGATGACAGCTCGCCCGTGCGCGGTTTCGGGGATCGGGTGGGCCGCTGTGCCACGATGACCTGCATGGATCTGGCCGCTTCCGCTGATATCGGCGAGCCATCGCCGATCGTCTCGCTGTTCTGGATCGCACTCATCGCGGTGGTCGCGCCGCTGCTGTCGAGGCTGGTGCGCGGGTATCTGCCGGATGTGGTGATCCTGCTGGTGGCCGGCGCCGTGGTCGGGCCGCACGTGCTCGGGTGGGCGAGCAGCGCGGGCGGGGTCGACCTGGTCAGCGAGCTGGGGCTGGGGATGCTGTTCCTGTTGGCGGGGTACGAGCTCGATCCGCGATTGCTGCGCGGCCGGTCGGGGCGGACGGCGTGGGCCGTGTGGATCGTATGTCTGCTGTTCGCTTTCGCGATCGTCGTGGTGGCGACGCAGACATCGAACAGCACGCGCGTCGCGGTCGCCATCGCATTGACTTCCACCGCGCTCGGCACCCTGCTGCCGATTCTGAAGCAGGCGGGGATCGTCGACTCGCCGCTGGGCCGGGCGGTGATGACGCACGGCGCGGTGGGCGAGCTGGGGCCGATCGTGGCGATGTCGGTGCTGCTCACCAGTCGCGATGCGGGTAGTGCGGTGGTGATCGTGGTGATGTTCGTGGTGGCGGCCGTGGTGGTCGGATTCGTGCCGGTGCGGATGCTCGATCGCATGCCCGATCTGGGCGCCGGGCTGGCCAGGCTGGGCGGTGGCACGTCGCAACTGCCGGTGCGCGGGGTGGTGCTGCTGCTCCTGGTGCTGATGGTGCTCGCCGAGGTCTTCGATCTGGACGTGGTGCTCGGCGCGTTCGCCGCGGGCATGATTCTGCGGCGGCTCATCGCGGCGGGGCACCCGGATGTGGACTCCTCGCTGGAGGCGATCGGGTACGGGTTGCTGATCCCGGTCTTCTTCGTGGTGTCGGGGATGGGGATCGACGTGGCGGCGGTCGGGCGCAATCCGGCACTGTGGTTGTGGTTCGTCGTCACCATCGCGATCGCGCGCGGCCTGCCCGTCTGGTCGAGCGAGCGTTTCGTGCCACGCGGGGACAACCTGGCGACCGGACGCGCGCGCGTCGAATTGGCCCTCTATGCCGCGACCGGCCTGCCGATCATCGTCGCGGTGACGCAGGTTGCCACTCAGACCGGCCTGTTGACCGCCGATGTCGCCTCGATCCTGGTGGCGGCGGGCGCGACGACCGTCCTGGTGTTTCCGCTGGTAGCGCGCCTGATCGGGGCGTCGGAGGCGAAGTCGGTCACACCCGCCCATGAATGAGCTTGCATAGTCGTGCATAATCATCACATGGTTGATTCGTCGGGAGGACCCGTGCTGCGGGTGGCGGTTGCCGGTGCGAGTGGATACGCCGGTGGCGAAGTGTTGCGTCTACTGCTCGGGCATCCCGAATACCGAGCGGGGCGCCTCGAGATCGGGGCGCTGACCGCCGGTTCCAACGCGGGCACCGCCCTTGGCGCACTGCAGCCGCATCTGCTGCCCCTGGCCGACCGGATCCTCGACGAGACCACCCCCGAAATCCTGGCCGGTCACGACATCGTGTTCCTCGGCCTCCCGCACGGGCAGTCCGGCGCGATCGCGGCCGCCCTGCCCGACGAGACGGTCATCATCGATTGCGGCGCCGACTACCGGCTCACCGACGCGGCCGCCTGGGAGAAGTACTACGGCAGTGCCCACGCGGGCAGCTGGCCCTACGGCCTACCCGAATTGCCCGGTGCGCGGGCGAAGCTGACCGGTGCCCGGCGGATCGCCGTGCCCGGCTGCTATCCGACCGTGTCGAGCGTGGCGCTGGCCCCGGCGATCGCCGCCGGGATCATCGAGCCCACGGTGAATGTCGTTGCGGTGAGCGGTACTTCGGGCGCAGGCCGCAAGCTCGATGTCGGCCTGCTCGGTTCCGAAGTGATGGGCAGTGTCCGGGCCTACAGCATCGCGGGCGCGCACCGGCACACCCCCGAGATCGCGCAGAACCTGAAAGCCGCGGGCGGCGTCGATGTCTCGGTGTCGTTCACGCCGGTACTCGCCCCGATGCCGCGCGGCATCCTCGCCACCTGCACCGCCCCGACGAAGGTCGACGCCGCGCAGGCACGCGCCGTCTACGAAAAGGCTTATGCCGAGGAGCCTTTCGTGCACCTGCTGCCCGAAGGCGTGCTGCCGCAGACCGGTTCGGTGATCGGCTCCAACGCGATCACCCTGCAGGTCACCGTCGATGCCGAGGCCGGTCTGCTCGTGGTGATCGGCGCGATCGACAACTTGACCAAGGGCACCGCGGGCGCCGCGGTGCAATCGATGAATCTGGCCGTCGGATTCGACGAGACCGCAGGACTTTCCACCGTAGGAGTGGCACCGTGACGACCCCTGATCCGCAGACCCCGGACCACGGCAAACTGATCCACACCCAGGGCGTCACCGCGCCGCTGGGCTTCCGCGCGGCGGGTATCGCGGCCGGCATCAAGGCCAGCGGCAAGCCGGACCTCGCGCTGGTGCTCAACGAGGGCCCCGAGTACTCGGCGGCCGGTGTGTTCACCAGCAACCAGGTCAAGGCCGCGCCGGTGCTGTGGTCGCAGCAGGTGCTGAAGACCGGCCACCTGCGCGCGGTGATCCTGAACTCCGGCGGTGCGAACGCCTGCACCGGCCACGCCGGTTTCCAGGACACCCACAAGACCGCCGAGGAACTCGCCGCGGCACTGAGCAATTGGGGCACCGAGACCGGCGCGGGCGAGATCGCGGTCTGCTCGACGGGGCTCATCGGTGACCGCCTGCCGATGGACAAGCTCATCCCCGGCATCACCGAGATCGTGCACGAGATGGGCGGCGGCATGTCGGGTGGTTCCGACGCCGCCCACGCCATCATGACCACCGACACCGTCCCGAAGGAGTCAGCCTTTCACAGCGAGGACAAGTGGAACGTCGGCGGCATGGCCAAGGGGGCGGGCATGCTCGCGCCGTCGCTGGCCACCATGCTCGTCGTGCTCACCACCGACGCCGTCGCCACGCCCGCCCAGCTCGATTCCGCGTTGCGCAAGGCCACGAAATACACCTTCGACCGGCTCGATGTCGACGGTTCGTGCTCGACCAACGACACCGTGCTGATCATGGCCAACGGTGCCAGCGGAGTCGCGCCGTCGCAGGCGGATCTCGACGCCGCGGTGTTCACGGTGTGTGACGACCTGGCCGCGCAGTTGATGGCCGACGCCGAGGGCGTCACCAAGCGGGTGCAGGTCACCGTCACCGGTGCGGCCTCCGAGGACGAGGCGCTCACGGTCGCCCGCGCCGTCGCCCGCGACAGTCTCGTCAAGACCGCGCTGTTCGGCTCCGACCCGAACTGGGGTCGCGTACTCGCCGCGGTCGGCATCGCGCCGGTGACCCTGGACCCGAACCGGATCGCGGTGTCGTTCAACGGCAATCCGGTCTGCGTGGACAGTGTCGGCGCGCCCGGCGCCCGCGAGGTCGACCTGTCCGGCGAAGACGTCGACGTGCTGATCGAACTCAACGTCGGCGATGGCACCGCGATGGTGCGCACCACCGACCTCTCGCACGCCTACGTCGAAGAGAACTCGGCGTACAGCTCATGAGCATCGTGGGATCGCTCACGGCCCTGGACAAAGCGCATGTCCTCGCCGACGCCCTGCCGTGGCTGCAGAAGTTCCGCGACAAGATCGTGGTCGTGAAGTACGGCGGCAACGCCATGGTCGACGACGAACTCAAGGCCGCCTTCGCCGCTGACATGGCGTTCCTGCGCACCGTCGGCGTGCACCCGGTGGTCGTGCACGGTGGTGGCCCGCAGATTACGGCCATGCTGACAAGGCTCGGGATGGAAGGCGAATTCCGCGGTGGTTTCCGTGTCACCACCCCCGAGGTGATGGACGTGGTGCGAATGGTGCTGTTCGGTCAGGTCGGGCGTGAGCTCGTCGGGCTGATCAACGCGCACGGCCCGTACGCGGTCGGCATCTCCGGCGAGGACGCGCACCTGTTCACCGCCACCCGGCGCACCGTCGCCGTCGAGGGCGTCGCCACCGACATCGGCCTGGTCGGCGATGTCACCGAGGTCAACCCCGGCGCGGTGCTCGACCTGATCGACGCGGGCCGCATCCCGGTGGTCTCCACCATCGCCCCCGACGTCGACGGCGTGGTGCACAACATCAATGCCGACACTGCCGCCGCCGCGCTGGCCGAGGGCATCGGCGCGGAGAAACTCGTCGTGCTCACCGACGTCGAGGGCCTCTACACCGACTGGCCGGACCGCTCCTCGCTGACCAGCCGCATCGATGCCGACGCGTTGGCGAAGTTGCTGCCGCGCCTGGACGCGGGCATGGTGCCGAAGATGGAAGCGTGCCTGCGAGCCGTGCTCGGCGGGGTCCCCAGTGCCCACGTGATCGACGGGCGCGTCCCGCATTCGGTACTACTGGAGTTGTTCACCGGAGAAGGAATCGGAACCATGGTGACCCCCGCCGGGTCGCCGGATGGAACGCAATCATGAGCGAAACAGAGATGTTGCAGCAGCGGTGGTCCGCCGCGATGATGGACAACTACGGCACCCCGAAGGTCGCGCTGGTGCGCGGTGCGGGCGCGGTGCTCTACGACGCCGACGGCAAGCGCTACCTCGACTTCCTCGGTGGCATCGCGGTCAACAGCCTCGGCCACGCCCACCCGGCGATCCTGGCGGCGGTCACCCAGCAGTTGGGCACGCTCGGTCACGTGTCGAACCTGTATGCCAGCGAGCCCGTGATCGAGCTGGCCGAGAAGCTGCTCGCCCATTTCGGCGACGGTGAGGGCAAGGCGTTCTTCTGCAACTCCGGCACCGAGGCCAACGAAGCGGCGTTCAAGATCGCGCGCCTGACCGGACGGTCGAAAATCGTTGCCGCCGAAGAGGCTTTCCACGGCCGGACGATGGGCGCGCTCGCCCTGACCGGCCAGGCCGCCAAGCGCACGCCGTTCGAGCCGATGCCCGCCGGTGTCGTGCACGTGCCCTACGGTGACGCCGCCGCACTCGAAGCGGTCGTCGATTCCGACACCGCCGCCGTGTTCCTCGAACCGATGATGGGGGAGAGCGGCGTGGTCGTCCCGCCGCCCGACTACCTGGCCCGGGCGCGCGAAATCACCTCGCGGGCCGGGGCATTGCTGATCCTCGACGAGGTGCAGACCGGAATTGGCCGCACCGGAACGTTTTTCGCGCACCAGGCAGCCGGTATCGTGCCCGACGCGATCACCCTGGCCAAGGGCCTGGGCGGTGGCTTGCCGATCGGTGCCGTGCTGGCGCAGGGCCGCGCGGCCGAACTGCTCACGCCCGGCCTGCACGGCACCACCTTCGGCGGCAATCCCGTCTGTGCCGCAGCGGCTCTGGCTGTCCTACATACGATCGACGCCGACAACCTGCTGACCCACGTGGAGTGGGTCGGCAAGAAGCTCGCCGACGGTATCGCCCTGCTCGAGCATCCAGAGATCGACCACGTGCGTGGCGCGGGTCTGCTCATCGGCATCGTGCTGAAAAACGACATCTCCGCGTACGTGGACGAACGCGCGCGCGAGGCGGGCTACCTGCTGAACCCCGCCAAGCCCAATGTGATCCGGTTGGCACCACCCCTGGTGCTCACCGAAAGCCAGGCCGACAATTTCGTCGCCGACCTGCCCGAGATTCTCGACAAGGCCGCCGCCGATGCTGAGGGAGCGACCAAGTGACCCTGCGTCATTTCTTGCGTGACGACGATGTGACCCAGGCCGAACAGGCCGAAATCCTCGCCATCGCCGCCGCATTGAAGAAGGACCCGTTCCTGCACCGGCCGCTGGACGGCCCGCGCGGGGTCGGCGTGATCTTCGAGAAGAACTCCACCCGCACCCGCTTCTCGTTCGAACTCGGTATCGCCCAGCTCGGCGGGCACGCGGTGGTCGTCGACGGTCGCGACACCCAGCTGGGTCGTGAGGAAACCCTCGGCGATACCGGCAGTGTGCTCTCGCGCTACGTCGACGCCATCGTCTGGCGGACGTTCGAACAGTCGCGTCTCGACGAGATGGTTGTCACCGCAACGGTTCCCGTGGTGAACGCGCTGTCCAACGAGTTCCACCCCTGTCAGGTTCTCGCCGATCTGCAGACGATCAGCGAGCGCAAAGGCTCGCTCGCCGGACTGAACCTCACCTACTTCGGTGACGGCGCCAACAACATGGCGCACTCGCTGCTGCTCGGTGGGGTGACCGCCGGAATGAACGTGACCGTGGCCGCGCCCGCCGGTTTCGAACCGCTGCCCTGGATCCTCGACGCCGCCGCCAAGCGTGCCGCGGAAACCGGTGCGACAGTGTCAGTGACGGGTGACCCGGTAGTCGGCGCGACCGGCGCGGATGTGCTCGTCACCGACACCTGGACCTCGATGGGCCAGGAGAACGACGGTCTCGACCGTGTCGGCCCGTTCCGTCCGTTCCAGCTCAACGCCGAACTGCTCGCCTACGCCGATCCGGAAGTGATTGTGCTGCACTGCCTTCCGGCGCACCGCGGGGAAGAGATCACCGACGAGATACTCGACGGCGGACACAGTGTGGTCTGGGACGAAGCCGAGAACCGGCTGCACGCCCAGAAGGCGCTGCTGGTGTGGCTGCTCGCGAAAGCCGCCGCGTGAGACCGCGAACCGGGGCCGGCGTGGGGGGCCGGCGATGAGTGGACCCGAGAAGGGCTCGCCAGCCATCGCCCGCACCCGCGCCGGCCGCCAGTCGCGCATCATCGAACTGCTGACCGCCCACTCGGTCCGTAGTCAGACCGAACTCGCCGCCCTGCTCTCGGCCGAGGGCATCGAAACGACCCAGGCCACGCTGTCTCGTGACCTCGACGAACTCGGCGCGGTGAAACTGCGTGCGGCCGACGGCGGCGCGGGCGTCTACATCGTCCCCGAGGACGGCAGCCCCGTCCGCGGCGTCACCGGCGGCACCGGCCGACTGTCCAAACTCCTCGGCGACCTACTCGTCTCCACCGACGCCAGCGGCAACCTCGCCGTCCTGCGCACCCCACCCGGCGCCGCCCACTTCCTGGCCAGCGCCCTCGACCGCGCCGCCCTCCCCTTCATCGTCGGCACCATCGCCGGCGACGACACCATCGCCGTCATCGCCCGCGAACCCCTCACCGGCGCCGATCTCGCGGCGAAAATAGAAGACCTGGCCTGAGAGCACTACCGTTCGGCTACCTTCCCTTTACTGAAGCTTGCTTAATTAAGGTTAGGTAACGGGTCTTTATGCCTAACCTTAAGTAAATATCGTTAGGTATGATGGCCTCATGGCTAACCCTCCCGCGGTCAGCTGGCCTGCCGTCGAGTACGAAGCGCATCCGTGGGTGGTGCGCGATCCTTATGCCTCGCGTACCCAGCTTCGTCGGCACGCCGGGTCCTACTCCGCCGCAGTGCTCGTCGAGATCGGCGAGCAGCCGGTGGATCTGCCGGTCGCATTACTCACCGAAGCTGAAGAGGCGGCGCAGGAACTCGCGCGATTCGACGCGCACTTGTCGGCCGAACTCGGTGCCGACTGTGAACTCGGCCCCATGAGCTCGGTCCTGCTGCGTACCGAGAGTTCGGCGTCATCGCAGATCGAGAACCTCACGGTGGGAGCAAGGCAACTCGCTCTTGCCGAACTCGGTGAGCACACCAACCGGAACGCGCGCATCGTCACCGCGAATGTGCGGGCGATGGAAGCGGCCGTCCGCCTCGGCAGAGAGGTCGACGTCGACTCGATCCTGGCCATGCACAAGGCGCTCCTCGGTGAATCCGATCCCACCCATGCGGGCCGATGGCGCCATGAGCAGGTCTGGATCGGGGGTAGTAACATCGGTCCACACGCTGCGGACTTCGTTCCCCCCCATCATGATCGGGTGCCGGCGGCCATGGCCGATCTCATTCGCTTCACGCATCGCGACGATGTGCCCGCGCTGGTCCACCTCGCGCTGGCGCACGCGCAGTTCGAGACGATCCACCCGTTCACCGACGGCAATGGGCGCACCGGCCGCGCGTTGGTGCATGCGATGTTGAGCGTCCGGCAGTTGACCGGGCACATCACCGTCCCGATCTCTGCGGGGTTGTTGGTGAACACAGGGAGTTACTTCGACGCGCTGAGTCGATACCGCACCGGGGATCCGGAGCCGATCGTTCGCCAGTTCGTCGACGCGACCTTCTATGCCGTGGGCACCGGACGCCGACTCGTCGACGCGCTCCGAAGTGTGCGCGCCGAATACCGCGAGCGGACCATCGCCCGCGCCGACTCCGTTGTTTGGCGGTTGATCGACAGTCTCATCGCCCAGCCGGTCGTCAACAGCACCTACGTGGCCGAATCCTTCGGCATCAGCGGAGTAGCGGCGCAACGGGCGATCGATCGACTCGTCGAGTCCGAGGTGCTGCGGGAGGTATCGCAACGCGCCAGGAACCGAATCTGGCAGGCCGACGCAATCCTGACGGCCCTCGATGATTTCGCAGCGGGGATCCGACGACTACGCGGTTGACAACCGGTCGGTGGGTTCGCAGCGGTTGCCCGTCGCGGTGAGAGTGTTCGCCCTTGGCTCGTCCGCTACAACCGCTGCCAGGTCCAGTCGACGCGCACATCGAGTGGTGAGTCCGGTGTGACCATCCGGGGTTCGGTGTTCAGGCCGTTGGGTGGGCCGGACTGGGCCTCTACCGAGAGGGATTCCTGCGGCAACGTCCAGACGACGACGTCGTGGACCGGGCTGGTGATGGTGAACTCCAGGAAGTCGGGCCAGGTGAGGCGGGCGAGGACGCCGTCGGGCATGCCGAAGCAGTCGTCCCACGGTGGTGGCGTCGGCGCGATCCTGCGTCCGGTGGGCAGGTAGTCGTCGCCGCGTTCGTATTGCCACGCCGGGTCGAAGTCGAGCCGAACCGGCCCTGTCGCGGGCGGGACTTCGCGCAGGAACCACGGGTGCCAACCGCCCTGGGCGGGGAAGGCGTCGTGGTCGGTGGCGATGCGCATGGCCAGGGTGAGGCCGGTGTCGGTGAGGGTGAACGTCTGGGTGACGGTGCCCGCGAACGGCCACGGATCACCGAGGCGATGGCTGATCGTCGCCTCGGTCGGCGACGCCGCGACCACCTCCCACGCGCCGTCGCGGGCGGTGCCGTGGATGCTGTGCGGGGGATTGTTGATCGGCAGCTGATACGTCCGGTCGCCGACGGTCAGTTCACCCTTGCCGAGCCGACCTGCCCACGGCGCCATGACGAAACTGCCGGTCCCCGGGTCCTGCCGGAGCAGTTCGGTGCCGTCGACGGTGAGGCTGTGGATCGCGCCGCCATCGTCCGGGGCGATCGTGAGCGCCGCGGAGCCTGCCTCGAGCCGCACATCGTCGGTCATGATTCGCACACTAGTGGCGGCCCTCGGTCATCGGCGACAATCCGCGCCGAAGTCGGGCTCAGTTGAACGGGTACTGCCCGCCGCCCGCGCCGCCGCCGTTGTTCGGTGTGGCGATGTCGATGATGTCCTGGACCAGTTCGACGACGGCCCTGCCGACATCGAGAACACCGTTGCCGAGGGTCGAGAATTCCTGCGCGATGTAGTAGAGCATCTTGTTCGTCCTCACGTGTGGCGAGCCGAATAGTGCTCTCCCAGCGTGCCATACGCGAGGTGTCAGGAGTTGAGGAAATTCAGGATCAGCAACGTCAGTGGGGCGGTGATCTCGAACCCGGTTCGCAAGACATACAGCCCGAGACCGGCGATGGCCTCGTAGTTGTCGGAGAGTAGCTGCAGGGCGTCGTCCATGGTGTGCTCCTTCGATCTGGATGAGTCAGGCGAAGAATCCCTGGAGCAGGGGGGTACCGAGTTCGATCACGGCCTTGGCGACCGTCAGGCTCAGGTTTCCGAGTCCGATGACCACTGTCCCGATCAGGTCGTAGTTGGCCTCGGCGAAATCACGTAGCGACTGCATGATGGCTCCTTCGGTCCCGACCTTTGGCTTCTCTGATGTGACCAGCGTCTCATAGCCGAGAGTACTCGCCAAGGGGTGCGGCAGTGTTATCGCAGGTAATCGGCTATTTCGGCATCACCCGGCCGTGCCCGCACCCCCGGTTATGAATGAGATTGCATCATCGTGCATAATCATTTGTAGCAACGGCGTGAGCCGAACCGGCGACCGGAGCATCCATACTGCTCACGGCAGGCCTTACGTACCAGACTTCGAGGAGCACAACAGACATGTCCGATCGCGTCGTACTCGCCTACTCCGGTGGGCTTGACACCTCCGTCGCCATCAGCTGGATCGCGAAGGAGACCGGTTCCGAGGTGGTGGCCGTGGCCATCGACCTGGGCCAGGGCGGCGAGGACATGGAAGCGATCCGTCAGCGAGCGCTGAACTGCGGCGCCGTCGAGGCCATCGTGGTCGACGCGCGCGACGAGTTCGCCGACGAGTACTGCCTGCCCACCATCCAGGCCAACGCCATGTACATGGGCCAGTACCCGCTCGTCTCGGCGATCAGCCGCCCGCTGATCGTCAAGCACCTCGTCGAGGCCGCGAAGTTCCACAACGCCACCACCGTCTCGCACGGCTGCACCGGCAAGGGCAACGACCAGGTCCGTTTCGAGGTCGGCATCGGCGCGCTCGCGCCCGACCTCGAGGTGATCGCCCCGGTCCGCGACTACGCCTGGACCCGCGAGAAGGCCATCGCGTTCGCGGAGGAGAACAAGCTCCCGATCAACGTCACCAAGAAGTCGCCGTTCTCCATCGACCAGAACGTGTGGGGCCGCGCGGTCGAGACCGGGTTCCTCGAGGACCTGTGGAACGCGCCGACCAAGGACGTCTACGACTACACCGCCGACCCGACGGTGAACTTCGAGGCGCCCGACGAGGTCATCATCACCTTCGAGAAGGGTGTGCCGGTCGCCATCGACGGCAAGCCCGTCTCCGTGCTGCAGGCGATCGAGGAGATGAACACCCGTGCCGGTCGTCAGGGTGTCGGCCGTCTCGACATGGTCGAGGACCGCCTGGTCGGCATCAAGAGCCGCGAGATCTACGAGGCACCGGGTGCCATCGCGCTGATCACCGCGCACCAGGCACTCGAGGCCGTCACCGTCGAGCGTGAACTGGCCCGCTACAAGCGGCAGGTCGAGCAGCGCTGGGGCGAGCTGGCCTACGACGGCCTGTGGTTCTCCCCGCTCAAGCGCGCGCTCGACGCCTTCGTGCAGGACACCCAGAAGACCGTCACCGGCGAGATCCGGATGGTGCTGCACGGTGGGTCCGCGGTGGTCAACGGCCGTCGCTCCGAGCAGTCCCTCTACGACTTCAACCTCGCCACCTACGACGAGGGCGACACCTTCGACCAGTCGCTGGCCAAGGGTTTCGTCCAGATTCACGGTCTGTCCTCGAAGGTCGCCGCCCGCCGCGACCTGAACCAGAAGTAAAACGCGGAGAATCACCCTCGTAGTCTCGATACCGGCCGGTCCCCACGGATCGGCCGGTGTCGTCATCATCCATGCCCGCCATTTCGACCGGAGGAGACATCGACTATGACCCACAGTGGAACCAACGAAGGTGCGCTCTGGGGTGGGCGATTCGCTTCCGGGCCGGCAGAGGCGATGGCGGCGTTGAGTAAGTCGACCCACTTCGACTGGGTGCTGGCTCCCTATGACATCCGGGCCTCCAAGGCCCATGCCCGCGTGCTGCACAAGGCCGGGCTGCTCGCCGACGACGACCTGCCCGCCATGCTGGCCGGTCTGGACGCGCTCGCCGCCGATGTCGCCTCCGGCGCCTACGGGCCCGCCGACTCCGACGAGGATGTGCACGGTGCGCTCGAGCGCGGGCTGATCGAGCGGGTCGGGACCGAGCTCGGTGGTCGGTTGCGGGCCGGTCGTTCGCGCAACGACCAGGTGGCGACCCTGTTCCGGATGTGGCTGCGCGACGGTGTGCGCCGGGTTGCCGTCGGTGTGCTCGACGTGGTCGACGCGCTCGTCGCGCAGGCCGCCGTGCACCCCGATGCCGTGATGCCGGGCAAGACCCACCTGCAGGCCGCGCAGCCGGTACTCCTCGCGCATCACCTGCTCGCCCACGCGCACCCACTGCTGCGCGATCTGGAACGCCTGCGCGACTTCGACAAACGCGCCGCCGTCTCGCCGTACGGTTCGGGCGCGCTGGCAGGTTCCTCGCTGGGCCTCGACCCCGAGCAGATCGCCGCGGAGCTGAATTTCGATGCCGCCGCGGCCAATTCGATCGACGCCACCTCCTCGCGTGACTTCGCCGCCGAGGCTGCGTTCGTGCTGGCCATGATCGGTGTCGACCTGAGCCGGATGGCCGAAGAGGTCATCATCTGGAGCACGCCGGAGTTCGGCTACGTCACCCTGGCCGATGCCTGGTCGACCGGTTCGTCGATCATGCCGCAGAAGAAGAACCCCGACGTCTCGGAGCTGACCCGCGGTAAGGCGGGCCGCCTGATCGGTAACCTGACCGGTCTGCTCGCCACGCTGAAAGCCCAACCGCTGGCGTACAACCGGGACCTCCAAGAGGACAAGGAGCCGCTGTTCGACTCGGTCGCTCAGCTGGAACTGCTACTCCCCGCCATCGCGGGCCTGGTCGGCACCCTCACCTTCCACACCGACCGGATGGCCGAATTGGCCCCTGCCGGTTTCACTCTCGCCACCGATATCGCGGAATGGATGGTGCGCCAAGGTGTTCCGTTCCGGGTCGCCCATGAAGCGGCTGGTGCGTGTGTGCGGGCCGCCGAGGCGCGCGGCGTAGGCCTAGACGAACTGACCGACGCCGAATTCGCCGCCGTCGACCCGGCACTGACCGCCGGCGTGCGCGAAGTCCTCACGGTCGCCGGGTCGATTGCCTCCCGCAATGCCCGCGGCGGTACCGCGGGTGTGCGCGTGGCCGAGCAACTCGACGAGGTCCGCAAGACCGCCGACGACGCACGCGCCTGGTTGCGCTGATCGGCGGGTCGCAGGCCTGGCCTCAGGGCGGTCCGAGCCGGGTGACCAGACCTCGGTCCCCATCCACCCGGACCCGGTCGCCGGTGCGCAGCACCTTCGTGGCAACCAAGGTGTTGACCACGCACGGGAGACCGTATTCGCGCGCCACCACGGCGCCGTGCGATACCGAGCTGCCGATGTCGGTGACCAGCGCGCCGATGACGGTGAAGTACGGCGTCCACCCCACGTCGGTGACCGGGGCGACCAGGATCTCGCCGGGCCGCACGTCTCGCGCGTCGACGATCGACTTCGCCACGCGCACAACGCCTTCGACGCTGCCCCGGCTTGCGGGCCTGCCCACGATCTGATCGTCGGTGATCGCGTGCGGCGGCGGTGCGAGCAGCGGGGCCGGCCTGCCCACCGACACATCGTCGAACTCGAGGGAGTTCTGGTACGCCAGTGCTTCTCGGCGCCGCAGCGCGCACCGCACGAGGTCGGCGATGTCGTCCGCGCCGACGACGCGAGCCAACTCGGCACGGTCGAAGAAGAACACCAGGTCGGCGTCGGGCACTCGCCCCGACTCGGCCAGCACCGCACCCAGGTGGCGGTAGCCCAGCTTCAGCGCGTGCGCCATCAGCGCCATCTTCGATTTCGTCTTCTCGCGCCCACGGGCGCCGCCCTGCGCCAGCCGGGCGAGGAACCTGATGGTCGCCGATCCGGGGGTTTTCTCGGGCGTGGGCAGCGGTGCGCGGTGGGCCGGATCCAGTGCGGAGCGCAGCATGACCTGCATCATCGCTCCCAGCCCGCCGGGGTCCTCGGCCCAGGACGGATCGCGCATGCACAGCTCACGGTACCCGCGGTGACCGTGCCGAGCTGAGAACTGTCGCAACGCTTCGCCGCCGGGGTTGCTCGCTGTCCGCAGCTCGGTCACCGCGTCGGCCGGGTCCGCCGCCAGGAACCGCTCGGCGGCCGCATGATCGGCGGCGATGGTTCGCACCACCGCGTCGAGCTCCTCCACCATGAGCGCGCTCTCGACATCGGACGCGCCTGCCATCAGCCGGGTCGCCTCGGCACGACCCTCGTCCGCGTCGAGTCCGTTCTCGACCGCCTGCCTGGTCAGCACGCTCTCGAGGATGTTGGCCGCGACCGCCGCGCGCGACGAGGACCGCACATGAGTCAGCGTGATGTCGCAATACTCTTCGACACCGAACTCCAACTGGCGCAGTATCTCTCGCGGATCGTCACCGGTCGGAATCTGGAATCCGGCGATCTTTCCGTCCAGGCGGCGGATCGCAGGCCCGGCTGACAACGCGTACGTGCTCAGCCGGATCGTGTTGACGAGTCTGCGGGCGAACGGTTTCGGCGGTTCGGCCTTCAGCTCCTCGACCACCCGGCCGCAGATCGACGTGGAGAACTGCTCCAGCGAGTTGCCGAGCAGGCCCGAGCTCAGCGCCGTGCCCTCGGTCAGGTTGAGGAACATGTGCCCGTAGAAATAGCCGACCTGCAACCACGGCCGGTCGTAACTCGGCTGTGCCCGCGCCACCACCTGCGTCATCTGCATCGCGTAGTCGATGGCATAGCCGGACACCGCGGCTGTCAACGGGCAGAACGCCCCCGGCATCATCTCGCCGATGTTGCAGCGCGTGTACACGTGGTCAGCGCCCGCGAGCGGCGAATCCATCTCGTTGAGGTCACCGGGCAGGGTGGTGATCGGTCGGGCCTGCAACCACCACAGTGTGCCGGAACGGTCGATCGCCCACTCGAGGTCCATCGGCCTGCCCCAGTGCCGCGCGGCGCGCAGCGCATCGGACCGAATCTCCGCGATCTCTTCCGGCGACAAAACAGGCGTCGCGCCGACTTCGTGCACGGCGGTGTCACCGTGGGCATCGAGGACGATGTGGTCGGGCGAAGCCGTACCGTCGACGAGCGCTTCGCCGAGCCCCGCGATGGCGTCGATCACCATGAGGTCGCGCCGCCCGGTTGTCGGATCCGCGGTGAACACCACGCCGGCGGCACGCGCGTCGACCATCTGCTGCACCACCAGATGCATGGTGGCGGAAGCTGTTTCGCTGTAGGACGCGACTCGCCGGGAGTGTACGGACGCGGCGCACTCGCGCACGGCCGCGGCGAAGCCATCGACGGAGTCGACATTGAGCACAGTGTCGTACTGGCCGGCGAAGGACTGGTCGTCCCCGTCCTCTCCGATCGCGGAGGAACGGACCGCCACGGAAGTCGCGCCGGCGGCGGCCAGTTCCGAGAAGCGTTCCGTCACAGCATCGATGCCGCCCTGTGCGGAAGCGTCGGCGATGACGAATCCGACCGGCACAGCGAGTCCGAGACGGCGCAGCTCGGCCAGCCCGGCCGCCTTGCCGCCGTAGCTGTCGTCGACGACCTGGTCGAATTCGATCGTTGTCAGTGACATGTAGATCCTTTCAGCGCGTCCACGATCTCGGCGAGCGCGTCGACAGCGATGGGCCCCGGCTGATAGAGGCAGAGCCGGTCCGACACACCGTCGACCCGATCGCGAATATGCGCGGCCACCTCGGCCGGAGTGCCGCAGGCGGCGATGGTGTGCAGGATGTCGTCGTCGATCAGGGCGGCCATCTCCCGCCACCGCCCCTGCTTGGACATCGCGTTGAGTTCGGGCTGCAGATCACCCCAGCCATGGGCGTCGAGCACCGGTCGGTAGGCCGGGGTGGAACCGTAGAACGCCAACAGCATCCGGGTCGAGGCGTGGTCGTCACCGACCGAGACGATGATCTCCGGCACGACCTCGAAGTCGTCCTCGGAGCGTCCGGCGGCCGACAGACCGGCCCGCACGGCAGGCAACGTCGTCTCGTGCAGGAACCGTTTCGTCCCGAACGGCATCACCAGCAGACCGTCGGCCACCTCCGCGGTGGCTGCGGTCAACCGCGGCCCGAGCGCACCGAGATAGATCGGTGGCGGACCGTATGGGTTCGGCCCTGGGACGAAGGTCGGCGTCATCAGGGTGTGTCGGTAGTACTCACCGCGAAAGTCCAGTCGCGTGCCGTCGTTCCAGGTGGCGAAGATCGCGCGCAACGCCCCCACCATCTCCTTCATTCGCGCGACAGGGCGGTCGAACTCGGCCCCGTAGCGCTTCTCGATCTGCGCGCGTACCTGCGTGCCAAGACCCAGGATGAACCGACCCTCGGCGAGCAGTTGCAGATCGTTGGCCTGGTGTGCCAGCTGAATCGGATTGCGGGGCAGTGCGATCGCGACATTGGACATCACGTCGAGCCCCTTGACCGCCGATGCGAGCACCAGCGGCGTGAACACGTCGAACGGTCCTTCGAAGGTGAATACCCCGGATGCGCCTGCCTCCCGGAGCACGGTCGCGCGTTCGACCGCATCGGTGGGTCCGTAGAGCGCTGTCATGATCTTCATGGCGCCCTACCTACTTCGCCACGTCGGTCCAGTCGGAGAAACCCGACGGATGGTGCGGTCCGATCACGCCGTGCTCGAACAGACCCGCGCCCTCGCGCGTCTGCCCGTCGGCTTCCGTGCACACCGCCCGGCCCACGTGGTCGATGAGACTGAACGGTGCTCTGGCCATCACCTCAGGATCCGTCATGTCGTAGCTGACGCGTTCGGCGAACGGTCCGTCCTTCCAGGTGCCGTGTGCCCACGAGGAGTCGCCGCCGTATCCCGAGCCGAACGCGATGGGCGCGAACAACTTCGATTCGACGTCGAGTTCGATCCGATCACCCGCCCGGTTCATGAACTCGACGTGCGCGCCCGTCGGGATCCGCGTTCCGGGCTGGTAGTGGATGGTCGCGCGCACACCGTCGAGCTGCTCGACGCGACCGTCGCGCCAGCGGCGGGTGCAGTCGTAGAGGCTGCGGTGACCATCGGGATCCTCCTGCAGGATCAGGAACAGCTGGTAGTCGTCGAACGCGAGCGGCAGATAGAGCCACCACATGCCGCGGAACGCGGCATCCGGGCGACCGGCGGGTTCGGGCGCGCCGATCGGACGGATGCCCCACGAGCGATCACGGCTCGCCACGCTGGTGTCGTGCTCGACCGTCAACCGTTCGCCGTCGACCTCGATCCAGCCCGCCCACGTACCGACCTGGGCGAAGCGGCACGCCTGCAACGTCACCCGCCGCTCGGTCAGCATCTCGTGCGGCCGCTCCAGCGCGGCGGGGAACAGCCCGCGCCAGGTCAGATCCGCGGCGACGCCCTCGGTCTCGGCCAAGGTCAGGCGTAGCTCCTGCAAGGGTTCGACGACATCGATCCGGTAGCCGTTGACGTGCTGGTGCAGGCGGTCGTCGTCGATGGCGTCGCTCAGCCGCACCGCGGTCTGGGTGTCACCCCGGCGGACGACGAAGTAAGCGTCCTTGACCCCGAGGCGCGGGTAATAGCCGATCCCGGTGAGCGCCATGAAGCGCCCGTCCCGGTCGAGTACGTTGAAGTAGGACCGATCGTAGAAGTTCCGATCGGAGGCGGCGGGCCAGGTGAGGGGCGCCGGCACCTGATGCAGCGGGTACTCGTCGAGCGGGCTCAGATTCACAGCTCTCCCTCAAATATGATGCATGCCGTATTGGAATTAGGGTGTGATCATGACAACAGAAGGCGACAGCGAAGGCAAGAGGTCTGCGCCATCCACTCCAGGGCGCCCGCGCGACGGCCGGATCGATGCCGCGATCATCGCGGCCACCAGAGAGCTGATTCTCGAAACGGGTTACCCCGCGCTGTCGTTGTCGGCGATCGCCGCGCGCGCCGGGACGACCACGGCCGCCATCTACCGGCGATGGTCGAACAAGGCGCAGCTCGTCCACGAGGCCGTGCTGTCCGCCGAAGTCATTGCGCCACCGGATGTTTCGGGCGGCGATATCCGCTCCGACATCCGGGCATTGGTCGAGACGGTCCGCACGATGTTCGACAGCCCCGAGGTGCGCTCGGCGCTACCGGGACTGATCGCGGACACCGTCGCCGCCCCCGAAGTGCACAAAATGATGATCGACCGACTGGCCGGCGACCTCGCCGCCTTCGAATCCCGCTTCGGCCACGAACGCCGCGCCGATGATCAACTTCCCATGCTCGCCGAAGTCGTAGCGGGCACCGCGATCTTCCGCATCCTGATCCGCCACGACGCCGCCCTCGACGACACCTGGGTGGACCAGATGACCGAACTGATCACCGAACGCTGGCCGCCGGACCGGGCGCCCGAGAGCCGCAACTAGCGTGAGCTCGCGGTTGCCGGGCGCCGAGTTGCTAAAGCTCCGCATGGACGCGGAAACTCGCATCACGCAGCGCGTCCAGGACGTCGTCGCGGTGCGCGGTGCCGCGGGTTTCCACGGTGAGTGACACCTCGACCTCATCGACAGCCAGCCACGGACCCGTGCGCGAGTGCACGACGTCGACCACGCTCGCGCCCGCGCGCCCGACCACGGCGAGCAACGCCGACAGGGCACCCGGACGGTCATCGATCGTGACGTGCATGGCCAGGTAGCGGCCCGCGGCACTGAGACCGTGGCCGATCACGCGGGTGAGCAGCAGCGGGTCGATATTGCCGCCGGACAGGATGGTGACCACCGGACCGGGAAGATCAGGTATCGCGGCGGTGAGCAGTGCTGCGACGCCCGCCGCGCCCGCGGGTTCGACAATGAGTTTGGCCCGTTCGAGGCACAGCAGCAGGGCTCTCGACAGGGCGTCCTCGTCGACGGTGACGATCTCGGACACCAACTCGGCGACATGGGCGAACGGCACCGCGCCCGGCAATCCGACCGCGATGCCATCGGCCATCGTCGACATCCGCGGTACCCGAACGGGTCTACCCGCCGCCAGCGAATCCGGCCACGCCGCCGCCTCGGCCGCCTGCACGCCGATCACCCGCACCCGTGGCGCCAACGCGTGCATCGCCACCGCTACACCCGCGAGCAACCCACCACCACCGGTCGGTACGACGACCGTGCCCACCTCGGGAACCTGTTCGAGGATTTCCAGCGCGACCGTTGCCTGACCGGCGACGATGTCGGGGTGGTCGAACGGATGGATCAGCGTCGCGCCGGTGTGCTCGGCAAATTCCTGTGCGGCGAGCAAGGATTCGTCGATCGTGTCGCCCACCAGATGCACCTCTGCACCATAGGCACGCGTGGCGACCAGTTTCGGCAGCGAGGCCCCGACCGGCATGAACACCGTCGAGGCGATCCCGAGCTCGCTCGCCGCCCAGGCCACCCCTTGCGCGTGATTACCGGCACTGGCCGTCACCACACCCCGCGCTCGATCCGTGACAGGCAGATTCGCGATCCGGGTATACGCCCCACGCGGCTTGAACGACCCGGTCCGTTGCAAGTTCTCGCACTTGAGCAGGACCCGCGTCCCCGCCCGCTCCGACAACACCCGCGACCCCTCGATCGGCGTCCGCCGAATCACCGGCGCCAACAGCCGCGCCGCCGCCTCGATCCGCTCCAGTCCCACGGTCTCCATCGGCCACATAGTGCCAGGTTCGACCTCACCAGTCGGGCGTCCAGGTGTTGCGTCCGTATTGTGCAGTGATCGAGCCCGATGCTACGACTTCGCGATGTTGTGGGCGATGGTGCCGAGGCGGCTGAGGCGAGCGTCGCCGAGCGGAGTGAGTCTGCCGCCGAGACGGTTGGTGACGAAGGCGAGCGACAGGCCCGTTTCGGGGTCGGCGAAGGCGCCGGAGCCGCCGAGGCCGAAGTGGCCGAAGGCGGAGATCGGGTCGGCCTTGGAGGGTTTCATCGGGACGCCGTGGAAGCCCATGGCCCAGGGGATGCGAAATGCCAGGACATAGTCGGGGGTGAAAACCTGGCGGGTGGCGAAGCGGGGGATCGAGTCGGGGGAGAGGATGCGGGTGCCGTGGAGTTCGCCGCCGTTGGCCAGCGCGGCATAGAGGCGGGCGAGAGCGCGGGCGGAGAAGACGCCGTTCACGCCGGGCATCACCGAATCGTGCACGCGCTCATCGACGATCAGGTCGGCGAAACCGCGCGGCGTGGTCTCGGCGGCAGCGGCGAAGCGGGTGCGGGACAGCAGGTCGGAGCCGGTGTCCCAGTCCATGCCCGCGGCCCGTAGGCGCGGGAAGGTGGCGGCGATGCGGTGGCGCTGCTCGTTCGGCACCCGGAACCAGAGTTCTTCGGCGCCGAGAGGTTCGGCGAGTTCGGTGCGCACGACATCGACGAACTCCCGGCCCGTGACCCGCTGCACGATCTCGGCGGCCAAGTGCCCGTAGCTTATTCCGTGATAGCCGCTGGTGATCTTGTGCCGCGGATCGGGCGTGGCCGCGGCCAAGGCGGCGGTGACGGCTTTGTCGTCGAGGAAACTCTCGATCGGTCCGGGTAGTAGACCACGGAGACGATGCAGGCCGGCCCGGTGGGTGAGCACATCGCGCACGGTGATGTCGGCCTTGCCCGCCGCCGCGAATTCCGGCCAGTACTCGGCGACCGGGCTGTCGTATTCGAGCTGCCCGCGATCGGCCAACTGGTGGATCACCGTGGAGGCCACGCCTTTTCCGGTGGAGAAACCCAAGGCCACCGACTCCGCGGTCCACGGCACACCCGGGCTCGCGTAACCGGCCCACACATCGACCACCGGCTCGCCGTGCAGATACACACACAGCGCGCCACCGCCGTGTGACGGTTTGCGGAACAGGTGATCGAACACGGTGACCAGGCGGACGAAACGGCGATCCACCGTTTGCGCTGTCGAAACTCCCATGGTTCGAGCATGCCATTACGCATCAGAGACCGGTCGGTACGGTGATCGTTTCCTAACTGTCACATCGAACAGTCCGCGCGCAATACGCCGTCCATAGCATGTTCGTATGCCCTCGAGACGACGATCGGCGCTGCTCGCAAGGCTTGTGGTCGATGAGCCAGGCCGACCGCAGGTGATTCTCGGCGAACTGCGCCGCGTAATCCTCGACGGCGCCGTACCGCCGTGCACCGTGATCCCGCTGCGGGAAGTCGCCGAGCTGTTCGGCGTCAGCCACATCCCCGTTCGAGAGGCGCTCAAAACACTGATCGGGGAGGGTCTGGTCACCCACCGCCAGCAACGCGGCTACCAGGTGGCTCAGCTCACCGCCCGAGAACTGCGCGAAATGTACATCGTGCGTGACACTTTGGAGACGGCGTCGCTCGCCGCGGCCGCGACGCACGCCGACGAGACCGAACGCGCGCACCTGCTCGCGGTGAACGACCTACTCGAGCGCGCCATCCTCGACGACGACCCCGCGGCCTATCAACGACAGTCGCGCAGCTTCCATGTGGCGCTGACCAGGCCGTCGCGGATGTTCCGACTGCTGCACATGCTCGAATCCGCGTGGAATGTCACCGAGCCGGTGCAGTCGATGGTCCACATCGACCGGCTCGACCGCGAGCGCCTGCACGTCGACCACATCGCCATGCTCGACGCGTTTCTCGCCCGCGATGTCGACCGGCTGCTCGCCGCCGCCGAGGAGCACCATCGCAGGCTGGAAACGGTGGTCGCGACCCTGCCGACCGATACCGGACTGCTTGCGCCGGAAGATATATCTTCGGTGCAATAGGGGGGAAATTCCCGGGAAACCGTCGGGCAACCGCTGATACTTACCGTCAGTTCAGCAGATGTACCCCTTCGGACGGGAACGATCATGACCGACACCATTACGTCCTCGGCGGTGCCCGCCGGTGAACCACCCACCTATGACCCGCGGCTGACCAACGAGGACCTGGCACCGCTGCGCAAGCAGAGTTGGGGCACTTACAATATTTTCGCGTTCTGGATGTCGGACGTGCACAGCGTCGGCGGATATGTCACGGCGGGAAGCCTTTTCGCGCTCGGACTGGCGAGTTGGCAGGTACTCGCCGCGTTGCTCATCGGCATCAGCATCGTGTATTTCTTCTGCAATCTGGTGGCCAAGCCGAGTCAGGTGACCGGCGTGCCGTATCCGGTCATGTGCCGCAGTGCGTTCGGTGTGCTCGGGGCGAACATTCCGGCGATCATTCGCGGATTGATCGCGGTGGCGTGGTACGGGATTCAAACCTTCCTCGCCTCGGCGGCCTTGGATGTCGTTCTGGTGAAACTCTTTCCGGGGTTGGCGCCGTATGCCGTCACCGCCGACTACGGGTTCCTCGGACTGTCGGCGCTGGGCTGGGGCAGTTTTCTGCTGCTGTGGGTCGTGCAGGCGTGTGTGTTCTGGCGCGGTATGGAATCGATCCGCAAGTTCATCGACTTCTGCGGTCCCGCTGTGTATGTCGTCATGTTCCTGCTCTGCGGCTATCTCATCGCGAAGGCAGGCTGGGGCGCCATCGACCTGAAACTGGGCGATGTGAAATACACCGGCTGGGCCTCGGTGCCGGTCATGCTCGGCGCGATCGCGCTCGTCGTGTCGTATTTCTCGGGACCGATGCTCAATTTCGGTGACTTCTCCCGCTACGGCAAGAGTTTCGACGCGGTGAAACGCGGGAACTTTCTCGGACTGCCGGTGAATTTCCTGGTCTTCTCGGTGCTGGTGGTGGTCACCGCCTCGCTGACATTGCCGGTGTACGGCGAGCTCATCACCGATCCGGTCGCCACCGTCGCCAAGATCGACTCCACCTTCGCCATCGTGCTCGGCGCGCTCACCTTCACCATTGCCACTATCGGCATCAATATCGTCGCCAACTTCATCTCGCCTGCCTTCGATTTCTCGAACGTGAGTCCGCAGCGGATCAGCTGGCGAGCGGGCGGCATGATCGCGGCGATCGGTTCGGTGCTGATCACGCCGTGGAATCTGTACAACAACCCCGACGTCATCCACTACACCCTCGAGGTGCTCGGCGCGTTCATCGGACCGCTGTTCGGGGTGCTGATCTGCGATTACTACCTGGTGCGCAAGCAGAAGGTGATCGTCGACGATCTGTTCACGATGTCGGAGCGGGGGGCCTACTACTACACGAAGGGCTATCACCCGGCCGCGGTCATCGCGACCGCCGTCGCCGCCGCGGTCGCGGTGTTCCCGGTGCTGGCCAACAGTCTGCCCGGCATGCACACCGCCGCCCAGTACAGCTGGTTCATCGGCTGTGGTGTCGGTTTCGTCGTCTACTACCTGCTGACCGGCGCCAGGCGCGCGGCCGCTGCCGAGGAGGTCGGTGTCTGATGCGTATCAGGGTCGTCAACCCGAACACCACGCGGGCGATGACCGACACGATCGAGCAGTGTGCGCTGGCCGTCGCGGGCCGGGGCACACTGCTCGACGCGGTCACCTCCGAAATCGGGCCCGCCTCGATCGAAAGTCACTACGACGAGGCGATGAGTGTGCCGGGGTTGCTCGCCGCGATCCGGCGGGGCGAGGCCGACGGTGTGGACGGGTACGTCATCGCCTGCTTCGGTGATCCCGGATTGGACGCGGCACGCGAACTCGCCGTGGGGCCGGTGATCGGGATCGCCGAGGCGGCGATGCACACCGCGAGTCATCTCGGTCGCGGATTCAGTGTCGTGACGACGCTCGGACGTACCGTCGGGCGGGCCGCGGATCTGGCGGAACACTATGGGATGCAACGGTTCTGCCGGGGGATTCACGCGTGTGAGATACCGGTGCTCGCCCTCGATACCGATCTGGATGCGCGCAAGATCGTCACCGAGTCGTGCCGGGCGGCTGTCCTGCGGGACGGGTCCGACGCTGTGGTGCTCGGTTGTGCGGGCATGGCCGATCTGTGCGCGCACATACGTGACGAGATCGGGGTGCCGGTGATCGACGGTGTCGCGGCGGCGACGTTGACCGTGCAGTCGCTGGTGACGATGGGGCTGCGCAAGTCGGGTAGGGGAGAGTTCGCGACACCGCCGCCGAAGACCTATACGGGACTGCTGGAATCGTTCGGTTCGTGAAGGTGGTTCAGACGCCGGCGTTTTCGGCGCTCAACGCGTTCAGTACCGCGTCGAGATCGTCGACGTCGATGACCAGGCGGGTGAAATCGGGCCCGTCCAGATCGATCCGGACGGCGCTGCCACCGAAAGTGGTGTCCCAGAATTCTTTCCGGCCCTTGCCGCGGTAGACACCGGCGGCGATCACCCCGGGGATGAAGGTACCGGGGGCGCGGACCCACGGCGGCCGCAGGTCCACCTCGGCGGTAGCGATCTCGGTGATCGCGGCGCGGTCGATCACGACCTGTTGGCGTAGGGCGAGCAGGCGATGCCCACCGAGCACATTGACCGTCACCGTGTCGTCGTTGATCTCGACCTCGACCATCGCTATCACCCTCACTCACCGTCGTGTGAACCGTTCGAGGTCCAGCTTCGTCCGGCGGCCTGTTCGCGGACTGTGGTGAGCCTGTGAGTTCCCCAAGGAACTTGAATACATCGACAAATATAGATATGCGCATCTATTCAGTGTTGCGTTCGGTGGGGACCGAACCGAGAAGGGACTGCAAGGACGGGGGAGGTCAGGGTCGGTGGGCGCGGGTGGCTATCGCGAGGACCTCGGCCAGCCAGGGGGTGTACTTGCCGGGGTTGTCCGTCAGGTCGGTGCGCAGCGACTGCGGGGAGATCCACGCCCAGCGGGCGATCTCGTCCGGGTCCGGCCGCGGCGGCAGGTCGCCCACCTGACCGATCAACACGTGGTCGTATTCGTGCTCGACACGGCCCGTCGCCTCGTCGCCCGCGAGGTAGGTGAACGCGTCCACCTCGGTGAGCTCGGCCGCCATCCCGAACTCCTCGCGCAACCGGATCGAGGCGGCCTCGATGAGCGCCTGACCGGGCGCTGGATGACCGCAGCAGGTGTTGGCCCACTGCAGCGGGAACCGGGTCTTGACCGCGGCGCGCTGTTGGAGCAGGACGTGTCCGCGCTGGTCGAACAGCAGCACGGAGAAGGCGCGGTGGAGGGTGCCCGGTGGCCGATGGGCATCGGCCACCGAGCACGCGCCGATCGCGGTACCTGCGTCGTCGACCAACTCGACGAGCAGGGTTTCGCGGTCGGTCGACGGGTCGGCGAGCTTCTCGGTCACCCGACCACCCTATCGGCGACGATCAGGGAAAATGACGGCGCGGCCGTGGGCAATGGCGTTTCGATGGTCATGGCATATGTCCTCACCTCGGGGCGGAAATCGGCACAACCGATCGACCTGTGCGGCGCGACTGTGCGCGACAGGCTGGGGGTGGGTAACAGTGCTGAGCGAATGGTCCTGCACCGATATTCGGGCGTGTGAAACGGTGTTACACGAAACTTGATGTGTGTCAGTACGTTCCGGACTCGAACGATGGTAGGGGGTCGCGGTGGCCGCGCGCCACCTATTCGGGAAAACACCTCTGGCGGAGCGGGGTGGGTGTGAGGTGAATCGCTGGAACATGCGGCCTGTCACAGCCGACACATAATGGAGGTCCGATGTGGCAAGCTCATATGAGCACATCGGGGTGTGTGAGGTGTGTCACTTTGAGTAGGTAGGGCCAGGTGGGAACGGTGGATATCAGTCCAAAAGGTGTGGTCGGTTCGGTGCAGCGGTTGCTGGCTACCGCGCAGAACGGGCTGGAGGTGATCCGCTTCGGCGGGTTGTCACACGATGTCGAGTCCTCGCCCTTCGAGGTCGTCGAGCGCCGGCGCATGTATCGGCTACGGCACTACTTCCCCGACGACACGACGCCAGGGCGTCCGGTGGCGCTGCTGGTGCCGCCGTTGATGGTGAACGCCGACATCTGGGACGTGAACGCGGCAGGCGGTGCGGTCGGCATCCTGCATGCCAGCGGAATCGACTGCTGGGTCATCGATTTCGGCTCACCCGCCACGGAAGAAGGCGGCTGGGAACGCGACCTGGCCGACCACGTGCTCGCGGTGAACTCCGCCATCGACACCGTCTGTGAGTCCACCGGCGCGCAGTTGCACCTGATGGGCTACTCCCAGGGCGGCATGTTCGCCTACCAGACCACCGCCTACCGCTACGGCAAAGGCGTGGCCTCCATCGTCACCTTCGGCAGTCCCGTCGACATCGTCAACGGTATGCCGTTCGGGTTGCCCTACGGATTGGTCTCCGAAGTCGCCGACTTCCTGGCCGACCACGTGATGCACCGGCTGCCGATCACCGAGTCGATGGTGCGCTTGGGCTTCCAGATGCTCGACCCGGTGAAGACCGCCAAGTCGCGCATCGACTTCCTGCTGCAATTGCACGACCGGGAAGCGTTGCTGCCCAAGGAGCGTCAGCGTCGCTTCCTCAACAGCGAAGGCTGGGTGGGGTATTCGGGTCCGGCAGTGGCCGATCTGCTCAAGCAGTTCGTCGCTCACAACCGGATGATGCTCGGCGGTTTCGTTATTCGTGATCACCCGGTGTCGCTGGCCGAGTTGAAGTGCCCGATCCTGGCGTTCGTCGGCGAGGTCGACGACATCGGTCAGCCCGCCGCGGTGCGCGGCATCGTGCGGGCAGCGCCCCATGCCGAGGTGTACGAAGCCAGTCTGGTGGCAGGCCATTTCGGGCTCGTCGCCGGTTCGACGGCCACCAACCACACCTGGCCGATGGTCCGCGACTGGATCGCCTGGATGGACGGCAGCGCCCCCCTGTCCGAGCAGATCGTGCCCATGCAGGAACACGTCGCGAGCAACGCGCCACGCACCGCCGCCACCCGGATGGTGCACACCGCAGCCGGTCTGGCCGAGGCGGGGGCGGGCGTCGGCAGGGCACTGGAAGGTATCGCGGGCAACACGATTCGCGGTTCGTTCGAAATGGTGGGCGAGGCCGCGCGGGCACTGCCTCGGCTGACCAGGCTCGGGATGATCCAGCCACACACCCGGATCTCCCTCGGCAAACTACTCAGCGAGCACGCGAGCCGTGCGCCGCAGAAGGACCTGGTCCTGTTCGACGACCGGGTGCACACCAATGCCGCGGTCGAGGAGCGCGTCGACAATGTGGTGCGTGGCCTGATCTCCGTCGGTGTCCGGCCCGCCATGCGGGTCGGCATCATGATGGAGACGCGGCCGAGCGCCTTGGCCTCGGTCGCCGCGATCTCGCGCATCGGTGCGGTTGCGGTGCTGCTCGCACCGGGCGCCGAGCTCGACCGGGCCATCGAGTTGACCGGGGTGCAGACGCTGATCACCGACCCGGAGAACCTGCGCACCGCCGCCGCGACCGCCGCCAGGGTGCTCGTGCTCGGCGGCGGCGGCGTGCGCCGGCTCGCGGTGCCGACCAGCGACCGGGTGATCGACCTCGAACAGATCGACCCGGCACAGGTCAGGGTGCCTGCCTGGTATCGGCCGAACCCGGGTCTGGCCCGCGAACTCGCGTTCGTGCTCGTCCTCGGCTCCGGTGACCGCCTGGAGGCGAAGTACATCACCAACCATCGCTGGGCGCTGTCGGCGTTCGGCACCGCGAGCGCTGCCGATCTGGACCGTCGCGACACCGTGTACTGCCTTGCGCCGCTGCACCATTCGTCCGGGCTGCTGGTGAGCCTCGGTGGGGCGATCGCCGGTGGCAGCCGGATCGCGCTGGCCAGGCCGAAGGACTTGGATCCCAACCGCTTCGCCGAAGAAGTGCATCGTTACGGCGTCACCGTCGTCACCTACACCTGGACCATGCTGCGCGACCTGCTCGACGCCAGGGTCTTCCCCGCCGGCCACAACCATCCGATCCGGCTGTTCATCGGATCCGGTATGCCCGCGGGTCTGTGGCGGCGCACCGTCGAACAGTTCGCCCCGGCCAGGGTGCTCGAGTTCTACGCCTCGATCGACGGTGACGTGGTGCTGGCGAATGTCACCGGCGCCAAGATCGGGTCCAAGGGCAGGCCGGTTCCCGGCACCGCGCGAGTCGAACTGGTCGCCTACGACCCGATCAGCGAGCAGATCCTCGTCGGCGACGACGGGTTCGCCCGTCGCTGCGTCGACAACGAACCCGGACTACTGCTCGGCAAGGCCGTCGACGGTGGCGACATCTCCGACGGTGGACTGCGCGGTGTGTTCCGGGCCGGTGACGCCTGGTGGCCGACGGAGAACCTGTTCCGGCGTGACAGCGACGGTGACTACTGGTTGGTCGATCGCCGCGACACGGTGATCCGGACGGCCCGCGGGCCGGTGTTCACCCAGCCGATCGTGGACGTGCTCAACGACATCACCCCGGTCGACATGGAGGTCGCGTTCGGTCTGAAGACCGCGGCGGGCACGATCGCCGCGGCCGCGCTGAGCGTGCGCCACGGTTTGCGCATCGAACCGGGCGATGTGACCGAGGCGATGCACGGGCTGGAGCCCAGCCAGCGCCCCGACCTGGTCTACGTCGTCGACGAGATCCCGCGCAGTTCCAGCTTCCGCCCCTCTGCCTCGGCGGTCGTGGCCGCCGGCGTACCGGAGCCGGGACCGAACACCTGGTTCTACAACCGGGAAACCGACGCCTACGAGGTACTCACCGCCGCGGACGCGGAGCGGTTGCTGAGCTGAGACAATCCCCGCCGACCATGACTCGGTCGGCGGGGACGCCGAATTCTCCGTAACATCGCGTGGGCTAGTCGTTTCACCGATGTTCCAGAGGATCTTTTTGTGAGCACCAGCCTGATCTATCGCAGCGGCACCGTCTACGAAGTCCTGATGCGGGGGTTGTACGGACGTCACTACGACGGGCGGTTTCAGCCGATTTCCGCCCTGATACCGGTGGGGGCCAGCGTCGTCGACGTCTGTTGCGGCCCAGCCACCCTGTTCACCAAACATTTGCAGGAAAAGTCCGTCGACTATCACGGACTCGATCTCAACGAGGGATTCATCGCCGAGCTGACCAGAGCAGGCGGCCACGGCGAGGTCTGGAACGTGCACGCCGACGATCCGCTGCCGCCCGCCGATTATCTGATCATGCAGGCCAGCCTCTATCACTTCCTGCCCGATCCGGAACCCGTCATCGATCGCATGCTCGCGGCGGCCCGCACCAAGGTGATCATCGCCGAGCCTGTCCGCAACCTCGCGACCAGCGACAATCGGGTGCTCGCCACCATCGGTCGCCGGTTCACCAACGCGGGCGACGGCGCTCAGGAAGCCCGGTTCACCGAGCCGAGCCTGGACGCCCTGTTCCGCCGGTACGGGTCACGCGTGTCCTACCGCGCGTTGATCGCGGGCGGACGGGAGAAGCTCTACGTCCTCGACGTCTGAGTCAGACGGTGAAGGCGGTGACCGCATCGACCACCCGAGCGACCTGCGTGTCGCTCAGATCGGGCCACAGCGGGAGCCGCACGACCGTGCTGGAGAACTCGGCACTGCGCACGCACGGGTTCGGAGTCCGGCCGAGCTTGAAGCCGGCCGGGCTCGAATCGAGCGGTACATAGTGGAACGGCGCCGAGATCCCGAGCGAGCGGAGGTGGCTGATCAGGTCGTCGCGTCGGGCCTCGGTCGGGGTGCGCAGATAGTACAGGTGCGCGGTGTGCTCGCGGTCGTCCGGGACCGTCATCAGGCGTACATCGTTGCGCGCGGCCCAGTCCGGCAGCGCACTCGCGTAGCTGTCCCACACCCGATGGCGACCGGCCTGGATGACGTCGAACTCCGCGAGCTGCGCGTCGAGCACGGCCGCGTTGAGTTCACTCGGCAGGTAGCTGGAACCGATGTCCTGCCAGGAGTACTTGTCGACCGCGCCGCGCAGGAACCGAGCCCGATCGGTGCCCTTCTCTCGAATGATCTCGGCGCGTGCCATCAAGATCTCGTCGGTGAGCAGCAGCGCGCCACCCTCACCGCAATGCACGTTCTTGGTGTCGTGGAAGCTCAGCGTGCCGAGCGTGCCGATGGTGCCGAGGGATTGACCACGCCAACGACCGCCGAGGCCGTGCGCGTTGTCCTCGATGATCGCGAAGCCGTGCATATCGGCGAGCGCGAGCAGTTCGGCCATGTCCGCGGCGACACCGCCGTAGTGGATCACGACAACGGCTTTGGTGCGCGGGGTGAGCGCGGCGGCGACCGAGGCCGGATCGAGGTTGCCGGTCGAGAGATCGATATCGGCGAAAACGCAGGTCACGCCACGCAATGCCATCGACGTAGCGGTCGAGGTGAAAGCGAAGCTCGGCACGATCACTTCGTCATCCGGGCCCAATTCGAGCAGTAGGCCCGCCATTTCGAGCGCGGAGGTGCACGAGGTGGTCAGCAGTGCGTGTGGAGCGTCGGTGATGGCCTTGATCTTCGCAGTGGCCGACGCGGTGAACGCGCCGTCGCCGTGACTGTGATCAGAGTTCAGTACCGCCTCGAGGTTGGCCAGTTCCTGACTCGCCCGAAACGGTCGGCTGAAGATGATGCGGTCACTGCTCAACCCGGTCGGTCTCTCTCTCGGCGGTGATCGCTTCCCGATGGCCGGGACGCGGAGTCGGTGAATCGACGGTGAGGTACAACGGCTTTCCCACCAGGACGTGCAAGGCAACGCCGAGATATTCGGCGATCAGCCCGAGCGAGAACAGCGTCGCACCCGAGCACAGCAGCAGCACGACGATGATCGACGCCCAGCCTTCGGGCGCCCCGTCCCCGCTGAGATGTTGGGCGATGATCACCGCGGCGAACACCAGCCCGCCGAGCGCGAGGGTGACGCCGAGCATGCTGACCAGCCGCAAGCCGCGGGTGCCGCTGCACAACACCATCTTCCAGAACAGCGAGAACAGGCGACGGTAGTTGTACCCGGACTCGTCGCGACCCTCGGCCCGCAGCTCGACCGGCACCTGCGCCACCGTGCCGACCACCCAGGTGAGCGCGACGTCGAGGTACACGCCGTTGGAGGCGACACCGGCGAGCTGGCGACCGATATCGCCGCGGATGAGTCGGTAGCTCTCGAAGCGGCTGGAGTCGGGGAAGGAGAACAGTGTCGCCAACACGATCTTCGCCCCGCGCGAGGTGATGTTGCGCAGGAAACCGTGCGGGCGGGTGTTGATCGGCTTCGAGTACACGAGGTCGGCGCGCTCGGTCAGCGCCGCGTCGAGGAATTGGCCGATGAACGCCGGATCGTGCTGACCGTCTTCGTCCATGGTGATGATCCAGTCACCGCTCGCGGCCGACATGCCCGCGATGGTCGCCGCGTCCTGGCCGAAGTTGCGGCTCAACCAGACGGTGCGCACCTCGTCGAAGATGTGTTCCAGTTCCTGGAGCACCACATCGGAGTGGTCGGGGCCGTGGTCGTGGACCAGGACGATCTCGTCGACGACGAACGTGACGCCACCCGGTGTTTCGGTCGGTCGGCTCAGCTTGTGCAGTTCGCCGACCAGGCCGCTGATGGTGTCCTCGCCGCGGTAGATCGGCACGACGACCGAAATCCGATGCGGGCGTGGGCCGCCGGACGCGTCGGCATGACCGTTCGGCGTCGTAGGAGCGGAGCGGTACGTCGGCGAGGTGGGAATCGGCATCAGCTGGATCGACTTTCGAAGACGGTGCGTGCCGGTACTCCCTGCGTGACAGCAGAGTCCGAGCCGGTGAACTCTAACACGGTACAGCTTGGCCTTCTCGAATGCTGCGCGGAGGGATCGTGCCTGACCCACTGCACCGTGAACGGCCGGTCGATGTAGGGTCTGGGACTCGTGACCGACAGTGTTGTACTCGATGCGCGTAGAGACCCCGATTCGCGACGCGATGTCGTGCGATGGGGGCTCGTCACCACCATCGGGGTGATCTTCGGGTACCTCGCCGTGCTGTTGGCCAACGCGCGCCATTTCTTCACCGATGACACCGAGTCGCAGTACACCTCGCTGTGGGTGACGCTGGGTCGCGAGCTGCGGGCAGGCAGGTTCCCGACGATGGTGCCCGAGCAGTGGATGTCGGGCAACAACACGATGGACGACGCCGGGTTGTTCAACCCGCCGCAGCTGCTGATCGATCTGATCGCGCCGTCGGTGGACAACATCGCGCTCTACGCGACCGTGGTGAAGCTGATCTTCTCGATCATCGCGGCCCTCGGCGTGTACCGGATCTGCCTGGCCTATGGCGGTCGACCGGCATGGTCGGCGGTCGCGGGCGTCGCGTTCCCGCTCTCCGGCTTCTTCCTGTTCTTCGACACAGCGAGCTGGATGACCGCGCTCACCGGCACCGCGTGGATGGTGCACGCGTGGGCGTCGTCGGTGCGCTACGCGCGGGGGACCGGCGGTCCGATCCCGGTCTTCGTCTTCCTGTATCTGACGATCTCGGTGCAATACATCTTCCCGGCCGTCGAAGCGGCGTTGATGCTGTTCGCTGTCGCCGCCGGCGAGATCATCTACCAGCGTGCGTGGCGGCCCGTGCTGAGGTTGGCGCTGGTCTCGCTGTGTGCCGGACTCGTCGGTCTGCTGACCTATCTGCCGAGCATGCTCTCGGCGAAGGTGACCTGGCGGGGGACCGCGCAGATCATCAACGATCAGTTCCTGACCGTGCCGTGGTCGGAGTCGTTGAACGCGAGCCTGCCGAGCACGTTGCCCGCGTTCACCTCCTGGTGGGGCTACATCCAGCCGATGCCGGTCACCTATATCGCCTGGTTCCTGGTGCCCGCCCTCGCCTTCATCGACTGGCGAAGGGCCAAGGACTGCTGGCGTGAACTGAGCGCGGTCGGGATCTTCGCGATCATGATGCTGATGTGGACGGCCGGGCCCGGCACAATCGGGCCGCTGCGTTGGCCGGTGCGGGTGCTGCCGATGCTCGCGATCGGTCTGCTCGTGCTGGTCTGTGTGTTGCTCGGTCGCTACGGCACCACCAAGGACATGAAGAATCGCGGTATCGCCGCCGGTGTGCTGATCCTGCTGCTGTGGGTTCGGTCGTTCTCGGCAGCGCCCGACGACTGGTACTGGCACCTGCTGTCGGCGGTCGCGATCGGTGCGCTCGGCGCCGGGTTGATCTGGCTGGACAAGACTCGTGGCGCCGCCGCCGCGTGCCTGCTCGCCATCACCGCGATGTTCCCGATCGTCTATCTGCAGGTGCGCGACGCGCAGCCGACGCCGATGTCGTGGAACCTGCCTGCCTCGCGGTCCGAGGCCGCCGCGAAGTTCCCCGATTTCACCGGCAACACCATCCAGCTCGGTGACCGCGGGCTGCTCCAGCCGAAAGACAAGAGTGTCGATGGAGCGTACGGGTCGCTCGTCTTCGGCAACTCGGCCAAGGGGCTTGGCCTGAACTACGTGAACGGCTACACCCCGACCGGGCACTTCTACTTCGGCGAACTGCTCTGCATGCGCTGGGACAGCAGCGTCTGCCCCGACGCCTACCGGCGGATGTTCGCGCCGGAGGCCACCACCGGGCGGCCGTTGGCCGACCTGATGAACCTGGACCGGGTCGTCGTGCAGAAGGCGATGTTCCCCGACGTGGTCAACCAGGAACCGCCCGCCGGGTGGAAGTGGGTCGACTACCCGGGCCATGAGGACTACATCGGCGTGCTGGAGCGGGTCGACGGGTCGATCTCGAGCAAGAACGGTCGGATCACCGATGCCGCAGGCGTCACCGCGACGTCACTGTCGGAGAGCTATTCGACCAGCCGGATGCAGGTCACCTCGCCCGGCGGCGGCCGGATCGTCCTCTCGCGGCTGGCGTGGCCCGGCTACCGGGCGTCGCTGAACGGCAACCCGATCCCGGTGACCCAGATCGCCAAGTCGATCGTCGCGGTGGACATCCCTGCAGGCACCGACAAGGCCGAACTCGACGTCACCTGGCGTCCGCCGGGCTGGAAGATCGGCATCGCGGCCGCGCTCGCCGGGCTGGCCGGACTCGGTGTGGCACAGTGGTTCTACCTGCGTGGACGTCGCCGCGAGACGGAGCCCGAGATCGATACCACCGAACCGACTGACGATACCGCCGAGCGTGAGATGGCGGACGTGCCGTCGTGACAGCCGACTCATCACACGTCGCCGACGCACCGACCGGCCTGCTGCTGCGCGTCGTGCGTCGCCAGGAACTCGCGTTCGCGCTGATCGGCGGCTTCAACACCGTTCTCGGCATCGTGCTCACCGTGGCCTGGATGGCGATTCTCGGTGATTCCGTGCCGCCCGCGGTCGCGGTTGCGCTGGCCTACAGCATCGGCGTGGTCAGCGCGTTCGTGCTGCACCGAACCCTGGTGTTCCGGGTGCGTGGCCATGTGCTGCGCGACTTCTTCGGGTTCGTTGTCGTGAACTCGGGCGGACTGGTGCTGAATATGGCGCTGCTCTCACTCGCGGTGTCGGTGTTCGGGCTGCCGCGGATGCCGTCGGCGGTCGTCGTACTCGGCCTCGTCGCGGTCGGCAGCTACTTCGGCCACCGGCATATCTCTTTCCGCCGTGCCTCGGATTCTCCGACGTCGGCGACGGCGGGGTAGGTTGTCGGTCATGGCGCACGAATCCACCATCGACGCAACTCTGCTCAGCCTGCTGGCCTGCCCCCAGGACAAGGGCCCGTTGCAGCTGGTGCGTACCGAAGCTGATGTGAGCGTGCTCTACAACCCCCGGCTGCGCCGCGCGTACCCGATCGACAACGGCATTCCGGTGCTGCTGATCGACGAGGCTCGCGACGTCACCGACGCCGAACACGAATTGTTCGTCGCCGCATCCTGAATCACCAACTGCCGGTGTCGATATCGCCGGTGAGGTAGCGCTGGATCGAGGGGCCGACGGCGTCGACGACGGCGTCGATCGGCATCGAGGCCAGTGGCTCGATGCCGATGATCTTGCGAGCAGTCAGCAGGCCGATCATCTGTGCGGCGGCCAGCGATATCCGCGCGCGACCGTCGTCATCGGGTGTCGCGATGCGCACCCGCACCCGCTCGAGCACCACCTGGAGCAGGAACGAGCGCGCGAGGTTCGGTTCGCCACCGCCGAACATGCTGCGCACCATCGCGACGATGCCAGGTCCCGCGGGGGAGTCCCACACGGTGAGCACCGCCCGCACCGCGGTCACGCCCAGTTCGTCGAGCGGCGCCCGATCCACGACGCTCAAGGTCACCTCGGGGTCAGCCGGAAAATCCACCGCCGCCGCGAAGAGTTGCTGCTTGGTCCCGAAGTAGTGGTGCACGAGGGCGGGGTCCACATCGGCGTCACCGGCGATCGCCCTGATCGAGGTCTTGTCGAACCCGGTGTCGGCAAACCGCGTCCGGGCGGCGTCGAGAATCGCCGTCCTGGTGTCGGTATTGCCCGGCCTGCGCCCGGTGCGACCGGATTTCGCTGTGCCGGAACCGGATTCGCCCTCACTCATGCTGATCCTCTCGTCGTGGCCAGGTCTGCTCGCTACGGTGTCCGTCGACGCAGGGTAGCCGCGGCGAGGCCGAGCGCCACCACGGCGAACCCGGCGACGACAGCGATATCGCGCCACATGGCGCCCGTCGGCTCGGCGTGCACCGATACCTGCTGCAGCGCGTCCACCGCATAGCTCAACGGCATCACATTGCTGATCGCCTCCAGCCAGTCGGGGAGTCGGTCGCGCGGGACCAGCAACCCGCACAGGAATATCTGCGGGGCGACGATCACCGGCATGAACTGCACCGCCTGGAACTCGGTGCGCGCGAAGGCGCTCGCCAGCAGACCGAGCCCGACTCCGCACACCGCGTCGACCATCGCGATCAGCAGCACCCACCCGGGACTGCCCGCGGCGGTCAACCCGAGCAGCCAGAACGCGACCACACTCGCGACGGCGGCCTGCGCGGCGGCGGCGAGGGAGAACGCGGTGCCGTACCCGGCGAGCAGGTCGAGCTTGCGCAAGGGAGTGGTGAGCAGTCTTTCGAGGGTTCCCGACGTCCGTTCGCGCTGCATCGCGATCGCGGTGATCAGGAACATCACGATGAACGGCAGGATGCCGAGCATCGTGATGCCGACGCGGTCGAACATGGTGAGTGGGGAGTGCGGGGCGCGCGGTGCGTCCTGGTAGATGAAGTACAGCAGGGTCATCAGCAAGGCCGGAACCACCAGGATCATCGCCACGGTGCGGTGATCGTTGCGTAGCTGACGCAGGATTCGGCCCGTGGTGGCGGTGTAGGGGCGCAGGGTGGTCATGCGTGCTCTCCCATCGTGATCAAGGTCAGGAAAGCGGCCTCGAGGTTCTGTTCATCGGTGCGCTCGCGCAGTTCGTCGGGACTGAGCTGGGCGAGCAGGTCGCCCTCGCGCATCAGCAGCAGCTTGTCGCAGTGTTCGGCTTCGTCCATCACGTGACTCGACACCAGCAACGTCGTTCCCGCCGCGGCCAATGCGCGGAACTGTTTCCACAGCTCCACCCGCAGCACCGGATCGAGGCCGACGGTCGGTTCGTCGAGGACGAGCAGTTCGGGCTTGCCGACGAGCGCACATGCCAGCGATGCCCTGGTCTTCTGCCCACCCGAGAGCTGATCACCGAGCTGATCCGCGTGATCGGCCAAGCCGACCGCGGTGAGCGCGGATTCGGTGTCGGCGCGCTCGCGCCCGTAGAGCGCGGCGTAGTAGGCCACATTGTCGCGGACGCTGATGTCGGCGTAGATGCTCGGCGCCTGGGTGACGTAGCCGACCCGGCGGCGCAATCCGGCGCTACCCGCCGGCTCCCCGAGCACGGTCACGGTGCCCGACTCCACCAGTTGCGTGCCCACGATGCTGCGCAGCAGGGTGGTCTTCCCGCAACCCGACGGGCCGAGCAGGCCGGTGATCGAGCCGCGCGGGATGTCCAGGCTCAGGCCGTGCAGGACGGTGCGCTTTCCGCGCTTGACGGTCAGATCCGCGACCTGAACGGCGATCGGCGGGGGGGCGGTGTGCGACATGGTCGCCTCAATTCATCGAGTGTTGAATTCACTACGTGATGAATTTAGCGCGATGGCGACTTCGCCGCAAGGTCGGTGGGCGTGTCAGCACGCTCGCCGGTGATCTGTGACGTGAGTCACTGTGCTCGGTTGTCACGTTGCGGCGGGCTGCTTTGTCCCATGGACATCCCGCCGACAAGGAGCACCGCAATGACCACCACCACGCACCGCATCGTCGTCCTCGGCGCCGGCTACACCGGCATGCTGGCCGCGATCCGCCTTGCCCGGCGCACCAAAAAACTGGATGTGGCGATCACCCTGGTCAACCCGTCGGCGCGCTTCACCGAGCGGCTGCGGATGCACCAGATCGCCGCCGGTCAGGAACTCGCACATCACGACATCCCGGAAATCCTCGACGGCACCGGCATCGAATTCGTCTTGGGCCGGGTCACCGCGATCGACCCCACCGCCCAGCGCGTCCATGTCGACGGCACCCGCGAACTCGACTACGACGAACTGATCTATGCCCTCGGCAGCACCGCCGAGACCACCCTGGTGCCCGGCGTCGCCGATCACGCCTGCACTCTCGACGACCCGCGCCTCGCCCATGAATTCGCAGGCAAGACAGCCACTCTCGCGGCCGAAGGTGGTTGCGTTGCCGTCTGCGGTGGTGGCCTCACCGGCATCGAAGCCGCCACCGAGATCGCGGAAAGCCACCCCGGCCTGCGCGTCACCCTGATCAGCTCGGGCGAGCCGGGCGCGATGATGGGGGACAGGGCCCGCGCGCACCTGAACAAGGCGCTGGACCGGCTCGGCATCGTCCGCGAGATCGGCGTGCGCGTCGCCAAGGTGCTGCCGGACTCGGTCGAGCTCGCGGACGGCACGGTGATCGGCGCCGATCTCACCCTGTGGACCACCGGTGTGCGGGTCTCGCCGCTGGCTCACGCGGCGGGCATCGAGACCGACGCACGTGGTCTCATCGTCGTCGACCCGACACTGAAGTCGGTGTCACACCCCATGATTCATGCCATCGGCGACGCGGCCGCCGTCCGCCAGCCCTGGGGTCAGGTGCACGGTACCTGCCAGAGCGGCCTGCCCACCGCCGCCTACACCGCCGACGTGATCGCCGCCGAACTGCGCGGCAAGAAGGTGCGGCCGTTCCGCTTCGGCTACTTCCACCAGCCCGTCAGCCTCGGCCGCCGCGACGCGGTCATCCAGTTCACCAGAGCCGACGACACTCCGCGCCGCGTCCACCTCGCAGGCTGGGCCGCGCGGGTCTACAAGGAGATGGTCAGCAGCAGCCCCGTTCCGACGTTCAAGGCCAGCAAGAAGATGACCATGAGCGTGCAGTTGTCCAAGGGCGGCAAGGCAACTCGCGCCGCCGCGTGAGCGACGTGGCCGTCGATCGGGTGCCGTCCCACTTCGCGAACGCACCCGATTCGCCACAGTGATGGAGCGTGCGACATGGTAGGTCCTGTGTCAGATCAGGATCCGTTCCTCGAACATCGCCGCCTGCTGTTCGCGACCGCCTACCGCATGCTCGGTACGGTCACCGACGCCGAGGACATCCTGCAGGACACCTGGCTGAAGTGGAACGACACCGACCACGCCACGGTCGCCCACCCCAAGGCCTACCTGGTCCGCACGGTCACCAATCTCTCGCTCAACCGACTCACCTCCGCTCGTGCGACCCGCGAAAGTTATATCGGCCCTTGGCTTCCCGAGCCGGTGCTGACCTCGCCCGATATAGCCGAGGACACCGAATTGGCCGATACCGTCTCCACCGCCATGCTCGTCGTGCTGGAAACCCTCACCCCGGTCGAACGTGCGGTGTTTCTGCTGCGCGAAGTGTTCGGCTACTCGCACGCCGAAATCGCCGAAGCCCTCGATCGTCCGGAGGCGGGCGTGCGCCAGATCGCGCACCGCGCGAAGAATCACGTCCACGCGCGTCGCCCCCGATTCGATACCGACAAGGCCGCCCGAGCCCAGGTCACCGCACAGTTCATGGCCGCGTGCGCGGGCGGAGACCTCAACGCCCTGATGGAACTGCTCGCCCCCGACGTCACCTGCTGGTCCGACGGTGGCGGGGTGGTCACTGCCGCGCTCCGCCCCCTGCACGGCCCCGACCACGTGGCTCGCTGGATCCTCGGCGTCCTCGCCAAACCGTCGTCCGCGGGCTTCGAACTCAGCGCGGCCGACATCAACGGTGAGCTCGGCGCACTGGCCTCCTTCGCCGGAAACCCCGGCGCCGCCTTCACGTTCGACCTCGTCGACGGCCACATCCAGAACCTGCGGTTCCAGGTCAATCCCGGCAAACTGGCAGGGCTCTACCAGGGCACCGACCTGCTCGGCTGAGCGTTGACGTACAGAGGCTGATCCCACACGCTCAATCGCGAGTAGGAGACAATGGCGAACGTGTCCGCCCAGGAACTGGCCGTCGATCCGCCCACCGCCGCGCGCAGGCTGCTCGGCGCGATCCTGTGGTCGGGTCCGGTGGCTTTGCGCATCGTGGAAGTCGAGGCCTACGGCAGCGACCCCGACGGTCCGTGGCCCGATCCGGCCGCGCATTCCTGGCCGGGGCCGACGGCCCGCAACGCGGTGATGTTCGGCCCGGCCGGTCGGCTCTACGTCTATCGCTCGTACGGAATTCACTTGTGTGTCAACGTGACCGGTGGCTATGACGGTGAGGCCGGTGCGGTCCTCGTGCGCGCGGCAGAAGTGGTCGACGGCATCGAGATGGCGCGCGAACGCAGGCCCGCCGCCCGCAAGGACACCGACCTGGCGCGAGGCCCGGGCAATGTCGGCAGCGCACTCGGCATCACTATGTCCGACTACGGAACCGAGCTTTTCGACCCCTTCTCCGCACTGCGCCTGGAACTGAATCCACCCGTTCCGCAGTCCGAGATCGCCGCAGGCCCGCGCGTCGGCGTCAGCCTTGCCGCCGAGACCGCCTGGCGTTTCTGGTTACCGGCATCGCCCGCCGTGTCGGTCTACCGGCGCAGCCCGCGCGCAGCGGAGCCGACGACGTAGCACCGCTCGGCGAAATGACCTCGCCGACAGCGATGAATTCGCCGGTGACGGCCCGTCCTATCTGTTGAACGCGCTACCGACCCAGTGCGACCGACCGAAGGACGAGACCATGACCACCGCGACCCCCTCCGCTCACTTCTCCGACACCTACCGCCCCGGCAAGATTCGCAACCGCGTCCTGTGGACCCTGCAGATCGTGCTCGGCCTGTTCTTCATCATCGCCTCGGGCGGACCCAAACTCGTCATCCCGAACACCTTGATGGACAACGCCCCCGAGAACCTGACCATCCCCTTCGCGCTGCTCATCTTCATCGGCGTCGTCGAAGTGGCGGGCGGTATCGGCCTGATGGTGCCGCGCCTGTGCGGCCTGGCCGCCGCGGGCCTGTCCGTGGTCACCGTGCTCGCCGCCGCGACGCAGGCCTTCATCGCCGACAAGCCCGAGATGGCGATCTTCCCCCTGGTGCTGGCCGCGATCTTCGCCTGGATCGCCTACGAACGCCGCGCCACCATCGCCGCGCTGGTGCGATGAATCGCGACTCGACACGCTGACGATCGCCGGAGCCCGAGGGTTCCGGCGATCATCGGCGTGCCGAGGGGTTCGATCGCGAAGGGGTTCGGCCGCGGAGCCGAGATCACCGCACCGATCTCGTCTGCGAAGCCAATAGGGCGATTTCCGCCGGGATGCGACGATCGAGGACCACGTCGATACCGTACGAGCAGGAGCGCCCGTGTTCACTTTCCCCAGCACCGACGGCACCACGATCCATGTGCGGAGCTGGCTCCCCACCGAGACCGAGCCGCGCGGCCTCGTGCAGATCGCGCACGGCATGGGCGAACATTCCGCCCGTTACGGCCACCTCGCCGAACGGCTCGCGGGACTCGGGTTCGCGGTCTATGCCGACGATCACCGCGGTCACGGCCTCAGCATGGGCCCCGTGCCGGGTGACCTGGGCTCCGACGGCTGGAACCTGCTCGTCGCCGACGAGGTCGCGCTGACCGAGATCCTGCGCGGACGTCATCCTGGCCTGCCCGTCACGTTGATCGGCCACAGTCTGGGCTCGTTCGCCGTGCAGCAGTACCTGCTCGACCACTCCGACCTCGTCGACGAGGTCGTCCTGAGCGGCACGACCGCGGTCGACGGCCTGTTCGGCGAGATAGCGGCCGCCGGTGGCGATCTGATCGGCTACTTCAACGCCGAATTCCAGCCCACCCGCACCGACGCCGACTGGATCAGCCGCGACGAAGCCCAGGTCGACGCCTACAACGCCGACCCCTGGTGCGGTTTCGCCATCGACGACGTCAATATGGGTCTGCTCGCGGCCAACGCCCGAACTCGTCTGTCCGATCCGCGCGCCGTGCGCCCCGACCTGCCGATCTACGTGATGGTCGGCGACAGAGACCCGCTCAACGACAAGCTCCGCCTGTCCGACCTGCTCGTCGGGCGCTATCGCGACGCGGGCCTGGCCGACCTCACCTACCAGGTCTACGCGGACGCCCGCCACGAAGTCCTGAACGAAATTAACCGCGATGAGGTCGAAGCGGATCTGCTCGCCTGGCTCACCCGCGCACGCGACTGACCGACCGCATGCGGAAAGATGGGTCAGCGTGACCGGCGACATCTTCGACGAACTGACCTGGCGCGGCCTGATCGCGCAGTCCACCGACCTGGACGAGCTGCGCGCTGCCGCGGCCGCCGCGCCCCTGACGCTCTATGCCGGCTTCGACCCGACCGCCGCCAGCCTGCACGCGGGCCACCTCGTTCCGCTGCTCGCGCTCAAGCGCTTCCAGCTGGCGGGGCATCGGCCGATCGTGCTCGCCGGTGGCGCGACCGGCATGATCGGCGACCCCCGTGACGTGGGCGAACGCACCATGAACTCGACCGACACCGTCGCCGAGTGGGCACAGCGCATCCGGGGCCAGCTCGAGCGGTTCGTCGACCTCGACGATTCGCCTACCGGTGCGCTGATCGTCAACAACATGGACTGGACCGGGCCGCTGTCGACCGTCGACTTCTTGCGCGACGTCGGCAAACACTTCTCGGTGAACGTCATGCTCGCCCGCGACACCGTCAAGCGGCGGCTCGAAGGCGATGGCATCTCCTACACCGAGTTCAGCTACATGCTGCTGCAGGCCAACGACTACGTGCAGTTGCGGCGCGAGCACGGCTGCACGCTGCAGGTCGGCGGCTCCGATCAGTGGGGCAACATCATCGCCGGCGTCGAACTGAACCGACGCGTGGACGGCGCGCACGTGCACGCGCTCACCGTGCCGCTGGTGACCTCGGCCGATGGCAAGAAGTTCGGCAAGTCCACCGGCGGTGGCAGCCTGTGGCTCGATCCCGAGCTGACCAGCCCCTACGCCTGGTACCAGTACTTCGTGAACACCGCCGACGCTGATGTCGTGCGCTACCTGCGCTGGTTCACTTTCCTGAGCCGCGAAGAACTCGACGAGCTCGAGCAGGAGACGGCGGAACGTCCGTTCGCACGTGCGGCGCAGAAGCGCCTGGCCGCGGAGATGACCACGCTGGTGCACGGCGAGGCCGAGACCCGCGCGGTGGAACTGGCGAGCCAGGCGCTGTTCGGACGCGGTGAGCTCGGCGAACTCCCGCTGTCCACGCTCGGTGCCGCGCTGCGCGAAACCGCGGTCGACGGCAAGGTCGCCGAGGTGGTGCCGGGTGAGCCGAACACGATCGTCGACCTGCTCGTCGCGTCGGGTCTGTGCGAAAGCAAGGGCGCCGCCCGTCGCGCGGTCAACGAGGGCGGCGCGTCGGTGAACAACCAGCGGGTCAGCGACATCGACTGGACCCCGTCTGACGGCGACTACTTGCACGGCGAGTGGCTGGTGCTGCGGCGCGGAAAGAAGAACATGGCGGGCGTGCATCGGATAGCCTGAGCTCGTTGCGGAGGCCTGAGTCACATCCGTGTGATTCAGGCCGGCGCAGCGGCTGAGCGCATTGCCCTGACCTGCGGAGATCCGGTGTTGTTCAGGCGATTTGACGCGGCGTTATCCGGCGCGTAACTTATTGGAAGTCAGAGCGACACGGACACCAACCCGGAGCCGAGACGCTAGCCCGCGAGGCTGGCGGGCCAAGGGAAAACGCGGTAGTACGGGGAAGCGCCTGACATAGCTGAAGATCTTGTGACCAGGCTTACGATTGACATCGTCTGGACGTGAGGTTAGGCTGGAACAGTTGCCCTTCGGAAGATCCGGCAGGACCGGTTATTCCGTTTGTGCGTGTGTTCTTTGAGAACTCAATAGTGTGTCGATGAATGTCAGTGCCAATAATTATTATTGGTTCCGGCCTTTCATGTACCCCCCGGTCGTGGAAGGTTGGACATTGAACAACAGCGAATCTT
>NZ_JAJPWE010000006.1:0-241206 GCF_046549215.1 Nocardia sp. A7 | reverse complement strand
TTCGCTGTTGTTCAATGTCCAACCTTCCACGACCGGGGGGTACATGAAAGGCCGGAACCAATAATAATTATTGGCACTGACATTCATCGACACACTATTGAGTTCTCAAAGAACACACGCACACACTCCCACCCACAACTTCTCGTAGGGGTTTCGGTGAGGCAAGGGTTCAAACTTTAGCTCAGCCAACCAGCCGGAAGCAAATCCGTACCATGTCGGTCTGAACACGCAGTCAGTCAGGCGCTCATCGTACTACCTCGTGTCCCGGCCGCTGGGCGGCTGAGTCGGTGTCCGTGTCGCTCTGACTGGAATAAAGTTACGTGCCGACCAACAGCAAGTCAAATCGGCTGGTCAAGGGCGGTTTCCACGCAGCAGGTCGGTGGTGAACCAGCTCGGCGCGGCCGCCGTGAAGCGGTGGCGATCCCACTGTCCCGCGCCTTCGGGGATGGTGCCGACTATCGGAGTCTCGGTGACTCGCGGAAGATCGTCGCGATTGCATCGCGAGGCGAGGTCAGGGTCTGTCGGCCAGGAGCCGATGACCAGGCCGGCGCAACGAACACCGGCCGCGGCGAGCGTGCGGGTGGTGAGTTCGCTGTGGTTGAGGGTGCCGAGTCCGGCCGCGGCGACGACCAACACCGGGGCGCCGAGCTTCTGGGCGAGGTCGAGCAGGGTGAACTCCCCCATCCGCACCAGTAGTCCGCCCGCACCTTCGACCAGGACCAGGTCGGCGTCGGCGAGCGAATCGACGGCGGCGACGGTGTCGCTCAGTGTCAGTAGCGGCATGGCCGCGCGGCGTGCGGCGGTGTCGGGGGCGAGTGGTTCCGGGTAGCGGGCGAGTTCGAGGGTTCGGGTCACGCCCGTCAGGCGGGTGACTTCGGCGAGATCGCCGGGTTCGCCGGGGGCGATGCCGGTCTGGGCGGGTTTGCAGACCGCGACGGTGCGGCCCGCGGCCTGTGCGGCGGCGGCCAACGCCGCGGTGGCGACGGTTTTGCCGACGTCGGTGGAGGTGCCGCTGATCAGCAGGACAGTCATGCCGTCACCGTTTCCTTGCCGCGGGCCGACACGAGAACCTCGCCCAGGACCTCGGCGATCGTCTCGAGTTCGGTGGGAGTGAGGTCGGCGCGGGCCGTGAGGCGCAGGCGCGAAGTGCCTTCGGGGACCGATGGCGGGCGGAAGCAGCCGACGTCGAGGCCGCGGGCGCGGCACGCCTGCGCGGCGTCGAAGGCGACGTGGGCTTCGCCGAGAACGACCGAGACCACGGCCGAATCGGGATCGGAGACACCGGCGATTCGGGCGATGTCGGCGGCGCGGTCGAGGACGCGAGTGGCCATCGACGGGTCTCGGCGCAGCAGCGACAAGGCCGCGCGGGCCGCGCCGACCGCGGCCGGAGCGAGACCGGTGTCGAAGATGAAGGTGCGGGCAGCGTCGATGAGGTGGGCGCGGATCCTCGCATCGGCCAGCACCGCCCCGCCCTGGGCGGCGAATGCCTTCGACAGGGTCGCGGTGACGACGAGGTCCGGTTCGCCGGCCAAGCCCAGTTCGTGCACGAGCCCGCGTCCGCCCGCGCCGCGCACCCCGAGCCCGTGGGCCTCGTCGACGATCAGGATGGCGCCGTTCGCACGAGTGACGCGATGCAGGTCGGCCAGTGGCGCCAGGTCGCCGTCGGCGCTGAAGACCGAATCGGTGAGGACGAGGGCGCGCTCCTCGGTACGGTCGGCGAGCAGTCGTTCGACTGCGGCGACATCGCGATGCGGCGCGATCGCGACTCTGGCGCGGGAGAGCCTGCACGCGTCGACCAGCGAGGCGTGCGAGCCTGCGTCGGAGACCACGAGGGTGCCGCGTCCGGCCAGTGCGGTGACCACGCCCAGGTTGGCGGCGTAGCCGGTCGCGAAGACCAATCCTGTTTCGGCGCCGACGAATTCGGCCAGTTCGGCTTCCAGGAGTGCGTGCTCCGTAGTGGTTCCGGTGACCAGTCGGGAACCCGTGGAACCCGCGCCCCACCGGCGCACCGCCGCGATCGCACCCTCGACGACTTCGGGGTGCCGGTGCAGGCCCAGGTAGTCGTTGGAGGCGAGGTCGATCGCGGGCGACTCAGCGGCGCGCACGCGCAAGTGCCTGCGTAGCCCGGCGTCGACGCGCTCGGCCGCTCGCTCGTCCAACCAGCTCAACGGATCCGTACTCACAGTTGAGCAGCATACTTGAACACCGTTCAGGACGGGTGGCCGCGCACCTGAGCACTCCCCCCGACGGCAGCCGCGATCCCGCGGCGGTCATCGACAGGAACCGGTACCTGTCGACCAGATGGGTCGCGCGCTTCGCTGCCACTGCGAGGCGCACGGCTCGGTGCCGAGCGAGTTCACGCGAGGGAGGCTTTCACCGCCGCGCGCACGGCATCGGTGATGGTGGCGATATCGGCGGAGCTGCTGATAAAGGGCGGCATCGTGTAAACGAGGTTGCGGAACGGGCGCAGCCAAGCGCCCGCGTCGACGGCGGCGTCGGTCGCGGCACGCATATCGACCGGGACTTCGAGTTCGACGACGCCGATCGCGCCGAGCACGCGGACCTCGGCGACGCCCGGCAACTCGGCGAGCGGCGCGAGGCCTGCCCGCAACTCCGACTCGATCCGGGCCACCTCGCCGCGCCAGTCCCGCGAGCGCAGCAATTCGATCGAGGCGACCGCCACTGCACAGGCGAGAGGGTTGCCCATGAAGGTCGGCCCGTGCATCAACCCGCCGTGTGCCGCACTGATCGTTTCGGCGATCCGCGCCGTGCACAGTGCCGCGGCCAGTGTGAGATAGCCGCCGGTCAGCGCCTTGCCGACGCACATGACGTCCGGCGCGACGCCCGCGTGGTCGGCGGCGAACAGCTCGCCGGTGCGGCCGAATCCGGTGGCGATCTCGTCGAAGACGAGCAGGACGTCGTTGTCGTCGCAGATCCGGCGCAGTTCGGTGAGATAGCGCGGGTCGTGCCAGCGCATGCCGCCGGCGCCCTGCACGACCGGTTCGACGATGACCGCGGCCAGCTCGTCGCGGTGGGTGGCGACCGCGCGTTCGAGTTCGGCGACGTAGTCGGGTTCGAAGTCGCGCGGCGGCGCGGGCACGAAGACCTGCTCGGTGAGGACGTCGGTCCACAGCGAGTGCATGCCACCGTCGGGGTCGCAGACGCTCATCGGGGTGAAGGTGTCGCCGTGGTAGCCGCCACGCCAGGTGAGCAGCCGGTTCTTCGCCGGGCGACCGAGGCTGCGCCAGTACTGCAGGCACATCTTCGTCGCGACCTCGACCGAGACCGAGCCGGAGTCGCAGAGGAAGACCTTGTCCAGGCCGGCGGGCGTGAGTTCGACCAGCAATTGAGTCAGGCGGGTGGCCGGTTCGTGGGTGAGGCCGCCGAACATCACGTGACTCATTCGCTGCGATTGCGCGAGCAGCGCCGCGTCGAGGACCGGGTGACAGTAGCCGTGGACGGCCGCCCACCAGGAGCTCATCCCGTCGACGAGTTCACGGCCGTCGGCGAGCGTGAGTCGTGTTCCCGCCGCACTCGCCACGACGAGCGGCGCGGTGGTCGCGGGGAATCCGCCGTAGGGATGCCAGACGTGTTCGGCATCGAGGGCGGTGATCTGCTCGGGGCTCAGGTCCACAGGTTTCCTCGTCGTCGCCCGGGGCTGCCGGGACGACAGCCTTGAACGCCGTTCAAGTTATCACTTGCCGCCGCCACCGGGCCGGGTGTCGACGTGATTCGCGATCGCGGTGGGTAGCCGAGCCAACGCGTCACGGACCGCCCCGAGCGATTCCGTGCCGAGTTCGGCCTCGATCGCCTGCTCTATCCGCTGGATGTGCTGCCCGGCCAGTGCCACCGCGTCCCGTCCCGATGCCGTGAAGACGATCAGTCGCGCGCGCCGGTCGGCAGGGTCGGGTGCGCGCTCGACGTATCCGTTCTTCTCCAGATGCGTGACCAATTCCCCCATCGACTGCTGGGTCATCCCGGCAGCCTCGGCCAGCGCGGTCACCCGGGATCCGCCCGGCCTCAGGTACCGGAACACCGCGTAGTGCGCGGGACGCAGGTCGGCTCCGAGCCCCGCGCGCAGTTCGGGGTTCAGCGCACGCTCATAGGCGTCAGCCGCCTGGACCAGCAGTTTCAGCAGGGAGAACTGCTCAGCCATTGACATGATAGGAAGTTTACCTTTATACCTTGGTCATGGCTGACATCGGATCCGTTCTCACCTTCCGCAACGGGCATCGGGTCACGCTCGTCGACCGTGGCGCCGACGCGCGGGGCGCTTATCTGCGCCTGGAACACGTACTGCCGCACATCGGCAGGCAGGCGGGCCCGCACTGGCACCCCGAGATCGGTGAAACCTGGACTGTTCGCACCGGTCAGGTGCGGTTTCGGGTCGACGGAGCAGAGATCGTCGCGGGGCCGGGCGATACGGTGACCGCTCCCCCGCAATCCGCTCGCCCTCGGGCTGCTGTGGGAATACCAGGACGGCTATCTCGCCGGTCCGCCCGCGTTCTCGCAGCGGCTGATCTTCGGTGGATTGGCCGGGCTCGCGCGGCGCACCGGCTACGCCCGGCGATTGCTCGCGACCGTATCCGCCTGAGCGGTGGTGAGCGAGCGGCCGGTCACATCGTGCGCGGTGGGCCCAGGGTTCCATTACTGTCGTAGCATGTCGAGCCCGAACGACCGTCCCGAGGTGTGGCCGGGCACCGCGTATCCGCTCGGCGCGACCTACGACGGCGGGGGCACGAACTTCTCGGTGTTCTCCGAAGTCGCCACGAAGGTCGAGCTCTGCCTGATCGCCAAGGACGGCACCGAGACCCGCGTCGACCTCGACGAAGTCGACGGTTATGTCTGGCACGCCTATCTCCCCTCCGTCATGCCGGGTCAGCGCTACGGCTTTCGCATCCACGGCCCGTACGATCCCGAGCTCGGATTGCGGTGCGATCCCAGCAAGCTGCTGCTCGACCCGTACGGGAAGGCGTTCGACGGCGAGTTCGTGAACGACCCCTCGCTCTATACCTACGGGCTGGATTCGCTGGGTCACACGATGACCGGGGTGGTGATCAACCCGTTCTTCGACTGGGGCCCCGACCGACCGCCGAACCGGCCCTATCACGAGACGGTGATCTACGAGGCGCACGTCAAGGGCCTGACGATGACGCACCCCGACATCCCGGAAGATCTGCGCGGCACCTATGCGGGCCTGGCACATCCGGCGATCATCGGGCACCTCAAGTCGTTGGGTGTCACCGCGATCGAGCTCATGCCGGTGCACCAGTTCTTCCATGATCACGTGCTCACTGATCAGGGGCTGCGAAACTACTGGGGCTACAACAGCATCGGGTATCTCGCGCCGCACAACCAGTATTCGGCCCGGCCACGGGGCGACGGTGCGGTCGCGGAGTTCAAGGCGATGGTGCGCGCCATGCACGCCGAGGGCATCGAGGTGATTCTCGATGTGGTCTACAACCACACCGGCGAGGGCAACCACAACGGGCCGACGCTGAGCCTGCGCGGGATCGACAACGCCGCCTACTACCGGCTCGACGACACCGACCCCGAGCACTACAAGGACTACACCGGCACCGGCAACAGCCTCAATGTCCGCCATCCGCACACGCTGCAGCTGATCATGGACTCGCTGCGCTACTGGATTCTGGACATGCACGTCGACGGGTTCCGCTTCGACCTCGCCGCGACGCTGGCGCGCGAATTACACGATGTGGACCGACTTTCCGCGTTCTTCGACCTGGTGCACCAGGATCCGGTGGTGAGTCAGGTCAAGCTCATCGCCGAGCCGTGGGATGTCGGCGAGGGTGGCTACCAGGTCGGCAACTTCCCCAGTCTGTGGACCGAGTGGAACGGCAAATACCGTGACACGGTGCGTGACTACTGGCGTGGGGAGCCTGCGACGTTGGGCGAGTTCGCCTCTCGGCTCACCGGGTCGTCGGATCTGTACGAGTCGACGGGGCGCAGGCCGGGCGCGAGCATCAACTTCGTCACCGCGCACGACGGCTTCACGCTGCGAGATCTGGTGTCCTACAACGAGAAACGCAATGACGCCAACGGCGAGGACAATCGGGACGGCGAGAGCCACAATCGGTCATGGAACTGTGGTGTCGAGGGCGAGACCGACGATCCACGGGTGCTCGCGCTGCGCGCTCGTCAGCAACGCAATCTGCTGGCCACCCTGATCCTGAGTCAGGGCACGCCGATGCTCGCCCACGGCGACGAAATCGGCCGCACCCAACTCGGCAACAACAATGTGTACTGCCAGGATTCACCGCTGGCGTGGATGGACTGGTCGCTCGCGGAGTCCAATTCCGACCTGCTCGAGTTCACCCGCACGGTGATCGCCTTGCGTACCGAGCATCCGACCTTCCGGCGCCGCCGCTTCCTGGCCGCCGGTCCGAGCGACGACCAGGGTCACCGGCGCGAGATCGCGTGGTTCGCGCCCGCGGGCACCGAGATGACCAACGACGACTGGGACAGCGGCTTCGGCAAGTCTCTGGCTGTGCTGCTAGACGGCGACGGCATCGCCGAACCGGGTCCGCGTGGTGAGCGCATCACCGACGACTCCTTCCTGCTGTGCTTCAATGCGCACGACGAAGCGATCGATTTCGTGCTGCCAGGCCCGGAGTTCGGCGCGCAATGGTCGCTCGCCCTGGATTGTTCGACCCCGACCGGCGCGGCCGATGCGGTGTACGCCGCGGCGGCGACGCTGCCGGTCGCCAGCCGCTGCCTGCTCGTATTGCGCCGAACCACCTAGCCGCCGAGCGAGACGATGACCGAGACCTATGTGACCGACCCGGTGACCAAGCTGCACCGCGCGCCCGTGCGGGCAGGCACGGTGCGCAGCACCTACCGCTTGCAGCTGCGCCCCGACGCGCTCACCTTCGCCGATGCTCGCGCCATCGCCGAATACCTCCAGCAGCTCGGCGTCTCGCACCTGTATCTGTCACCGATCCTCACCGCGGCGCACGGGTCGACGCACGGTTACGACGTCACCGATCCGACCACGGTCTCGGCCGCGCTCGGCGGGCCGACGGGGCTCAAAGCACTGTCGGACGAAGTGCGCAGTCGTGGCATGGGATTGATCGTCGACCTGGTGCCCAACCATGTGGGTGTCGCCGACCCGCGGCAGAATCCGTGGTGGTGGGATGTGCTGCGCAACGGTCAGAAGTCGCAGTACGCCAAGTATTTCGACATCGACTGGAGCTCGGGTAACGGCGCGGGCGGACGGCTCGCACTGCCGGTGCTGCAGAACGAGAACGACCCGGCCGCACTGACCGTCGACCGGTCGGGGCCGGAACCGATGCTGGCACTGCATGATCTGCGATTCCCGATCGCGGCGGGCACCGACGGCGACAACGCGCTGCGCATCCACGACCGCCAGCACTACCGACTGGTGAGCTGGAAGGCGGGGCTGTGCACGTATCGGCGGTTCTTCGCGGTGAGCAGCCTGGCCGCGATCCGGCAGGAAGACCCGGAGGTGTTCGAGGCGACGCATCGGGAGCTGGCGGCCTGGTGCGAACACGATCTGATCGACGGCGTCCGGATCGACCATCCGGACGGTTTGTCGTATCCGAGTGCGTATCTCACCCGACTACGCAGGGTGATCGGGCCGCAGCGGCTGCTGCTGGTCGAGAAGATCCTCGCCAATCGCGAACCCCTCGACGCGACGCTGCCGATCGACGGAACCACCGGCTACGACGCGCTCGCCGACCTCGGCGGGGTGCTGATCGATCCGGCAGGCGAGTCGACGCTGACCGAACTGTCCCAGCACGTCGCCGGGCACGGTAGCGACCGGGCGTGGTTCGGCGAGACCGAGCATCGCATCAAGCGGGCCGTCGCCGAAACCATTCTGGCGCCGGAGATCCGGCGGTTGGTCGCCGCGATCAAGCGCGACGGCAATGCGGGCAGTTTCGACACCCTTGCGGTGAGCAACGCGACCATCGAGGTACTGGCCTTCATGCCGGTGTACCGGGTGGATTACGCACCGCTGGCCGGGATGACGGCCGCCGTGGTGGCCGAGGTCGAGAAGCGCAATGCCGAACTGACGGTGCCACTTTCGGTGCTGGTGACCGCGTTGTCGGTGGGCGGCGAGGCGGCGCGGCGGTTCTCGCAGGTGTGTGGGGCGATCACCGCCAAGTCGGTCGAGGACACCATGTTCTATCAAGGTGCACGGCTCGTGTCGCTGCAGGAGGTGGGCGGTAATCCGGCGCGATTCGGCCACTCCGTCAACGACTTCCACCTGTCCAACAGTGAACGCGCGCAGCGCTGGCCCGCGACCATGACCACGATCTCGACTCACGACACCAAGCGCGGTGAGGACGTGCGCGCCCGGATCGGGGTGCTGTCACAGGTCGCCGATGTCTGGTCGCAGCGGGTTCGTGGTTGGCTGGAGACGACTCCCGCGCCTGATGGAGCCACCGCATTGTTCTTGTTGCAGAACATGTTCGGGGTGTGGCCTGCCGACGGCCGACCCGCCTCGTCGGTGCCGGGGCTGCGGGATCGGCTGCACATGTTCACGGAGAAGTCGATTCGCGAGGCGGGGACCAAGACTTCGTGGGAGGAGCCCGACGCGGAGTTCGAGTCGGCCGTGCACGGCTGGCTCGACGCGGTGATCGATGGGCCGGTCGGCACCGGGATCGGCGATCTCGCCCATGAGCTCGCCCCCCACGCATGGTCGGATGCGGTGGCGCAGAAGCTCTTGCAACTGGGCGCGCCGGGAATTCCCGATATCTATCAGGGCACCGAACTGTGGGAGGACTCGCTCGTCGACCCCGACAATCGGCGCCCGGTCAACTTCGCCACCCGGGTCGGGATGCTCCAATCACTCACCGACACACCGTCTCTGGATACGACCGGGGCGGCGAAGATGTGGGTGGTCGCGTACGCGCTGTGGTTGCGCCGGGAGCGGCCGGAGTGCTTCGTCGGCGGGATGTATCGGCCGCTGTACGCCGTCGGGGAGCACGCTCATCGGTTGATCGCCTACGGGCGGGGGCCCGCGGGTGAGGCGCCGGAGGTGATCGTGGCGGCGACCCGGCATTCCGTGGGGCTCGCGGCGACGGGCTGGCTCGACACCACGTTGCCACTGCCACAGGGCAATTGGACTGATCGACTCACCGGGAACACCTTCGCGGGTAGTGCGCGGGTGGACAAACTGTTCGCCCGACTGCCTGTCGCGTTGCTGGTGCGCTGACAGCGCGAGGCGCAGCATATCCGTACTGCTACCGGGCAAGCAGATCCGAGAGGCCGGGCACCGGCGAGGGACCGACGCGGTGTGCGTCGGTCCCTCGTGTCCGGCTCAGTGGCCGCGGCGTAGGCCGAGGTACTGCAGGGCGGCGAATCCGCCGACGGTCACCGACTGCATTACCGCCCACACCGCGCCCACCGTGGTGAGACCCAGTGCGCCGGTCGACAGCGCGGCAAGGCTGGCCACGACCCAGGCGGTGTTGCCGATCGCCACGACTGCTGCCGCTGGCCGGTTGACGGGCGACGAGCGGCCGACGAACGCGACGGCGAGGCCGTAGGCGGTGAGGAACGCGCCGATCGCGAGGCCGACGCCGGCATCGAGTCCGAGTAGCCGCTCCAGCGGTTGCGCCAGCACCAGGTAGGCGACGCCGTTGGCGGTGGTGACGACCGCGTCGAGGCGCAACGACACACGCAGCAGGTTCTCGCCGGAGGCGAACAGGGCGGACAGGCGGGACGGGGCGGTGGTGGTCATGACGAATCTCCTTGGCTGCGAGGGGGTTATGTGGTGGCGGGGACCTGGTCGAGGAAGCCGTAGACGCTGTCGATGCGGCCGTCGGCGATGACTGCGACGTCGAAGCCGATCACGACGGCGGGGGCATCGACGGGGCCGAGGCCCCAGGTGAAGCGGACCTGGTCGTGGTGGGCGTCGACGGGGCCGGCCAGGGTGAAGGTCCAGTCGGGGAACTGGGTTTGGACGCCGGCGATGGCGGCCTCGAGTTCGGCGTGGCCGGTGACGGCGACCAGCGGGTCGACGTAGCGGGCGTCCGGGGTGAACAGGCGGGCGATGGCGGAACGGCGGGCGGCGGGCTCGCGGGTGTTCCAGGCTTCCAGGTACTGTGCGACGACGGTGTTCATATCGACCTCCGAAATAGGCTTTGAGCTGGTGTTTCGCGGTTTGTTCCTGCGATGACACCAACGTTATGGTGCGCGGGGGGTGGGTCGAATCAGTCGCCTATAGGTACTTTTTCCGTCGCGACTACTGGCGGTACCGGCACGGCGATACGGTGGAGCCCATGCTGCACGGACGCGAGACCGAACAGGCCAGAATCGATGACCTGCTCAGCGGGGCACGCGCGGGCCGCAGCGGGGCGTTGGTACTGCGCGGCGAGGCCGGGATCGGGAAAACAGCGCTGCTGGATTACGCAGCGGCGCAGGGTATTCCGACAGTGCGCAGTGCGGGCATCGAGTCCGAGGCCGAATTGCCCTTCGCGGCACTGCATCTACTGGTCCGGCCCGGAATGGAGCTGGTGGGGAATCTGCCGTCGCGGCAGCGGGACGCACTCGAGGCGGCGTTCGGTCTCGGCGAGGACGCGCCCGCCGATCGGATGCTGATCGGGCTGGCGGTGCTGACCCTGCTCGCCGAGGAGGCGACGCAGGGACCGCTCCTGTGCCTGATCGACGACGCGCACTGGCTGGACCAGGCCACCGCGGAGGCACTGTTGTTCGCGGCGCGCAGGCTCGAGGCCGAGGGGGTGGTGATGCTGTTCGCGACGCGCTCGGGGCCGCAGGATTTTCCCGCTCCCGGGCTGACCGAACTCGCACTGTCGGGTTTGCGTCCCGATGCGTCGGCGGCACTGCTCGATGCCGGGACAACACCGTTGAGTCCGGCCGTGCGGTACCGATTGCTCGTCGAGTCCGGCGGCAATCCGCTTGCCCTGCTTGAACTTCCGGCCGTGGTCGGCGAGGGCAGTGTCGATGATGCGAATCCGTTGCCTCTGACGCAGCGGTTGCAGCTGGCCTTCCACGGCAGGGTCACCCGCTTGCCCGTGGCGACGCGGACCGTGCTCCTGGTCGCGGCGGCGGCCGGTGCCGCCGACCTGGCGCCGATACTGCGTGCGGCGGCCGGACTCGGTGCGTCGCTGCGGGATCTGCAACCCGCGCAGGACGCGGGCATGATCGGCACCGACGGTCAGGTGCTGACCTGGCATCATCCGCTGATGCGGTCGGCGGTGTATCAAGGCGCCGCGCTCACCGACCGGCTGGCCGCCCATCGCGCGCTCGCCGACGCACTGACCGATGCCGATACGGCCGACCTGCGCGCATGGCATCTCGCCAGTGCCGCAACAGGTCCCGATGAAAACACCGCGACGGCACTGGAGCGAACAGCCGATCGGGCCCGGCGCCGCCACGGCCTCCACGCCGCCGTGGCCGCCTACGATCGGGCGGCCGCGCTGAGTATCGACACGAATGCCCGCGTGCGCAGACTCGTCCTCGCCGCCGAGTCCGCGACGGAGGCAGGCCTCACCGATCGCGCAGAGCGGCTGGCCGAGCGGGCCGCGTCCCTGTCGAGTGACATCCGGAAGCCGGAAGTCGAGGTTGCCGCCGACGACCGAGCAACCGGCGGCCCGAAGGGGCAGGCGACGAGCCCGGGCGGACGCGAGCCTTTCAGCTCCACAGGGGTAGTCGGCGAGCAGGTCGTCAGGGCCGGGGTCGGTGGTCACGGGTTCGAGCTACGGCTGGACCTGGTGCGGGCGCAGGCAGAATTCGCCGGTGGCAAGCCGGGTTCGGCGCATCGGCGGTTGATGGCGGCGGCCGTTGCGGTCCGCGAAACCGATCCCCGTGGTGCGGCGCGGATTCTGACCAAGGCTGTGCACACCGCGTGGTATCTCGGGCCCGATGAACTCGACGAAGTTGCGGCCGTGCTGGCGACGCTGCGGTTGGTGGAAGACGACCCCGCGACACCGATCGTGCGGTACCTGACCGGGTCGGTGGCCGGACAGCGGGTCGCCGACCTGCGGGACACGGCGGCCGCCGCACAGGCGGGTGGGGCGGACAGCCCGGCCGATCTCGTGCAGTTGTGTGGCAGCGGATTGGTGGTCGGGCAGGACGAACAGGTCGAGGAGTTGGCAGGCGAGTTGATCGGGCAGGGCAGGGAGCAGGGGCGGATCGGGTTGCTGGCGCCGCTGCTGTTCTTCCGATCCGAGGGGTTGTTGTTCGGTGGGCGGCCGAAGGAGAGCCGGATCGCGGCCGAAGAGGGGTTGCGGATCGCACGCGACATCGGTCAGGTGCAATGGGTCAGTCAGATCCACGCGTTTCTGGCATATCTCGCTGCGCTACAAGGCGATTCGGCATCGTGTAGCGACCACGCCGAGCGTGCGGTGGCCGAGGAATTCGGCGGACCGGGCGCGGTCGGTGCGTCGTGGGCGCACGCGGCCGTGGCGCTGCTGGCACTCGGTGAGGGCAGGCTGGAGCAGGCGCGGACAGAGCTCGCGCACATGACCGTCGAACCGGCTCGACACCACGTGATCGGGCTGCGCACGCTCCCGGATCAGATCGAAGTGGCAGTTCGGCTCGGTGCGACCGACCGCGCGTGCGAGGCGCTCGATCGGCTCACGCACTGGTCGCGGCGGGCCGGACAGGACTGGATCGCGGCGCTGGCGGCCCGCGGACGTGCGCTGGTGGCCGACGGATCGGACGCCGAGCAGCATTTCCGGTCCGCGCTCGCCGCGAACCGGCCGTTCGACGAAGCCCGCACCCGGCTGCTCTACGGCGAATGGCTGCGCCGCGACAAACGCAAGGTCGACGCGCGCACGCAACTGGAGCAGGCGATGGCCCTGTTCGATCGGCTCGACGCGACACCGTGGAGCGAACGCGCCCGCACCGAACTCGGCGCACTCGGCGTCGGAACCGGCGTGCGCGCGAGCGGTGGTCCGCTGAGTTCGCTCACCCCGCAGGAGTCACAGATCGTGCGGCTGGCGGCGCAGGGGTTGTCGAATCGGGAGATCGCGGCCCGGTTGTTCCTGAGTCACCGCACGGTCGGCCATCACCTGTACAAGGCGTATCCGAAGCTGGGCGTGCTCTCGCGCGGGGAATTGAGCGCGCTCGATCTGACGGAGTAGTTCGGAAGCGCGGAAACCAGCTGGCGCGTCTACCGAGGACACCGGCGGCGGCTCAACGCAGGAGTCGGGCGCGCCGGATCAAGTGCGAGACGCGGTGCGGGTGGCGCCGATGGTCCAGCGCACCGCGGCGACCGCAGCCGCGACCAGCACGGCCACCTGCGGTGACCCGACGATCAGCAGCAACAGTGCCCCGACAACGAGCGCGGCGACGAGCGCCTCGAGCTTGTAGACCGGCCAAGCGCTGCCCGCGATGTCGACGGTCGCCGATGCTGCCGATGAGGTGAGCACTGCCATGCAGACCAGGATAGGCGCACATCGAAGTTCGGGCCACCGAACTTATTCGAATCACCCTATCGGGAACATCACATCGCGTTGGTTCGTTGTGCAGGTCATGCCACTCACAGGAGAGTACGCACCGAGCACATCGGACTGGGCACGCGAACAGGCCGAGACCTACGAGAACTCCGGCGGTACCGAGGGCGCTTCGCTGCAGGGCAAGCCCGTCATCCTGCTCACCACGAAGGGCGCCAAGACCGGCAAGCTGCGCAAGACGCCGCTGATGCGGGTCGAGCACGACGGTGAGTACGCCGTCGTCGCCTCGCTGGGCGGGGCGCCCAAACACCCCGTCTGGTACCACAACATCAAGGCCGATCCGCACGTCGAATTGCGCGACGGCACCACCACCAAGGACTACACCGCCCGCGAGGTCGACGGGGACGAGCGAGCGCTGTGGTGGGAGCGCGCGGTCGCCGTGTGGCCCGACTACGACGAGTACACCAAGAAGACCGATCGCGTGATCCCGGTCTTCGTCCTCACCCCGCGCTGAAACCGCAGGTCCGAGCCCACCCGCCGTGGCCACCACGGCGGGTGGTTCCCCTCGTCGTGCGTGCGGGGCGCCTCGGTAGCATTGTGCGGGTGCCCCCCATCGCTGACGTCGCCGAAGTGTCCGTAACCCGTCCGCCGCTGTCCGCGGACGAGATCGACGCCGCCGCCAAGCGAATTTCCGACATCATCGAGCCGACACCGCTGCAGTACAGCGCGCGACTGTCGGCGAGCACCGGTGCGCAGGTCTACCTCAAGCGCGAAGACCTGACCGCGGTCCGCTCCTACAAGCTGCGCGGTGCCTACAACCTGATGGTGCAGCTCACCGCCGCCGAGCGCGCGGCCGGTGTGGTGACCGCCAGCGCGGGCAACCACGCGCAGGGCGTGGCCTTCGCCTGTCAGGCGATGGGTGTGCGCGGGCGCATCTACGTGCCGACCACCACCCCCAAGCAGAAGCGTGACCGCATCCGCGTGCACGGCGGCGAGTTCGTCGAGTTGATCGCGGTCGGCGAGACCTACGACGCGGCCGCCGCGGCCGCCGCCGACGATGTGGCCCGCACCGGCGCCACCATGGTGCCGCCGTTCGACGACGCCCGCACCGCCGCGGGTCAGGGCACCATCGCCGCGGAATTCCTCGAACAGCTCGGCACCGCGCCCGACCTGGTGATCGTCCCGGTCGGCGGCGGCGGCTGCCTGGCAGGCATCGGCACCTACCTGCGCGAACGCGCCCCACACACCGGTCTGCTCGCCGTCGAACCCGCCGGCGCCGCCTCGCTCACGGCCGCGCTGGTCGCAGGCGCACCGGTGACGCTGCCCGAGATCGACCCGTTCGTCGACGGTGCCGCCGTTCGCCGCATCGGCGAACTGCCCTACCGGGCCGCGGCCTCGTTCGGCGGCCGGATGGTCTCGCATGCCTCGCTGCCGCTGCTCACCACACCCGAATCCGCCACCGGCACAGCACTTTTCCGGGTGATGCTGGTCGACGAGGGCGCCATCTGCACCGCGATGCTCGACCTCTACCAGAGCGAGGGCATCATCGCCGAGCCCGCGGGCGCGCTGGCCACCGCGGCACTGGCCGAGATCGACGTGGAACCCGGCAGCACGGTCGTGGTGCTGGTCTCGGGCGGCAACAACGACATCTCGCGCTACGGCGAGATCATCGAACGCTCGCTCGTGCATCGCGGTCTCAAGCACTACTTCCTGGTCGACTTCCCCCAGGAACCCGGTGCGCTGCGCCGCTTCCTCGACGATGTCCTCGGCCCCGACGACGACATCACCATGTTCGAGTACGTCAAGCGCAACAACCGCGATACCGGAGCGGCGCTGGTCGGCATCGAGCTCGGCGCCACCGACGACCTGGCCTCGCTGATGCACCGCATCGAGGAGTCCCCGATCCAGGCCGAACGCCTGGAACCGGGTTCCCCCGCCTATCGCTACCTGACCTAGGAGCCCGCGCGGCGGTCAGGCCGCCGCGCGGTCCTCACGGTGTCCGGATACGCGACTCGCGCGCACGCTCGACACGACCAGCGGCAGCAGCCAGCCCATGGCGAGCTGGTCGTAGGGCAGCAGGATCTGATCGAGCCGGTTGTGGACGTAGGCCACCGACAGACCCGACTGCGGGTCGACCCAGCCGAACGAACCACCGAGTCCGATGTGGCCGAAACCGTGCCGTGCGCCGGGGACGGGCAACGAGTGGTAGCCCAGGTGCCACATCATCGGCAGGTAGAACAGCGCGTGGTCGAGCTTGTAGGTCTGGACCCGGCGGATCGCGGCGTGTGCGCTCGGCGACAGGTACGGGGTGCCGTCGACGGTGACCCCGTCGGCCAGCGCGGCGTACATCTTCGCCAGCCCGGCGGCGGTGGCGACACCGTTGCCCGCCGGCATCTCGCTGTTCAGGATCGGGGGGTCCTCACCGTCGAGGATGCCGTCGAGGCCGGGCACGAACAGGCAGCGCGCGGCCGCACCGAGCGGTCCGGGCAGCCGGAAACCGACCTTCGCGAGGAAGCCCGCAGCGAGCGGGTGCGCGGCGAAGCTCAAGTGCGCGCCCGCCAGCGGGGCGTACTCGGTCGACGAGTCCGCGGCCGGACGCCCGAGGTGAATGCCGTCGATACCGAGCGGATCGGTGACCTCGCTGCGGATCAGCTCGCTCATGTTCCGGCCGGTCGCGCCCCTGGCGATGCCCGCGAGCAGCCAGCCGTAGGTCAGGGCGTGATAGGTGGGAGTGCCGAGCATCCGGTCCGGGGTGGCCAGCGCGAGACGGTCCTCCATCAACTCGTGATCGAGGGCTTCGCCCGCGGTGTTCGCGACCGCGGACAGCGACGACAGTCCGGCGCGGTGGGTGAGCACGTCGGCGACGGTGATCGCGCCCTTGCCGTGCGCGGCGAAGCGCGGCCAGTACTCGGCGACCGGCGCCTGGTAGTCGATCACTCCGCGGTCGGCGAGCCGATGGATGACGGTGGCGGTGACGCCCTTGGTCGCGGAGAACACGATCGCACCGGTATCCGCGGTCCACGGCCGGTCACCCGCGCTGCCGATCCAGAAGTGGGCGAGTGGTTCACCGTGGCGATAGACCGCGAGCGCACCGCCCGCGTCGTGGCGGTGGCCGATCAAGGTGGCGAAAGCGCGCACCAGCGGACCGAATCCGGCCGGGGCGTAACCCCCGACACCGGCCGGGAGGGCAGCGCTGTCCTGCCCGTAAGCGTCGTTGCTCATCATCCAACTATACGGCGTTATGTCTATTCGGCAACGGCTCGTTTCGGACTGTGGCCGACCCGTGGCCGGACGGAATCACTCGGTGATCACCGTGCCCGCGCCGTCACCTTCCTCGAGCACGGCGAAGCTGTGACCCGAAATGAGTGTTCCCGCAACACTTTCGGTCGCAGGGGACCAGGCGAGCAGCACGCGACCGTGCACCGGGATCACCACTTCGTCCTCGGCGAGGTTGCACACCACTGCTATTCGGCCACGACGCAGGATGAACCAACGCTGTGCTTCGTCATAGTCGGCCCAGACGCGTTCCAGCCATGGATCAGTGAATTCCGGCCTGGATCTACGCAAGGCCAGCAGGCTGCGGTAGCAGGCGAGCAACCGTGCGTGCGGCTCGCGACCGACCTCGGTCCAGTCGAGCTTGGAGCGGGTGAAGGTGGCCGGGTCCTGTGGGTCGGGCACCTCGTCGGCGGACCAGCCGTGTTCGGCGAATTCGGCACGGCGCCCGGTGGCGGTGGCCGCGGCGACCACCGGGTCGGTGTGGGAGGTGAAGAACTGGAACGGGGTGAGCGCGCCCCACTCCTCCCCCATGAACAGCATCGGGGTGCTCGCCGAGAGCAGCACCAGCGCCGCTTTGACCGCGAGCTGTCCGGGGGTGAGGTAGGCGCTGGGACGGTCCCCGATCGCGCGGTTGCCGATTTGATCGTGATTGCAGGTGTAGCCGAGCAGTGCGCTGCCGGGGACGAGGTCGCGCCGGAGGGGCGCACCGTGGGTGCGACCGCGGAAGCTGGAATAGGTTGCGGCGTGGAAGAACCCGTGGGTGAGCGTCTGCATCAGGCAGGCCAGTGAGCCGAAATCGGCGTAATAGCCCTGTCTTTCGCCGGACACGGCGGTGTGGACGGCGTGGTGCAGGTCGTCGTTCCACTGGCCGGTCAGTCCGTAGCCGCCTGCCGCGCGCGGGGTGATCAGGCGGGGGTCGTTGAGGTCGCTCTCGGCGATCAGACTGAGCGGTCGGCCCAGATGCGCTGCCAGCGCGGTGGTTTCGACGGCGAGCTCGTCGAGCAGGTGGGTGGCGGTGCGGTCGACCAGCGCGTGGACGGCGTCGATGCGCAGCGCGTCGAGGTGGAATTCGCGCAGCCAGCGCAGGGCATTGTCGATGATGTAGGCGCGAACCGCGTCCGAGCCGGGACCGTCGAGGTTGAGGCTCTGACCCCAGGTGTTGCGGCCGGTGGTGAGGTAGGGGCCGAAGCGTGGCAGGTAGTTGCCGCTGGGCCCGAGGTGGTTGTAGACCACGTCGAGGCAGACCGCGAGGCTCCTGGCGTGACAGGCGTCGACGAAGCGTTGCAGCCCGTCGGGACCGCCGTAGCTTTCCTGCACCGCGTACCAGCCGACGCCGTCGTAGCCCCAGTTGTGGGTGCCGTCGAAGGCATTGACCGGCATGAGTTCGACCGTGGTGACACCGAGGGTGACCAGGTGGTCGAGGTGCGCGATCGCCGCGTCGAACGTGCCGTCGGGGGTGAAGGTGCCGATGTGCAGCTCGTAGAACACCGAGCCCGCGAGGGTCCTGCCGGTCCAGTTCCGGTCGGTCCAGGCCGCCGGGTCGAGGTCGTGGACTGCCGAGGTTTCGTGCACGCCGTCAGGCTGGCGGGCCGAGCGCGGGTCGGGCAGTACGGTCGGGTCATCGTCGATCAGGAAGCCGTATCGTGCCCCCTGACCTGCGTCGACGCGCACCGACCAGTTGCCGCCACCGTTTCTTCGCATCGGGTGCTCGACCCCGTCCAGTCGCAGCCGCACCGCTCCCGCCTCCGGTGCCCACACCCGAAACTGCCTCATCGGCCCAGCATCGCACGGCTCGCGCCGGTGTGCTCGATCAACGATTCACCGCGCGTGTGCGGTGACCCCGACCGGTCCGGCGCCGACGCACAGCGACTGCCGCTCGTCGAGGGACCTGATCCGTAAGGTGTCACCACCACCGAGCAGCCGGACGTACACGGTGTTCAAGCCCGCACGCACGTCGGCGATCGTCTCGGTCTCGCCTTCGAAGGACAGGGCGATCCGGCCGTCACGTTCGGCGTGGTAGTTCACCTGGGCGGTCCAGTCGCGAATCTGCATGGGGCCGTTCAGCGGGAGGTTGGTGCCGGTGGTGCCGCGTACGCGGTAGCCGCAGCGGGGTTCGGGGCCTGCGACGATGGCGCGGTTCCACCAGACCTGGGCGTCGACGATGGCGCCTTCGTCGGTGATCATGCGCAAGCGTGAGGTCGAGAGCGCGAAGGTGGTGGGGGTGGCGATCGGGGCGAAGACGCGGTCGGTCATGTTCTCGGGGAAAGCCAACGGGTTCAAGACGTTCCACGGGACCTCTTGTGGCAGCAGCGGCGCATCGGCGGCGCCGGGCAGAGCGGCGTGCACCCCGGTGACATAGGTACGGGCCGGGCTCGGTTCCCATGATCTGGTGAAGGTGATCGTCGAGTACACGCTGCTCGCGAGGAACACGATGATCGCCGCGCTACCCACGGCCCGCCGCACGGGAGTGCCGGGCCGACGGGCATTTCGAGGAGTTGCGCCGTCGCCGGACAGAACATCTTGTCGGGCAGCACCGTTCGACCCGTCGACCGAACGCGAGCAGACCTGAGCGGACGCCAACCCGATCAGCGCGAGTGCCATGGTGGCGACCACAGCGAAGTCGGCGAAATAGCGCAGGGATTGCAGGAGCAGACCCGCGGTGCTCGGGCCGTCGCGCAGGAGCACCACAGGCGCGATGGTCGCTATCGCGTAGGCGGCGGCACACAGCCAGACCGCGACCACCCGGTGCCGGGTGCGAATCATCCACGCCACGAACAGGATCAGCAGGATCCAGCTCAGCGCGACCAGTGGGCCGGGCGGATCAGCCCACGGGGTGGCGGGTTGCCAGCGCTCCCAGCGCCACGGACCGCCGGACAGTGCGGGCACCAGCCCGTCCGACAGCGCCCGACTCCAGAGGGATCCGGGATGTTCGGGAGCCGAGAGTCCGCGCGGGCGTTGGATGACGAGCAGGAAGCACGCCGCCCACGTGAGCATGACCGCACCGGCTGCCGTCCACAGCGCGGCCCCACGGCGAGCGGCGTCGCGCGCCGACCCGCCCGACACGTGCGCCGCGAGCACCGCGACCGCGAAGGCGACCGGCAGCACGACCACCGATTTCTCGAAGAACAGCAACGCCACCGCGAACACCGCGGCACCCGACACCGCGTACCTGCGCCGCCCGGTCCGCACCAGTCGCACCGCGTCCGCGCTCACCCAGGCAAGGGCGATCTGCAAGGGCAGCGCGTTCACCGCCGCCGACCACCAGGCGAACGCGGGCACCGTCAACGGCACGAACAGGGAGAACGCCAACGGCCCCAGCATTCGGGCTCGAACCCCGAGCAGCACGACGAGCAGGCGCAACACGGCCAACGACGCGAGCAACTGCAACGCCACCAGCACCACGACCGCGACCGTCCAATTCAGCGGCGCCACCTCGGTGACCAGCCAGGTCAGCACGAACGCCAACGGCATCACGTGCCCGTCGTGGCTGGTGAACAGCAGTTCCGTCGACAACACCGGCTGAGCACTCACCCGGCCGATCAGCAGAAAATCATCCCAGTAGAAGAACCCCGACGCGGCCACCCAGCCGCGTAGTACCAGCTGCGCCGCGATCAACGTCGCCGCCACGAGCAGCACCGCTCGCCCGGACATCCGCCACGGCACCGGCCGCGACGGGTCACGGGAGTGTGGTGGCGAGTCGAGCAGCGGCACGGACGTCACGTCTCTCGACGCTAGCCCGTAGTTCGCGGGGCGGCCATCACGACCCACCACAGGGGTGTCACCGATGGCCTGTGTCCGCGCACAGGGTTATTTTGTACCGATCTGTTCAAAACATGCTACGGTCGACGACATGGCCCGACCCAAGGAATTCGACGAGCACCGCGCCGTGGAGGCCGCGATGCGGGCGTTCTGGTCCGCCGGTTACGAGGCGACCTCGACCCAGGACCTCTGCACCGCAACGGGTTTGGGCCGCAGCAGCATCTACAACACTTTCACCAGCAAACGTGACCTGTTCGATCGCGCGCTGCAGCACTACATGACGACGAAGAACGCGCCCCTGTTCGACATTCTCGACAGCGACATGCCGGCCAGGGAGCGGATCGGCACCGTGATGCGCCGGACCGCCGAGGCACCCGATACCGAACCGGCGGGCTGCCTCGTGGTGAACTCGATCGTCGAACTCGCCCCGCACGATGCCGCCGCACGGGCGACCCTGCGGGCCGACGAGCAGCGTCGCCTCGACGCGCTCACCGCGACGATCGAAAGCGGCCAGCGCGCAGGCGAATTCGCCGTCGATCGCGACGCACGCGCCATCGCCCAGTTCCTGACCACCACCATCAGCGGCATGCGCGTCGCGGCGCGCGGCGGTGCGGATCACGCCACCCTCGCCGCGATCGCCGACACCGCGATGCGCTGTCTCTGAGATCACTTGGCTCAGAACGTCTTTCACCATGCGCTTATTTTAGACCGATTGATTCAAAACGGTTTTCGACGTACGAGAGGTTTGTCATGCCGACCGCTGTCTACATCCTGGGCTTGTCCATCTTCGCCCAGGGCACCTCCGAGCTGATGCTCGCCGGCCTGCTCCCCGAGATGGCCGCCGACCTGGGTGTCTCCATTCCCAGTGCGGGACTGCTCATCTCGGCCTTCGCGCTGGGCATGCTGGTCGGCGCGCCGCTGCTGGCCGTGGTGACGCTGCGCTGGCCACGCCGCGACGCACTGCTGGCCTTCCTCGCGATCTTCGTCGCCGCCCATGTCGTCGGCGCGCTGAGCGGCGACTACTGGGTGATCCTCGGGACACGGGTGGTGAGCGCCTTCGTCTACGCGGGATTCTGGGCGCTCGCGGCGGCGACCGCGGTGAGCCTGGTGGCGCCCCAGTTGCGCGGGCGGGCGATGAGCATCGTCGCGGGTGGCCTCACCATCGCCACGATCGTCGGGGTGCCAGCGGGTACCGTCATCGGCCAGCACTGGGGCTGGCGCGCGGCTTTCTGGGCAGTCGCCGGACTGTCCGCGCTGACCATGATCGGCGTGTTCGCGAAAATTCCCGGCGGTCGGCCCACCACGGTCGCGGCACTGCGCGGCGAATTGCGGGTGATGGCGAACCCGCGGCTGTGGGTGTCCTACGGCGCCACCGCGCTGTCGACGGGTTCGGCGTTCGTCACCTTCGCCTACCTCGGCGCCCTCCTGGCCGACACGACCGGCATCTCTGTGGCGTGGGTCCCCGCGGTGCTGGGTCTGTACGGTGTCGGCGGGTTGATCGGCATCACGATCGGCGGGCGCTACGCCGACGCGCACCCGTTCCGCACCCTGTACGTGGGTGCCGCGGGGATGACGGTGGCTGCGGTCGCGATCGCCGTCACCGCGCACTCCCCCGCGGCGATGATCGTGCTGGTCCTACTGCTCGGTGCCTTCGGCTTCGCGACGAATCCGGCGTTGAACACTCGCGTCTTCACGCTGGCCGACGGCGCCCCGACGCTTGCCGCGGCGACCAACTACTCGGCGTTCAACGTCGGGATCACTGTCGGTCCGTGGTTGGGTGGACTGGCCATCGGCGCCGGGCTGGGCTTGGCCTCGGTGGGCTGGATCGGCGCCGCGCTCGGTCTGGCCATGCTCGCCACCGTCGCCCTGTCCCACCGGCTGGAGCGTGAATCCCGCACCGCCGCTGCCTACTCCGAGGCTCGAGCGCCCGCGTTCACCACTCTGGAGACCTAGCCAGTAGACCCGAATCGGCGAAGCCACCCGCGGGGGTGGCTTCGTCGTTTCGGGCTCAGCCCAGGCAGCCGGGGCCGAGCAGGGCTTTCAGGTCGCCCATCAGAGCCGAGGACGGCGAGACCCGCCAGGCGTCGTCGAGTTTGAGCATGGTGGTCTTCTCGCGGGCACCGACGTGGCGGATGAAGACATCCGAGGTGCCCTGGTGGCGGGTGAGGACCTTCTTGAGTTCGCCGAGCTTGTCGGGCGTGCACATCCGGGTCGTCATGACCACCGCCACCGGCTTGGCCACGCCGATGGCCGAAAGATCCGGCACGACGAGGTCGTTGGCGATCAGCGAGATGCGGTCGTCACGCACGGAGACGCGGGCCTTCACCAACACCACGGCGTCCTCGACCACGTCCATGCCGTACACCGAGTACGACTGCGGGAAGAACAGCACCTCCACACCACCGGTGAGGTCCTCCAATTGCGCCGAGGCCCAGGCCAATCCGTTCTTGTTGATGCGGCGGTTCACCGAGGCGAGGATGCCGCCGATGGTCACCTGCGCGCCGTCCTTGACATCGCCTTCCAGGATCGCCGGAATGGGGGTGTCGACCTGGGCGGCCAGCACGTGCTCGACGCCGTTGAGCGGATGCCCGGACACGTACAGGCCCAGCATCTCTCGTTCGAGGGCGAGCTTGTGCTTGGTTTCCCATTCGTCTTCTGGCACTTTGACGTTGAACACCGACGCCATCGAGTCGTCGCCGTCGTCGAGACCACCGAACAGGTCGAACTGGCCGATCGCCTCGGCCTTCTTGGTCGACATCACGGCATCGATCGCATCGGAATGGATCAGCAGCAGGCCCTTGCGCGGGTGCCCGAGAGAGTCGAAACCGCCTGCCTTGATGAGGGATTCGGTGACCTTCTTGGAGCAGGCGATCGCGTCGATCTTATTCAGATAGTCGGAGAAGTCGGTGAACTTCGACTTCTCCTTGCGCGCGGCGATGATCGACCCGACCACGTTGGTGCCGACATTGCGGACCGCGCCGAGACCGAACCGGATATCGGTGCCGACGGAGGCGAAGTTCAGCTCCGACTCGTTGACATCGGGCGGCAGCACCGTGATGCCCATCTTGCGGCAATCCGACAGGTAGATCGCGGCCTTGTCCTTGTCGTCACCGACGGAGGTGAGCAGGCCAGCCATGTACTCAGCCGGATAGTTGGCCTTGAGATAGGCGGTCCAGAAGGAGACGAGACCGTAGCCGGCGGCGTGCGATTTGTTGAACGCGTACCCGGCGAACGGGAGAATCGTGTCCCACAGCGCTTTGATCGCGGGCTCGGAGAAATCGTTGGCGAGCATGCCGTCGCGGAAGCCGGCATAGGCCTCTTCCAGGACGGACAACTTCTTCTTACCCATGGCGCGGCGCAGGATGTCGGCCTGACCGAGCGAGTACCCGGCCACCTTCTGCGCGATCTGCATGATCTGTTCCTGATAGACGATCAGACCGAAGGTGTCGGCCAGGATCTCTTTCAGCGGCTCTTCGAGTTCGGGGTGGATCGGTTTGACTTCTTGCCGGTTGTTCTTGCGGTCGGCGTAGTCGTTGTGGGCGTTCATGCCCATCGGACCGGGGCGGTACAGCGCGAGGACGGCGACGATATCGCCGAAGCCGGTGGGCTGCATGCGGCGCAGCAGGTCGCGCATGGCGCTGCCGTCGAGCTGGAACACACCGAGAGTGTCGCCGCGGGCGAGCAATTCGTAGGTGGCCGGGTCGTCGAGCGGCAGGTTGTCCATGTCCAGATCGATGCCGCGGTTGGCCTTGATGTTCTCCAACGTGTCACCGATGACGGTGAGGTTGCGCAGACCCAGGAAGTCCATCTTCAGCAGGCCGATGGCCTCACACGACGGGTAGTCCCAGCCGGTGATGATCGCGCCGTCCTGCGCGCGCTTCCACACCGGAATCGCGTCGGTGAGCGGTTCCGAGGACATGATGACCGCGCAGGCGTGCACGCCCGCGTTGCGGATCAGGCCTTCGAGACCGCGTGCCGTTTCGTAGATCTTGGCGACATCGGGGTTGCTCGAGATGAGTTCGCGAACCTCGGCGGCTTCCTTGTACCGCTCGTGGTCGGGATCGGTGATGCCGGCGACCGAGATGTCCTTGGCCATGATCGGCGGCGGCAGCGCCTTGGTGATCTGGTCGGCGATGGCGAAACCGGGCTGGCCGAACAGGACTCGTGCGGAGTCCTTGATCGCGGCCTTGGTCTTGATGGTGCCGAAGGTGATCACCTGGGCGACGCGGTCGCTGCCCCACTTCTCGGTGGCGTAACGCACCATCTCACCGCGGCGGCGATCATCGAAGTCGATATCGATATCGGGCATCGACACGCGCTCGGGATTGAGGAATCGCTCGAAGAGCAGGCCGTGCGGAATGGGGTCGATATTGGTGATACCCATCGCGTACGCGACCAACGAACCGGCGGCCGAACCACGGCCCGGACCGACCCGGATACCCACTTCGAGCGCGTGCTTGATCAGATCACCGACGACGAGGAAGTAGGCGGGGAAACCCATTTCGCAGATGACGCCGAGTTCGAAGTCGGCACGCGCCATGTACTCCTGCGACGGGCCGTCGGGGAAGCGGCGATCGAGACCGTCGAAGACTTCCTTGCGCAGCCAGGTCGCCTGGGTGTGGCCCTCTGGCACCGGGAAGACCGGCATCCGGTCACGGTGTTCCCAGACATCGTCGTAGGGCTGCACGCGCTCACCGATGAGCTCGGTGTTGTCGCAGGCGCCGGGGACCTCGGCGTCCCAGATGGCACGCATCTCCGCGGCGGACTTGAGGTAGTAGCCGTCACCGTCGAACTTGAACCGGGTCGGGTCCGACAGCGTCTTGCCGGTCTGAATGCACAGCAGCGCTTCGTGATTGACCGACTGGTCCTTGGTGACGTAGTGGCAGTCGTTGGTGGCGATCGGCGGGATGCCCAGCTGCTTGCTGATGTCGATCAGGCCCTCGCGGACCCGGCGCTCGATGGACAGACCGTGGTCCATCACCTCGAGGAAGAAGTTCTCGGCGCCGAAGATCTCCTGCCACTTCGCGGCGGCTTCGAGCGCTTCGCGTTCGTGACCGAGGCGCAGGCGGGTCTGCACCTCACCCGACGGGCAGCCGGTGGTCGCGATGATGCCCTCGGCGTGCTGGGCGATGATCTCCTCGTCCATGCGCGCCCACTTGCCCAGCTGACCCTCGATGGAGGCCAGGCTCGACAGCTTGAACAGGTTACGCAGGCCGGTCGCGTTCTCCGCGACCATGGTCATGTGGGTGTAGGCACCCGAGCCGGAGACGTCGTCGCCCTTCTGGCCGGGATCACCCCACTTCACTCGCTTGGTGTCGAAACGCGAGCCGGGCGCGATGTAGGCCTCGATGCCGATGATCGGCTTGATGCCCGCGCTCTTGGCACTGTTGTAGAACTCCGAGGCGCCGTACATGTTGCCGTGGTCGGTCATGCCGACCGCGGTCATGCCCAACCGATCCGCCTCCGCGAACAGCGGCGAGATCTTCGCCGCTCCATCGAGCATCGAGTACTCGGTGTGGTTGTGCAGGTGAACGAACGATCCGGACGGAGCCAAGACGGTCCTTCCTCCCATAGAGTCGGCGGGGGTTGGCCCTGGCATTCTATGCACGGGGGTCCGACAGATTTCGCACTCGGCACGCGCGCCCCGAACCGCACCTCGGTGTGGGGTGGCGTGTCGTGGTGAACGTCACCGACATAATCGGTGGGTGCACTCAGAACGGCCCACTCGTTGACCACCTTCCTCGTGGCCGCCGCGGCCGCCACCCTGCTGGTCGTGGCCTTGCTGGTGTGGCGACGGACCCAGCGTGTCGTCACCACGCCCGCGCAGCGTGCCGTCCACCAGGCGCTGCACACCGCGTCGCTGGCCGCTGTGCCGTTGCGGCGCGGGCTGACCGAGGAATCCGCGAGTGAGGCGGCGCCCCACCTGCGCGCGCTCGCGGGCGCCGAGGCGCTCGGGGTAGCCGATGCCGAGGGGAAGCTGCTGGCCTGGGACGGTCCCCATGCGGGCATGCTCGCGTTGTTCGCCGATGCGAGTCGGCGGGCTGTCGCGGATGAGCGGCCGGTCCTGGTCGCGGGTGACGAGCACACGTTGATCGCGCAGCCGTTGTCGATCGATGCGGGGGCGGCGGTCGGCGCGCTCGGCATGGTGACGACCGGGAAGCCGGGGCCCGGCATGCTCGGGGCGGCGGCGGAAGTGGCGCGGTACGCGTGTGGGCAGTTGGAGCTCGCCGAGTTGGATGCGTCAAGAGCTCGGGTCGACCGGGCCGAATTGCGGGCGCTGCGAGCCCAGATCAGCCCGCACTTCATCTACAACGCACTCAATACGATCGCCTCGTTCGTCCGCACCGACCCCGATCGAGCCCGCGAACTGATCCTCGAATTCGCCGACTTCACCCGCTACTCCTTCCGCGCCGCGGGCGAATTCACCGTCCTGGCCGACGAACTGCGCAATATCGAGCGGTATCTGGCGTTGGAGCAGGCCCGCTTCGGCGACGCCATCGACGTGCGCCTGCGCATCGCACCGGAAGTCCTCGGCGTCGTGCTGCCCTTCCTCGCCTTGCAACCACTCGTCGAGAACGCGGTCCGGCACGGCCTCGCCGGCGGCGGCCGGGGTGGGCAACTCAGCATCGTCGCCACCGACGCGGGCACCGACTGCCTGATCAGCGTCGAAGACGACGGCATCGGCATGGACCCCGACCTGCTCCGCTCCGGCGCCCTCGACGCTGTCGACACCGACTCGGGCCCCGCCCGCACCGGCGAAGCCGCCCACGTCGGCCTGGCCAACGTCGACGACCGTCTCCGCGCCGCCTTCGGCAACGACTACGGCCTGGTCGTGGAAACCGCCCCCGGAGCGGGCACCAAGGTGAGCATGCGGGTCCCGAAGTTCCGCGCCGGTATCCGCGCCTGATTCGCGTCGCGGGGCAGCGTTGGACACGACCGCCGAGGGTGCCGGTTACGATGGATGGGTTGTGACTTGGAACACTGATGAACCCTCGACCGCTCTGCGGGTGCTCGCCGTCGATGATGAGAAACCGGCGCTGGATGAGCTCGTGTATCTGCTGAGCACGCAGGCGGGGGTCGGTGAGATTCATCGAGCCGGTGAGGCGACGGGGGCGTTGCGGTTGCTGCGGGCGCATCCAATCGACGCGGTGTTTCTCGATATCGATATGCCAGGGCTCACCGGGATGGAATTGGCGGGGATTCTGTCGGAGTTCGCGGAGCCGCCCGCGGTGGTCTTCGTGACCGCGCACGATGATCACGCGGTGGCGGCATTCGACTTGGGGGCGGTGGATTATCTACTGAAGCCGCTGCGCGGGGCCCGGCTGGGTGAGGCGGTGCGGCGAATTCTGGCGGGGCGGGTGTCGGCGCCCGCGGCGGTGGTGGCGGAGTCCGCGCATCCCAGCGAGGTGATTCCGGTGGAACTCGGCGGGGTGACCACGTTGGTGCATCGGGCTGATGTGGCGTGGGTCGAAGCGGACGGGGACTACGCGCGGCTGCATACCGGCAGTGGTTCGCATCTGGTGCGCATTCCGTTGTCCGCGTTGGAATCACGGTGGGAGGACGCGGGTTTTCTGCGGGTGCATCGGTCCTATCTGGTGGCCTTGCGCATGGTGACCGGGTTGCGCAGTGCCGGGAACGCGACGGTGGTGTGTTTGCGGGCCGAGGGGGCGGCGGGAGCGGTGGAGTTGCCGGTGAGCCGACGGCAGGTGCGTGAGCTCAAGCAGCGGCTCGTGCACGGGCCTCGGCAGAACTGGTCTCAGCGGTGACAGGTCCGCAGCGTCCGCCGCGCGAACGGGTGGTGCTGGCGCAGCGGCGCGGAGCACGGCAGGTGCGGAACCGCACCGAGATGGTCGAGCAGACCGATCTGGGTGCGGCGTTGATCGGTGGGTTGATTCGGGCGCAGCTCGGTTTGGCACTGCGCCTCGGGCTGGTGGTGGCGGTCGGGTTCGGCGCGCTGCCGGTGCTGTTCGGCATCGACGCGGTCGCCGAGGCCACGGTTCTCGGGATCCGCCTACCGTGGCTGATCCTCGGTGTCGTCGCGTTCCCGGTGCTCTACGCGGTGGGGTGGCTCTATGTTCGCCTGGCTCAGCGCAATGAGGACGACTTCCTGGAATTGGCCGGGGACTGATCCCCATGGGCTCCGGCACCCCCGCGCTCACCGTCGCCGCGCTGCTGCTCGCGGCGCTCGCCACCGTCGGCATCGGGTTCTACGGAGTTCGCCTGTCCCGCACGACCTCCGATTTCCTTGTCGCGTCACGCACGGTGGGTTCACGATGGAACGCGGCGGCGATTTCCGGTGAATACCTCTCCGCCGCTTCTTTTCTCGGCGTCGCCGGCTTGATCGCCAAATACGGCGCCGACGCCCTGTGGTATCCGGTCGGATTCACCGCGGGCTATGTGGGGCTGTTGATGTTCGTGGCCGCACCGCTGCGCCGGTCCGGTGCCTACACCGTGCCGGACTTCGCCGAATTCCGCTTGGGTTCCATCCGGTTGCGGCGCATGGCCGCCGGTCTCGTCGTCCTGGTCTGCGCGGTGTATCTGATTCCGCAGTTCCAAGGAGCCGGACTCACACTGCACATTCTGCTCGGAGTGCCCGCCTGGGTCGGCGCGGTCTCGGTGGGCGCGATCGTCTTGGCGAATGTGATCGGCGGCGGCATGCGGTCGGTGACCCTGGTGCAGGCATTCCAGTATTGGCTGAAGCTGACCGCGGTGGCGGTGCCCGCGCTGGTGCTCGGCATGCATTTCCTCGCCGACGAACGACCGGTCGCCACGCCCGTGCCACCGACCGTCGACGAGCGAACCACCGTCGACATCTCCACCGATGTCGTAGTGCACCTGGATGTCTCACAACAGGTCACGATCACCGGGACAGTCGACGGGCGCCCCACCGCGGGTCCGGTCGTCCTGACACCGGGAGATCACACCCTCGCCTCGGGTACCGAATTGATCCTCGCGCCGGGTTCGGCCGTTCCGGTGGTGGCCGGTGCGCCGGCCGACGGCGCCAGCTGGGTGGAACCCGGCGGCGGCTTCGGCGGGCAACATCCGCAATACCAGGTGTTTTCGCTGATCGTGGCGACCTTCCTCGGCACGATGGGACTGCCGCACGTGCTGGTCCGCTTCTACACCAACCGCGACGGCCCCTCCGCTCGCCGGACCGCGCTGACGGTGATCGGACTGGTCGGCGTGTTCTACCTGTTCCCGATCCTGCTCGGCGTCTTCGCCCGCCTCTATGTGCCCCAACTGCTGATCACCGGCGCCTCCGACGCGGCGGTGGTGCTGCTGCCCGGCGCGGTGCTCGGCGGACTCGGCGGACAACTGCTGGCCGCGCTGGCGGCGGCCGGGGCGATCGCGGCGTTCCTGTCCACCTCGTCGGGGCTGCTGGTCAGCTTGGCGGGCGTGCTCAGTACCGACGTGCTGCGCGGGCGGATCCGGGATTTCCGGCTCGCCGCCCTGGTCGCGGGCCTGGTCCCGCTGACGCTCGCGGTGACCGTCGCGTCCCTGGATCTGTCGCGCACCGTCGCCCTCGCCTTCTCGGTGGCCGCGTCGACGCTGTGCCCGCTGCTCGTCCTCGGCATCTGGTGGCGCGGACTCACCGCGACCGGTGCGGCCGCAGGCATGCTCACCGGCGGCATCACCGCGGGTGGAGCGACCGTGCTCGCGGTGCTCGGCGGTGTCTCCCCCGACCTGGCGAACGGCTGGCCCGCCGCGATCGTCGACTATCCGGGCGCGGTCAGCGTGCCACTGGCCTTCGCGGTGACCATCCTGGTCAGCCTCGCCACCCCGGGCCAGGATCGGCGCACAGTGGCGGGGGTCTTCCTGCGCATGCACGCCCCCGAACGACTCGGGATGAGCGCCGATCGTGACCCCGAAACCGCCCTGCACCGGTGATCTCGCCGACGACCGTTCGTCGCGTCACATCGACCGCTCACCGCACGGGCGGCCACCTTCACCGAGTGACCCACGCCACACCATCATGCACCCATGTCCTGGGGCTTACCGTCATCTCCACGCACGACCCCCCTTCACGCTAGGACGACCGGCATGACCCAAACCGACACCGAGGCGCCAGATCCGCGCACGCCGAGTGCCGACGAATGGCTCGCGGTACAGGCGAGTCCTCAGTTCCAAGATCTGCGAAACCGGCTGCGCCGCTTCGTTTTCCCGATGACCGCACTGTTTCTGGTGTGGTACCTGAGCTATGTGTTGCTCGGCGCCTACGCACACGACTTCATGGCGCAGGAGGTCTTCGGCAACATCAATGTCGGCCTGCTGCTCGGCCTCGGGCAGTTCGTCTCCACCTTCCTCATCACCGGGCTCTACGTCCGTTTCGCCAACCGTGAACTGGATCCGCGCGCCGCGGCCATTCGCGAAGAACTCGAAGGGGACCGGGCATGAGCGTCACCCTTGCCGCGTCTTCGACGGTGGGCAACCCCGTCGCCAATATCGCCATTTTCCTGGTGTTCGTCGCGGTCACCATGGTCGTGGTGATCCGGGCCAGCCGCAACAACGCCAGTGCCGCGGACTATTTCACCGGCGGACGTGGGTTCTCCGGTCCGCAGAACGGCGTCGCCATCGCCGGTGACTACCTGTCGGCCGCGAGCTTCCTCGGCATCGCGGGCGCGATCGCCGTCTACGGCTACGACGGGTTCCTGTATTCGATCGGGTTCCTCGTCGCCTGGCTCGTCGCGCTGCTGCTGGTGGCCGAAATGCTGCGCAACACCGGCAAGTTCACCATGGCCGACGTGCTCAGCTTCCGGCTGAAGGAAGGCCCGGTGCGCACCGCGGCCGCGCTGACCACCCTCACCGTGTCGCTGTTCTATCTGCTCGCGCAGATGGCGGGCGCCGGTGGTCTGGTCGCGCTGCTGCTCGATATCTCCAGTCGCGCCGGACAATCGGTCGTCATCGCGGCCGTCGGCGTACTGATGATCGTGTACGTGCTGGTCGGCGGCATGAAGGGCACCACCTGGGTGCAGATCATCAAGGCGGTGCTGCTCATCGCGGGCGCCGCGCTGATGACGGTGATGGTGCTGGCCAAGTTCGGCTTCAACTTCTCCGACATCCTCGGTGCCGCACAGGAATCGGTGAGCGAGTCCACCAGCAAGGCGGTCGCCGCCCGCGACGTGCTCGCCCCCGGCGCGCAATACGGCGGCAGCGAGATGTCCAAACTGAACTTCCTGTCGCTGGGTCTGGCCCTGGTGCTCGGCACCGCTGGCCTGCCGCACGTGCTGATGCGCTTCTACACGGTCCCCACCGCGAAAGAGGCTCGACGCTCGGTGGTGTGGGCGATCGCGCTGATCGGTTCCTTCTACCTGTTCACCCTGGTGCTCGGTTACGGCGCGGCGGCCATCGTCGGCCCGGACAGGATCCTCGCCGCGGCGGGCGGTCAGAACTCGGCGGCGCCGCTGCTGGCGTTCGAACTCGGCGGAGTGATCCTGCTCGGGGTGATCTCGGCAGTCGCGTTCGCCACGATCCTCGCGGTCGTGGCCGGACTGACAATCACCGCGTCGGCCTCGTTCGCGCACGATATCTACGCCAGCGTGATCAAGAAGGGCAACGTCGACGAGGTCAAGCAGGTGCGGGTCTCGCGGATCACCGCGGTGGTGGTCGGTGTGCTCGCGATCGGTCTCGGCATCCTCGCCAACGGCCAGAACATCGCGTTCCTGGTGGCACTGGCGTTCGCGGTAGCGGCAGCGGCGAACCTGCCGACGATCCTGTACTCGCTGTTCTGGAAGCGTTTCAACACCACCGGCGCGCTGTGGTCGATGTACGGCGGTCTGATCTCGACCATCGTGCTCATCGTGTTCTCGCCCGCGGTGTCGGGCACCAGCACCTCGATGATCAAGGGTGCGGATTTCGACTACTTCCCGCTGGCCAACCCGGGCATCGTGTCCATTCCGCTGGCATTCGCGCTCGGCGTGCTCGGCACCTACCTCGGTGGCCGTGGCGAGCAGGTCGATCATGCCAAGGCCGCGGAGATGGAAGTCCGGTCACTGACCGGCGTCGGTGCGGAGAAGGCGATCTCGCACTAGCGCCAACCCTGCCCGTGCCGGTGGTTCGCCCCACCGGCACGGGTTTGTACCCCCACGTTTTCGAAGGAGAGTTTCTTGTGACCAGTTTCCCGCCTGCCCCCGAGTTCGCCGCGTCGGCCAATGCCGATGTCGCGCTGTACGAGCGGGCGCGCACCGATCGCGACGGTTTCTGGACCGAGCAGGCCAACCGGTTGCACTGGCACAAGCCCTTCACCGAGGTGCTCGACTGGTCCGACGCGCCGGTCGCGCGCTGGTTCGGCGACGGCGAACTCAATGTCGCCTACAACTGCCTGGACCGCCACGTCATCGACGGGTACGGCGACCAGGTCGCCATCCACTGGGAGGGCGAACCCGGCGACTCCCGGGCGATCACCTACGCGGAACTGCTCGATGAAGTGTGCAGGGCGGCAAACACTTTCACCGCTCTCGGCCTCGTGGCAGGCGATCGCGTCGCCGTCTACATGCCGATGGTGCCCGAAGCCATCGTGACGATGCTGGCCTGCGCGCGGCTCGGGCTCACCCACTCGGTGGTGTTCGCCGGGTTCTCCCCCACCGCCCTGCGCCAGCGGGTCGACGACGCCCAGGCGCGGTTGATCGTGACCACCGACGGGCAGTGGCGTCGTGGGAAGCCCGCCGCGTTGAAGTACGCCGTCGACGAGGCACTTGGTTCGGATCCGTCGAGCGTCGAGCATGTGCTGGTGGTGCGCCGGGTCGGCCTGGAAGTGCCGTGGACCGAAGTCCGCGACCTGTGGTGGGACGAAACCGTCGCCGTCGCTTCACCTTCCCACGAAGCACAACCCTTCCCCGCCGAGCACCCACTGTTCATCCTCTACACCTCCGGCACCACCGGCAAACCCAAGGGAATCCTGCACACCACCGGCGGCTACCTCACCCAAACCGCCTACACCCACCACAACGTCTTCGACCACAAACCAGAACAAGACATCTACTGGTGCACCGCCGACATCGGCTGGGTCACCGGACACAGCTACATCGTCTACGGACCACTGGCCAACCGCGCCACCCAGGTCGTCTACGAAGGCACCCCCAACTCCCCCGACGAACACCGCCACTTCCAGATCATCGAAAAATACGGCGTCACCATCTACTACACCGCCCCCACCCTGATCCGCACCTTCATGAAATGGGGCCGCGAGATCCCCGACGCCCACGACCTGAGCACCCTGCGACTGCTCGGCTCCGTCGGCGAACCGATCAACCCCGAAGCCTGGCGCTGGTACCGAGAAGTCTTCGGCGCCAACAACACACCCATCGTCGACACCTGGTGGCAGACCGAGACCGGTGCCATCATGATCTCCCCACTGCCCGGCGTCACCACCACCAAGCCCGGCGCCGCCATGGGCCCACTGCCCGGCATCTCCGCCAAGGTCGTCGATGACGAGGGCACGCCGCTCGGTTCCGACGAATCCGGGTTGCTCGTCCTGGATCAGCCGTGGCCGTCGATGCTGCGCGGCATCTGGAACGACATGGACCGCTACCGCGAAACCTATTGGCAGCGTTTCGCTTCCGAGGGCTGGTATTTCGCCGGGGACGGCGCCAAGCTCGACGCCGACGGGGATCTGTGGATCCTGGGGCGCGTCGACGACGTGATGAATGTGTCCGGTCACCGCATCTCCACCGCCGAGGTGGAATCCGCGCTGGTCGGGCATCCGGCCGTCGCCGAGGCCGCCGTGGTCGGCGCGTCCGACGAGACCACCGGGCAGGGGATCGTCGCGTTCGTCATCCTCACCGGTTCGGCCGCCGCGGCCGAAGGCCTCGTCGCCGAGCTCAAGGCGGCGGTCTCGCTCGAGATCAGTCCGATCGCGCGGCCGCGCGAGATCCACATCGTGCCGGAGCTGCCCAAGACGCGCAGCGGCAAGATCATGCGGCGACTGTTGCGTGATGTCGCCGAAGGGCGCGAGCTCGGCGACACCTCGACACTGGTCGACCCGACGGTATTCGAGGCGATCGCCACGGCGTGAAAGGTCGATCCCTCGACCGGACAGCCTGTGCCCGATGGCATCGGATCGGCTGGTCCGCAGCACGATCGAGCGGACCAGCCGCCGACGAAAGGACACAGCGTGAACGCGCCGGATGACGCGCGCGTGCGCGGTTGCGGGCATGCTGGGACGGTGGAGATACCTATTTTCCCGCTGGGTGCGGTACTGCTACCCGGTGAGTCACTGTCGTTGCAGATCTTCGAGCCGCGATACGTGGCACTGGTGCGCGACTGCACGGACGGGCGGCGGGAGCCGGAATTCGGTGTCGTGCTGATCGCGCGTGGGCACGAGGTGGGCGGCGGTGAGGTGCGCACGGAGGTGGGCACCGTCGCCCGGATCACCGAGGTCATCGAACTGCCCGATTCGCGATACCGCCTGCGCTGCAAGGGCACCGAGCGCCTTCGCATCGAGAAATGGCTCGACGATGCCCCGTACCCCCGGGCGGAAGCCGAGCTCTGGCCGGACGGCCCCGGCACCGATGACGCCGCGTCACTGGCGGGCCTGCGCGAACGCGCGGACCGCCTGCACACCCTGACGGCCCAGTTCGCGCGCCGCAACGGCATCCGCCGCCCACCGCCGTCGGCATCGCTGGACGACCTGCCCGCCGATCCGACCGCCCGTTCCTACGAGCTCGCCGCCCGCCTGCCGATCGGCCCGACCGACCGCCAGGCGGCCCTGTCGGCACCGGACTCGTCGAGCCGACTCACCGCTCTCACCACCGCGGTCGACGATGCGATCGCGATGATGGAATTCCGCCTGCTGTGATGACACCCCGGCTTCCGGTCAGCTCGGTACGGCGATGGTGATCACGATCTTGGCTCGCGCGTGTTCGGTCTCCATGTACTCGATCGCGGCGGGCGTTTCGGCCAGCGGATAGGTCCGGTCGATGGCCGGGCGGACAACGCCGGACTCGATCAGTTCGCGGAGCTCGGTCAACGACGCCGGCGTCTGCTCCGCCCGGGGAACGCGGATAGCCGGTTTCACGAACGGCCGGGCCAGCGGCGCGCGGGCGAGCAAGCCCACCGGGCCGAACCAGCTACCACCGTCGAAATTGCCACCACCGGACAGCACCAACGTGCCGGTGGGTTCGACCAGGCGAAGCAGTTCGCGCAGGGTCCGAGTTCCAGCGAGGTCGAGGACAGTGTCGTAGCGGCCGGTCACGGTGTCGCGGGTGTAGTCGAAGACGTGCTCCGCCCCGAGCGACCTGGCCGCCTCGACATTGCGGGTGCTGCACACCGCGCTGACCTGCGCACCCCGTGCTCGGGCGAGCTGAACCGCGAACGTGCCGACCCCACCGGAGGCGCCGATGATCAGCACCCGCTCACCGTCACCGACATCACGCAGGCAGATCAGGGCGGTATTGGCGGCCAACGGCACCGCCGCCGCCTCCTCGAAACTCAGATTCGCCGGTTTCCGCTCGAGCAGTCGCCGAGGCACCGCGATGTACTCCGCGAACGCCCCGCTGATCGCCTCCCCGAAGACTTCGTCACCGGCCACCAGATCCGTGACGCCATCCCCCACCTGTTCGACCGTCCCCGCGAAATCACCGCCCTGCACCGGATTCGCCGGTCCCCGACGGCCGAACACCGACCGATCCATCCACCGCGCGATCTTCGGATCTCCCCGCATCACATGCCAATCCCGCGCATTCACCGACGCAGCGTGAACCCGAACCAGCACCTCCCCCGCGCCCGGCCGCGGCCGGCCGATCTCCCCCACGGCCAACATCGCCGATGACCCGTAAACCTGCTGCACAATCGCCCTCACACCGACAACGCTAGGCGCGCCGACCTCCGTACACATCGGGGAATTCCCTGATGTGTACGGAGATTTCAAGCCAGGTGCGGAACTACCCGCGAGGCACAGGACGCTGCGGCGAACGTGTCTCGCCATCAGGATTCGCCGAACACCGCTCGAGTGCACCGAACGCTTCGAAAACCTCGGGGGCCTCGAACGCGCGGTTGCGGCGGCCGACTGTCAGTTGCCGCAGGATTCCGGCATCGATGAGCCGCTCGATCGCGGTGTTGGCGGCGGGAAAGCTGCGCTCCACCAGCGCAGCGGCCGTCGCGACGGTGATGATCGGCGCGCCGACGAGATGCGGAAGTAGCAGGGCGGCAGCTGAATCCGCTCGTAGCGGCGCTACTCGCTCGCGCCATCGGCGCAACAGGGCGGTGGTTCTCGCCTCGAACACTGTGGCGTCGGTGACCGCCTGTGCACAGGCTGCGGCGAACCTACCGATCCAAGCATTGACGCCTTCCATCGCCGCCGCGGTGTCGGAGGGACCGAGGTGACGGAATCCGGTGAGGCCATCGATGTAGCTGCGGGTCGCTGTGGCCAAGACGAGCGAAACCGGCGCGATCACCCGCTCGGAGAGCCCACGTCGGCGCAGCACGAGGTGGATCAGAACACGTCCCGCACGACCGTTGCCGTCGACGAACGGGTGGATCGTCTCGAACTGGGCATGCGCGATCGCCGCCTGCGCGACCGCGGGCAGGTCGTCGGTGTTGACGAACCCGATCAGGTCCGACATCAACTCCGCGACGTAACGCGGCGGCGGTGGCACATACGCGGCGGAGCGCGGGTTATAGGAGCTGCCGCCGATCCAGTTCTGCTGATCGCGGTACCTCCCGCCGTGGGAGGCGAGGTGCGTGCCGGTCATCAATCGTCGATGCACGTCGGTCACCACCTCTGCGGTGATTTCCTGACCACGCGAGATCGAACGCACGCCCAGAGCCATCGCATCGATGTTCGCCAGCACTTCCACCGCGGTGACGTCGGTGGACACTCCTTCGAAAGTCGCGGCAGCCTCGGCACGCAACAACCGCCGTGCGCCGATTTCGAGGCCTTCGATGCGAGAGGAGGCGACGGCCTCGGCGCGCAGCAGCAGTCGTGACAGCACCTCGGTATCGGACAACGCGGTCGCATCCCGATCGAGCCGGGCGATAGCGATCTCGGCATCCGCGATATCGGCGGCCGTGGCGCCGTCGAACGTGAATGCCCGACCCATCAGCGGATCGGGAAGGTAGGCATCGAAAAGACCGGCACTGCGATCACGGCGGGACAGCCCGCCACGATCGAGCGAACTCTCCCATCGACACGGCAGTAGCTCAGCCATCTCCTACCTCCTTATTAAAGGATATCAGTAAAACTTTAATAAGGAGGGCTGGAATGTTCGCTCAGAATCGGATTCGGTCGAACCGGAAGTGGGCGTGTGCCGTAGACAGGGAAGGAGCCGGTCGCGTCACGGCCGCACTTTCTGATCGGAGAACTACCGATGACCATCGATGATTTCTCGTTGAACCGGCGTACCGCCGTCGTGGGCGCGGGCGCGCTGGCCGTTGCGGCGACGTTGACCGCGTGCGGTAGCTCGGCGAGCGAATCGGCGCCTGCCGCCCCTGCCGACCCCGGGGCACCCGCTGGCGCGCTGGCCAAGGTGGCGGATGTTCCGGTGGGGGGTGGGGTGATCGTCGGCGATACGGTGGTCACGCAGCCGACCGCGGGCAATTTCGTCGGACTGTCGTCGACCTGCACGCACGCCGGGTGCAAGGTCGCGACCGTGGCCAAGGGGACGATCAACTGCCCCTGCCATGGCAGCCGGTTCGGGCTCGACGGTGCCGTGCGCGGCGGGCCTGCCAACGAACCGCTGGCCGCCAAACCTGTTCGTGTCGAAGGCGACTCGATCGTTCCCGCGTAATCCGGACGCGTCACACCCGCACCGCGAGATCGTCAGCAGTGCGGGTGTGATGATCCGATCAGCCCGCTTCCATCATTTCCGACATGCGCCGCTCCATTTCTTCCGCGGACACGTCTTCGACGTGGGTGGCCACGGTCCAGCGATGGCCCCACGGGTCTTCGAAGGAGCCGCTGCGGTCGCCGTAGAACTGGTCGGCCATGGGGGTGATCGCGGTGGCGCCCGCGGTGAGCGCGGCGGCGAACGTGGCGTCGGCGTCGGTGACGTAGACCATCAGGTTCACCGGGGTGCCGCCGACAGCCTTGGGGTCGCTGAAGCCGATCTCGGGGACGGGGTCGCCGACCATCAGCACCGAGTCGCCGACGAGCAGTTCACTGTGGACGACGGTGCCGCCGGGCCCGTCCATCTTCATCCGCACGGTGGCGCCGAAGATCGCGATGTAGAAGTCGATCGCGGCGGCCGCTCCCGCGCACGCCAGGCCGGGACAGATCCGCGGATAGCCTTCGGGAAAAGGGGAAACTTCAGACATCGGATACCTCCGTGTCGAGAGTGACGCTCGGACGACCCCCAGCGTATTCCCCTCGTGTGATCGGGGAAAGGCCGTCGTCCGGCGGACCATCCCCAGGATGTCAAGACTAGTAGAACTGGTTCTAGTCCTGTAGAACTTGGTGCAGTTCTTATGGAACCTGTTTCAGTTTTGCAGTCGATGCCGGAGGGTCGGGACATGCGGTACGGGGTTGTGTTGTTCACCAGTGACCGGGGCATCACGCCCGCCGATGCGGCCAAGGCCGCCGAGGACGCGGGATTCGACGCGTTCTACGTTCCCGAGCACACCCATATTCCGGTCGTGCGGGCCGCGGCCCATCCCCAGACCGGGGACTCCTCGCTGCCCGACGACCGGTACCTGCGCACGCTCGACCCCTGGGTCGCGCTGGCCACCGCCGCCGCGGTCACCGAGCGGATCACCCTGTCGACGGCGGTGGCGCTGCCCGCCGAGCACCACCCGATCACCCTCGCCAAGACCATCGCCTCCCTCGACCACCTGTCCGGTGGCCGGGTCGAGCTGGGTGTCGGATTCGGTTGGAACACCGACGAACTCGCCCACCACGGCGTGCCCGCGAACAAGCGACGCACGGTGTTGCGCGAGAATCTCGACGCGATGCGGGCACTGTGGTCGCAGGAGGAAGCCGAATTCGCCGGTGACTTCGTGACATTCGGCCCGAGCTGGTCCTGGCCGAAGCCGGTGCGCGCCGGGGTTCCGGTGCTGCTCGGCGCGGGCGGCACCGAGAAATCGTTCGGGTGGTTGGCCGCCAACGCCGACGGTTGGATCACGACCCCGACCGAAGGCGACCTCGGCGCCAAAATCGAACTCCTGCACCGCGTCTGGAAGGAAGCAGGCCGCGAGGGCACCCCGCGGGTGATCGCGCTGGCCGGTCGTCACAATGCCGAGCAGCTCGCCGGCTGGGCCGACGTCGGCGTCACCGAGGTGGTCTTCGGACTTCCTGACAAGAGCGCCGACGAGGTCCGTGGTTACCTCGGCCATCTCGGCGGGAAGCTCGCCGTCTCGGCGTGAACCCGAGCCGGTCTCAGCCGCGGAGTTTGCGCACCTGCGCCGCGGTGAGATCGGCGAGCACGCCGGGATCGACGATCTCCGGCGCGGTGACGACGACCTGAACCAGCGTGTTTCCCACCTGGACAAGCGAGGTCGCCGAGGTGAGGGTGAGTCCCTCACTCGTGGCGGTCAGGGTGAACGCCGAGCCCGCGTCCCCCGCGGGTGGCTGTGCGAGCGCGCTGGTTCGATACTCGATCCGCACGCCCTCGTCTTCACCCGAGTAGCTGGTGCAGCGCCGCGGTTGCGCTTGGAGCGCATCGAAGGCCGGGACGAGCGCCGCGTCCGGGTAGCTCGCGGCGTCGATATCGATGGTGGCGAAGCTCGGTCCGGCGAACTGCACCGACGCGGCGGCAGCCGACCCCGGCCACTGCTGTGCGATGGGCGAGAGCAGACGCCCACAGTCCGGCGGATCCGTCGGCGCCGAGGCAGGCACCGCGGGCCCGTCCGTCTCACCGCGCGGTGGCACCACCGCGAAATCGCCGGGCAGATCCGTTTCGGCGAGCAGACCGGCCGACAACTGCGCCGAATCGCGAACGACAGCCCCGGTTCCCGGCGCGGCGGTGACCGCGGCGGAGAACGGGCCGGACCCCGGCGAATCCGCCGGGTCGTCGGACCCGCAGCCCGCGATCCCGACCAATCCCACGCACGCCGAAGCAGCTGCGCCCACGCGCAGCACACCTGCCCGCATCATTCCGTCCAGGAAACGCGCGTCGACTGCGTCTGCACCAACGTGCTCATGCTGCGCGCGTCACGATAGGTCTGCTGTCCACCGATCTCGATGGAACCCGAAACCGGCAGCGGCATACCGAGATCGATGGTGATCGACCCGACGCCTTCCATCACGTATCCGTCGATGTCGAGTGCGCCCGCGTCGTTGGGCAACTCCCACACCATGTCGGTGGGCGTCTGATTCACCTGCAGATCGATGGTGAGCCGGTCGCCTTCCCGGCTGGTGAGGGTGGCCGTGGTGATCTGGTCCAGGGTGACGGCGCCGGTGATCTGCTGATGCACCGACCACACCGCACCGACCCCGACGGGCTCGTCCGGGAACGCGATCGACTGGTACACCGCTTGATAGAAGGCCTGTTCGAGCGCGGCCCGCGCGTTGTTCGGGGTATCCGGTGACGGTGCCATCCGCAGTTCGGTGATCGCACCCAGGTCGCTCATCCCCAAACCGGCGTGGGAACCGTCGGCGGAGGTGAACGCCTTGTTGAGCGCCGGATCGGGGGTGGTGATCGCGCCGACGGTGAGGTCGACGCCGTCGTCGCCCGCGCGCGCGATCATCGGGATGGTCAGCGCGGCAGGCGAGAAGTCGCGGGCGGGCTGATCGTTGACCTGCTGCTGGATTCGGTAGTCGGTGCGCAGCGTCACCTCCTGGGTGGTGCCCGCACCGTAACGCGGCCGCAGCAGCTCGCGCGGCTCTTCGCCGGGCGAGATCATCGTGGTGACCGCCGCCGAGATCGGCACGGTGACTTCCTTGCCGATGCCGAGCGGTTCGGTGCCGTCGACCTCCGCGGCGGGGGCCGAGCGGTCGGCACACCCGGCGCCGAAGGTCGCGAACCCGAGCACGAGCGCCACCAGTAACACCCCGGGGCGCGCGACGCGGGGTAAGCGAGATCTAGACAACACCGTCACAGCCATCAGCGTACGACCGCTTCCTGAGTAACACCTGGGACTCCTCGGCACCGCGGCGCAGGCCAGATCAGCACTAGGGAATGATGGACGCGTGAGCGAAGACCGGCCAACCGACAACGCTGCTGTCCCCGAGACCGGCGACGACTCCGTCCCCCCGTCGGCCGCTGCTGTGCCCGAGGCCACCGAGCAGACGAAATCCGCTGGTCGCCGCCGTCTACCGATGCTGCTGGTCATCGCCGTCGTGCTGTTCGGGCTCGACCTGCTGACCAAGTGTCTCGCGGTCGCGTTGATCGATCCGGGCGAATCGGTGCCGATCATCGGCGATTTCGCGCGGTTCACCCTGGTCCGCAACCCCGGCGCGGCGTTCTCGATGGCCACCGGCATGACCTGGCTGCTCACCCTGATCGCCGCCGCGGTGGTGATCGGGGTGATCCGGATCGGGCGCACCCTGCGTTCGCTGTGGTGGGCCATCGGCCTGGGCATGGTGCTCGGCGGGGCGCTGGGCAACCTGGTCGACCGGCTCTTCCGATACCCAGGCCCGCTGCAGGGTCATGTGGTCGACTTCGTTGCCATCGGCTGGTGGCCGGTCTTCAACGTCGCCGACTCGGCCATCGTGTGCGGGGCGATCCTACTGGTCGCGCTCACCGTGTTCGGTTTCGAACCGGACGGCACCCGCAGCGGTCGCAAACACACCGAGGAGACCGTATGAGAGAAACCAGAACCATGGCCGTCCCTGATGGGCTTGACGGGATGCGGGTGGACGCTGGTCTTGCCCGGCTGCTCGGCCTGTCGCGGACCGCGGTGGTGGCGCTGACCGAGGACGGCTCGGTGCAGCTCGACGGGGTCGCCGCGGGGAAGTCCGACCGGCTGACCGCGGGCGCGTGGCTGGAAGTGATCTTCCCCGAACCCAAGCGCGAGCTGACGGTCGAGGCCACCCCGGTCGACGGAATGAACATCCTCTACGCCGACGACGACATCGTCGCCGTGGACAAGCCGATCGGCGTCGCCGCGCACTCCGGTGTCGGCTGGACCGGGCCGACCGTGGTCGGCGGGCTGGCGGCGATGGGCTACCGCATCTCCACCTCGGGCGCGCACGAACGCCAGGGCATCGTCCACCGGCTCGACGTGGGCACCTCCGGGGTGATGGTGGTGGCACAGTCCGAACACGCTTACACGATGCTCAAGCGCGCCTTCAAGGAACGCACGGTCGACAAGCAATACCATGCACTCGTGCAGGGACACCCGGATCCGAGCAGCGGCACCATCGACGCGCCGATCGGGCGCGCGCGGGGCAATGCCTGGAAGTTCGCGGTGACCGGCGACGGCAGGCCCAGTGTCACCCATTACGACACCATCGAGGCGTTCCAGGCGGCCAGCCTGCTCGACGTGCACCTCGAGACCGGCCGCACGCACCAGATCCGGGTGCACTTCTCCGCGGTCCGCCACCCCTGCGCGGGTGACCTGACCTACGGCGCCGACCCGACGCTGGCCAAACGCCTCGGCCTGGAACGGCAGTGGCTGCACGCGCGTCAACTCGGCTTCCATCACCCCGCCGACGGTCGCTGGCTCGAGATCACCAGCGAGTACCCCGACGATCTGGCGGGCGCCTTGGACGTATTACGCAATGCCTGACGACCCGCGGTCGTCCGAACCGGTGCCGGATACGGCGCCGGACGACCGCGGGGAACCATCCATCGAACAGACATCCTCCGAGACGCTCGGGAACATGCCCGCCGAGCCCGTAATCGCGGGAGCGCAGGCCGACGACGGCGATGCGGGCCACGGTCGATTCGCACTACGCAATGCCGCCGTCTACGCGATCACGGCGATCGGTGCGGTGATCCTGCTGGTTGTCGCGTTTCGTGAACCGCCGCCCGCGTCGGCGGTGGCCACCGATCGGCTGGGGCCCGCGCCCGGCGAGCAGGTCGAGCAATACCTGATCGACGCCAGGACCTCCCTCGACGGCGCCGACACCGACCAGCACTGGGCACTCGTTTCGTTCACCGAATACGTGACGCCCCAACAGCTTCCGGCCGCGGCTGAGGGTTTGCGGATCTCCGGGGTGATCCAGCACGTGCCGGTGGATCGAGTTCAGACGCCGGTGATCACCGTCGCGACGCCGGGCGGTGACGAGCCCGCGGTGAAGTCCGGCGAGGCTGCCGCGGGTCTGGTTGCGGCCCAACGGTTCCGCGATCAGCGCAGCGCCGATATCGCCCGTCTCACCGAGAGCCGCTTGCGTGCGGGTTGCGCGTGCACGGCCGGGCTGGTGGTGCGCGGCACTCTGCCCCAATTGCGTGACCTCGCAACACAACCCGGTGTCCGGGCAGTGCAGGCGTTGCCTGCCGACGCCGTCGCGGGCCGGTTCGCGGTGAGTCCACTGCTGCCGGGCAGCGGCGACACCGTCACACCGATCCCCGATGACGGGCCGGTTCCCACCGAGTGACTCCGGCGATCGCGTCGACGTTCGCCGAAGCGCGGAACTACGTTCGATCGGTGCCGCGGCGCGTCTCGGCCAGCTCCCACAGCGCGCGGGCCCGGTCGACATCGCCGGCCTGGTCGTACGCCGTCGCCATCAACTCCAGCGCATCGGTGTCGAGTCGGTCGATCTGTCCGATGAGGTCGGAGAACAGATCGTCCAGTTCGTCGGGGGTCACCGGGTGGTCCCGAGACGAAGCGCGCGCGGCAGCGTTACCTCCATAACCGGCAAAGGTACTCCAACACTGAATACTCGTCCGGCACAAGGGTTCTCGAAGCCGCTTCGGCCCGGGTCAGTGATCGATCACGCGCCCTGCGCACCCACCGGAGGAAAGAGCTTGCCCGTGCCGCCGGAGCGCCGCGCCTGTACCCACCAGGCCAGCTCGACCAGCACGATGCCGATGACACCGCAGACCGCCGCGGCCAGCGTCAGCCGCGGGTTGGACGGGTCGAGCTTGAAGAACTCGCGGGTGAACGGGATCGTGAACAGCGCGACGTAGGCCAGCACCGAGACCGCGATCAGCACCACCTTCCACCACACGTACGGGCGCGCCACCAGCACGAGTACCCACACCGCGATCATGATCAGCGTGATCAGCGCGGTGGTGCCCGCCTGCACCTTCTGCGTTTCCGAGGCTTCCGGTCCGGCGTAGGCGATGAGGTAGGCCACGAACGTCGCGACGCCGATCACCACGCCCGATGGCACCGCCAGGCGCATCACCCGGCCGACGAAGCCGGTGCGGGCGCGCTCGTTGTTGGGTGCCAGCGAGAGCACGAAGGCGGGGATGCCGATGGTGAACCACGCCGCGATGGTGACGTGGCGCGGCAGGAACGGATACCCGATGGGGTCGTAGCCGAATATCTGCGAACCGACGCCCGCGATGCCGACCAGGAACGCCAGCAGCACCGAGTACACGGTCTTGGTGAGGAACAGGTTCGAGACGCGTTCGATATTGCCGATCACCCGGCGGCCCTCCCCCACCACGTACGGCAGGGTCGCGAACTTGTTGTCCAGCAACACGATCTGCGCCACCGCACGGGTCGCCGGGCTACCGGCGCCCATCGCGACACCGATGTCGGCGTCCTTGAGGGCGAGCACGTCGTTGACGCCGTCACCGGTCATGGCCACGGTGTGCCCGCGCGACTGCAGGGCACCGACCATGGCGCGCTTCTGATCGGGACGTACACGGCCGAAGGTGGTTTCGTGATCGAGGACGTCGGCGAGCGCGGCCGGATCGTCGGGCAGGGTGCGGGCATCGACGGCGTGGTCGCCGCCGGGCAGGTCGAGCGAAGAGGCGACCGCGCCGACGGACACGGCATTGTCGCCGGAGATCACCTTGATCGAAACCTGCTGGCTCGCGAAGTATTCGAGGGTTTCCTTGGCGTCGGGACGAACCTTCTGTTCGAGTACGACCAGCGCGGCGGGCTCGACCCGGCCGGGTGCGTCGTCGGCGTCGACCGGGCGGTCGCCGCGCGCCAGCAGCAGCACGCGCAGACCCGAGGAGCCGAGCTCCTCGGCGTGAGCGGCATCGGCGGAGGTGGGATCGAGCAGCACGTCGGCGGCACCGAGCAGCCAATCACCGTGGGCGCCATAGGAAATGCCGCTCCACTTCTTGGCCGAGGAGAACGGCGCGATGGCGGTCTGTGACCAGCCGGGCGAGTCGGGTAGCGCTTCGGCGATGGCCTGGACGCTGGCATTGGGACGCGGGTCGTCGCTCGCGAGCGCGGCCAGCACGGCCTTCACCTGTGCCTCGTCGAACCCGCCGAGCGGTTCGACCTGTGCAAGGCGCATGCCGTTCTCGGTGAGGGTGCCGGTCTTGTCGGCGCACACCACGTCCACGCGCGCCAGACCCTCGATCGCGGGCAGTTCCTGGACCAGGCACTGGCGTTTGCCCAGGCGCACCACACCGACAGCGAAGGCGATCGAGGTCATCAGCACCAGGCCCTCGGGAACCATCGGTACCAGCGCGGCGACCATGCCGGTCACGGCGGGTCGCCACGATTCCCCGCTCGAGACCAGCTGGTTGTAGATGCTGAGCAGACCGGCCGGGATGAGCAGGTAGGTGATGAACTTCAGGATCTTGTCGATACCCGAACGCAATTCGGAGTGCACCAGCGTGAACTTGCTGGCTTCCTCGGCGAGTTTCGCGGCGTAGGCGTCTTTACCGACCTTGGTCGCGCGGTAGGCGCCCGAGCCCGACACCACGAAGCTGCCCGACATCACCGGCGCGCCGACGCCCTTGTCGATCGGGTCGGCCTCACCGGTCAGCAGCGACTCGTCGATCTCGAGCGCGGCGGCTTCGGACACCTCACCGTCGACCACGATCTGGTCGCCGGGGCCGAGCTCGATCAGATCGTCGAGGACCACCTCGCCGGGCGCGACCTGCTCGGCGACGCCGTCGCGGCGCACCGTGGGCTTGGCCTGGCTGACGATCGCCAGCTCGTCCAGGGTCCGCTTGGCCCTGACCTCCTGGATGATGCCGACCGCGCTGTTGGCCACGATGAGCAGCCCGAACATGCCGTCGATGATCGAGCCGGTCGACAGAACGAGCAGGAACAGCACGCCGAGGATGGCATTGATGCGGGTGAGGACATTCGCGCGAACGATCTCCCCGACCGACCGACTCGCCCTGGCGGGGACATCGTTGGTGCGCCCGTCGCGGCGGCGCTCGTCGACCTGTGCGGCGGTGAGCCCGGCGGCCGCGGAATCCTGCACGGATATGGACATGGTCGTCAGATTAGCCGGTCGTATCATGGGATGAATGCAGCGCAGTTCCTCCCCGCCCGGTGTCGTTTTCGGTGCGGGGGCCTACCTCATCTGGGGTTCGTTCGCCGCCTTCTTCGGGCTGCTGGCGTTCGCCTCGCCCGCCGAAGTGGTGGCGCAGCGAATCGTCTGGACACTGGTCGTGGTGCTGGCCGTGCTCACACTGACCGGGCGGCTGAACAAGCTGCGCGGGATCGATGCCAGGACCTGGCGGCTGGCCGCCGCGGCCTCGGCGGCGTTGTCGCTGAACTGGGGTGTGTACGTCTTCGGGGTCACCACCGGGCACATCGTGGAATGCGCGCTCGGCTACTTCATCAACCCACTGGTCACCGTTGCCATCGGGGTGCTGCTGTTCCGGGAGAAACTCACCAGGGCGCAGTGGGTGGCGTTGGGCCTCGGCGCGCTCGCGGTGGTGGTGTTGACCGTCGATTACGGCAGGCCGCCAGTGATCGCGTTGATCCTGGCCGGCTCGTTCGCCACCTACGGGCTGGTGAAGAAGGTGATCCGGCTCGACGCGCTCCCCGGCATCGCGGCCGAGGGCATCGTGGCCGTGCCGTTCGCCCTGGCGTTCCTGATCATCCTGATGGCCACCGGCGGCAGCGAAATGACTTCCAGCCCCGCCCATTTCGGCCTCATGCTCGCCACCGGCCCCGTCACCCTGCTCCCGCTGCTGCTGTTCGCCGTCGCCGCCAAACGGGTCCCACTCTCGACCATGGGCATCCTGCAATACCTCACCCCGGCCCTCCAGATGGCCTGGGGCGTCGCGGTCATGCACGAACCCATGCCCGCCTCCCGCTGGGCCGGTTTCGCCCTGATCTGGACGGCGCTGGCGGTGTTCACCGCCGACGCACTCCTGCGGGGTCGCCGCACCCGGCGGCTCTCGGTGGCCGAGGCGACGGGCGCGACCACGCGGTAGCCCTATTCGGTGTCACATCGGAAGCTCGATTCGGTGTCACACCGGCGTGAATCGCTGGTGGATCACAAGCCGACCGGTAGGCTCGATAGTCGGACAATCGGATAGTGGGCACCCGAAAGGGGTGGATTCTGTGCACGATGCCGGGTACTCGGATCGGGTCGCCGGAGTGCTGGTGGGTACCGCCGCCGGTGACGCGCTGGGGGCGGGCTACGAGTTCACTCATCCGGGGCCGGACACGGTGATCGACATGATCGGTGGCGGGGTGTTCGACTGGGCGCCGGGCGAGTGGACCGACGATACGTCGATGGCTCTCGCCGTCGCGGTAGCCGCTGCCAATGGGCCGGGGATCGATCTCGACGCGGTGGCGGCGGGGTTCGTCTCCTGGTACGACTCGAAGCCGCCGGACGTCGGGAATCAGACTCGAAATGTGTTGTCCGCCAGGCCCTCCTGCGCGCGGGACATGCAGATCGTCGCGATGTCGCTGACGGGGCGGACCGGGGGCAACGGGTCGCTGATGCGGACCGCGCCGGTGGCGTTGGCCTATCTCGATGATGGCGACGAATGTGTCGCGGCGGCGGGGCGGGTCGGGTTGCTCACGCACTACGACGAGAACGCTGTCGAGGCGTGCAAGATCTGGACCTACGCGATCCGGCATGCCGTGCTGAACGCCGATTTCGACGGGGTTCGCGAATACGTCAGCGGCTCAACGCAATCCGCGTACTGGACCGAACGGCTCGACGAAGCGGAGAAGGGCACGCCCGCCGACTTCCCGAACAACGGCTGGGTGGTGCACGCACTGCAGACCGCGTGGTGGGCCATCACCACCACCGACCGATCGACGCCCGAACACCTGCCACGCGCGCTGGAGGCGTGCGTGCGCGCGGGCAACGACACCGACACCACCGCGGCCATCGCGGGCGGTCTGCTCGGCGCCCGCTGGGGAGCCTCCGCCGTACCCGCCCGCTGGCGCGCCGTCCTCCACGGCTACCCCGGACTCACCGGCGCCGACCTTCCCGACCTCGCCCTGCGCATCGCCACCAACTCCCGGTAGAAGTCCGATGACGCGCTGACGGCGACCGGGCAGGCGTGCTGCGCCACCACCGGTGAACCCGACGCCCGGCCTGCGACTACCAGGCGGTGATGACAGGGCCGGGAGTCCATGTGCCCCAGCGGTTGTCGGAGTTGACATCCACCTTCGCGGGAGTGGCGGTGCTGTCGAGGGGGAGGTACTGCTCGAGGGAGCCCCAGTCCCTGTCCCAGTCGTTGTTCAGGTATGTCGGCAGGGTGCGGGCGGTGAAGAGGAGTTGGGTCCAGCCGAGGGGGCCGCCGCCGTCGTGGCCCTGCCACAGGTTGGTGATGGTGGCGCCGTTGCGGTCGGGCAGGATGCGGTATTCGGGGAGCTCGGCGATGCCGTTGTAGGTGGGCATCTGGTTCTGGCACGGGAAGTGCAGTCCCACCGCCCAATCCAGGAGCACCGGCGCCTCGCGGCCCACCAGCGCGCTGAGCGTGGTGGTCTGCGGCATGCGCGGCGGAGTGAGCGCGAGCCACTGGTCGGGGGCGAGGTTCTTGTCGGCGGCGACCAGTCGAACGACATTCGCCTCGGCGGGCACCTGGTCGAGCGGGACACGCAGGTTGCGCCACATCGGGGCGGGGCCGATATCGGTCGGCGCGATCTGGCCGGTCACGGCGACGTCGGCGGCACCCTCGGCCACGGTGCCGTATTCGACGGCGAGTTCCTGGCCGGGGTGGACGATGCCGTCGGCGTCGACCGTGCGGATCCGACCGGCCACCGACATCGCGAGCAGCGGGCCGCGCGGGCCCGCAGGCAGGCGGAACCAGCCCGTTGTCAGCGCGGCCGGTTCCTGGGTGCCGGCGCGGTAGCTACCGAGGACCGGGGTGGTCGCGGGGTCGAGACCGAACGGCAGCTGCAAGGAACCCTGGCGTGATTCCGAGCCTGCCGAGGTCGAGGCATCCCGTAGTTTCTCGGGGTCGTCGGACACCGAATTCGCTTGCCCTGTGGTCGATTCCACCTCATCCGAGGTGAGCACCGGCGCGACACCGTCGGCCCGGAAGCCGGTGGATTCGGTGCCGTTCATGGCAGTGGTCACGTCACCCGACAGCGGCGCGAGCATCGAGGCGTTCGGGTCGGTTTCGACGAGCACCTCGTCGGCCATTCCACACCCACCCGCGAAGGCGGCGGAGAGGTTGGAGCCGGCCAGGGAGTACGCGGGGTACTGGGCGACGGTGGCCTTGGCGAACGAGGCCACTTCGAACAGCACCATCATCGCGGCGGCGATCGCGAGGACGGGCACCCCGGCGAACCGCCCCACCTCGGCCTTCGGCTTCAGATTCGGGTGAACGTGGAACCACGCCGCCACCGCGAGCGCCAGCAGGGTCATACCGACGAACAGGGTCGAAACACCGTACCCGGCGACCGTCGGCGGCTTGTCCCACCAGGGGATTCCCCACGAGGAGACGTACCAGTACCCGTTGGCACCGACCCATGTCATGGCGAGGGTGAAGAAGACACCGGCGGCGAACAGCGCGCGATTACGCATCGGCCGCAGGACATCCGAGCTCACCGCGACCGCGGTCACCGCGGCGACACAGGTGGCCAGGCCCGCGAACACACCGAACTGGTGGGTCCACTTGGTGGGCGAGAACATCATCAACACCATGGCGGCGAGGGTGATGCCGAGCATGCGCCGGACCGGGCCGACCGCGGTGCCGGGAATGTGACCGCCGCGGCGCAGCAGGACGGCGGTGCAGACGATGAGCCCGATCAGCATCACGAAGACACCGAACCGCCTGGTCAGCCAGCCATCGGCGTTGAGCTGCAGCAGATATTGGTAGCGCAGGAATTCGAAGAACCAGGACTCCCCCGGCCCGATCACGTTGTGCACGGCGAACATCTCCCGCACACCGGCGAAGGTCCGGTCGGCGAAGACGACGGTGAGCACCACCGTGCCCGCGGCCAGGATCGGCAGCAATTGCGCCAGGTAGCCCACCGACTTCGACCGCGCCACGATCATCGCCGTGACCACGCGCGCACCGGCCACCAGCGCGCCGAGACAGATCAGGCCCGACGGTGCACCGGTGAGCGTGAAGGCGGCCACGATCACCGCGACGGCGAACGGCACGAGTCGCCGGGTCGCGATCGCACGTTCGACCGAGACCCAGGTGACCAGCACACCCAGCGCCACAACGAATTCCGCGCGCAGACCGTTGTTGTAGGGCAGCCAGAAGGCCAGGAAGACGAAGGCCGCGGTCCAGGTGGCGACACGCTCACGACGCACCGCGACGCCGAGTCGGGGCAGCACTTCGCGGCTGATCAACCACCAGGTGAGCACGCCCGCGCCGAGGGCGGGCAGGCGCACCAGCGGGCTGACCGCGGAGATGTGGGTGAGCCAGCCGATGATGTCGACGTAGGGGGTGTAGAACGGCCCCTCGTCGACGCTGAACCAGCGGTAGTAGTTGGACATGTTGCCCGAACTGCGCGCACCCCTTGCCATCCCGAGGATGTAGCCGTCGTCGGAGGTGTTGGCGCCGATGAAATGCCAGACGAGCAGCACCGAGAACACCAGCCAGTCGACCGGGCGCAGCCGCCACCAGCGTTGCGGCAGGAATCGGCGCGCCGAACGGCCGTCGAGGGCGTCGAGGCGGTGCAGGGCGAACAGCGACACCGCCGTCGCCAGCAGGCACAGCACGATCGCGGCCAGTTTGAGCCAGGTCGGGGACGACGTGTAGCGGGCGTCGACGTCGACGCGCACCGCGAGATCCGCGGGGGCGGCGCCGGTCAGCTCGCTGAATACGCCGACCACCTGGGGACGCAGATCGGCGGCCACCGCGGCGCCTTCGCCGAGCCCGGTGGTGGTGACCGAGGATTGCTGCGCGGTGATCGCGATCGTCAGCGCGCAGGAGCGATCGAGCACCTCCGCGAGCGGGGCCGTCCACACCAGCGTCGAGCGCGAGACGACGTCCACCCGGCCGGGACGTTCGGCGGTATCGGCGACGACTTTGACGACGAAGCCGTACTTCTCCATGTCGGCCGACTGCCGCGGCACGGTCGAGACCGCGACGCCACCGGCGGCCGCGAGGGAACTCAACGCCGCACACGGCACCGTGGCGGACATGGCAGCGGGCGCGTAGGCGACGAGCGGCGATTCGACCGCGGCGGGTGAACCCTGCTGGGGCCAGGAGACCGTCGCGGCGTCGACCCGGACGGGCAGGAACGGGATCACCGCGGCACTGAGTATGCCGATCAGTCCCGCGACGATCGCGACGAGGCGCGCCCACCCCGGGCGATCACGTCGTGCCGGCTCCGACACATCCTTGGGCGGATGCCCCTGCCGCACGATCGTCTCTACCACGGGGCCCGATAGTAGCCGCGCCACCGACAGCGGGCGAAACACGTCTCGACTCGCACGCGAAAGCCCCGTTCGGAAGCTTCCGAACGGGGCTGGAGCGAGAGATCAGGGGCAGGCGACCGAGGTCTGACCCAGGTTGGTCATCATGCCGCAGGCCCACGACTTCTGAACCTTCCACTTGCCCTCTTCGGCCACGAACGGCACGTCGACGACGTTGGTCTGCCCGTTGACCGTGAAATTGGCCTTGGCGTTGACACTGTCACCGAAGGAGGTCACCTCGGTGACCTGCACCACGACATTGGCGTCCGACGCGGCCTGGGCCAAGCGGTTCGGCAGCTCGGGGTCGGCCTCGCCACCCTGGACGAAGTCCAGCTTCTGGTCGTTGGGGATCGACGGGTCCAGCGCGGTGTTGAGCTGCTCGTTGAGCTGTTCCACGGTCGGCACGGGCGGCAGGTCCGCGGCAGCCGGTGCCGACGCCTTCGCGCTGGTGGTGGTTTTGGCGGCGGGCTTGTCACCCTTGTCGTCGCTGCACGCGCTCAGGCCGAGGGCGGCGACCACGGCCAGTCCGGCGATCGCTACACGTCCGGTCGTACGAAGCTTCAACTGCTCGTCCTTTGCGTTCGAGGTGGGAGTGAATCCATCGCGGTAGCCGAGGCTACTCCTCAGGCGAGGCTGGCCAGCGGATCGGCCCGTGTCAGCCCCGTGTCGTCGGCTGGAAAGGTACGCGCCGCACCGGGACCTGTCGAGCTGGTCTCGAAACGCACGGTCACCACGCCGTAGCCCGCACCCTGCACCCAGCCGTGCCCGAAATCCGGGTGATTCACGTCCATTCCCGGAAACCACAGTCCCGCAGGCAGTTTCGACTGTTCATCCGGTGGCGGCGCGGTGTCGGTGACGGTACCGAGATCCTCGGGCACGGCCTGGTCGAGTTCGGGGAACAACGATTCCTGACGCACCAGCGACAATCCGCCGTAACCGACGCCGACCAGCCGGATCGGGCCGAGCTCGGCGGGGTCGATCGCGGAGCGCTGCGCGGCCGCGGCCAGGGTGGTCAGGTCGGCGGTGGCGTAGGGCAGGGTGAACGACCTGGTCACGATGCCCATATCGGACTTCTTGAGTTTGAGGACCACGGTGCGCGCGGCGCGGCCGTCGCGTTCGAGCCTGCGATGCGCCGACGCGGCCATCGCGGTGACGGCGGCGCGCAGGTCGACCATGGTGACGATGTCGCGCTCGTAGGTGTTCTCGGCGCTGATCTGTTTGGCCTCGGCGCGTTCGGCGACCGGGCGGTCGTCGATCCCGCGCGCGAGCCGGTGCAGGGCGGCGCCCGTGCTGCCGCCCAGGATCGACGCGGCCTCCGATTCCGGCAGCGCGGCGAACGCGCCGACCGTCTCGATACCGAGGCTGCGCAGCCTGCTCTCGGCGACCGGGCCGATCCCCCACAGCTTGCGCACGGGCAGCGAGGCGAGCAGCTCACCCTGCTCGGCGGGTGAAATGACCCGCATCCCATCGGGTTTCGCGAGGCCGGACCCGATCTTGGCGAGTTGTTTCCCGGTCGCCGCGCCGATCGAGGCTGTGAGCCCGGTCTGCGCGCGGACGAGAGCGCGCAGCATCACGCAATAGTCCTCGACCTGCGTGACACTCGCGCCTGCCAACTCGGCCGGTTCGGCGAACGCCTCGTCGAACGACAGCGTCTCCAGCACCGGAACGCAACTGCGCAACGTGTCGAACACCTGCCCGCTCAGCACCGAGTAGAGCGCCCCGCGTGGCGGCACGACCACCGCCGACACCCCGATCAAGCGCCGGGCCTGATGCATCGGCATGGCCGAGCGCGCCCCGTAGACCCGAGCCTCGTAGCTGGCGCCCGCGACCACACCGCGCTGACTAGCCCCGCCGACCAGGACCGGACGGCCACGCAGCGTGGGTCTGGTCAACTGCTCTACCGAGGCGAAGAAGGCGTCCATATCGATGTGCAGCACCCAGCGCCGGGCGGTCACCGCCGCATCGGGCCTGGCCGGGGCACCGGCGGCAGGAGTGTGGGTGCGCACGAGGCGCAATCTACGCCGGGCCACCGACAATTCCTCGACCCCGTTCCCCACCGTGGCACACCGATCACACAGGCAGATATGTGATGATCGAGGGATGAAGATCCGCAAGGCTGTCATTCCGGCGGCGGGAATCGGCTCCCGGCTGCTTCCGCTGACCAAGGCGACGCCGAAGGAGATGCTGCCGGTCGGCGACAAACCGGTCATCGAACACACGGTGCGTGAACTGGTGGCCTCCGGGATCACCGACATCACCATCGTGGTGAGCAGCGGCAAGTCGCTGATCCAGGATCACTTCCGGCCGAATCCGGCACTGGTCGCACAGCTGCGCGCCGACGGCAAGTCCGCCTACGCCGATGCCGTGGAGGAGGTCGGTGAGCTCTCCCGCGAGGGTCACATCACCTATCTCGACCAGCACGGCCCGTACGGCAACGGCACGCCGGTGCTCAACGCGGCACGCCACCTCGGCGACGAACCGATGCTGGTGCTGTGGCCCGACGACGTGTTCGTCGCCGAAGTTCCCCGCGCCCAGCAGCTGATCACCGCCTACGAATCGACCGGGTGCCCGGTGTTGGCGCTGCTGCCGATGTCGCCGGGTGAATCGCAGCGCTACGGTGTGCCGGTGGTGCGCGAGGACCTCGACGACGGGCTGCTTCGCATCTCCGGCCTGATGGAGAAGCCCAAGCCCGAAGACGCGCCGTCGGCCTTCGCGGCGATCGGTGGGTACGTGGTGACCCCGGGCATCATCGATGAACTGCGCACCCAGACCGAGAACTGGTACACCCACCAGACCGGCGAGGTGTACCTGACCGACGCGATCAACAACTACGCCACCGAGCACGCGGTGTACGGCCAGGTCATCCAGGGTCGCTGGTACGACACCGGCAACCCGGCCGACTACCTGGTAGCCCAGTTCGCCTCGGCCCTCGCCCACCCAGAATACGGCCCGCTACTGCGGCAGCTGGTGGACGAGAACTAGAACCTTCTGATCGCGAAGATGTCGAATTCGCGTAACGGGTGCAGGCCGACGGGGACGCCCCAGTCGTGGGCGTCGAGGAGTTGGCCCCCACCTGCGTAGATGCCGACGTGGGAACCGTCGCCGTTGAGGATGACGACGTCGCCGGGTGCCAGTCCGCCGAAGGTGACCGGGAGTCCGACTTTCGCCTGTTCCCAGGTGGTGCGCGGCAGAGTGACGCCGACCTGCCGGAACGCCCACTGGACCAGCGCCGAGCAGTCCCAGGAGTGCGGGCCCATGGCGCCCCACTCGTAGGGTTTGCCGAGCTGGGTCATGGCGGCGGTGAGTGCGCCGATGCCGGTGGCGCTTGGCAGCGGGATCATGCCGGAGCCGCTGGAACTGCCTGTCGACGAACCCGATTCGCCCGAGCCCGACGCGCTGCCCGGCTGCGCAAACGCCGGCCCCGCGAGGGTGAGGGTCGTGGTGATGGTGGCGACAAAGCCGAAGGCCATACGTCTCGAGAGTTTTCGCTTCATGTGCGCGCCCTTCCTCACGGCCGGGAGCTAGGCCTCCGGCTGGTCGGCTATCGGGCGGCATCGCCTGATCCTCGGGTGAGCCACCCACTGATCCGGTGTCCACGCCGAGGTACTGAGACCTTGGCACGACACCGTTTCCACAGGACAATCGTCACGAGCAGTCACTGCCGCCTCAGCGGTTCCCTGCGCATCAGCAGTAACATCACGATTCTGCCGGAGAAGTTCGCCGATGTCACAATGTTCAGCAACTTTTCAGCATCTTTTCGCGCACACTCAGGCGATGAGCGTCAATGCCGCGCGAATACCGGCGCGCACCGTGTCGTTGTCACCGACGCCGCCACTGATGGTGACGCCGTCGCGGGTGAGAAGTAGGGCGCGGGCCGCGTAGTCGGGGGCGGCATGGCCGCCCGCACGGAGGTGTTCGGCCATGAGTTCACGGAACCAGGTGCGATAGTCGTCGACCACGAGACGGACCGGGTGTGCCGGGTTGGGGAACTCGACGGCAGCGTTGAGGAAGGGGCAGCCACGGAAGCCGGGGCCGCAACTGATGTCGCTGAGCGTGTCGAAGATGGTGGTGATGGTCGCGAAACCCTCGCCCGGCACCGATTCCAGCGCGTCGCGCTGACGCGCGTACTCCCGCTGCAAATAGGCGACTACCAGGTCTTCTTTGGTTTTGAAGTGCCGGTAGAACGTAGCCTTGGCGATGCCGGCCTCGGCGATGATCCGGTCGATGCCGACAGTGTGCACGCCCTCGGTATAGAACAACCGAGTAGCGGTTTCGAGTAGACGATCACGGGCGACACTCACCCCTTGACAATACCAGACAGACCTGTCTACTCTCAGCAGCAAGAAAGTGCACAGACAAGTCTGTCTAGGAGGACACCATGGCTCCCATCTACACCGCGATCGCCACCTCGGTCGGCCGCGACGGCCGTTCGTACACCGATGACGGCGTGCTCGATCTGACGCTCGCCCGCCCCAAGGCAATGGGTGGCGACGGCGCGGGCACCAACCCGGAGCAGCTCTTCGCAGCCGGCTATTCGGCTTGTTTCGCGAGCGCGCTGCAGTTGGTCGCCAAGCGGATGAAGCTCGATGCCGACGACGCGTCGGTGACGGCCGAGGTCGGTCTGAATCCGCTCGAGGGCGGCCGCTTCGGCCTCTCGGTGGTACTGCGCGTGGAACTGCCCGAGCACCTGCACAACGAGCAGGGCCAGCAGTTGATCGAGACCACCCACCAGGTGTGCCCGTACTCCAATGCCACCCGGGGCAACATCCCGGTGGAACTGGTTGTCGAGTAACAGTCGACGAAATAGGAAAGGTCCGGGCACTGAATGCCCGGACCTTTCTCAGCTGCAAACACCTAAACCTTGGCGACCGAAACCTTCACGCCGCCCGTGATCTCGGCGGCATCGACACCGGCGTCACCGAAAGTCAGTGCGGTGGCGAGGATTTCCCCGGCGATCAGGTCGCGATGGGTCGCGGCCCACTGCGCCCGCTCGGCAGGGACATCCAGGACCACGCTGATCCGGTCGGACACCGCGAGACCCTGCGACTTACGGGTCTCCTGCAGGTCGCGGATGAGGTCGCGGGCCCAGCCCTCGGCCTCCAGCTCCTCGGTGACCACCGAGTTCAGCACCACCAGTCCGGCATTGCCGGGCAGGGCGGCGGTGGACTCGGGTTCGGCGGCCACCAGGCGCTGGGTGTACTCCTCGGGCAGCAGGGTGATCCCCGCGGCGGTGACGACACCGTCGGCGGACTCGCTCCACTCCCCCGCCTTGACGGCCTTGATCACCGTCTGGACCTGCTTACCGATGCGCGGGCCGGCGGCGCGCGCGTTGACGACCAGTTCGAACCGGCCGTGCGCGGACACGTCGGTGGTCAGGTCGACCTTCTTGACGTTGACCTCGTCGGCGATCAGCTCGGTGAACGGCGCCAACCGCTCGGCATCGGCCGCGGCGATGGTGACCTCGGCCAGTGGCAGTCGCACCCGCAGGTTCTGCGCCTTGCGCAGGCTCAGCACGGTGGAGCAGACCACCCGCACCTCGTCCATCGCGGCGACGAGTTCGGGATCGTGTGGCAGCTCGGTCTCGGTCGGCCAGTCGGTGAGGTGCACCGAACGTTCGCCGGTGAGCCCACGCCAGATCACCTCGGTGATCAGCGGCAGCAGCGGCGCGGCGAGGCGGGTGACCACCTCGAGGACCGTGTGCAGGGTGTCGACCGCGTCGCGGTCCTCGGACCAGAACCGCGAACGCGACCGGCGCACATACCAATTGGTGAGCGCGTCGGCGAAACCACGCAGTTCGTCGGCGGCACCGGCGATGTCGTAGGTTTCCAGCGACTCGGTCACCACGTCGCGGGTGACCGCGAGCTTGGCGAGGATGTAGCGATCGAGCACGTTCGGCGAATCCGTGCGCCGTACACCGGGCTTCGAGGCGTAGAGCTGCAGGAACGTCCACGCGTTCCACAGCGGCCGCATCGCGTGGCTCACGCCTTCGCGGATGCCACGCTCGGTGACGATGAGATTGCCACCGCGCAGGATGGGCGAACTCATCAGGAACCAGCGCATGGCGTCGGAGCCGTCGCGATCGAAGACCTCGTTGACGTCGGGATAGTTACCCTTCGACTTCGACATCTTCAGGCCGTCGTCACCGAGCACGATGCCGTGCGCGGCAACGGTTTTGAACGACGGCGAGTCGAACAGCGCCGTCGAGAGCACGTGCAGGGTGTAGAACCAGCCACGCGTCTGCCCGTTGTACTCGACGATGAAATCGCCGGGGAAGTGGCTGTCGAACCACTCCTTGTTCTCGAACGGGTAGTGCACCTGGGCATAGGGCATCGAGCCCGACTCGAACCAGCAGTCGAGTACCTCGGGTACCCGGCGCATGGTCGAATTCCCGGTCGGGTCATCGGGATTGGCGCGGGTGAGGTCGTCGATGTAGGGGCGGTGCAGGTCGGTGGGACGCACGCCGAAGTCGGCTTCGAGCTGGTCCAGCGATCCGTAGACGTCCACGCGCGGGTACGCCGGGTCGTCGGAGACCCAGACCGGGATCGGGCTGCCCCAGTACCGGTTTCGGCTGATGTTCCAGTCGCGCGCGCCCTCGAGCCACTTGCCGAACTGGCCGTCGCGGATGTGCTCGGGCACCCAGCTGATCTGCTGATTGAGCTCGACCATCCGGTCGCGGAACTTGGTCACCGCGACGAACCACGACGGCACGGCCATGTAGATCAACGGCTGACCGGAGCGCCAGCTGTGCGGGTAGGAGTGCTCGATCGTCTCGTGCCGCAACAGCTTGCCGGCGGCCTTGAGGTCCTTGATGATCACCGGATTGGCGTCGAACACCATCAGGCCCTCGTACGGCGGCACCATCGAGGTGAACTTGCCCGCCGGGTCGAGTGGCTGGACGATCTCGATGCCGTTGGCTCCTGCCACGTCCATATCCTCTTCACCGAAAGCCGGTGCGAGGTGGACGATTCCGGTACCGGAGTCGGTGGTGACGTAGTCGGCGGTGAGTACGCGGTGCGCGTTCGGATGGCCGACGAAGAAGTCGAACGGCGGGGCGTAGGACAGGTCGGACAGGGCGGCGCCGTCGTACTCACCGAGCACCTCGGGCTCCTCGCCCAGTTCGCGGCTGTAGTGCGAAAGACGTTCGGCGGCGAGCAGGTAACGCTTGTCGTCGGTACCGCGCACGTGCACGTAGCGCACGTCGGGGTGCACCGCGATCGCGAGGTTGGACGGCAGGGTCCATGGCGTGGTGGTCCAGATCAGCGCGTTCGCGCCGTCGAGGGCCGCGAAGGGGTGCTCGGCGGGGACGCTCAGACGCATGTCGACGGTGACCGCGGGGTCCTGACGCATCTTGTACGCGTCGTCGAGGCGGGTCTCCTGGTTCGACAGCGGCGTCTGCTCGTACCAGCTGTAGGGCAGCACGCGGAAGCCCTGATAGATCAGGCCCTTCTCGTGCAGCGACTTGAACGCCCACATGACCGACTCCATGAAATCGAGGTCGAGGGTCTTGTAGTCGTTGTCGAAGTCGACCCAGCGGGCCTGCCGGGTGACGTATTCGCGCCACTCGTTCGTGTACCGCAGCACCGACGACTTACAGGCGGCGTTGAACTCGGCCAGGCCCATCTCGTCGATCTGCGCCTTGTCGGTGATGCCGAGCTGCTTCTCGGCCTCGATCTCGGCGGGCAGGCCGTGGGTGTCCCAGCCGAAGCGGCGGTCGACCTTCTTGCCACGCATCGTTTGGAAGCGCGGGATCAGGTCCTTGACGTAGCCGGTCAGCAGGTGGCCGTAGTGCGGCAGGCCGTTGGCGAAGGGCGGTCCGTCGTAGAAGACGAACTCGGCTTCCCCGTCGCGGTTGTCGATGCTGGCGCGGAAGGTGTCATCGCGAGCCCAGTAGTCGAGCACCTGGGTTTCGAGCTCCGGGAAGGACGCGCCCGCGGCCGCGCCGAAATCGACCCGGGGGTATGCGCTACCGGTAGTTGTCTCGTCCGCCATCGCGGATTGCTCCTCGTGCCGCCGCGCCGTCGGCGCGGAATGTGGGCACGGGGACGATGTCGGCGCCGGTGCGCCGTACCGCGGTACCACCCCGTTTGCCTGATCCACTCCCTACGGAAGGGGCCAGGCCTCTCGTTGTGTGAGCTGTGACGGGCTCACCCGTTCGGTTCTACTGAGCGCGAAGCGCCGTTCTTCCGAAGGCTCCCCGGTGATAGCCGGATCAGCGCCATGTGTACTTCGATTCTAGCCGGACGCGTCCAGCCGATATTTCGCGCCGGCTCAGTTCCGCCGGGCGTGTCGGCCGGGTGGGACAGGTTCGCTCTCCGGTTTCCGGGTGACCAGTGCGCTCACGAGCAAACTCGCGGCACCGACAACACAGATCAGAATGCACCCCCACGCCCACACCACCGAACCGGTGGCGAGCGCTGCGACCAGCAGTCCGAAACCGATCGCCGCGAGAACAAGCGTTAAGACGAGCATGCTGACTCCCAAGCCAACCGAGCAGCCCGAAAATAGCTGGGCATTCCCGAATCACGCGACGCGCTGCGTCGCGCGACTCGGAAACCAGTTTACTTGGCGCCCTTGGCGAAGGAAGCCGGAGCCAGACTGTTGGCCGAACCGTTGGTTTCGCCCGCGAACTCGCCGCCGTCGACCGGCACGGCCGACCCACGGTTCTCGAGCTCTTCCAGCTGCGATTCCAGGTAGGACTTCAGGCGCACGCGGTACTCGCGCTCGAAGGTCTTCAGCTGCTCGATGCGGCTTTCCAGCACCGTGCGCTGCTGGGTGATCGTGGCCATGATCTCGGCATGCTGACGCTCGGCATCGGCGGTGAGCGCCTCTGCCTTGTCCTTGGCCTGCCGGATCTGGGTGTCGGAGCGGTTCTGCGCGTCGGCCAGCATCGCGTCGGACTTCTGACGCGCGTCGGCGATCATCGCTTCCGAGCGGGTGCGGGCGTCGCCGACCAGTCGCTCGGAGTTTGCCCGCGCGTTCGAGAGCAGTCCCTCGGACTCGGTCTTGGCGTCGGTGGTGAGACGGTCTGCCATCTCCTGCGCCAGGGTGAGCACCTTCGCGGCCTGCATGTTCGCGTCCGGGCCGTTGTTCTGCACCGGTGCCGCGACGGGCATCGGGGCGGGCGGCGCGGCCGGAATCGGCTGCGGAACAGGTTCTGGTATGGGCGGTGGAGCCTGCTGGACAGGCGCCTTGGCCGCGTTGACCGGGGCCGGGCCGCGGTTCTTCTTGGCGTCGGCCAGCTCGGTGTCGAGTTCGGCGACCCGCTGACGCAGGTCGGCGTTCTCCTCGATCAGGCGCGAAAGCTCCTGTTCGACGAGATCCAGGAAGGCATCGACCTCGTCCTCGTTGTAGCCGCGCTTACCGATCGGCGGTTTGCTGAACGCGACGTTGTGCACATCGGCAGGAGTCAGCGGCATCGAAGGATCCCTTCACGCGTCTTTTGGAGAACTAGCAAGCGGTCTTCTCGATTCATTGTGTCACACGGAGGTCACGGGCTGCCCGAGCCTACCCACGATCGACATCAGGATGAAGACGAGGAAGAGCAGGACCATTATCGAAAGATCGAGACGAATCCCCCCAAGATTCACAGGAGGTATCAACCGCCTCAGAAGTTTCACCGGAGGGTCGGTAACAGTGAAGATCGCCTCGAGGACGATCACCACTACACCGGTCGGGCGCCAGTCGCGCGCGAAACTGCGAATGAACTCCACGATCACCCGACTGATGAGCAACAGCCAGAAGATGAAAAGCACGAGGTACAGAACCGCGAACAGGGCCACGGCTTCACTCTGCCGCAAAACACCCGGCGCGCAAAATGGCCGCGCCGCGCAGTGCGCGGGCGGCCATCTCGGTACCGAGTGCGCGGACGCTATTTCTGGTTGTAGAAGCCGTTTTCCGCGATCCGGCGGCGTTCTTCCGCCGATACGTCGACATCGGCGGGTGAGAGCAGGAACACCTTCGTCGCCACCTTGTCGAACGAACCACGCAGCGCGAACGCGAGCCCGGCCGCGAAATCGACCAGCCTTTTCGCATCCGCATTGCTCAGATCGACCAGATCCATGATGACCGGATTTCCTTCGCGGAACCGTTCACCGATGATCCTGGCCTCGCTGTAGTCGCGCGGACGCAGCGTGGTGATCTTGGACAAGGGACCTCCGTCCTCGAAGATCCCAGGACGCCGTGCGGGCGCGGGCTCGGGGCGCATGCGCTCCTCCAGCCTGCGCTCCTCGGCGTCGGGATCGACCGCGAGCGCACCACGAGTGGAGCCACGCATACCGGGTGCGACACCGCCTGCCCGGAAGGACCGGCCCGACGACGGCGCCGTTTCGATCCTGGTGGGGCGACGCGGCGTCTCGTAGCGATCGTCGGCGTAGGTGTCGGCGACGTAGTCGTCGCGACGCGCCTGGTAGGCCGACTTGTAGGCCGGCTGTGGGAAGTCGTCGACCTCGTCCTCGAAACGGTCGGAGCCGTAACGGTCGTCGGCATAGCGGTCGTAGCTGCGCGGGCGGACGCGGCCCACGCGCTCCTCGGCACCGCGAGGGGCATGATCGTCGACATAGTCGTCTTCGTACTCATCGAGCGGAACCATGCCGAAGTACGCCTTGAACTTATGCAGGGTACTCATCTGGTCGACCTTCCTTCGGCCCCGGTGGCGGCCGGGTGTTGAAGTTCTTGCTCAGCGCCTCTTCGGCCCAATCGTATGTGTCGAATGTGACTGGTGAGGTTTCTTTGCTACGCCGAGGTTATCGGTCGGATGCCCATCAAGGCAGTTCCGACACGCACGCACGTCGAACCGTGTTCGACCGCAATCTCCAAATCACCCGACATACCTGCGGAAAGCTCGGTGGCTTCGGCGTGTTGCGCGAGCAGCGAAGTGTGCAATGTCGCAAGATTCGCAAACGACACATCAGTCGGGGTGTCAAGGGGCGGAATCGCCATCAGACCGGCCAGATGCAGGCCCGGCGCCTTCGCTACCAGGTCGGCCAAGGCGAGCAGATCGGCGGGTGCGACACCCCCGCGTCCAGGATCCGCATCCAAGCTCACTTGCAGCAGGACGCGCAGCGGCGCGATACGCTCGCCGGCTGCCAGTGCGTCCTGCGCGGCTCTGTCCAGGGCGTTTGCCAGACGTTCGCTGTCGACCGAGGCCACGGTGTGCGCCCAGCGGGCTACCGCGCGTGCCTTGTTGCGTTGTAAACGGCCGATCATGTGCCACGCGACATCGTCGTAGGCGAGTTCGTCGACCTTCGCCGAGGCTTCCTGCTCGCGGGACTCGCCGAATTCGCGTCGGCCGAGGGCGTGCAGGATGGCGACATCGGCGGCCGGGAAGAACTTCGTCACCGGGAGCAGGTTGACCGAACCCGCCGGGCGACCCGCGGATTCGACCGCGGCGTCGATGCGGGCGAGCAGGCCGTCGAGACGGGCCGAGAGTTCCGCGGTGCGGGCGGCGTCTGCCGCGATGTCGGTCGTCACGCGGCGGGGTCCATCCAGATCACACCGGCGATGCGGCCGGTGGGGGCACCGCGGCGGTGGCTGAACAGGGTTTTGTCCTCGATGGTGCAGCGGGGGTCGACGGCGATTCCGGCGACACCCGCCTCGGTGAGCTGTCGGCGGATGCCCGCGCGCAAGTCGAGACCGGGGGTTTTGCGGACGGTCGTGGTCGCACTGCCCGGCAGGTGGGCTTCGACATCAGCGCGCATGGCGGCCGGGACCTCGTACTGGCGGCCCGAGGCGGCGGGGCCGAGAAACGCGCCGATGCGATCGACCCGGGCGCCGACCGAGACCATCGCGTCGAGGACTCGCCCTACGATGCCGATCCTGGCGCCGATACGGCCCGCGTGGACGGCAGCGATGACGCCCGCCTCGTCGTCGGAGAGCAGGATCGGCACGCAGTCGGCGGTGAGCACCACCAGTGCCAGGCCCGGCACGGTCGTGACCAGCGCGTCGGTCACCGGGACCGGTTCGGCGCGCGGCCCGTCGACGATCTCGACAGTGCGCCCGTGCACCTGCTCCATCCACACCAGCCGGTCCGGGCGCAGACCGATGCCATCGGCCAGCCGAATCCTGTTGCGGCGCACAGCTTCCGGATCGTCACCGACGTGGTCACCCAGGTTGAACGAGTCGTAGGGCGCGGCGGAGAAGCCACCGGTGCGAGTGGTGGTCACCCGGCGGACGGTCACGGTAGGAGGTGCGGAAGTCATGGTTCGAGGGTAGTGCGGTCACGGTGCCGGACAGCCATCGCGGTCACACCGCGGCCGCCGCGGCGTCGAGTTCGCCGAGCTTGCGAGCGATTCCCGCGCGACCGGTCAGATCCAGTTTTCGCAGGACTCGGCTGAGGTGGTCCTCGACGGTGCGTGGGCTGAGATAGAGATGCTCGGCGATGGCCTTGTTGGTGTGGCCGTTGGCGGCCAGATCGGCGATCTCGCGTTCGCGCTTGGTCAGGGTGGTAGGGGTGCCCACCCGCTGGGCGCCCGCGAGTCGGCGTTGTTCGGTAGTCACCTCGTCGAGCAGGCGGGTGGCGCCGGTGGCGAGGAAAACCGCACGCGCGCAAGCGAATCGGCTCGTCGCGGCGCCGAAATCGCCACACCTGCCCGCGATGACACCGGCGAACAACTCGGCCTGCGCCCGATTCACGACCATCCCGGCACGGGTGAACGCCGCGATCGCCACCTCGACACTCGCTGCCGCCGCGGCCACGTCGCCGGCCGCCGCGGCGTAGTCGGCGCGCGCCAACGCAGCCGCGCCGACCTGACTGCCCAGGCAGTCGACGTTGCCGTCCACTGGGGCCGCTCCCTCGGTACCCGCATCTGCCCGGTCCGATGTGACGGACGAGTCACCCACACCGACTGCGGCATCGTGGGTACGGGTGCGGCTCGCGGCGGTGGCTGCTTCGGCTCGGGTGATCAGGGCGGCGGCGGTGGCGAGGTCGCCCGTGGCTATGGCGGCATGGGCGGCTCGGGAGAGCTGGGTCGGCGTGAAGGGGCCGGGGCGGTCTCGGTCGGGTTCGACTGTCGGAGGTGGGAGTCGCAGGGTACGGGCGGTTTCGGTGAGTGTGGTCTCCACTACCTGGCGCCACCAGCGCATGGTGGGGCGTGGGAGGGCGGCGACGGTGTGCCACTGCGTGGTGACCGCTTCGGGTGGGGCAGTCAGTTGGAGGGTGCGCAGTTTCAGTGCGCCGGCCAGGGCGAGCAGGTCCGGATAGTGGAAGGTGGTCGCGGCGTCGGTGGCTTCGTCGGCGGCGGCGACGGCGTCGTGGAGGCGGCCCAGTTTGGCCAGTGAGTAGGCGCGGACCGTGTGGAGTTCGGCCAGCGCGTAGGTACGGCCGAAGCGGTGGGTCACCGCGATCGCGCGGTCCAGGTGGTGCAGACCGTTCGCATCACGGTCGAGGAAGTACGCGCACCAGCCGAAGGCAGGGGCGGCGTGCACTACTTCGCGCAGAGCGGTGTCGGTGAGCTGGTCGAAGGCGTGGTGGCAGCGCTCATAGAGCGGAGCGGCCTCGGCGATTCGCGCATCGGCGAGCAGGCCGAGGCAGCGCAGAGCCAGCGCGGCGGCGCGGATGGCGGGGTCGTCGATGGCGTCGGAGTCGAACAGCGCGGTGAGGCGGGCCGCGCCTTCGACGTCTTGGTGGTCCTGCATCTCCAGGATGGCCAGTTCCAATTGCACCGGGCCGTCGCCGGGGCGGCGGGGCAGCGTGGCACCGACGCCGAGCAGCGTTCTCGCCCGGCCGACGCGGCCGAGCATCCGTGCGCAGCGAGCCGACAACAGCAGCGCTTCCAGTTGATGCGGACCTGCGGTGGCCGCGGCCACCTGGAGGGTCTGCCCCGCCTGTTCGGCCGCACCGGACAGCAATTGGGCCCGGCCCGATGACACGGCGTCGGCCAGCGGGTGGGCGAGCGCGGGGGCGATGCGCGCGGCGGCCGCGAGCCAGCGCGCGCTCGCCGCTGGTGCGTCGGCCAGCACCTGCTCGGCGGCCAGTCGCAGCTCCGCACCGGCGATCTCGTCGGCGCCGAGCAACGCGTGCTCGAGATGCCGTGCGCGCACCGGCATCGGTGCCTGGCGCGCACGCAGAACGATCGCCGCGCGCCGGTGGGCCAACGCTCGCCAGCCGTGCCCGGCCAGGCGATACGCGGCAGTGCGAATCAGCGGGTGGGCCACCGACACCGCGCCGTCGAGCACTGTGAGGACCCCACGCCCGACCAGCCCATCCACTCCCGACACCACTGAAAGCTCATCGAGGTCCACCGTCGCACACAGCAATTCGAGGTCGACCGCCACACCACAGACGGCAGCGGCCTGCACGATCAGGCGCTCGGTTTCCGGCAGTTGGGCGAGTTCGGCGCGAATGGTCCGGTCCAGCGCCGCATACCCGTTCGACGCGGGATCGGGGGCGCCGACACCGCGCGGTGCCCGGCCCTCGCCTGCTTCCGACGCGGGATCGAGGTCGTCGCCACCCAGCACGCGGTCGAGTTCACGGGCGGGGAGATCGGCGAGCAGTGTCAGATACAGCGGATTGCCGTGGGAGGCACTGAACAACCTGGCCCGCCGATGCCGATCCTCGCGCGGCAACAACTCATCGACCTCGGATTCGGTGAGCGGCGGCACCCGTACCTGCGCGGTTCGCACCCGAGGTGCCCGCGTCAACCGGGCGATCGACGGTGGACAGCCGCCTTCGCGAAAGGCGAGCAACAACCGGAATCCCGGCGTCGGCCGGTTCCGGATCAGAAAGGCCAGCAGCCGCACCGACTCCGGATCAGCCCACTGGAGATCGTCGACGACGAGCATGGTCTGCCTCGCGCCGAGCACCCGCCGCAGCCGGCGAGCACGGTCGACATCGACCGAGTGGCCTTCGGGCTGTGTGGCACCGCGACCGGCCGCCCCCACTGTCGCGACGATGCCCGACGGTGCGTCCACGACCGCGGCGCCGTCGTCATCGGTCGCGCACTCGCCTACCTGCTCGACGATGTCGTCGGCTAGGTAGCCCGGTTGAGCCTGGGCGTCTTCGACTCCGGTCACCATCACCACCCGCCCGGAGACCGCGCCGGCGAACTCGGCGATCAAGCGGGACTTGCCGATACCCGCGGGGCCGTCGACCAGTAGCAACCAGGGCGCGTCGGGGCCGGTGAACGTCGTGGTCAGCGCGGCTAGTTCGGTGGCGCGACCCACGAAGGCGCGTTCGAACATGGCACTCCGTACTCACTGGCGATCTCGGCCGTCGGAGCGGCCGGATCAGAGCTTAGCGGCTACCACCGAACGAAAATACCGTGATTTCCCGGATGCTCGCGGGGGCGCGGTCGGGTTGGGTGGTCGGGGCCGACACCGCCGAAGGGTCAGCGGTGCGGTTCTGCAGAAAGAAGGTTCGCATGACGTTCACCGGCAAGGGAATGGTTTCGCGGTTCTCGCTCGCACTGCTGGCGGTCGCGGCACTCGGTGCCGCGGGTTGCTCGGCCGTGGACAAGGTCACCGATGTGGCCAAGGACGCGAGCAAGTCCGATACCGCCCGCTCGAAGGTCGGTGAGTGCATCAACGTGATCTCGGCGTCGATGATCGACTCCAAGACCGAGCCCGTCCCCTGCTCGGCCGAGAATGCCGTCTACCAGGTCGTCCAGGTGCACGACAAGAAGGTCGAGTGCCACGAGGACTACACCTCCTACGAGGAGACCTTCGGCAGCGGCGGCACGGTCGCGTTCCTCTGTCTCGCCCCGAATTTCACCGAGGGCAGCTGCTACAACGAGGGCATGATGACCGGCTACAAGTTCGTGCCGTGCACGGCCCCCGAAGCCAGCTTCAAGGTCGTCTCCCGCGTCGACGGCCAGGTCGACGAGCAACTGTGCGGCGAGGACGCCGACCAGGTGCTGGTGGTCAATGATCCGAAGATCACCTACTGCCTCGGCAGCGCCAAGGGCTGATCCCGCGCACCACGCGAAAGCGCCCGAACTCGACAGGAGTCGGGCGCTTTCGCGTGTGTGAGTGCTTATCGACGCATGAAGATGGGAATATCGATGTCGTCGTCATCGTCGCCGTCGTCACGTGGCGAGGAGTTGTTGACCTCGTTCATCGCCCGTTCGGTGACCCGCTGCCGCTCCGACTCCCGGTAACGCTCCGTGTCGCGGTAATTCGGCGCCGCGGCCCGACCACCGGACACCCCGGCCGTGGCGGGCTCGGTGGGACGCGACGGGGCCTCGGAGGAGCGTCCCTGGCCGATCTCGCCCGCGCGGCCGGAACCGATCGGGTTCGCCCCGGTCCGGCTGGTCGTGACCGCGCTGGCCTCAGAACTTCGCCGCGACGGACCGCCGCCGTCGAAACCGGCGGCGATGACGGTGACCCGCACTTCGTCGCCGAGCGAATCGTCGATGACCGTACCGAAGATGATGTTGGCCTCGATGTGGGCCGCCTCCTGCACCAGCGAGGCTGCCTCGTTGATCTCGAACAGACCGAGATCGGAGCCGCCCGCGATCGAGAGCAGCACGCCGTGCGCGCCGTCCATGGAGGCTTCCAGCAGCGGCGAGTTGATCGCCGTCTCGGCCGCCTTCACCGAACGACCCTCACCGCGCGCCGAGCCGATGCCCATGAGCGCCGATCCGGCACCGGACATCACGCTCTTGACGTCGGCGAAGTCGACGTTGATCAGACCGGGGGTGGTGATCAGGTCGGTAATACCCTGAACACCGTTGAGCAGCACCTCATCCGCGGAGCGGAAGGCGTCCATCAGACTCACCGCCGCGTCGCCCAGCTGCAGCAGCCGGTCGTTCGGAATGACGATGAGGGTGTCGCACGACTCGCGAAGCAGGTTGATCCCTACTTCGGCCTGGTTCCCGCGCCGCTTGCCCTCGAAAGAGAACGGCCGGGTGACGACTCCTATAGTCAACGCGCCCAGCTTGCGGGCGATGCTGGCGACGACGGGTGCGCCACCGGTTCCGGTGCCACCACCCTCGCCCGCCGTGACGAAGACCATGTCGGCGCCCTTGAGCACCTCTTCGATCTCGTCCTTGTGGTCTTCTGCGGCCTTGCGGCCGACTTCCGGATCGGCTCCGGCACCGAGACCTCGGGTGAGTTCGCGACCGACATCGAGTTTGACGTCGGCATCACTCATCAGCAGGGCTTGCGCGTCGGTATTGACCGCGATGAACTCGACTCCCTTGAGTCCCTGTTCGATCATTCGGTTGACGGCGTTCACGCCGCCGCCGCCGATACCGACGACCTTGATCACTGCAAGGTAGTTGTGCGGGGGCGTCATGGGCTCTCGCCTTCCTTCGATCTTAAACCCTCAACCTCAACCATAGGGTTGGCGTTATGTCAAGTATCCGACTGCTGCGGAACGCTATTCGCAGCCACTGCGATCGCGGCGCAGGCGCGCCGAGATGAGAGCCAGAATCTTGTGCCACAAAGAATGTCGCTCACTTTACCGTGACCAGATTCGGACTCGAAACGTCGAACACGGTCCCCTCACGGGTCAGGAGCGGCAACACGACGGCAGCTTTGCGCTCGCCGTCGCCCGTGCCGCCCCACACTACCTTCCTGCCATCGCGAAGGCTCAGCGAGACGTCCGAAATCGACCGCGCGACAACCTCGCCCACCTGCACCGACAGCGCGGGCGGCAGGGTGACCAGCACCTCGACGGCCGCCCTGGCCGCCGCAGGGCCGGTGAAAGAGCCCTCGGTGAGCAGTTTCGGCACCCCGATGGGCGGTTCGGGTTCGATCGCGAATTCGACGCTCTCCGCGTCGACCAGGTGCGCGCCGTCCGGTGCGTCGAAATACACCACCGGTGTGCGCTCCACGACGGTGACCAGCACCGTCGAGGGGAATTTGCGTTGCACCCGGACCGAGCGCACCTTCGGGATCGCGGCGACGCGCTGGGCGATCGCGGTGGTGTCGATGCGCAGCATCGAACGGCCGTCCGGAATTTCGAGCCGAGCGCGCACGTCGACCTCCGGCACCGCGGACAGGCCGTCGATACGCACGGTGCGCACCGACAGCGCCGGGGTGAACCAGGCCAGCACCACCAGCAGGCTCACCACGACCACTCCGACCACCGTCCAGAGACGGTAGCCGTGCCACCCGCGCGCGGCGGGCATCGGCAACCTCACCGGCCGCCCTGCTGCGGCCTGGCTCGCAGGCCGTCGAGGATCTGGCTGCCGAGCATGGTGACATCGCCCGCACCCATGGTGATCACGACGTCACCGTCGCCCGCGAGCCCGGCGGCCTGCTTGCCGACCTTGGACATATCCGGCTGGTAGTGCACAGGTTTGGTCACCGACTGGGCGACCAGCGCGCCGTTGACGCCGGGCAGCGGATCCTCGCGGGCGCCGTAGACGTCGAGCACGACCACCTCGTCGGCCAGGCTCAGCGCGGTGCCGAACTCGGCCGCGAACGTGGCGGTGCGGCTGTACAGATGCGGCTGGAACACCACGATCACCCGGCCGCGACGGGTGCGCGCGCCGTCGCGTGCCTCCTGGGCGACGAGCTGCGCGGCGGCCTCGAGCACGGCCCTGACCTCGGTGGGGTGGTGGGCGTAGTCGTCGAAGACGCGGACACCGTTTTCCCGGCCGGTGAACTGGAACCGGCGATGCACGCCGCCGAATCCCTCCAGGCCCTGCACGATCTCGTCGACATCGACGCCGGTGGCGCGGGCGGCCAGCAGCGCGGCCAGCGCGTTGAGCGCCATGTGCCTGCCCGGCACCGACAGTCGCAGCGCACGCGGGGTGGTTTCGCCGTCGAGCTGGAATTCGACGATGCCGCCGATGTCACGCGGTTGCCAGTCGAGCAGGCGCGCACCGACGGTCACGGGGGCGTCGGCGAGATCGCCCGAGCCGTAACCGAGGACCGTGATCCCGCGTCCGGCCATCCGCGGTGCGACCCGTTGAGCCAGCGCGCGCGAACCGGGATCGTCGAGGCACACCACCAGCAGGCCGCCGGGGGCGAGCCGGTCGGCGAAGTCGTCGAAGACCTGGACGTAGGCCTCGTCGGTGCCGAAGTAGTCCAGGTGATCGGATTCGATATTGGTGACCACGGCGACGTCCGGGTCGTATTGCAGCAGTGAGCCGTCGGACTCGTCGGCCTCGGCGACGAAGATGTCGCCGCTGCCGTGGTGGGCGTTGGTGCCCGCCTCGTTGAGCTCGCCGCCGACCGCGAACGACGGGTCGGCGCCGCAGTGCTGCAGCGTGACGATCAGCATCGAGGTGGTGGAGGTCTTGCCGTGGGTGCCCGAGACCAGCAGGGTCTTGTGCCCGCGCATCAACGAGGCGAGCACCGTGGGACGCATCAGGACCGGGATATCGCGCCGATTCGCTTCGACCAGTTCGGGATTGGTCTTCGGAATGGCGGCGTAGGTGGTGACGACGACCGTCGGGCCGCCGGGCAGCAGGTCGAGTGCGTCGGCGGAGTGGCCGATACGCACCTCGGCGCCGCGGGCCCGCAGCGACAGCACCCCACGGCTCTCCTTGGCATCGGAACCGGAGACCTTGCCGCCCCGCGAGAGCAGGATGCGCGCGATGCCCGACATGCCGGCTCCACCGATGCCGACCATGTGCACGCGCTCGAGCTCGGGCGGCAGGGCGGCACCGGCGGATTCGCCGATCCGGCCCGCGCTCGAACCACCGCGCTCGGCTTCGGGCTCGCTCATCGGGCGACCTCGGTGACGATCCTGGCCACCGTATCGGCGGCGTCGCGATGGCCTGCGCCTGCGGCGGCGCGGCTCATCTGCGCGAGTGCGGCGGGGTCGAGCAGCAGCGGAATCACCTCTTCGATCACATATTTCGGGGTCAACTCGGCGTCGGCCACAATTGTGCCACCACCTTGCGCCACCACTGGTCGGGCGTTGAATTCCTGTTCGCCGTTGCCGTGCGGCAAGGGCACGTAGAAGGCGGGCAGGCCGACCGCCGACACCTCGGCCACGGTCATCGCACCGGATCGGCACACCACCGCGTCGGCGGCGGCGTAGGCCAGGTCCATGCGGGACAGGTAGGGCACCGCGACATACGGTGCGGGTGCGTCGGCGGTGCTCACCTCGACACTGTTCTTCGGGCCGTGCGCGTGCAACACCGAGACACCCGCGGCCGCGAGTTGCGGTGCGGCACCGGAGACGGCCTCGTTGAGACTGCGCGCGCCCTGCGAACCGCCGAACACCAGCAGCACCGGACCCTCGGCGGGCAGTCCGAAGTGTGCGCGAGCCTGTGCGCGCAGCGCCGGACGATCGAGCTCGGTGATGGAGGCGCGCACCGGAATACCGACGACCTGTGCGCCGGCCAGCCCCGAATCAGGGACGGCGGCCAGCACTTTCGCGGCAAGACGGGCACCGACCTTGTTGGCGATCCCGGCCTTCGCGTTGGCCTCGTGCACGATCACCGGCACCTTGCGCTTGCGGCCGAACAGCCCACCGCGAGCGGCGAGGTAGGCGGGCAGTGCGACATAACCGCCGAAACCGATGATCACATCGGCCTGGACGTCGTCGATCACCGCCCTGGTGGCCTTGACCGAGGCGCGTACGCGGCCGGGTAGTCGCAGCAGGTCGGCGGAGGGCTTGCGCGGCAACGGCACCGGCGGGATGAGTTTCAAGGGGTACCCACGTTCGGGCACCAGTTTCGTCTCGAGTCCACGTTCGGTACCCAAGGCCGTCACCCGGATCGAATCGTCGAGTCTGCGCAGCGCGTCGGCGACTGCCAACGCGGGTTCGATGTGGCCTGCGGTTCCCCCGCCTGCGACGATCACCGACAACCCGGATCGCGGGTTACTCACCTGGATCTACCTCGTTCTCTGTCGTATCGAATCTCGCGAAGGCCTTGTCACGTTCCGCTACCTCCGCCGGTCCGCCGTTTCACCGGGCGGTGTGGCATCGGATAGGTCGGCTCCCATGCTCGTGTCGACCGTAGCGAACTCGTACCGCGGCTCTCCGGCGCACGTCGCCTCCGGTCGGCGGGCGGTTGGCGACGGGGTGCCTGACGTGGGCGTTCGGTTCTGGCGCGCGGCGCGGGCTTACGCGGCGGGCTCGGCGGGGTGTACACCTCGGGCACCGGCAGTCGCAGCAGTCGGCTGAGTCGGCCGTCCTGACCGGCCTGCAACGCCGAGACGGCCTCCGGTTCGTGCCGGGCGGCGCTGGCGATGATGCCGAACATGAACAGCGTGATCGCCAGCGAGGAGCCACCGGCGGACACCAACGGCAACTGCAGACCGGTCACCGGCAGCAGCCCGACGACGTAGCCGATGTTGATCAGCGCCTGCGCGGTGATCCAGGTGGTGGCGGTGGCGGTGAGCAGGCGCAGGAACGGGTCGACCGAGCGCAACGCGATGCGAATGCCCGCATAGACGAACAGGGCCAGCAGTGCCAGCACCAGCATGCAGCCGAGGAAGCCCAGTTCCTCACCGATGATGGCGAAGATGAAGTCGTTGTGCGAGTTGGGCAGGTAGCTCCACTTCGCGCGGCTCTGGCCGAGGCCACGGCCCCAGATGCCGCCGTCGGCGAGGGAGTACTTGGCTTGGCGTGCTTGGTAGTTGACGCCTTGCGGATCGTCACCGGGGTTGAAGAACGCGCGCACCCGGTCGGAGCGGTAGCCGGCCGACAGCGCCAGCACCGACGCGGCGACCAGGCCGGTGACGAGGATCCCGACGAACAACCGCACCGGCAGCCCGCCGAACCACAGCAACGCCATCAACACGATGCCGAGCGCGATGGTGGTCGACAGGTTCGGCTCGAGCACCACCAGCAGACACACCAGCAGACCGGCGGGCACCAGCGGTACCAGGATGTCCTTGAGGTGGGCGCCCCGGCGCGAGGCGAGCAGGTGCGCACCCCACACGATCAGGGTCACCTTGACGACTTCGGAGGGCTGGATCGACAGCGGGCCGATGTCGAACCAGCGGCGCGCGCCGCCGTGGATCGAGCCGATGCCGGGAATGAGCACCAGCACCAACGCGAGCACCGAGATGCTGAAGATCGGGAACGACCACTGGCGCAGGAACCGCAGCGGCAGCCGCAGCGCCACATAGAACGCGACAGCGCCGAGCGCGGCGAACATCGCCTGCTGGATGAACAGCGAGTAGGCCGAACCACCACCGGCATAGGCCTCGACACTCGACGCCGACAGCACCATCACCAGACCGAGCACCGTGAGCAGGGTGGCGATGGTGACGATCAGGAGGAACGACGCGAGCGGCCGAGCCAACCACGCGCCGAACCGCTCCCCCGCCCAATTCGGTTGCCCCGAACTCTTTCGACGGGTACTCGCGCCCGTCGCGACCCGGCTGTCGTCCACGCTGCCCCGGCTCTTACCCACGCTGCCCCCTCTTGGGCGGTGACGGTTCGACCGGGCGCGCCTTCGTCACAGCGCCCGCCCGATGTCACCATCTTCCAGTGCCGTCACCGCATCCACGAAACAGCGTCCGCGATGGGTGTAGTCGTCGTACATGTCCAGGGAAGCGGCCGCGGGTGCGAGCAGAACGGTGTCGCCGGCGCGAGCCAGGCCCGCCGCGGCGCGCACCGCACGGCCCATGACCGCCTCGGCTCGCTGGGATCTCGACGACTCCATGTCTGCATCGTCTCCCGCATCCAGCTCGATGACCGGGACTTCGGGTGCGTGTCGCGCCATCGCGGCGGCGATCACCGGCGCATCGGCCCCGAAAAGCACCGCGCCGACCAGCCGGTCACCGATCTCTTCGATCAGATCGTCGACACTCGCGCCCTTGAGCAGACCGCCCGCCACCCACACCACCTGCGGATGCGCCATGATCGCGGCGCGCGCGGCGTGCGGGTTGGTGGCCTTGGAGTCGTCGATGAACTCGACACCGCCCAGTTCGCGCACGAACGCGGTGCGGTGCGGGCCCACCTTGTGTTCGGCGAGGCCTTCCTTGACGAACTGCGGCGCCACGTCGATGGCCCTGGTCAACGCGGACGCGGCCAGCGCGTCGGCGATGCCCGCCGGTCCCGGCGGGCTGATGTCGCTGGTCTCGGCGAGGATCGCGGCCTTGGTGAACGCGCGGTCGAGCAGTTTGCCGTCGACCACGCCCAGCTCACCGTCGGCGGGGACACCGATCCGGAAGCCGACCGTGCGGCGCGCCTTGGCTTTGCGGGCCAGCGAGCCGGCGACGGGATCGTCGAGGCCGACGACGCCGACGCGACCGGTCAGCGCGCGCGCCTTCGCGGCGGCATAGGCGTCGAGGCCGCCGTGCCAGTCCAGGTGGTCCTCGGCGACATTGAGCACCACGCCCGCCTCGGGGCGCACCGACGGCGCCCAGTGCAGCTGGAACGAGGACAGCTCGACGGCGAGCACCTGCGGGCCGGGATTGCGGCGCAGCGCGTCCAGGATCGGCAGACCGATATTGCCGCAGGCCACGCTGGCGATGCCGGCGGCGCGCAGGATCGAGTGCGTCATCTGGGTGGTGGTGGTCTTGCCGTTGGTGCCGGTGATCACCAGCCACTTGCGGACCGGGCCGTAGATGCGGGCCTGATCGACCCACCAGGCGAATTCGACGTCACCCCAGACGGGCACGCCCTCGGTGACCGCGGAGACCAGCACCGGCGAGTCCGGGCGCCAGCCCGGGCTGGTGATGACCAGCGCGAACCGGCTCAGATCGGCGCTTTCGAGTTCGACGCTGGTGGCGATCTCGAGGCCGAGTTCGGCGGCCTCGGCCAGTGCCTTGGCGCCGTTGTCGGTGACCACGGGGTGGGCACCGATATCGCGCAGCGGTTCGATCAGCGAGCGTCCGGAGACGCCCCAACCGGCGACGAGAACGTCACGGCCACGCAGGAATTCGAGCATCGGGCCCGGGGAACGCAGGGCGCGGGGCGAGTGTTCGACCATGTCTCTACTCACCCGACCTGTGACAGATATTCGCTGTAGAACAGACCGAGGCCCACCGCGGCGGAGATGCCCGCCAAGATCCAGAACCGGATGATCACCGTGGTTTCGGCCCACTTACTCAACTCGAAGTGATGGTGGAACGGCGCCATCTTGAACAACCGATTGCGCGTGGTGCGGTACACCGCCACCTGCAGCATCACCGACGCCGCCTCGGCGACGAACAGCGCGCCGATCACGGCCATCAGCAGTTCGGTGCGAGTGGTGATCGACAGACCGGCGATCAGGCCGCCGAGTGCCAGCGAACCGGTGTCGCCCATGAAGATTCGCGCGGGCGCGGCGTTCCACCACAGGAAGCCGATACACGCGGCAGCCGCCGCGGCGCAGACCAAGGCCAGATCCAGGGGGTCGCGCACGTTGTAGCAGCCGGCTTCGGGACTGGTGGAGCAGGAATTGCGGTACTGCCAGAAGGTGATGATCACATACGCGCCGAGCAGCAGGCTCATCGAACCGGCCGCGAGACCGTCGAGGCCGTCGGTCAGGTTGACCGCGTTGGACCAGGCGATCACCAGGAACAGCACCCAGATCACGAAGATCAGCGCGCCCATCGACAGGGTGTTCCAGTCCCGCACGTAGGACAGGTGCTTGCTGGCGGGGGTGAGCCCGTCGGTGCTGCGGAACTGCAGGGCCAGCACCGCGAAGATGACCGCGGCGGCGGTCTGGCCGATGTACTTGCCCGCGGCCGTCAGCCCCAGATTGCGCTGTTTGCGCAGCTTGATGAAGTCGTCGAGGAAGCCGACGATGCCGAGCGCGGTGGTGAGCCCGAGCACGAGCAGACCCGACGCCGTCGGACCTTCCGCGTCGTAGCCGATACCGATCAGGTGCGAGCCGAGGTAACCCGCCCACATACCGATCAGGATCGCGACACCACCCATAGTGGGAGTACCGCGCTTGGCCTGGTGACTGGCCGGGCCGTCGACCCGGATCTCCTGGCCGAAGCCCTGTTTGGCGAACACTCGAACCAGCAACGGCGTCAACAGGATCGACACCGCCAGTGCGATCGCCGCCGCGAACAAGATTTGCCTCATCGAGCTGAACTACCTTCCGCTGCCCCGGTCAGGTGCTCGGCGACGGCCCACAGGCCCACCGCCTTCGACGCCTTGACCAGTACCACATCGCCTGCGGCGATCTCGTCGTCGAGCAGCGCGATCGCCGCGTCGATATCGGGAACGAGGATCGATTCCTCGCCCCATGAGCCTTCCATCACCGCTCCCTGGTGCATGCCGTGGGAGGGTCGTCCGGTGCCGACCACGATCAACCGGTCGACGTCGAGGCGCACGGCCAGACGTCCGATCGCGTCGTGTTCGATCACCGAGGTGTCGCCGAGTTCGCCCATCTCACCGAGCACGGCCCAGCTGCGCCGGGGTTCGGAGCTCGACTTCGCGAGGGTGACCAGCGCTTTGAGTGCCGCGCGCACGGAGTCGGGGTTGGCGTTGTAGGAGTCGTTGATGACGGTGACGCCCGCGGGGGTCGTCGTCACGTCCATCCGGCGGACCGAGGCCGCGGTGGCGCCGGCCAGCGCCTTGGCCACGGTCGCCAGGTCGGCACCGCATTCGAGGGCGACGGCGGCGGCGGCCAGTGCGTTGCCGACCTGGTGTTCGCCGTGAACCGCGAGCTGCACCGGGACCGATTCGCCGCCCACGTGCAGGGTGAAGTGGGCGCGGGCCTGGTCGTCGGTGGTCACGTCGGTAGCACGGATATCGGCGTCGCCGGACAGGCCGACCTTCACCACGCGTGCCTTCGTCCGCGAAGCCATGGCCGAGACGTTCGGGTCGTCGGCGTTGAGCACGGCCAGTCCCTCGGCGGGCAGTGCCTCGACGAGTTCGCCCTTGGCCTGCGCGATCGCCTCGCGGCTGCCGAACTCACCGAGGTGGGCGGTGCCGACATTGAGCACGACACCGATCCGGGGCGGCGCGATCCGGGCCAGTTCCGCGATGTGGCCGCGACCGCGCGCGGACAGTTCCAGGGCGAGGAACTTGGTGTCGGTACCCGCGCGCAGAGCCGTCCACGGGTGGCCGAGTTCGTTGTTGAACGAGCCGGGCGGTGCCACCACGGCACCGAGCGGTGCCAGCACCGCGGCCAGCAGGTCCTTGGTCGAGGTCTTGCCGGAGGAACCGGTGACGCCGACGACGGTGAGTCCGGTGCGCTCGGCGAGCCGCTCGGTGCTCACCCGTGCCAGCTCGGCCAGCGCGGCGAGTACCGCGGCGCCGGAACCGTCTTCGTCGGAGCTCAGCGCGACCGAGGTCGCCGGCACCGAACCGAGGTCCGGTGCGACGACGACGGCGGGCACGCCGACCGGGCGGGCGGCCAGTACCGCGACCGCCCCGGCGGCGACGGCCTTCGCGGCGTAGTCGTGTCCATCGGAGTTGGCGCCGGGTAGCGCGAGGAACAGATCGCCGGAACCGATTCGGCGCGAATCGAATTCGACCGAACCGGTCACCAGTGCCTGGGGGTCGGGTACGTCGTGCAGCTCGCCGCCGACGACGTCCGCGATCTCCCGCAGTGTCATCTCGATCATGAAACCGTCAAGTCCTCCGAGTCCGTCTGCGGACGCTGTTGGGTCCGCAGGGTATCCAGCGCCACCGCGACTACCTCGCGGTCGTCGAAGGGATGCTTGACGCCCTTGATCTCCTGCCCCGCCTCGTGACCCTTGCCCGCGACGAGTACCACGTCCCCGGTTCGGGCCCAAGCGAGTGCGGCGGCGATGGCCGCCGCGCGATCACCGATCTCGCGGATCTCGCCGCGGTCGGTGGCCGGGAGTTCGGTGGCACCGGCCACCACGGCGGACCTGATGGCCGCCGGGTCCTCGGTGCGTGGGTTGTCGTCGGTGACGATCAGCAGATCGGCACGTGCCGCCGCGGCGCCCATGAGCGGGCGTTTGGCCACGTCCCGGTCGCCACCGGCGCCGAGCACGACGGCCAGTCGGCCCGCGCCCGCTTCGGTGAGGTGGCCGCGCAGGGTGCTCACCACGGATTCGATGGCGGCGGGCTTGTGCGCGTAGTCGACGACGGCGAGGAAATCCTGACCGCGCTCGACGCGCTGCATCCGGCCCGGCACATCGACGACGGCCAGCGCGGGGGCGGCGACGGCGGGGTCGACGCCTGCCGCGGCGCAGGTGGCGACGGCCAGCAGCGCGTTGGCGACGTTGTAGCGGCCGGGCAGGCGCAGGCGCACCGCCAGTTCACCGGCGGGCCCGGCGGCGGTGAATTCCTGCTCGCCACCGGTGGTCTTGATATCTCCGCTGACCTGCCAGGTCGCGCCGCGATCGGTGGTCGACACGGTGACCGGCTCGACCAGGTCACCGGCCAGGCGGGTGCCCCATTCGTCGTCGACGCAGATCACCGCGGTGCGCGCGGCGATCGGCGAATCCGCCTCGAACAGCCGACGTTTCGCGGCGAAGTAGTCCTCGAAGTCCTTGTGGAAGTCGAGATGGTCCTGGGACAGATTCGTGAACGCGCCGACCGCGAACCGCACACCGTCGACCCGGCCCAACGCGAGCGCGTGGCTCGACACCTCCATCACGACCGCGTCGACACCCTGCTCGACCATCGCGGCGAACATCGCGTGCAGTTGCGGCGCCTCGGGCGTGGTGAGCGCGCTCGGCACCCGCTGCCCGCCGATCCGCGTTTCGATGGTGCCGATCAGCCCGGTGGACAGTCCGGCCGCGGCCAGCCCGGCTTCCACCAGATACGCGGTGGTGGTCTTGCCCGAGGTGCCGGTGATGCCCACGATGCGCAGTCGATCGCTGGGGTGGCCGTAGATCTCGGCGCAGAGTTCGCCGAGTACGGCGCGGGGCTGCTCACGCACCAGCACGGGCACCGACACGTCACCGATCAGCTCCGCGCCCGCGGCATCGGTGAACACGGCCACCGCACCGTTGGCGATCGCGTCGGCGGCGAAGCGGGCGCCGTGGGAGGTCGTGCCTGGCAGCGCGGTGAACAGGTCACCGGGGCGCACCGCGTTGGAACGTTGCTCGATGCCGGTGACCGTCACTTCGGTGGACGGTGTCGGGGCGCCGACGAGGTCCGCTACGGCCTGCAGCGATATCGACGGCGGAGTGGTTGGCCGGAGCGCGTGCGGGCTGGACTGCGCGGGCACAAGGCTCCTCTCTGAGAGTGATCGAGCGCGTAGGCGAGACGAGCAGTCAGGTTACCGACGCGCGGTGTCGGACGGACAACGTGGGTTGAGTTAGTCGGTGGTTCTCGGCCCGCCCGCCGCCGGACTGGGTGGCGGGCGCGAGGAAGGAGTACCCAGGAGGAGAGAAGTGAGCCGAGAACCCGCGGCACCAGCCGCTACGAAGTTGCCTCGAGCACCAACTGCTTCGGCTCCGGCGACGGCGGCACCCGGTCGCGCTGCAACGCCCAGGAGGCGATGCTGTGGAACAGCGGCGCGGCGGACCCGCCGCCGGTGCCGTCGGAGCTGCGCACGGGGGCGTCGAGCATCATGCCGATCACGTAGCGGGGGTTGTCGGCGGGCGCCATTCCGGCGAAGGTGCTGTAGAACGACGAGGTCGAATAGCACCGGCACGCGGGGTCGACCTTCTGCGCGGTGCCGGTCTTGCCCGCCACCTGGTATCCCTCGATCGCGGCGGGTGCCCCGGTGCCCATCTGCACACCCATCGGGTCCTTCTGCACGGTCGCCTGGAACAGCTCGCGCAGCGTCTGCGCGGTCCGCGGGCTGACCACGCGCACGCCGTCGGGCTGCAGTTCCTCGGTGCGGGTGCCGTCCGGGGCGACCTTCGCCTTGACGATGCGCGGCGGGATCCGCAGGCCGTCGTTGGCGATGGCCTGGTACATGGCGGTCATCTGCAATGTTGTCATCGAAAGGCCCTGGCCGATGGGCAGATTCGCGAAGGAACCGCCGGACCACTGATCGCGGGCGGGTACCTGACCGCCGCTCTCGCCGGGCAGGCCGACGCCGGTGCGCTGACCGAGCCCGAAGCGGTCGACCATATCGGCGAACCGGTCCTCCCCCACGCGCTGGGCGAGCATGAGAGTGCCGACGTTGGAGGACTTTCCGAAGATGCCGGTGGTGGTATAGGGCGCGACATCGTGTTGCCACGCGTCGTTCACGGTGACACCCGACATGCGGATCGAGCCGGGCACCTGCAGCACCTCGTCGGGAGTGGTCACGCCGTATTCGATGGCGGCCGCCGCGGTGACGATCTTGTTGACCGAGCCCGGCTCGAAGGGCTCGGAGACCGAGGGATTGCCCATCTTGCCCGAGGCCCAATGATTTGGCCCCAGTGCGGGATTGAAGGTGCCGTCGTTGGCCATGGCCAGCACCTGGCCGGTCTTGGCGTCGAGTACCACCGCCGAGGCCGAGGACGCACCGGACACCTGTTTGGCCTGTTGCACCTGCTGCTGCACGTAGTACTGCAGGTCCGCGTCGAGGGTGAGTTCGACGCCGTAGCCGTTCACCGCCGGCTGCAGGTCGCGGTAGCTGCCGGGGATCACCGCACCGTCGGAACCCTGATCGTAGGTGCGCGAACCGTCTGTACCCGACAGCACCGAATCCAGTGCCGACTCCAGACCCATCTGACCGTGTTTGTCACCGCCGATCGCGCCGATGACATTGGACGCCAGTGAGCCACCGGGATATTCGCGCAGGTCCTGCCGTTCGGCACCGACCTCCGGGAATTTCGCGGTGATCTCGGCGGCCACTCGCGGATCGACGTTCTTGACCAGGTAGTGGAACAGTTTGTCACTGCGCAGCTTGTCCAGCAGTTCCTGCTCGGTGGGCAGTCCGGGTGCCGCACCGAGCTTGTCGTGGATGAACTTCGCGATGTCCTCCAGCCGCTGCTCCGGGTCCGGTGCGCTCGGCTTGATCTTCTTGGCTTCGGCCAACTGCTTGCGCACCGTGACCGGCTGGAAGGTCAGGGCTTTCACGGTGAGTGTGAAGGCGAGCTGATTGCCGTACCGGTCGGTGATCGGACCACGCACAGCGGCCTCGGTGTCCTTCTTGGTGCGCTGCGAAGCCGACTGAGCCTGCAACGCCGGGGCGGCCAGGCTCTGGATGTAGAGCAGCTGCAACGCGACCACGGCCAGGGTGGCCAGCAGGGTGACCCGGCCGATGCCGAGGCGCAGGCGGATCGGCCGATCCGGGGAGAGCGAGCCGGAACGGCCCCTCGACGAGACCGGCCCGCGCCGCTGCTGCGACGCGGGCCCACTCTGCTTCATCGGAGAGCGTCCGGCGATTCGACGACCTGCGGCTGTTCGCTCGGCGGCCCGGCCGCGGGAGCTCGTAGGCCCGGGGTCGTGGCACCGGGTAACGGCTCTGCGGCCGCAACCACCGGGTCAGCCACGGCACCCGGTGCGGGCGGCGGCGTGTCCGCCGAGGCCAGAAGTTCACCCTGGCCTGCGACGTCGACCCGATCGGGCACGGTCACCGGGGCAGGCGCGATCGGAGCAGGCACCGCAGCGGCCGCGGGCTGCGGCGAAACGGCCGGAGCCTGCGGCGAATTCGCCGTCGGTGTCGGCGGTGACGCGAGCACGTTCGGCGCGACACCGGTCGGCGCGGCGGGACCGGCCGTGGCCGCGCCGGGCTGAACCGGCACCACCCGCTCACCCTGCGCCTGGGCGTGCCCGGGCGCGGGACTGTTCGGCGTGGTGGTCGGCGGGCCGTTCAGCGGCGGCACCGGCGCACCCTGTGCGGGCGTCGGGTTACCGATCACGGTGACCTCGCCGTCGGCACCGATCACCAGCCGGGCCGGATCCTTGGCGGGGATCATGCCGAGCTCGCGTGCACGGGAGGCTAATTCGGGGGCGGAATCGGCGGCGGCGACCTCGCGCTGCAGGGCAGCCCGCTCGTCGTCGAGCTTGCGGTTGACCGCCCTGGCGTCACCGAGCTGGTAGCTGTCCTCGGCGGCGCGGGTGGTGAGCAGCAGGGTCAGGGCCAGGCCGCAGCCGAGCAAACCGATGATCGCGGTGACGAACGGGATCCGCCCCGCCATCGTCGAGTCCCGTTCGGGCAGGTCGATGCCGTCGAGCAACTGCTCTCTGGTGCGCTTGCGGGCGTAGGCCCGCTCTGCCGCACCGGACTTCACTCGTTCGGCCGCCTGCACGCGCCGAGCTGTCTTGCCCGGCACTGCGATGGTGCTCGTCCGCACGCTCATCGTTTCCCCTCCTGTGTCCTCCCTGACCTCTCCGCGATTCGTTCGGCCGCGCGCATCCGCACCGGCGCGGATCGCGGATTGACCTCGATCTCGGCTTCGGTCGCTTTTTCCGCTCCACGGGTGAGCATCGTGAATTCCGGTCCCATGCCGGGCAGTTCGACCGGCAGGTCCATCGGGGACCGGGACACGATCCGTGGCGCGAGTTCGTGTTTGACCAGCCGATCTTCGAGCGACTGATACGACATGACGCAGATCCGTCCGCCCACCCGCAGTGAATCCAGGGCCGCGGGCAGTGCTGCCCGCAGCGAGTCGAGCTCACCGTTGACCTCCACCCGCAGCGCCTGGAACGAGCGCTTGGCCGGATGTCCGCCGGTGCGGCGCGCCGCGGCCGGAATGGTCGCGTAGAGCACCTCGACGAGTTCGGCGCTGGTGGTGAACGGTTTCACCGCTCGCCTGCGCAGCACCTCCGAGGCGATCTTGCCCGCGAACCGTTCGTCACCATAGGTTTTCAGCACCCGGGCCAGGTCGCCGTGGCTGTAGGTGTTGAGCACGTCGGCGGCGGTGATGCCGGTGGTCGGGTCCATCCGCATGTCCAGTGGCGCGTCGACGGAGTAGGCGAAGCCGCGCTCGGCTTCGTCGAGTTGCATCGACGACACCCCGAGATCCATGAGGACGGCCGATACGGAGCCGGTTTCGTCCAATCCCGCTTCGGCCAGCGCCGCGGGGATGCCGTCGTAGCGGGTGTGCACCAGCGTGATCCGGTCGGCGTAGGGCGCGAGGCGCTCACCCGCCATCCGCAAGGCGGTGGTGTCGCGGTCGAGACCGACCAGGCGTGCTTTCGGATAGGTGCGCAGGAAATGTGCTGCGTGGCCGCCCAATCCGAGTGTGGCGTCGATGAAGACGGCGCCCGGTTCGCTCAGCGCGGGGCCGAGCAGGTCGTCGGCGCGCTCGAGCAGGACCGGCACATGACGGGGGTTCTCGGCGTCATGGTTCACCTCGACCTCCCGGAGTACTGCCTCGCGTCGCAGACGGGTCGCCTTGCCACACAGTGCTTTTCGAATGAGTGCTTGTCGAACGAGTTCGGTGCGAATGCTTCGAGGTCTCTGACCGGAGCAAGGCACCTGGCGTCGGGGAAGTACGTCAGGGTCCACGCCCGGGCAGAGGCCTCGCGGCACTCGCCTGCTCGCCAGGTCAGAAGATTCCGCCCAGCGACTCGTCTCCGGCTTGCGCGTAGTCCTCCTCGTGTTCTTCGAGGTAGGTCTCCCACGCCTGCTTGTCCCATATCTCGAGGAAGTCGACCGAACCGATCACCACGCAATCCCGCGAGAGGTTCGCATAGCGCCGATGGTCCGGCGACAGCGTGATCCGGCCTTGTGCGTCCGGACGTTGCTCGTCGGTGCCTGCCGCCAGCGCTCGAACGAAAGCCCTTGCCTGCGGGTTACTTCGAGACGCCGACGCGGCTCGCCGCGCGAGCGCGGTGAACTCGTCTTTGGGATACACGGCCAGGCTGTGGTCTTGGCCTTTCGTGACCATCAACCCTCCCGCCAGATCGTCTCGAAATTTCGCAGGCAACGTCAGCCGCCCTTTGTCGTCCAATCGGGGGGTGTAGGTACCGAGGAACATCTCGGCCACCTCCCTACTGGATTCACCTCGCCGTACGGCCTCTCCTGTAGTGCGCGACCCACATTACCCCACTTTCCCCCACTTTCAATCGAAACCCTGCGTGATCCTGCTCCCCGCCAACGCAATTCCGCAGGTCATCCCAGCTATCACTGAGATTCGCGGTTATCCCGTGTTCGGGCAACCCGCGCGGGTCGGCAACCCCCGGTTCCGACAACGTTCAGCAAACATCCCAGGTGCGAACCAGGTCGAGCGACCTGATGGGGGAAGTGTGGGGCGCGGTGGGGAACCGCCCTGACCGCGCTCGATCAGGGAACCGGGCCACAGACGCACGAAGGCGGCGCCGCACCCGGTGGTGGGTGCGGCGCCGCCTTCGTAGTCGGCTAGGTCTGAGCTATTCCTGCTCGAACCGTCGACGGAATCGGTCTTCCATTCGCTCGGAGAAGCCGCCGGACTTGCGCTGGCGACCACCTCGGGCCGGGGGTCCCGCCGTCGGGCCGCTGCCCGCGGCGGGGGGCTCGGTCGCGTCCGGTCTTGCGGCGTGACGCGAGGTGCCGATCATCAGCAGGACACCAGCGCCGAACATGGCGATGAATCCGACGAGGCTGATGATCGGGAAACCGCCCGGCTTGAACGGGGCGGCGATGCCGGCGACGAGCAGAAAAAGGCCGACGGCGAACAACGCCGCAGCCTGGAGTCTGCGTCGACTCGACGTGGAACGAAGTCGTCCGCCGCGGACGGACGAGGCGAACTTCGGGTCCTCAGCATAGAGAGCGCTCTCGATCTGTTCGAGCATGCGCTGCTCGTGCTCGGAGAGTGGCACGGTACCTCCCCCGGCACTAGGCGTGGCTGGTCGCCTCCGGGTAGGCGACGGGTAGCCGACCTTGGCGGCTATCTGCTCCCCATGATACGAGTTCGATCGGTGGCGTACCACCTACTCGGTCATAACTAAGCGGTCATGTCGCGGCCACGACTCGGCTGCGGGAGGTTCTTAGCCGCGGCTACCAGCGCATCGTCGACGTCGTAGAGGAACGCGCCCACCCGTGAGCAGAACTCGTCAGCTTGCGTATCGGTGATCGCACGGTCCAATCCGGCCTCCAGCGCGGCCCGTAATTGCGAGTGCGCCTCGAAGTAGTCGGCCCACATCACGAACTCCGGACTGGCGCGTCTCAGTAACACCCACGCGCTGCGCGATCGCGCGCGCGGCGCCCGATCGGCGCCCGTGAGCGCGATCATGGAGCCCGCACCACGCAGCGCGGCCAGGTACGCGGTGCGGAACCGCTCCCCCGGTTCGTGCTCCCAGGCGGAATCGGTGAGCAGCGCATCGGCCTGGCGTAGTAGTCCGCCTGCGCGCCCGTCGTGGCCCGCGCGTGCTCGACCATCGTTGTGACCAGCCATCTGCTGCCCCTTTCGCCCCTCGCACTGATCGAACTGACATTCGAACGTTTGAATTGAGATTGAATATAGGGACACCCACCGACAACTTCGGCGCGTCCGCGCCCATCGACGAGAGCCATGACAGCCGTCAAGCCGAATCACACCCCCGCCCCCGTCATCGTCGACCTCAGCGTCGCCGCCCTGCGCGCACGCCTGCACGACGCCCTGTCGGTCTATGTGGCCGCGATGGATTACCCCCGTGGCACCGAGCACCACCGCGCCCCGATGTGGACCGAACACACCACCAGGGCAGGCTGGCGGGCCGTGGCCGCGGTGCTACCAGACGATGCGGGCGGCGTCGACCTGCGCACCGCGCCGATGCTGGCGATCGCCTACGGCTACAGCGGCGCCCCGCGACAGTGGTGGCATCAGCAGGTGCAGACCGGGATGCGCCGCTGCGGGTGGCCCGATGCCGCCGCCCGTGACCTGCTCGCCGACTATTTCGAACTCACCGAGCTGCACGTCCACCCGGCCGCGCAGGGGCGCGGCATCGGAGCCCGACTGCTGGCTCGGCTGCTGGCCGACCGCGCCGAGGCCGCCGTGCTGCTGTCGACGCCGGAGGTTCCGGAAGAGGCGAACCGGGCCTGGAAGTTGTACCGGCGGGCCGGATTCACCGATGTGGTCCGCGATTTCGTGTTCGCGGGCGACACACGGCCGTTCGCCATCCTCGGGCGCAGGCTGCCGATGCCACCGGCGGAACTATGACGACGGTGGTGGTCGGATCCGGCCACAACGCCCTGGTCGCGGCCTGTTATCTGGCGCGTGCCGGGCAGCGGGTGCAGGTACTGGAGCGCGATGAGGTGCCCGGTGGAGCGGTGTCGACGGTGGAGCGGTTCCCCGGCCATCTGGTCGATCGAGGTTCCTCCGCGCACATCATGATCCGGCACACCGGGATCATCGAGGAACTCGAGCTCGAGCGGTTCGGATTGCGCTATCTCGACTGCGATCCGTGGGGGTTCACGCCCGCCGACGGCGTGCGGCCGCCGATCGTGTTCCACCGTGATCTCGACGAGACGTGCGCGTCGATCGCGGCGGCGTGCGGTGTCAAGGACGCTGACGCATATCGCGGGTTCGTCGGGGTGTGGGGCGAGCGCAGCGCGCGGGTGATGCGGTCGTTCGGTGGGCCGCCGACGCCGGGCCGACTCGTCCGCTCGTTCTGGGGGCTGGACGCGCGGGCAGGCGGATCGGCGCTGTCGCGGGAGTTCCTGCAGTCCGGCGACGCACTGCTGGACTTCTGGTTCGACGACGAGCGGCTCAAGGCCTCGCTGGCGTGGTTCGGTGCGCAATCGGGTCCGCCGATGTCGGAACCGGGCACGGCATCGATGGTCGGGTTCGCCGCGCTCATGCACACTTTGCCGCCCGGGCGCGCGGTGGGTGGAAGTGGGGCGCTCAGCGCCGCGTTGATCGCACGCCTGCGGGCCGACGGTTGCGAGCTGCACACCGGTGACGCCGTCACCTCGTTGCGCCGGTCCGGCGGCGGGTGGCAGGTGCGGACCGAGTCGGGCCGGACCCTGCACGCCGACACGGTGATCGCGGGCTCCCACATCCTCTCGACGCTGGACCTGTTGCGCGCGGGTGATTTCGACCCGGCGCTGCTCGACGACTGGCAGCGCCGCATCCGAGTCGGCCCCGGCATCGGCATGGTGGTGCGCCTGGCCACCGACCGGCTACCCGAATACCCCGGTGCCACCCCCGCCGAATCCGCCCGTGGTCTGCAGTTTCTCGTCTCGGACCGCCACCAGCTCCGGCTGGCCCACGGTGCCGCGCTGGCCGGTTCGCTGCCGCCACGCCCGGTGGTGCTGGCGATGAGTTTCAGCGCGCTCGACCCGTCCATCGCGCCCGCGGGCGAACATCAGCTGTCGCTGTGGGCGCAGTGGCATCCCTACGAGCTGGCCGACGGCAGCGACTGGGCAGCACACGCCGAGCCGGAGGCGGACCGGATCATCGCCGAAGTCGACAGGTACGCACCGGGTTTCGCGTCGTCGGTGCGTCAGCGATTCGTGCAGACACCGGTCGACCTCGAACGGGAGATGGGCTTGCGCGGCGGCAATGTGATGCACGTCGAGATGTCGCTCGATCAGATGATGCTGTGGCGACCGCTGCCCGAGCTGTCGGATCAGCGCGTCCCCGGCGCTCCCGGCCTGTATCTGACCGGCGCGTCCACCCATCCCGGCGGCGGTGTGTCCGGAGCCAGCGGTCGCAGCGCGGCTCGATTGGTTCTCGGCGATCGCCGCAAGCCTCGATTACGACTGCTACGCAAGCAATGAGAGCCTGTTCGTCGCATCACCGACATCCGCTCCCCACGCTCCGCGGTTGGTTGCGCAGTGATCCGTACCGTGCGATTCCCGCTGTCACCGCCATGGCGCTGGTGCTCGCGCAGATCGCCTACCCGTTGAGCGCGGGTGCGGCGCGCGACCGGATCACGGTTGCCGTCGTGGTGCTGTCGACCACGATCGCCTTGTCGCACGCGGCGACGACTCGCGGATCGCGGTGGGCTCTCGGCTTCTTCGTCATCGTGTCCGGGCTGGGACTCACCGCCGAAGTCGTCGGCACCGCGACCGGGTTCCCCTTCGGCGACTACGCCTATGCCGTCGATCGGCTCGGGCCCGCGTTCGCCGATGTCCCGCTGGCGGTGCCGTTGGCGTGGACCGGCGGGCTGTACCCGATCTGGGTCGTCGCGAGCGTCCTGGTGCCGGGCAGGCACCTGCGACGCGTGTGTCTGTTCGTCCTCGGCGCGGTCGGCTGGGATCTGTTCCTCGATCCGCAGATGGTCGCCGACGGTCAGTGGACCTGGTCGGTCACCGACGCCGGACTCCCCGGTCTGCCCGAGATCCCGTACACGAACTATCTGGGCTGGGCGCTCGTCGCCGCTGTCATGGCGGTGCTGCTCACCCTGCTCGATCGGCTGCTCGCGCCACCGCGTGATCCGTCGGTGGCGGTCCCGGTCGCGGTGTTCGGGTGGACCTGGCTCGGATCGGCCCTCGCGCACGCGGTGTTTCTCGGCCTCCCGGCGTCGGCGATCTGGGGTTTCTGTGGTTTGGGCGTGCTCGGGATCCCCCTGATCTTGCGCGCGTCGGACCGGCGACGCCCGTTCTGAGCGGCCGACCCCGCCGCGAAAATGCCTGATCGGCACGGGTCGGCGGCGAGCGGTGGGCCCGTCGGGTGGGCTCTCGGGCCTGAGCCTGGCACGATGTCAACCGTGCAGCAGAGTCCCGTCGCCGACATGCCCGCTCCTTCGCCGCGTCGTTTCGTGCCCGCGCGGCGCGTAGCCGCCGTTGCCGTCCTGCTGGCACTGCTCGTGCCCGCGCTGGCGGGGTGCCTGCGGGTGCAGGTGTCGATGGGGGTGTCGTCCAACGACCGGGTGTCGGGTCGGATCGTCGCCGCGGTGGTGCCGACCGGGCCCGAAGACAAAGGTCCGCAGCTGAAAGCGCCGGAGCAACTGGCGGCGAAGGTGCGGGTGGAGAACTACAACCAGGACGGTTACGTCGGCACCCAGGTGTTCTTCGACGATCTGTCCTTCGGCGAGGTCGGCCAGCTCGGTGGGCTGTCGGATCAGACGCAGGGCATGTTCACCCTCACCTTTCAGCGCAGTGGTGACCTGGTGAGCCTCACCGGCCGGGTCGATCTGGAATCGGTGCCGCCGCACGGCTCGGACGTGCAGTTCTCCATCGCGTTCCCGGCCCGCGTCGCCAAGACCAACGGCACCCGCGAAACCGCCAACAGCGAGAACACGGTGTCGTGGAAGCTGCCCGCCGGTGAGGTGTCGACCCTGCGCGCCGAGGTGAAATACGCCGACCCCAACACCCGCTCGTTCGCGGGCTGGGCGGGCATCGTCGGCGGCATCACCCTGGCGGTGGCCGCACTGGTCGCCGGGCTGGCGTTCCGTGATCGCAACCCCGCCCCGCCGCACGCCCCACGTGGCGGGTTCTCCCCCTCGGAGATGTGGCGCGACATCTCCAGTCGCCGACTGGGCCGCTGACATGGGCGCGGCCACCCGCTACCTGACCTGGACGGGCACCGGCCTGGCCGCGCTCGGCGCGACCACCGCGGCCTACAACCTGGCCACCCTGCGCACCCTGCCGCGCGGCGTCGCGGGCGTGATCGAGCCCGTCACGGTCTGTGTGCCCGCCCGCGACGAAGCCGAGCGCCTACCCGCGCTGATCGGCGACCTGCGCGCCCAGACCGGCGTCCCCCGCCTGAACGTGCTGATCCTCGACGACGCCTCCACCGACGGCACCTACGACGTCGCACTGGCCGCGATCGCCGGCGACGAGCGCTTCACCGTGCTCCGTTCCGCCGCCAACCCCGCTCCCGGCTGGACCGGCAAAGCCGCCGCGTGCGCCCGCCTGGCCGCCCGCACCGACGCGGCCGCCCTGGTGTTCATCGACGCGGATGTGCGCCTGGCTCCCCATGCGATCGCCGCGGCGGTCACCGAATTGCGTCGGCGCGAAGCGGGTTTGGTTTCGGTCTGGCCGATGCAGGAAGCGGGTTCGACCACCGAATACCTGGTCCAGCCGCTGCTCGCCTGGTCATGGGCCTCGACCCTGCCCGTCGGCCCCGCCAACCACAGCCTGCGCCCGTCCACCGCCGTCGCGTGCGGGCAGTTCCTGGCCGTCGACGTCGAGGCCTACCGTGCCGCAGGCGGCCACGGGGCCGTAGCCGCCAGTGCCACCGAAGATCTGGACCTGGCGCGGGCGGTGCGTCGAGCAGGCCACCGCACCGCCCTGGTCACCGCAGGGCAGGCCGCGAGCACCCGCATGTACACCGGCACCACCGAACTCACCGACGGATACACCCGTTGGCTCTGGTCGGCTTTCGGCGGCCGCCGCGACACCGGTGCCGCCATCGGAATCCTTGCTGCCCTTGCCTATTGGATCCCCCCACTGGCCGCCCTCTGCGGTCGCGGCCGCACCCGCCGCGCAGGCATCCTCGGCTACCTGGCGGCCATCACCAGCCGCCTCACCGCCCGCACCATCGAAACCCGCCGCCGCCCAACGAGTTCCGACCTCATCTCAGCCCTGGCCCACCCCGTGGCTGTAGCCAACTATCTGACCCTGTGGACCCGCTCCCACCACCGCCACCGGACCGGCCGCCTCCGGTGGAAACAACGGCCTCTGATCACTCCCGACGACCCCGTCGCCCGCCGCGCCTGAGGACTGTTCCCGGTCGGCCGACGCTCCAGGACTCAGTCGACCTCGGTGATGCCGACGGTGGGAAAGAAGAAGCAGGAGCGGCCCGCGTTGTCGGTGGTGCCGAAGACCGCAGCCAACACGGTCCCGCGGCCGGTGTCGACGGGGACCGCGCGCACCCCGCCGACGGGGATGGCGGCGAAGAGGAAGTCGCGGATGGCGGTTTCGGCGAGGGGGCGCAGTTCGGCGGGGACCTCGGGCGGCACCATGGCGCGCACGATGTCGGCGATCGGGCCCATCGAGGCCATGCCACCGCGGCCGGTGCTGATATTGAGCCAGGCCACCTGCATGCCGGAGGTCTTCGTGGCGGCGGTGTCGGGGGCCAGGCCGTAGGGCAAGAAGGTGAACAGGGTTTGGCCGGACTTCACGGCGGAGAGGTCGAGACCGGGGATCGGGAGGGTGTTCGCCGGCCACGGGCCCGGCACCGCGCCCGCGACGGCGGGGACAAGGCCCGCGCCGTCACCGGTGCAGTTCGCGGCGACCGTGGGGTAGAGGAACGGCTGGATGCCCATGGCTTTCAGCGTCTCGACGACCGTTTGGTAGGCGCCGAGGAGATCGCCCGGTCCTGCGGCGGGCGTGGCGTTCGGGGCGTCCCTGGTAACGGCGGGCGCCACCGGCGCGACCGGTTCGGCGGCGGCGAGTGGCGCGGCCAGCAGCAGCGCGGCGGCGCAGGCCGTCAGCGCGGTCAGTGTGGTGGAACGGCGCGGCACGATCACGACGTACTCCTCATCGACGCAGAGAAAGCCGACGCTACCGCGCGCAGTGGGTGAATCCCGGCAGGTGAGGTTACCGACCGTTCGGCGCGTCGCCAACTCGCAGCGAATCCACCGAGCACGCCGAACCCGGGCAATTATGCCGGTGCCTCCGGCCGGTTCCAAGCTCTGCGCTCACGCTGATTTCTACCGTTGTGCGCGGTCACACCTGTGCCACATGCTGATTCAGCTCGGGCCCAACCGCCAGGGCACAACCATCCAGAGCGACCGAGAGACCTGGCTCTACGACGTCGCAGCAACCCGCCCGCTCGAGGGTGTGGGTGCTTCTGCCGGGATCGATGGAGGAGTTTCGTGTTGACCGTGGGATATCGCCGCCGACATATCGACCAGTGCCGGGTGACCGCAACGGCCTGTCGGGCCTGAGCGCCGCCAGATCGTGAGCCCGTAGCTGGCCGGGTGGAGGTCACTGTGCCTCGTTCCACTGTTTTCGCGAAGGACTCCCATGACCGCGTCCGCCGTCTCCGACGCCGAGACCGCCCCGCCGGGCGACGCGCCGCCCACTGCGCCACTGTCCGACGACCTTCCCCGGATCGCCGGCTCGCGGCACCCGTGGCGGTGGGTCGTCGCGGCGATCGCGCTGCTGCTGGTGGCCCAGTTCACGCACGGTCTGATCACCAATCCCGGCTGGGACTGGGGCACTTTCGCCCAGTACTTCACCGCGAAATCGGTGCTGGCCGCGCTGCGAGTGACGATCGAGCTGACCCTGTGGGGCACCGTCCTCGGATTCGCGATCGGCACGCTACTGGCCATCGGGCGGGTGTCGAACAATCCCGTGCTGCGGGTGATCGCCTGGACCTACATCTGGGCATTCCGTTCGATCCCACTGATCGTGCAGCTGCTGTTCTGGTTCAACATCGCCTACCTGTATCCCCGCCTGTCCGTTGGTGTTCCGTTCGGGCCTGCGTTCTTCGATTTCGAAGTCAACGGCGTCATCAGCGGTTTCACCGCGGCGGTGATCGGCCTGGCCCTTCATCAGGCCGCGTATTCAGCCGAACTGATCAGGGCGGGGTTACTCGCCGTCGACAGTGGTCAGCTGGAAGCGGCTGCGGCGCTCGGGATTCCGCGCTGGCGGCAGTTCCGCACGATCGTGTTGCCGCAGGCGATGCGCTCGATTCTGCCGAACGCCGCCAATGAGGTGATCAGCCTGTTCAAGGGCACCTCGATCGTGTCGGTCATGGCGATCGCCGAGCTGTTCTACCAGGTCCAGGTGATCTTCGGCCGCAACGGCCGGGTGGTGCCGCTGCTGATGGTGGCCACAGCCTGGTACATCGTGCTCACCACCGCGCTGACGATCGTCCAGTTCTACGTCGAACGTCACTATGCCAAGGGCGCGCAGCGCGAGTTGCCGCCGACACCGTGGCAGCGGGTCCGCGCCAAGGTCTCCGAGATCGCCGTCGCACCCCGAGGAGCCACCCGATGACCCCAGCGGTGCAGGCGAGGGGAATTCGCAAGTCCTACAACGGCACCGAAGTGCTGCGTGGCGTCGACCTGGCGGTGCGTACCGGCGAGGTCGTCGCGTTGATCGGCCCGTCCGGCTCGGGCAAGTCCACCTTGCTGCGGGTGCTCAACCACCTCGAGGCACAGGACGCGGGCACCGTGCACGTCGACGGTGCGCTGATCGGCTACCGGCAGCGCGGCAACACCCTGCGCCCGCTACCCGACCACGCGGTGCGCGCCCAGCGCAGCCAGATCGGCTTCGTGTTCCAGCAGTTCAATCTGTTCCCGCATCTCACGGTCCTTGACAACGTCGTGCTCGCCCCGGTCGCGGCACAGCGGCGGCCGCGCGGCGAGGTGCTCGCGGAGGCGAAACAACTCCTCGACCGGGTCGGGCTCGCCGATTTCGCCGACGCCTACCCGCGCAGGCTCTCCGGCGGCCAGCAGCAGCGCGTCGCCATCGCGCGAGCCCTTGCCCTGAAGCCGCGCCTGATCCTGTTCGACGAGCCCACCTCCGCGCTCGACCCGGAACTGGTCGGCGAGGTCCTCGCCGTGATCCGCGATCTCACCGTCACCGGCACGGCCCTGGTGATCGTCACCCACGAAATCGGGTTCGCCCGTGAGGTCGCCGACACGGTCGTCTTCCTCGACGAAGGACAGATCGTCGAACAAGGCGACGCCGCCACGGTCCTCGACCACCCCGACCATCCACGCACGCAGGCATTCCTGTCGCGCGTGCGCTGAGTATCCCTTCCCACGACAGGTTTCGACACTGATGAAACTTTCCACACTGATCGGCATCATCTCGGCGACGATGCTGCTCACCACCGGATGCACCACCGATCCGGAATTCGCCGAGACCGTCCAGGCGGGTTCGGTCACCTTCGACCTCTCGCCCACCCAGGAGGGCAGGGTGCGGGTGGCGAAGGTCGACGCGATCGCCGCCGAAGTGCCGCAGGCCATTCGCGATCGCGGCACGCTCCTGGTCACCGGGTCGGGCGGTGCCGCGCCGCCGCTGCGGTTCTATGCCACCGACGACAAGACCGTGGTGGGTTCCGAGATCGACTTCGCCTCGCTGGTTGCCGACATCCTGGGCCTGAAACTTGTTCCGCAGGTGGCGGATTGGTCGCAGAACTTCGTGCGCGTCGATTCCGGCGAGGTGGACGCGTTCATCTCCAATGTCACGGTCACCGAGGAACGCAAGGAGAAGTACGACTTCGCGACCTACCGCAAGGACAATGTCGCGCTCGAGGTGCCCAAGGACAGCTCGCTAGTCTTCAGCGACCGAAAGAGTCTGGTGGGCAAGCGAATCGGCGTGGGTGCGGGAACCAACCAGGAACAGCTACTGGTGAAGTGGAACGAACAGAACGTCGCCGAAGGGCTGGCGCCGATCGACATCGCCTACTACCAGCAGGTCACCGACTACTACCTCGCACTCGCCTCGAAACGCCTCGACGGCTACATCGGCCCGAATCCGACGGGCATCTATCACTCGACGACCACCGGCGAAACCAAGATCATCGCTACCTTCTCCGGCGCCGGCGAAGCCCTCCAGGGCGAGATCGCGGTGCTGTCCAAGAAGAACAGCGGGCTCAACGCGGCCGTACACAAGGCGCTCGCCCATGCCATCGCCGACGGCAGTTACCAGAAAGTCCTCGATCGGTGGGGCCTGGATTCGGAGAAGGTCACCGAATCGCGGATCAACCCACCCGGTCTGCCGAAAAAGCCTGCCGCATGAGGTCGTTCGAGAAGCCAGGAGTACGCGCATGAAATTCCTGCTGATGACGCTGATCACCCGCGTGCCCGATCCGGTGACCGGCGTGGTGCCGAGTACACGCGATCGCCTGCGCGAGGTGATCGACCAGGCAAGGCGCGCCGAGGAGTTCGGCTACGACGGGTTCGCTGTCGGTGAGCGGCACGAAGATCCGTTCCTCTCGGCCGCTCCCCCCGTGGTGCTGAGCCATATCGCGGCGGTCACGTCGAGGATCAGTCTGTTCACGGCGGTCACCACCTTGAGCCTGCTCGATCCGGTGCGCGCGTTCGAGGACTACTCCACCCTGGACAACCTGTCCGAGGGCAGGCTCGAGCTGATCATCGGGAAGGGCAACGGCGCGGCACAGGCGCAGCTCTATCACGTCACCACCGAGGATCAGTGGGAGCGCAATCGTGAAGGGTATGAGCTGTTTCGAAAGCTCTGGGACAGCGACGAAGTGACGTGGTCGGGACAGTTCCGGCCCTCGATCACCGCGGCCAAGGCGTTGCCGCGACCGCTACAGCCGCGGTTGCGGATCTGGCACGGCAGCGCGACCAGCAAGGAGTCGGTGGAACTGGCCGCGCGCCACGGTGATCCGGTGTTCTCGGCCAATGTCACCAATCCGATCGAGCCGTATGCCGAGCTGATCCGCCACTATCGCGAACGGTGGGCGCACCACGGGCACGATCCGGCCGATGCGCTCGTCGGCGCGGGCACGGCGGGCTTTCACGTCGCGCGGACCTCGCAGGAGGCCGTGGCGGTGTTCCGCCCGCTCTTCGAGGCGCGGACCTCGCTGCAGCGCAAGGTCGGCAATCCCGTCGTGTTCGAGACGATCGAAGATTTCGTCGCCCGCTCGTCGGCGCTGGTCGGCAGCCCGGAGCAGGTGATCGACAAGGTCGGCCGCTACCACGAGCAGTTCGGGCACGAGGTGATCCACCTGTCCGCCGAACGTGACGGCCGCACCGAATCCGACTATCTGGACAGTCTCGCACTGTTCCAGGCCGAGGTGGCGCCCGAGCTGCGCCGCCGCATTCCCAGCCGTCCCCTGGCCACCGGCCGTGAATTCTCTGGAGTTATCTCGTGATCCGACATCGTCTCGCTGCTCTCGCGGGTGTGCTCGCCGCCGCTACCACGGTGGTCGCGTGCGGCGCCGACACCGGGGGCACCGATGGACAGGCCGGTCCGCCGCAGCCCGGCGGCACCTTGCGCTACGGGCTTTCCGGCGCGCCGACCTGCTCGGACCCCGCGCAGTCGGGCACCAACCAGACCATCTATGTGGCCCGCCAGATCGTCGACTCGCTCACCGATCAGGACCCGAAGACCGGCGCGATCACCCCGTGGCTGGCCAAGAGCTGGGAGGTCAGTGCCGACGCCAAGGTGTTCACCTTCACGCTGGCCGACGGGGTCACCTTCAGCGACGGCACCGCGCTCACCGCCGACTCGGTGCGCGACACCTTCGACGCGATCGTCGAGCTCGGTGCCGCCAAGGCGCAGTTGGGAGCCAGCTACCTGACCGGCTACGTCGGCACGACCGCGGTCGACAAGCTCACCGCCCGTGTCGAATTCAGTGCGCCCAACGCCCAGTTCCTGCAGGCGTCCTCGACCGCGCAGCTCGGTATCTTGGCGCAGTCCACCAATGCCAAACCGGCCGAGGCCCGGTGCGCGGGAGACAACATCGGCAGCGGGCCGTTCACCTACGCCTCCTACAAGCAGGACACCTCGGTGACGCTGGCCAAGCGCGCCGGATACAACTGGGGCTCCGCTGTTTTCGGCCACCAGGGTGAGGCGTATCTGGATCGGATCGAGTTCACCGTCGTTCCCGAATCGGGTGTGCGCACCGGCAGCCTGGCGTCGGGCCAGCTGGACGCGATCAGCGACGCGCTGCCCCAGGACGCTCCACAGATCGAGGCCGTGGGCGGTCGGGTCCTGTCGACCTCCAACCCCGGCACTCCGTTCGGCCTGCAGGTCAACGTGACTCGTGGCCCGCTGCGTGATCCGGCGGTCCGACAGGCGCTGCTCCCCGCGATCGACCGCAAGCAGCTCGTCGAGACGGTGCTCGGTCCGCAGTTCAAGCCGGCGACCTCCAGCCTGGCATCGGCCACTCCGGCATATCTGGATCAGTCGGCGCGCCTGGCCTACGACCCGGCCAAGGCGAAGTCGATCCTCGATCAGGCGGGCTGGGTGCTCGGCGCGGACGGCGTGCGGGCCAAGAACGGTGAGCGACTGAGTTTCGCGGTGACGTTCAGCCAGGTGTTCGCGGGCAATCAGTCGATTCTCGAGCTGGTCCAACAGCAACTGCGCCAGGTCGGGGTGGACCTGAAGCTCGATCTCGTGTCCACCCCGGAGGCCATCGCCAGGCAGAACGCCAAGGATGTCGACGCCGGTTACGGCAACTCGACCCGCGCCGACGGAGATATCCTGCGCACGTCGTTCGGCCTGGCCGGGCGCAATATCAACGCGCGCGGCCCGATCCCCGAGCTCGACGCGACCCTCGACCGGCAGCTCGCCACCAACGATCCGGCCGCCCGCGCGGAACTGCTCGCGAGCGCGCAGCGGCAGGTGCTCGACAACGGGCTCTACATCCCCACGATCGAGCTGTCGCAGGCGATCGGTGCGGCCGCGCACACCCAGGATCTGAAGTTCGAGGCCTCGGCGCGACTGCAGTTCTTCGACACCTGGTTGAGCGGGCACTGAGATGAGCGGGCTGGTCGGAAGTCTGCGGCGTGTCGGCTCGGCGCGCGGTGTTCGGCGCGCGGCCGGACGGACAGACTTCGCACGGTACGTGGGTTCGCGGATACTGCAGGCGATCTGGGTGCTGTGGGCGGCGTTCACGATCTCGTTCGTCGTGCTGTATCTGCTGCCCGCGGATCCGGTGTCGATGGCGGCCGACAACGCGGGCACCGGCGCGCCGGTGGACCAGGCGGCGATCGCCGAGCTGCAGGCTCGCTACGGCCTGGACAAGCCACTGTGGGAACAATATGTGACCGCACTCGGCAATGCCGTCACCGGCGATCTGGGGCGATCCATCAACACAGGTCAGCCGGTGACCGAAGCCCTCGGTGACGTCATCCCGGCCACGCTCGGATTGGCCGCTCTCGCACTACTTTTCGCGATCATCGGCGGGACGGCCCTCGCGTTCGCCGCTACCTATACGCGGCGGCCGTGGCTCCGCAACACCTTGAGTACGCTACCGCCACTGGGTGTTTCGGTGCCGACATTCTGGACCGGTCTACTCCTGTTGCAGCTGTTCTCGTTTCGACTGCACTGGTTCCCCGCCTTCGGTGGGACCGGGCTGCGCGGAACGCTACTGCCCGCCCTGACGCTGGCCTTGCCGATCGGTGCGGTGCTCGCCCAGGTCCTCGCCGCCGGGCTGGAACACACGTGGCGTCAGCCGTTCACCGATGTGGCGCTGGCCAAGGGGGCGTCGCGCTGGTGGGTGCAGCGCCGCCACATCGCCCGGCTGGCGAGCGTGCCCGCGTTCACCATCGCGGGTGTGCTGGTCGGCACGATGTTGGCCGGGTCGGTGGTGGTGGAGTCGGTGTTCGCCCGCGCGGGCGTCGGCAGGCTCACCCAGACCTCCGTGCTCAACCAGGACATCCCCGTGGTCCAGGGGGTGGTGCTGCTCTCTGCCCTGATTTTCGTTGGCGTGAATCTGGTGGTCGACCTGCTCTATCCGCTACTCGATCCGCGCATCACCGGTACGCGGCGCAGTCGCCCGGTGCAGACGCGGGCCGACGCGGCTGTCGATAGTGCCCCGCCGCTCGCTACTGCCGCCGCATCGCCGCCATCTGCCCGGACTCGCACCACTGATACAGAAGGGAGCGACCATGGTTGACGTTCTTGTGCGCCGCGAGAGAGTCGCCGAACAGCCCAGTGCGGCATCCGTTGTCGCACGCGGTGCACAGGTGTTGCGTTGGACGCGCGGGCACCTGGGACTCGCGCTCTCCGGTGTCGTACTCGTGATCGCCGTCGGGTGGGCGGTGGCGCCGACGGTGTTCGCCTCCGGTGACCCGCTGATCGGCGTGCCCGCGCAGAAGTTCCAGGCGCCCAGTGCCGCGCATTGGTTCGGCACCGACAATCTCGGGCGCGACCTCTACACGCGCATGGTGCACGGTGCGGGGCTGTCGCTCACCGCGACACTCACCGCGGTCGGGATCGCGCTGGTGGCGGGGTCGTTGCTCGGGCTGCTGTCGGGGGCGGCGGGTGGCATCGTCGACACCGCGATCATGCGCGTGGTCGATGTGCTGCTGTCGATTCCCTCGCTGCTGCTCTCGCTCGCACTCGTGACCGCCCTCGGCTTCGGCACCCGCAATGTGGCACTCGCCGTTGGTATCTCGCTGATCGCGAACTTCGCGAGAGTGATGCGCTCGGAGGTGCTGCGGGTGCGGCACGCGCCCTATGTCGAGGCCGCGCACGCTTCCGGTGTGCGCTGGTACGCGGTGCTGACTCGGCATGTGCTGCCGAATTCGTTCCAGCCCGTACTCGCTTTGGCCGCAGTCGAATTCGGTATGGCCGTGCTGGCCGTGTCCTCGCTCAGTTTCCTCGGCTACGGCACCAAACCGCCCACCCCCGAATGGGGTTCGCTGATCTCGGAGGGCCGCAACTTCCTCGCTTCGGCCTGGTGGCTGACCACGCTGCCCGGCCTCGTGATCGTCGCCGTGGTGTTGTCGGCCCAGCGTCTCGGCCGCTTCGCGGGAAGGAGCGCATCATGACGCGCGACTCTCCGAACAGCACTCCCGGCCCCCTGCTGCGAGTGGACGACCTGCACATCGCCTACCAGGTCGGCGCGGGCACCGTCACCGCGCTTCGTGGTGTGTCGATCGAGGTGGCGCGAGGAGAGGTCGTCGCCCTCGTCGGGGAATCCGGGTCAGGGAAGTCGACGGTGGCGCACGCGGTGATCGGGCTGCTCGGCGCGTCGGCACGCATCACCTCGGGCGGGATCGAATTCGATGGTGAGCGGGTCGATCCCGACGACGAGAAGACGTTGCGGCGACTGCGGGGCGCGCGGGTGGGGTTCGTGCCACAGGATCCCGGCCTGTCGCTGAATCCGGTGCTGCGGGTGGGCGATCAGGTGGCGGAGGCGCTGCTGGTGCATCGACTGGCCGATCGGCGCGGGGCAGCATCGCAGGCCCTCGACCTGCTCGAGGAAGTCGGCTTGGATCGGCCGGAGGTGCGGGCCCGGCAGTATCCGCACGAGCTGTCCGGCGGGCAGCGGCAGCGGGTGTTGATCGCGATCGCGCTGGCGTGCGGGCCGGAGTTGATCATCGCGGACGAGCCGACCAGTGCGCTCGACGCGACGGTGGCGCGGCAGGTGCTCGATCGACTGGCCGAGCGGATCGCGGCACGGGGCACGGCCGTACTGCTGATCACCCATGACCTGGCCGTGGCCGCCGAGCGTGCCGATCGGGTGGTGGTGCTCGAACAGGGCAAGGTCGTCGAATCCGGTGCCACCGCACAGGTTCTGGCCCGTCCGTCGCAGCCCTACACTCAGCGACTGCTGGCCGCGTCCCCCGCGCTGTCGCCCACCCCGTTCCGTCGGCCGCGTGCCAGAGCGGACACACCGTTGCTGTCCGTTCGTGCCCTGCACAAGCGATTCCATGCGGGCGCGGGCTCGATCACCGCCGTCGATGACGTGGAGTTCAGCCTCGATCGCGGCGAAACACTCGCGTTGGTCGGCGAATCCGGTTCGGGCAAGTCGACCACGGCTCGCATCGCGTTGCGCCTCACCGATGCCGACAGCGGGACAGTCACCTTCGACGGCCACAACCTCACCAGTGTCCGGCGAAAGCGTCTGCGCGCGCTCCGTCAACGGTTCCAGGTGGTGTACCAGAACCCGTACTCCTCGCTGGATCCGCGATGGGATGTCGCCGACATCATCGCCGAACCCCTGCGGGCCTATGGCGTCGGCGACCGCACCGAAAGGGTCGCCGAACTACTCGAACAGGTCGCGCTCCCCGCGGATTTCACCGAGCGCAAGCCCGCGGAACTGTCCGGCGGACAACGACAGCGGGTGGCGATCGCCCGCGCCCTGGCTCTGCGCCCTGACCTGCTGGTGCTCGACGAACCGGTCTCCGCGCTCGACGCCTCGGTGCAGGCGCAGATCCTCGACCTGCTCGACGCCCTGCAAACCGAACTCGCGCTCGGCTACCTGTTCATCTCCCACGACCTGGCCGTGGTGCGCCGGATCAGCGACCGGGTGGCGGTGATGCGCCACGGTCGCATCGTCGAAACCGGCTCCACCGCAACCTTGTTCACCGATCCTCAGCACCCCTACACCAGGGAGTTGCTCGCGGCGATCCCCGCGCCGGGCACCCGGATCGATCCCCTCGACGGAAAGGACCTCACCCGATGAGCAAGCCACTGTTCCTCGGCATCGAAACAGCGGGCACCGGAACGCATCCCGCGTCCTGGCGGCGCGCCGATTCCCGTGCCGAAGACCTGTTCACCGCCGACTACTGGACGGCCGTGGTCTCGTCGGCCGAGGAGCTCGGGTTCGATGCCGTCTTCCTGCCCGACTCGTTCGGCATCCAGTCCGGAGGTGCGGCCGCGACCCGCGGCAGGCTCGACGCCGTCGCGATCGCCGCCCGCACCGCCCCGCTGACCAACCGCATCGGCCTGATCCCCCAGGTGCCGGTCACCCACACCGAACCGTTCCACGTGTCCAAGGCCGTGACCGCGCTCGACTTCGCGAGTCTCGGTCGCGCGGGGTGGGAGGTGAGCGTCTCCACGGCCGACGCGAAGGCGTTCGGGCGCAAGGCCGTGCAAACGCCGAAGTCGCTGTGGCACGAGGCCGACGAAGCAGTCGAGGTGGTGACCCGGCTGTGGGACAGCTGGGAGGACGACGCCGAGATCCGCGACGTCCCCACCGGCCGGTTCATCGACCGCGACCGCCTGCACTACATCGACTTCATCGGCGAGAACTTCTCGGTCAAGGGCCCGTCGATCACCCCGCGTTCGCCCCAGGGACAACCGATCGTCACGGTCCGCGCCGACACCCCCGAATCGACCGAAGTCGCCGTCCGTCGCGCCGACCTCATCCGCATCACCGCCCCGGATCTCGCCACCGCACGCGCCCGTCGTATCGCCCTGCGTGCCGCCATCGCCACCGCGGGCCGCGATCCCGACAGCGTGCGGATACTGCTGGATCTCGTCGTCCAGCTGGACGATTCGGCCGATGGAGCGCAGGCAGCGGTACGGGAGCTCGACCGGTGGGCCGAACACGCCGAGACGCCCACAGCGCGCCGACCCAGCACGGCACCCACCTGCGAGGCGGAAACCACCCGGCTCCGTCATGTGGGCACTGTCGCCGGACTCGACGAACTGCTCGCGGAGATCGCGCGGTCCGGGATCGCCGACGGAGTGGTTGTGCGGCCACTCGCCCTCCAGTCCACCCTGACCACACTCACCGCTCACCGGCGAACAGTCCGCCCACCGGCGACCACGCCGAACCCTCGACCCGAGACCCTGCGCGATCGCCTCGGCCTCCCCCGCCCCGCAAGCCGATACGCCACGACAGGAGCAGCGCAGTGACCTCGAAACCACGTAAGCAAGTCCACCTCGCCGCGCACTTCCCCGGCGTCAACAACACCACCGTCTGGGCCGATCCGGCGTCGAAATCGCAGGTCGATTTCGTGTCCTTCGAGCATCTGGCGCGCACCGCCGAACGCGGCCTGTTCGACTTCTTCTTCCTGGCCGAAGGGTTGCGGCTGCGCGAGCATCGTGGACAGATCCACGACCTGGATGTGGTCGGCAGGCCCGACACGTTCACCGTGCTCAACGCGGTGGCGGCGGTGACCGAACGGCTCGGGCTGGCAGGCACCATCAACAGCACCTACAACGAACCGTTCGAGGTCGCCAAGCAGTTCGCCTCGCTCGATCACCTCTCCGGCGGCCGGGCCGCGTGGAACGTGGTCACCTCCTCGGATGCGTTCACGGGTGCGAACTTTCGGCGCGGCGGCTACCTCGAGCACAGCGAACGGTATCGGCGTGCGGAAGAGGCGGTCGCCGCGACGAGGGCGCTGTGGGACAGCTGGCCGGCCGACTCGCTGGTGATCGATCGCGAGCGTGGTGTCTTCGCCCGCGAGGTTCCCGAAACGACCTTCCGCAGTACACAGTTCGACTTCGCGGCGCCTTTCGTTGTGCCACCCAGCCCGCAGGGGCACCCGGTGTTGTTGCAGGCGGGCGATTCCGACGAAGGGCGTGAGTTCGGTGCGAAGACCGCCGATGCGATCTTCACCGGACACGGCACCCTCGAGGCGGGCCAGAAGTTCTACGCCGACGTCAAGGACCGATTGGCGAAATACGGTCGCGCACACGGTGACCTGCTGGTTCTGCCCGCGGCCACGTTCGTCCTCGGCGACACCGCCGACGAGGCGAACGAGCGTGCCCGCGCCATCCGCTACCAGCAGGTGAGCCCACAGACCGCGATCGCCTTCCTCGAACAAGTGTGGGGCCGTGACCTTTCCGGCTACGACCCCGACGGCCCGCTGCCCGAGGTCGATCCCGACGCCGCGGCCGAGATCACCCGGGGCCGGGTCAGGCACACGAAAGACCCACTGGCCGTCGCGAAAGCGTGGCGCGAGCAGGCAGCGGCGGAGAAGTTGAGCATCCGCGAACTCATCATCGAGGTCACCGCCCGCCAGCAGTTCATCGGCACGCCCGCCCAGGTCGCCGATCAGATCGACCACTACGTGCAGTCCGATGCCGCCGACGGTTTCATCCTCGTCCCGCACCTGACCCCCGCCGGACTCGACGAATTCGTCGACAAGGTTGTTCCCGCACTGCAGGAACGCGGCAGTTTCCGCACCGAGTACACCGGCACCACCCTGCGCGACCACCTCGGTCTGCGTCACCCCCACCACCACACCGTCGCCGAAGGAGCACGCGCGTCATGACCATCACTGTCGAGAACCTCAGCACCACAACCACATTCGCCGACAAATGGTCGCGCTGGCACGACGCCCGCGAGGACGGACTGCGCGACCCCCTCGGCTGGCTCAGCCTGGCCGGGCTGCACTGGCTCACCGACAGCCCGCAGCGCCTGGACGGCGTCCCCGGCACCTGGTGGGTCACCGACGAGAAGGTGTTCATCACTGCCCAGCCCGCCGACCGGCTCGATGTGGACGGCGAGCGGATCGCCGGCGTGCGGATCGTGACGCCCGGGGAGGGCGCGCCCGGGGTGAGCGTGCTCAACGAGGAGAAGGTCCTCGAAGTGATCCGGCGCTCCGGGCAGTTCGCGGTGCGCGTGCACGATCCGGCCGCGCCGACACTGACCGCGTTCACCGGCGTCGCGGCCTATCCGGCCGACCCGCGCTGGGTCGTGACCGGGCGGTTCACCCCGTTCGGGCAGGCGCGCACCGTCACCACGGGCGCCGTGGTCGACGGGCTGGAGCACCACCACAGCGCCGCGGGAATCATCGAATTCCAGCTCGGTGACAGCCATGAGGCGCTGGTCGCCTTCGGCAACGCCGACGACCTCAAGGTGCTGTTCACCGACGCCACCAGCGGCGTCACCACCTACCCGGCGGCCCGCTCGCTCGCCATCGGCGCGGTCGAGGCCGACGGCACCGTCACCCTCGACTTCAACCGGGCCGTGAATCTGCCCTGCGCGTTCACCGACTTCGCCACCTGCCCCGTCGCGCCACGCGAGAACAGGTTGCGCGTGGCGATCGAAGCGGGAGAACAGGATCCGAAGCTATGAGCGTTCCACTGTCGATTCTCGATCTGTCCCCGATCAGCGAAGGGACAAGTGCCGCACAGGCATTGCGTAACACCATCGACCTGGCTCGCCATGCCGAGCAGTGGGGCTACCGCCGATACTGGTTGGCCGAGCACCATTTCGTGTCGGTGGCGAGTTCGTCGTCGCTGACGCTGCTCGGGCTGGTCGCCGCGGCCACCTCGCGCATTCGGGTCGGTACCGGGGCGGTGCAGGTGGGCCATCACACGTCGGCTTCGATCGTGGAGGCGTTCGGCACCGTCGACGCGTTGCATCCCGGTCGGCTCGATCTGGGTCTGGGCCGGTCCGGGCACCGGATCAGCCAGTTCGGTGCGGCAGCGGCGACCACCAAGGGCGGGCATCCCGTGCTCGACACGGTCACCGGGCGCACCGAGGTCCGCGACGGCGTGGTGGTGCCACCGCCTTTCGATCCGCGCCGGGTCACCGACCGCTCGAAGTTCCTCGCTTCGGCCGAGGCGCTGCAGCTTCCCGGTGCGGAGCCGCTGGACTTCGCCGACCAGGTGGCCGAGGTTCAGGCGCTACTCGACGGCCGCTACTTCACCGCCGATGGTGTTGAGCTGCACGCTGTTCCGGGTGAGGGTATCGACGCCGAGCTGTGGTTGTTCGGCAGTTCGGCGGGCGAAAGCGCCGAACTGGCAGGCGCGTCGGGGCTGCCGTTCGCGGCTGCCTATCACGTCGCGCCGGGTACGGCGCTGGACGCGGTCGCGGCATATCGGGCGGCATTCCGGCCGTCGGAGATGCTGGCCGAACCGCACGTCATCGTGTCGGCGGACGTCGTGGTCGCAGCCGACGACGACACCGCCCGCCACCACGCGAGCACCTATGGACACTGGGTCCACAGCATCCGCAGCGGTGGCGCGGCCGAATACCTCGACCCCACCACAGCTTCCCCCCTCACCGCGGACCAACGCCGTCTCGTCGACGACCGCCTCGCTTCCCAGATCGTCGGCTCCCCCACCACTGTGGTCGAGCGCCTCGACGCCCTCCAGAAGGTCACCGGCGCGGACGAACTCCTCATCACCACCATCACCCACCACCACGCCGACCGCCTCGAATCCCATCGCCTGCTGGCCGACGCATGGGGTTTGCGAGCCGCCCGCGCCGCCTGACCGCGCCGACCAGCTCGAGGGTGCGTGCCCGAACGCGAGGTAGACCAAAGTTCTCGCGCGACGTGGCGGCCATGGCATCATCCCGTGGCCGCCACGCCCGTCAAGCCCACATTCGTCACATCGACTCTATGCATACGTAGGCGTATATCAGCGGTATCGTCCATTTATACGCCACCGTACAAATGGAGGTTCCTGCCATGCGACTGCCCGAATCGGCCCACACCGATCAACCCTGGCGCATCCACGAAATCGCCCCCGACTTCGCCGTCGAGGACATCTGGCGGTTCCGCACCCCCGGCGGCGGCCCCGACGACTTCCGCGCCCTGCTGTCCGCCCTCCGAGCCGAACGCGCCTCCGAATCCACCGGCCTCAGCGGCCTACTGTTCACAATCCGCTGGAAGCTGGGCCAATGGTTCGGCTGGGACCGCGAAGACGCAGGCACCGGTACCCGAGTCGCGTCCCTACGAGACCGTCTCCCCGCTGACCTCCGCGACACCGACACCCCCGTCGAGGACAGCCCCCTCACCAGCCTCTACGTCCTCGACAACGAATACGCCGCCGAAATCGCCAACGGCACGATGCACGGCATCATGCACCTGGGCTGGGTCCCCGACGACACCGGCTACCGCCTGCAAATGGCCGTTTTGGTGAAGCCCAACGGCTGGTTCGGCCGCTTCTACATGGCCCTGATCAAGCCCTTCCGCTACGGCATCGTCTATCCCGCGATGACCCGCAGCTGGGAACGAACCTGGAACGACCTCGCCGTCACACAGTAGGCAGCCCGATATCCGAACGCGCTGGGCCCAGGTGCTTCTGGTCGGCAAAACCAATGGTCGGGATCGAGGGTTCCGAGCAGGATGTGGTGCGTGGCTGCATCGTGTTCTGCCGTGCTGCGTTGGCAGTTCGACCTGACCTGGTCCCTGTTCGAGTTCCATCTCGATCGGCTGGAGGATGACGACTTCCTGTGGGAGCCCGCGGGTTTGTGCTGGACGCTGCACCTCGACGAACGCGGTGTCTGGGTGCCGGACTGGGCCGACTCCGAGCCCGATCCGATTCCGGTCCCGACCATCGGTTGGATCAGCTGGCACATCGGGTGGTGGTGGAGCGTCGCCATCGACCACCTGCGGGCGCGCACTCCACGGGACCGTACCGAGATCACCTGGCCGGGACCAGGGCCCGCGGTCACCGCTCATCTGCGCGGCCTGCGCGAGGAATGGCTGCCGATTCTGGACCAGGTCACCGACGCCGATCTCGCCGCCCCAGCGACCTTTCCGTGGCACAGCGACCCCGACAAGACCGTCGCCCATACCCTCGCCTGGGTGAACAGCGAGCTGATGAAGAACGTCACCGAGATCGGCCAGTTGCGACCGCTGCGCGCAGCCCGCAACGTCGAGTGACGACCTCGTCGCGACAGCGCTGACCCGTCCTCAGGTGCCGTTCATCACCGCGAGCACATCCGGTGCGGCGAAGAAGCGGGTGCGGGCTCGGGTTACTTCTATGAGAATCCCTGCCTCCACTAGTTTTTCGACATTCAAGGTGGCGGCGCGGTGGGTGACATCGAGCGCCTTCATCGCATTCGCGATGCCGATGATCGGGGAGCGGAACAGCTCGTCGATCAGGATCGGCAGGAGGCCGGATGAGCGGGCTCTGGCGACCCGCAGCCTGAGTTCGGTCCGCAGCGCATCCAGACGCACAGCGCGAGCGAGGCTGTCACGGGCCTGCTCCTCGATGACCTCGAGAAAGAAGTCGAACCAGCCGAGCCAATCGCCGTCGGTCGAAACACGCAGCAAGCCTTCGTAGTACCGGTTACGCCGTGGCTCGATGTAGGACGACAGGTCGAGCAAGGGGCCGGGCAGCAAGCCCCACTCGACCAAGAGCATCACCACGAGCAACCGGCCGATGCGACCGTTGCCGTCGATGAAGGGATGGATCGCCTCGAACTGATAGTGCACCGCGGCGATCGCCAACAGCGGCGGGAGTTCCCCGTCCGCATGCAGGAACTTCTCGAAGGCATCCAGGCCCTGCCACAGCGATTCCGGTGGCGGCGGAACGTATTTCGCGGTGTCGATGGTGGATCCTGGAGGGCCGATCCAGTTCTGACTGCGCCGAAATTCGCCGGGGGTGGCGTAATCGCCACGAACGCCCGTCATCAGAATCCGATGCGCTTCCCGCAGTAGCGACAGACTCAACGGCAAGCGCCTACCCGGATCGAGAACATGATCCATCGCGCTCATGTAGTTGAACACTTCTTGGACGTCACCCCGAGGGTGGGCGGGACGCTCGACCTCGTACATCGCCACGTCCGACAACGACGCGACGGTGCCCTCGATCCGGCTCGACAGCACGGCCTCGCGGCGCACCAGTGCCCGGCCGAACAGCTCGGGGCTGGGCAGTCCGCGCCCGAGACCGGCCAACTCGCCAACGGCCCGATCCGCGCTGGACAGCCTGCGGACGAGTTTCGGAGACATCTGAACGTTCGGCGGCAGTGGTGGCGGCGAGAACGCGCGGTATCCATTGTCCGCGCGGACGACGTTTACCTGCTGCGCGGTGGAGAAGTCCTCCAGAAGCATCAGCTCAACCCCTCGGATCGGCATTCAATGATACTTTTCAGCCGAAAAGTATCACTGACGAAGGGTAGTGCTACTTAAGTAGCACCGCCAGCTTCTTGTGCTACTTTTCGCGCGAAAAGTAGCACAAGCGCCCTCGGTTACGCGCTGAGTGGGGCGGCGGTTACTCCGTAGCCGAGGTTGGTGAGGACCTCGCTGGTGGCCTTGGCGAAGTTGAGGGTGATGAAGTGGAGGCAGGGGGCGCCTTCGTCGGTGAGGCGTTGGGCCATTTCGGTGGCTATCTGGATGCCTTCGGCGCGGACGGCGGCGCGGTCTTCTTCCGGGCCGGTACCCGCTGCTCGGGTGAGGCGGGCCACGACGGCGGGCGGGACGGGGCGACCGCTGAGTTCTTCGGCGCGGGCGACGGTGCGCAGGGAGGTGATGGGCATCAGTTCGGGGATGATCGGTTTGGTGCCCTCGATGGGGTCCATGGCAATCACGCGGTCGCGCAGACGCAGGTAGTGCTCGACGTCGAAGAACATCTGGGTGATCGAATACTCGGCTCCCGCACGGAGTTTCGCGGCCAGATGGTGGGTGTCGTGGTCGAGGTCGGGTGAGCGATGGTGGCCCTGGGGGAACGAGGCGACACCGACGTGGAAGTCGCCGAGATCGCGCACGATGCGGACCAGTTCCTCGGCGTATTCGACGCCACCGGGGTGTTTGGCCCATGCGCCAAGTGGGTCGCCGGGCGGGTCGCCGCGCAGGACCAGGACATTGCAGATGCCGGAGTCGGCGTAGGAGCCGATCAGGGAGCGCAGTTCGGCGATACTGTGACCGACGGCGGTCAGGTGGGCGACCGGGAGCAGGGTGGTTTCCTGCGCGAGGGCGCCGGTGATGCGGACGGTGCGGTCGCGGGTGGAACCGCCCGCGCCGTAGGTCATCGACACGAAGGCGGGGTGCATGCGTTCGAACTCACGAACCGCGCGCCACAGCCGAGCCTCGCCTGCCTCGTCACGCGGGGGGTTGAACTCCACGGAGAACGGCACGCCGTTGCCCGAGTGCGTGCGCAGACTCTGCACCACCGAGGGGGTGTTCGAGACGATCGACGGCCGCTGGGCGGGTCGATCTGGGGTCGAACTTCCCCGTCCATTGTCGAAATCCACCGGCTCAGTCTAGTGGGAGGCGATGGCTGCCCGGCACCGACCGGGAAACCGGCCACCGAACACCCGACAACATGTCAAGTCCGGTAAACGTGACGATGGTGGCAGGAGGCGCCGAAACGCCGGGTGTGGGCTGCGTCGCAGCGGGCGTGTGCGCCGGAGGATGACCGGCTCACCCGCGTATCGTTCGGTATGACGCAGGTGAGGCGCACCGCCGAGTGCCCGACCGGTCCCGCTGCTCGCCCACTTCGCCACTGGAGGCCGCCCTGTCCGCCGGAATCGGAACCCCGCTCTCCCGGTCCGCCGTCGACGCGCTGACCTCGGTCGATCTCGTCGCGCTGACACCGGGTACACCGGCCTTCGTCGCGGCTGTCGAACAGGTGCTGACCAGCTTCTTCGCCACTCGCCGTGAGATCGTCGAGCCGCTGGGGCCGGTGTTCGTCGACGCGGTCGAGGCGTTGCAACAGTTCGTCGTGCGGGGCGGCAAGCGTACGCGGCCGGGCTTCGCCTGGACCGGCTGGCTCGGCGCCGGTGGCGATCCGTCCGGACACGACGCGGCCGCGGTGCTCACTGCCTGTTCGGCGCTGGAGATGGTGCAGGCGTGCGCGCTCGTGCACGACGACATCATCGACTCCTCGCGGACTCGGCGCGGATTCCCGACCGTGCACATCGACTTCGAAGACCGGCATCGAGCGGCGGGCTGGCCCGGCGACGGCGCCGCTTACGGCTCGGCCGTCGCGATCCTGATCGGCGATCTCGCGCTGGCCTGGGCCGATGATCTGGTCCACGAGGCCGGATTGAGCCCCGACGCGCTGGCCCGGTACGCACCGGTGTGGGCGCGGATGCGGACCGAGGTGCTCGGCGGGCAACTCCTCGATATCAACGGTGAGGCCGGTGGGGACGAATCGGTCGAGGCGGCCCTGCGGATCAACCGGTACAAAACCGCCGCGTACACGATCGAACGGCCGTTGCATCTGGGTGCGGCGCTGGCGGGCGCCGACGAGGCACTGGTGGCCGCGTTGCGGATCTACGGAACCGATGTGGGGATCGCGTTCCAGCTGCGTGACGACCTGCTCGGGGTGTTCGGCGACCCGGTGATCACGGGCAAGCCCTCGGGCGATGACCTGCGGGAAGGCAAGCGGACCGTGCTGATCGCGGAGGCGCTGCGCCGAGCCGATCCAGCCTCCGCCACCCTGATCCGGACCGGTCTGGGCACAGATCTCGACGATGCGGCCGTCGACCGGTTACGCACGGTGCTCACCGACCTCGGCGCGGTCGACGAGGTGGAGCGACGAATCACCGAGCTCACCGACACCGGGCTCGCCGCCATCGCGACCAGTTCCGCGACACCGGAAGCCAAGCAGTTGTTGCACGCCATGGCGCTGGCTGCCACTCGTCGCGCAGCCTGATAGGAAAAGTGTTGTGGGACAAACGAATCATGTCGTCGTAGTCGGTGCCGGCCTGGCGGGCCTGGCGGCCGCGCTGCATCTGCGGGGCGCGGGGCACGAGGTGACGGTGCTGGAACGGGCCGATCATCCCGGCGGACGGGTCGGGCGCTATCGGTTCGACGACTACGAGATCGACAGCGGCGCAACGGTACTCACGTTGCCCGAGGTGATCGATGACGCGCTGGCCGCCGTCGGGCACACCAGGGACAGCGTCGACCTGCGCATCCACCGCCTCACCCCCGCCTATCACGCACGTTTCGCCGACGGCAGCGACATCCGGGTCTTCGATGACGCCGACCAGATGGCCGCCGAGGTCGACAGGGCTTGCGGTCCGGCCGAAGCGCGCAACTACCGGCGCCTGCGCGACTGGCTCGGTCGCATCTACGACGCCGAATTCGACGAGTTCCTGAACGCGGATTTCGATTCGCCCCTCGATATGGTGCGTACGCCGCGAGCCAGGGCCGCGCTGACCGCACTCGCCAAGCTCGGCGGGTTCGGCAGACTGGGGCCGCGCGTGCGGTCATATCTGCACGATGAACGCCTGACCAGACTCTTCACGTTCCAAGCGTTGTACGCCGGCATGTCGCCGGATGACGCGCTGGCGATCTATGGCGCAATCCCGAACATGGATACCTGCCTCGGTGTCTACTTTCCCGAAGGGGGGATGCGCGCGATCACCGCCGCGCTCGCCCGAGCATTCACCGACGCGGGTGGGCGCCTCGTGCTGGATGCCGAGGTCGATGGCATCGACTATGCGACCGGCCCAACTCGTGGCCGCTACGCGGAAGCCGTGCGCACCACCGACGGGCGCAGTTACGTCTGCGACTCGGTGGTCCTCACCGCCGACATCGGCTCGCTGCCCCGCTTCGGTCTGCGCCATCGTCGCGGCCTGCGCGCGTCCCCGTCGGCAGTGGTCGCCCACGGCACCATCCCGGCCGAGATCGCCGCGCGATGGCCCGTGCAGGCGCATCACACCATCGACTTCGGCGCGGCCTGGGCGCAGACGTTCACCGAGATCGCCGCGCGCAAGGGGCGCGGGCAGCTCATGAGCGACCCGTCCCTGCTGCTCACCCGGCCCGCGCTGACCGATCCCGGACAGTTCGTCGACCGGGCGAGCGGCCGCTTCGAACCGCTGTCGGTGCTCGCACCATGCCCCAACCTGACCGCCGCCCCACTCGACTGGGACCGGCTCGGCCCCTTCTATCTGCGCGAGCTGCTCGCGGTACTCGAACAGCGTGGCTACACCGGCATCACCGAGCACTTCCGTGTCGACCACCTCGACACTCCCGGCACGTGGGCCGCCCAGGGCATGATCGCGGGCACGCCGTTCTCCATCGCGCACCTGTTCCGGCAGACCGGACCCTTTCGCCCACGCAATCTGCCAAGGGGTGTGGACAACGTTGTTCTCGCAGGTTGCGGCACCACTCCGGGGGTGGGTGTGCCCACCACAGTGCTGTCGGGCAAGCTGGCCGCGGCACGAATCACCGGCAGCCGGACACACGCCGGTACCGACCACCGGGTTAGTGTTCCCACATGAAGCCGTAAACTGACGGCCGACTTATCAGCTCGCGGTTGCGACCGCCGACCACCTGGGGGGACCGACCGAACATGCCGCCCCCTGAGACGACCGTAGGCACCATGGACAACACGCGCACACTCGAGCGCCGGCGCCACCTACCCAGCGGGAGCGATCCCGGCGTCCGGACCTGGCTGCGTACGGCAGGTGAGTTCGCTCGCAGCCCCGAAGGCCACGCGGCCCTCATGGGATTCTTCGGCGCGGCCATGATCACCTTCGGTGGGTTCGGCGCAGGCGCTGTTCGCAAACGCGACCCGCTGCTCGAGGCGCTGCACCTGTCCTGGCTTCGGTTCGGCCACGGGTACGCGCTGTCGACGATCGTGATCTGGATCGGCGTGCTGATGATGATCACCGCGTGGGTTCGGCTGGGTCGCACCACGATCGGTAAGGGTGAATCGACGGTCACCCTCAACGAGTTACGCGCGATCGTCGGCATCTGGATCACGCCACTGCTGTTCGCGGCGCCGATGTTCAGCCGCGACTCCTACTCCTACCTCGCCCAGGGCGCCCTGTTGCGCGACGGTTTCGACCCCTATCAAGTGGGTCCCGTCGCCAATCCCGGTGTGCTGCTGGACAACGTGAGCCCGGTCTGGACCACCACCACCGCGCCGTACGGACCCGTGTTCTTGCTGATCGGCCGCGCGATCACCTCGATCACCGGCGACAATGTGATCGCCGGGACCATCGCCCTGCGCTTCGTCATGCTGCCGGGGCTGGCGCTGATGATGTGGGCCGTGCCGTATCTGACCAAGCATCTCGGCGGTAAGCCGACGGTGGCGCTGTGGTTGGCGGTGCTCAACCCGCTGGTGCTGGTGCACCTGATCGGTGGCGTGCACAACGAGATGTTGATGGTCGGCCTGATGTGCGCGGGCGTCGCGCTCGTGCTCGAACGCCATCATGTGGCGGGCATCGTGGTCGTCGCCATCGGCGTCGCGATCAAGGCGACCGCGGGTGTGGCGCTGCCGTTCCTGGTGTGGATCTGGATTCTGCACGAGAAGGAACGCCGAGCCGCCGAGCGTCGAGTCGCGATGGATTCCGATGCCGCTCTCGCCGAAGAACAGAAACACCCCGACGCTGCCAGACCGTCCGCGGATATGCCGCACCCCCTGTTCGTGTTCGCCAAGATCGCCGGGATCGGTGTCGGCGTGTTCGCGCTGGTATTCGGCGCGGCATCGGTGATCGCGGGAGTCGGCTTCGGCTGGGTCACCGCGTTGCAGGGTTCGAACAAGATCATCAACTGGCTTTCGCTGCCGACGCTGCTCGCGCACATGGTCACCTGGGTGACCCCGCTGAATTTCGATTCGGTGCTGGATGTGACCCGCCTGCTGTGCCAGATCGCCATGGTCGCGTTGCTGGTCGCGACGTGGTGGCGGTTCCGGCACAGTGAACGCGAGGCCGTGATGGGCATCATCATCGCCTTCGTCGCGATCGTGCTGCTCTCCCCCGCCGCGCTGCCCTGGTACTACTCGTGGCCACTGGCGCTGGCCGCCGGTTTCGCGATGTCGACCACAACATTGATGTGGCTGGTCGGGATCTGCACGTGGCTGATGCTGGTGTTCCAGCCGGACGGGTCGATCGGGCTCTACAACTTCTGGCACGTCGCACTCGCGACCTTCGCCGCCGTGGTCGCCGCGATGTCGCTGCGCATCGTCGATCCGCTGCATCTGCGTTCGGCCAGGTCGAAGCCCGTTGTCACGGAATCGGCGCCGCCTGTTCGGGCATGATTCCTTGTCACCTTCGGTGGGCGCGGTCTTTGCCTCGGGAATTCGACTTCACCGAGCTGCCGTGAGTTTCCTCATCGACACCAACGTCGTCTCCGAACCCTCAGAAGGGTTCGGCGTGGGCGCGGCGGACCACCTCGCGGGCCAGGTGGCCGTGCAGGGCGTCGACGGGGCGGCCGGGGAGGGTGGGGTCATCGGTGTAGAGCCACTCGAGGATGTCCTCGTTGCTGTACTTGCCGTCACGCATGACGGTGATCACGCCGGGGAGCATGCGCACGATCTCGTCTTCGGAATTGAAGAAGCGGGCGGGGATGCCGGGGACACCGTTGCGGCGGATCGCGAGGATCTGGTGGTCACGCAGCAGTTGGTGCACCGAGGTGACCGGGACGCCGAGTATGTCGGCCGCCTCGGGGAGCGAGACGATGGTTTCGGTGTCGGGCAGCACGTCGTCGCCGCAAGGGAAGGCACTCACCCCCACAACGGTAGTACGTGTCGGTGCGCACTCATCGTCGGGCATGCCGACACCGCCCGGTTACCATCGTGGTGGCCGCACCCGGCGGCCGGTTGAATGCCGGAGGACATCACTTGATCGGCCAGATGCTGGAAGGGCGCTATCGCATCGATGCGCCGATCGCTCGCGGCGGGATGTCGATGGTGTTCCGGGGAACCGACACCCGGCTCGATCGCCCGGTGGCGATCAAGGTGATGGACCCGAAGTTCGCCGGTGACCCGCAGTTCCTCAGCCGTTTCGAGTTCGAGGCGCGGGCGGTGGCCAAACTCAAGCATCAGTCCCTGGTGGCCGTGTACGACCAGGGTGTCGATGGCGAACACCCGTTCCTGATCATGGAACTGGTTGAGGGCGGCACCCTGCGTGAACTGCTGCGCGAACGCGGGCCGATGCCGCCACACGCCGTGCGCGCCGTGGCCGAGCCGGTGCTGCGCGCGATCGGCACCGCCCACGACGCCGGCCTGGTGCACCGCGATGTGAAGCCGGAGAACGTGCTGATCTCCGATGCGGGCGAGGTGAAGATCGCCGACTTCGGCCTGGTCCGCGCCGTGGCCGCGGCCAACACCACCTCCGCGAGCGTGATCCTCGGCACGGCCGCCTACCTCTCCCCCGAGCAGGTCACCACCGGCACCGCCGACGCCCGCAGCGACGTGTACTCCTTCGGCGTGCTGATCTTCGAGCTGCTCACCGGGCGGGTGCCGTTCAGCGGCGACAACTCGCTGTCGGTGGCCTATCAGCGGGTCGAGAACGATGTGCCCGCACCGAGCCAGTTCATCGGTGGCGTGCCCACGGAATTCGACGAACTGGTCGCCAAGGCCACCTCCCGCGACCCCGCGCAGCGCTTCGCCGACGCCAACGAGATGGCGGCGAAACTGCAGTCGATCGCGATGGAGCTGAAGCTGCCGCCGTATCGGGTTCCGGCACCGCGGGATTCGGCCGAACACCTCAGCGAGAGCTACCGGACCGGCGCCGCCCATCATCCCGGTGAGCGCCCACACACCCCCAATCCTGTTGCCGCGCATCATTCGCCCGCACCGGAACCGCACCACACCAGGGTGGTGACCGCGCAGCGCCCACGGCCGGAGGTGTACGCGCCCGCACCCGCCGCCACCGCGTTCGGCGACAGTCATGCTCGCCGAACAGGTTTGGTGTGGGTGGGTATCGTCACCGCGCTGACCCTGCTGGTCGGCATCGGCGGCTGGTGGCTCGGCGTCGGCCGCTACAGCGCGGTGCCGCCGATCGCGGGCATGGACTCCCAGCGGGCCGTCGCGGTGCTCCAGGAGGCCGGTTTCGAAACAGAGTTACGGCAGAAGGCTTCCGACACCATTCCGGTGGGCGGGGTCGTCGGCACCGACCCGTCGGCCGGGTCGCGGGTGACCAAGAGTTCCACGATCGCGGTGCTGATCTCCAACGGCAAACCGCGCGTGCCCGATATCAAGGCGGGCGATCAGATCAGTGCCGTGAACCAGGCGATCCGCGACGGCGGCCTGCAGCCGATCGACGCCGGTGAGGCGGCGAGCACGGCGCCGAAGGGTTCACTGGCGAAGGTGGAGCCCGCGCCGGGCACGATCCTGCCGGTGGGTGGGCAGGTGAAGGTGTACCGCAGCAAGGGCTCTCAGCCGGTCAATGTGCCCGATGTGCGCGGCAAGACCACCGAGCAGGCGGCCAGTGCGCTGACCACGGCGGGCCTGGTCGTTCGTGAGACGCGCGTGCAGTTCGACAAGAACATCGAGGGCGACAAGGCGATCGCCACCGAGCCCGCCGTCGGCACCACCCTGCAATCGGGCGACACCATCACGCTGATCGTGTCCAACGCGGTGACGGTGCCCAATGTGATGGGCCAGAACGTCGGCAACGCCCGGTCCAAGCTCCAGCAGCTCGGCCTGCGGGTGGCGGTCAATTCCCTCACCGATTCCGACAGCTCCCTGGTCATCGGCCAGCTACCCGGCATCAATTCGAATGTGGAGGCGGGGAGCGTGGTCACGCTCACCGCCCTGCCTTGAAGGGGCAAGGATCCCGAGAAGGACAAAGAAAAACCCGGGCGCGGTCCTCGCTGACCGCCCCCGGGCTCATCTGAGCTGATTCAGCGCAGCATTTCCGCGACCAGGAACGACAGTTCCAGGGACTGCTGGGTGTTCAGGCGCGGATCGCAGGCGGTTTCGTAGCGGCCGCCGAGGTCGAGGTCGGAGATGTCCTGGGCGCCGCCGAGGCACTCGGTGACGTTCTCGCCGGTCAGCTCGATGTGCAGGCCGCCCGGATGGGTGCCGAGGGCGTGGTGCACCTCGAAGAAGCCTTGGACCTCGTCGACGATGCGGTCGAAGTGGCGGGTCTTGAAACCGTTGGACGACTCGTGGGTGTTGCCGTGCATGGGGTCGCACTGCCAGATCACCTGGTGGCCGGTGGCCTGCACCTTCTCGATGATCGGGGGCAGCACATCGCGGACCTTGCCGTTGCCCATGCGGGCGACCAGAGTGAGCCGGCCGGGCTCGTTGTTCGGGTCGAGCCGCTCGACGTATTCCACGGCCAGGTCCGGTGTGGTGGTCGGCCCGATCTTGAGGCCGATCGGGTTCGCGAGCAGTTCGGCCAGCGCGATGTGGGCGCCGTCGAGCTGCCGGGTGCGCTCACCGATCCACAGGAAGTGCGCGGACAGGTCGTAGAGCAGCGGTTCGCCGGTTTCGGACTCGCTCAGCCGCAGCATCGCGCGCTCGTAGTCGAGGACGAGCGCTTCGTGCGAGGCGTAGATACGCGCGGTCTTCAGGCTCGGATCGTTGACCTGACAGGCGGCCATGAAACGCAGGCCGCGGTCGATCTCCTCGGCGAGGGTCTCGTAACGCGCACCCGCGGGCGACTGGGCGACGAAGTCGCGGTTCCAGTCGTGCAGGCGGTGCAGGTCGGCGGTGCCCGCGCTGGTCAGCGCACGCACCAGGTTCATCGCGGCGCTGGCGTTGGCGTAGGCGCGGACCAGGCGTGACGGGTCGTGGCGGCGCAGCGCCTCGTCGGCGACGAGGGAGTTCACCATGTCACCGCGGTAGGACGTCAGGCCGAGGGCGTCGGTGTCGGACGAGCGCGGCTTGGCGTACTGGCCCGCGATGCGCGCCACCTTCACCACCGGCATGCTCGCGCCGTAGGTGAGAACGACGGCCATCTGCAGCAGTGTGCGGATATTGCCGCGGATGTGCGGTTCGGTGTTGTCGGCGAAGGTCTCCGCGCAGTCACCGCCCTGCATGAGGAAAGCCTCACCGCGGGCAACGGCGGCCAGCTGCGCCTTGAGGTCCTCGACCTCGGCGGGTAGGCAGATCGGTGGCACGCTCTCCAGCACAGTGCGCATGGTGGCGGCCTCGTCGGCGTCCCAGGACGGTTGCTGCAGGGCGGGCCTGGCCAATGCTGCGTCGAGGCGGCCACGCAGTTCGGCGGGCAGCGGCGGCAGTTCCGGCAGGCGGTCAATGGGTACGTCGACGGTCCAGGTCACCAGTCAAGAATACGGACCCACCGCGCCGAGCGAATATCCGGCGTACCGGCGACGGCCCGCAAAGTTTCGCGCGCGGGCTCCACCGACCCGTTCGAAGTGCTCGCCAGGTGCCGACATAAGGTTTCGTCATCCCATTGTGGGGCCACCGCGCGGATCGTCGAGCCAGACGTCACGAGCAACCCACCGGCGAGAAGAGGCGATCTCCCTGCGATATTTCTACGACTCGGAATTCGTTGAGGACGGTGTCACGATCGATCTGATCTCGATCGGTGTCGTCTGTGAGGACGGCCGCGAGTACTACGCGGTGTCAACCGAGTTCGACGCGAAGCGGGCCGGGCCGTGGGTGCGCAAGCACGTGCTGCCGAAGCTGCCGCCCGCCGGATCGCCGCTGTATCGCACCAGGGAACAGATCCGCGACGACCTGTTCAAGTTCTTCCTGCCACGGCCGAGTGTGCAGCCGGAGCTGTGGGCCTGGGTCGGCGCGTACGACCACGTCGCGCTGTGCCAGCTGTGGGGTGACATGACCGCGCTGCCCAAGGGCATGCCGCGCTATACCAACGAACTGCGCCAGCACTGGGCGGTCAACGGCAGCCCCGCCCTGCCGCCCATCCCCGACGACGCGCACGACGCGCTCGCCGACGCCCGCCACAACCTGGCCAAGTTCGAGGCGATCGAGACCTTCCGTCGCAGTCCACGACTGTGAGCAAAAGCGAAGGCCCCGAGTCGAATTCGACTCGGGGCCTTCGCTGCACGACGTCAGGTCAGTGATCGGACCGATCGTCGCGGTTGGCGATCGCCTGCTGTTCGGCGAGGACGGTGAGCATCCGGTGCTCCTCGGCCTCCTCGATCTCGACCCAGGCCTCGCCCTCGGCCTTCGGATCGGCCTTGAGGAAGCTGCCGGTGCCCGGCTTGCCCGCCGAGCCCAGCTTGTTCATCTTCTTGGGCACCGGGGCGCCCTGGTACTCCAGCGGGATGGCGTGGCCGTGTGCGTCGACCCCGCCCAGCGGCTGGTGCACCTCGATGTACTCACCGTGCGGCAGACGCTTGATCACACCGGTTTCGATGCCGTGCTCGAGCACCGCCCGGTCACTGCGCTGCAGACCGATGCAGAACCGGTAGGTCACGAAGTACGCGATCGGCGGCAGCAGCAGCACGCCGATCCGACCGATCCAGGTGGTGGCGTTCAGCGAGATGTCGAACTTCAGCGAGATGATGTCGTTGACACACGACAGTGTGAGCACCACGTAGAACGCGATGGCCATCGCGCCGATCGCGGTACGCACCGGCACGTCGCGCGGACGCTGGAGCAGGTTGTGGTGCGCCGTGGTGTCGTTGGTGAGCCGCTTCTCGATCCACGGGTAGGCGACGAGCAGGGTGAACACCAGGCCCATCACCAGCGCGACCCAGAACGCCGCGGGGATCGTGTAGTTGCCGAGATAGATCTCCCAGGCTGGCATCAGGCGCGCCATGCCGTCGGTCCACATCATGTAGAAGTCGGGCTGCGAACCCGCCGATACCTGCGATGGGTTGTACGGACCGAGGTTCCAGATCGGGTTGATCTGCAGCACACCGCCCATGATGCCGACGATGCCGAGGGTGAACGCGAAGAACGCGCCCTGATCGGCGGCGAACACCGGGATGATGCGCGCGCCGACCACGTTGTGCTCGGTGCGGGCCGGTCCGGGGAACTGGGTGTGCTTCTGGTACCAGACCAGCGCGACGTGCGCACCGATCAGCGCCAAGATGATGCCGGGCAGCAGCAGCACGTGCGCGATGTAGAGGCGCGGGATGATGATGTCGCCGGGGAAGTCGCCGCCGAACATCAGCCAGTGCATCCAGGTACCGACCACCGGGACACCGATGGTGATACCGGAGAACGCGGCGCGCAGGCCGGTGCCGGAGAGCAGGTCGTCGGGCAGCGAGTAGCCGAAGAAGCCTTCGAACATCGCCAGGATCAGCAGCAGCGAACCGATCACCCAGTTGCCTTCACGCGGCTTGCGGAACGCGCCGGTGAAGAAGATGCGGAACAGGTGGATGATGATCGACGCCGCGAACAGCAGGGCCGCCCAGTGGTGGATCTGCCGGACGAACAGACCGCCGCGCACCTCGAAGGAGATGTTCAGCGCGGTCTCGTACGCCCGCGACATGCCGACACCGCGCAGCGGCTGGTAGGCGCCGTCGTAGACCACGTGCGCCATCGACGGATCGAAGAACAGCGTCAGGTACACACCCGACAGCAGCAGGATGATGAACGCGTAGAGCGCGATCTCACCCAGCAGGAACGACCAGTGGGTCGGGAAGACCTTGTTGATCGAGCGCTTCACGAACGCCGCGGCGCGATACCGCTCGTCCATCTCGTTTATCTGGCTCATGAACGACGCTCCCAGAAGGCCGGGCCGAGCGGCTCGATGAAGTCGCCCGCGGCGACCAGGAAGCCCTCGGAGTTGACGGTGATCGGCAGCTGAGGCAGTGCGCGGGCGGCAGGACCGAAGATCGGCTTACCCCACTCGGTCGCGGAGAACTGCGACTGGTGGCAGGGGCACAGGATTCGGTTGGTCTGCTGCTCGAACAGCGAGGTGGGGCAGCCGAGATGGGTGCAGATCTTCGAGTAGGCGAAGTAGTCGCCGAAGTTGAAGCTCTCCTGGCCCTTGCGCTTGATCGCCTTCTCGGCGTCTTCGGTGCGCAGCCGGATCATCATGACCGCGTTGCGGATACCGCGCAGCGACTGCAGGGTCTCGTGCGCATCCCCGCGCCACTTCTCTTTCCACGGGAACACCGTTTCCATGGAGCCCGCGTCGAGATCCTCGGGACGGACCAGCACGATGTCGTTGGGGCGGCCGGTGTCGCGACGGATGTAGACGGTCTCGCCCGGGTAGTCCGGGGTCCACCCCGACACCCACAGCGGCGACTTCTCGCGCTTCGCCCACGGGTTCTTCACCATGCCGCCGACGAACACCAGCAGCGCGCCGATACCGAGCACGCCGACACCGGCGCCCGCGGTACCGAGCATCATCTTGCGACGCCCCAGGGTGGAGGTGTCGAGCGCGTCCTGCAGCTCGGCAGCCAGGGTGCGGCGCTCGATCTCATCCGACGGGCCGTCGTGGCGCTGCTGGATCGAGATCTCGGCGGGGATGAACTTCTTGCGGATCAGCACCACCGCGATACCGATGACCAGCACCGAGATGCCGAAGGTCAGGCCGATGAGCGGGGTGTACAGCGAATAGGCGGCATGGCCCTCGTCGCCGTAGCCCTTCCACTCCCACGGCCAGAACAGGAAGACACCGATGAGCGCGGCGGCGGCCAGGCCGGAGATGGCGAACCAGAACGTGACCGCACGTTCGGCGCGCTTCTCGGCCTTGGTGCCCGGCACCGGCCACCGCTCGTTGCGATAGACAACATCGACATCGTCGCGTTTGGCGCCGAGCTCAGCCAGCTCGGCGGTCGACATCGCGTCGAGTTCGTCTTCGGTGGGTTCGCGACCCATGTCGCTGTGCTCCTGTCCACTCATGATCGGGAACCGATCCACATCGCGGCGCCGACAACGGCGGTGATGCCGATGACCCAGATGGCGAGGCCTTCCGTGGCCGGACCGAATCCGCCGAGGTCCCAGCCGCCGGGCGACTTCTCCTCGGCGGAGTTCTTGACGTAGGCGACGATGTCGCGCTTCTCTTCCGACGTCAGCTGCCGGTCGGAGAACTTGGGCATGTTCTGCGGGCCGGTGACCATCGCCTGGTAGATCTGCTGCTCGTTGGCCTCGGCCAGCGGCGGCGCGAACTTGCCGCTGGACAGCGCTCCACCACGACCGGTGAAGTTGTGGCAGGAGGCGCAGTTCATGCGGAACAGCTCCGAACCACGGGCGATGTCGTCGCCGCGCAGCGATTCCTGCGCGATCTCACCATTGGCGTCGCGGATCACCGAGGGGCCACCGCCGTTGGCGGCGATGTAGGCGCCCATCGCGTCGGTCTGGTGCGCGTCGAACTTCGCCGGCTTGCGCACGGCCTGAGCGCCGTTCATGGCCATCGGCATCCGGCCGGAGGAGACCTGGAAGTAGACCGCGGCCTCGCCGACACCGATCAGGCTCGGACCGCGATCGGCGACACCCTGCAGGTTCGCGCCGTGGCACGTGACGCAGGAGGTGTCGTAGAGCTGCTTGCCCTCGCGGATGAGCGCGGACTGGTCCTCGTTCGCGACGGCAATCTGCGGCTCGGGGGTGAGCGCGGTAGCCAGGAAGCCGGCTCCGACCAGGCCGATCATCAGCGCGAGAGCACCCGCGATGCGACGACGGGCGCGACGCTGTTTACGCGCCTGCTTTGCGGCCTTGGCGGCCTGCCCGTTGCCGGGGCCGGCGGGCTCTGGGGCCGACGGGGGAGATGAACTCATCTGTGTCCCTTTGGAGTAGACGGAACCGACTTGTGCAAATGCTTAGGAGTGCGCGGCGCGCTAACGGACGAAGTAGATCGTGGCGAACAGCCCGATCCAGACGATGTCGACGAAGTGCCAGTAGTACGACACCACGATCGCGGCGGTGGCCTGAGCGGGCGTGAACTTGCTCAGCGTGGTGCGGACGAGCAGGAACACGAACGCGATCAGACCGCCGATCACGTGCAGACCGTGGAAACCGGTGGTGATGTAGAAAACCGAGCCGTAGGAGCTACCGGCGATGGAGGTTCCCTCGTGCACCAGGTGGTAGTACTCGTAGCCCTGGCCTGCCACGAAGAACGCACCCATCGCCAAGGTGATCGTGTACCAGCGGCGAAGGCCGAACACGTCGCCCTTCTCCGCGGCGAACACGCCCATCTGGCAGGTGAACGACGATGCGATCAGCACGGCCGTCACCGGAATGGCGAGCGTCATGTTCAGCTCGGTCGGCTCCGGGGGCCAGTTGCCGTGCGCCTGCGCGCGCGCAACGAAGTACATGGCGAACAGGCCCGCGAAGAACATCAGCTCGCTCGACAGCCAGATGATGGTTCCGACGCTGACCATGTTGGGCCGGTTCAGCGAATGCACACGCTGAGTAATGGCCGATCCTGGGGTGCCTACTGCGGTCGTCACCGGGTAAGTATGACTCTTCGTAGTACGACACATGTACCCGGGTACGAAAGTTTGTGGCGCGAGTCGGAAAACCCACGCACAGAGGGGGTCTACGACGTCCGTCGGCGTGTTGGCGACCAGCGCGCGACAACACATTGTGACAGCGTTGGATGTGCATATCCTGAGACTCGAGGAGGCGGCGATGGTCGTGGTGCGGATGTGGCGGCGGCTGTTCGGTGGGTCGGCGCGGGAGCTGGATGCCTCGCGCGACGATCTCGTCGTGGTCGCTTCGAGTTTCGACGATGTCGAGGCGTGTTCGACGGCGCTGGATCGGGCGAGCGCGCTGGACCTGGAGGCCGATGCGGTGTTGCGCCATCATCTGCGGCTCCCCGCCGAGCAGATCGAGGCCGCGTGCGAGATCGCCGGCTACGACGGATACGAACGTGCCGAGACCACCGCGGGATCCGATGACCTGGTTGCGGTCATCCTGCAGCGGGTGCAACGGCTCGATCCGCTGACCTGCTCGCAGGAACGATCGCGGATGGCCGGACTCGCGCAGCGCCACGACGGTGTCGCCGACGGGTGGGACGCGCTGCAACCGCCGCGCACCGCCCCGTAAACTCGCCCGACGGCGCATAAGACCTTGCGCCACCTCCGCGCGCCCGATCTACAGTGGCGCAATGGTGTCGTCGAAGGAGAAGCAGCAGATGAGCGCGCGCAGCTGGCCCCAGGTGCTCGGAACCCTCGCCGACGGTGGCGACCTGGCCGCGGACGACACCACCTGGGTGATCGACGAGATCTTCACCGACAACGCCACCGCGGCCCAGATCGCGGCGTTCGGCGTCGCCATGAAGATCAAGGGTCCGACGCCGACCGAACTGGCGGGCATGGTGGCCGGGATGCTCGGACACGCGCGACTGGTTCGCATCGAGGGCGACGCGGTCGATGTCGTCGGTACCGGTGGCGACCGGTCCGGGTCGGTGAACATCTCGACCATGTCCGCGGTGGTCGTGGCCTCGGCCGGGGTGCCGGTGGTCAAGCACGGGAATCGGGCGGCGTCGTCGAAGTCCGGTGGCGCCGATGTGCTGGAAGCGCTCGGGGTGAAGCTCGCGCTCGGGCCCGAGTCGGTGGCGCGGTCGGTGCGCGAGGTGGGAATCGGGTTCTGTTTCGCACCGCTGTTCCACTCCGGGCTGCGGTTCGCCGGCGCGGCGCGCAAGGAGATCGGCATTCCGACCGTGTTCAACGTGCTCGGGCCGCTGACGAATCCGGCGCAGCCGCGCGCGGGGCTGATCGGGTGCGCGTTCGCCGATCTGGCACCCGTCATCGCGGGGGTGTTCGCGGCACGCGACGCGAGTGCGCTGGTGGTGCGTGGGCGCGACGGGCTCGACGAGATCACCACCTCCGACCTCACGGATGTGTGGGTGGTCAGTGGTGGGCGGATCCGTCAGACGGTGCTCGATCCGACGCGGTTGGGCATTGCCCGAGTGAACCTCGACGATCTGCGCGGCGGGGACGCCACGGTCAACGCCCAGGTCGCGCGCGATGTCTTCGCGGGGACGCCGGGGCCGGTTCGTGATGCGGTGCTGTTGAACTCGGCCGCGGCGATCGTGGCCTACGACCTCGCGCGCGGGGTCGGCGATGTCGACACCGAGCTGGACGCGGCGCTGGTCGGTGGGCTCGAGCGCGCCGCCGCCGCGGTGGACAGCGGGGCGGCGGCGAAACTGCTGCAGAGCTGGGCCGAACTCACCCAGGTGCTCGACGAGCGCTGAGCGTGGTGCGCTGGAAGGTTCACTCCCCCAGCGAGAATCCGGCTTCCACGTCGTGGCTGGAATATGACTTGAAGGCGATGTGGGTGGTGGTGCGGACCACGCCGTCCACCTTGTCGATGCCTGCGGTGACCACTTCGGCGATGCGTGCATGGTCGCGCACGCGCACGATCGCGATCAGGTCCACGTCGCCGGCGCACGAGTACACCTCGGCGACGCCTTCGGTGTCGGCGAGGGCCTGGGCGGTCTCGGGGATGCGAGAGTTCTGCGCCTGGATCATCACGATGGCGGTAATCATGGGATCACTCTAGAACTTCGTCGGCGTCGGTGGCGGCTTTGAACCGTCGCATCAGGTCGCGGCTCTTCACGCCGGGCGCCGTTTCCACCGAGCTGGACACGTCGACGCCGAAGGGACGGTGCCGGGCGATGACGTCGGCGACATTGTCCGGGTCGAGGCCGCCCGCGAGCACGACTTTGCCGGGTTGCGCGCGCACCCAATCGGGAAATTCCGCGAAGACGCCGGAGCCCGCGCTCGCGTCGTAGAAGAAGTATTCGCTGGTCTGCTCAGGTGCGGGCGGGTTCGACGAGCAGAAGGCCAGGTTCGGCAGGTCGGCCCACTGGTAGAGCTGCACGACATCGAACGCGTCGGCCACCTCGGCGACCTCGCTCGCCTCGAGGGCGACAGCGAAGGTGGTGATGCGACCGCGCGCGTGATCGGCGAGGGCGCGTGCCTGTTCGGGGGTGCGGTAGCGCTTGCTCTTCGTCGTCACCATGACGCCGATCGCGGAGTATCCGAGCTCGACCGCCCAGTCGATCTGCTCCTCGGTGGTCAGCCCACACACCTTCACGAACATCCGCCGCCACTCCTTGTCTCCTGGCCCCGCCACGGTGCAGGGAGCCGACATCCATGATCCAGGACCGTGCCGCTGCCACCCGGCCAGGTCCGCCCCGAGCTGCCGAGCAGTCAATTCTGCCGCGCATCCGTACACCGCTCGGTCACCGCTCGGCCAGATACTGCTCCTGCGCGCTCCTGGTGGTCGCGGCCGTGCGGGCCAGCTGCGCCCAGCCCACCCACCGCGCGGCACCGTGCAGCGGTTCGCTGTAACCATCGCTGGTTCGCACGATCCTGGCGCCGGGTTTGGCGAGCCAGCGGGCGATGACGCCGACTTCCTCCGGGGGTGCGCCGCGCAGCGGTGGGATGTCGTCGGGCGAAACGCACTCGGCCCCGGCGGCGCCCAGGTCTGGGATCACGGTTTCCGCGGCGGCGACTATCTGGTCGACGACGGCCATCGGCGGCGTACCGCGTGGGGCGGTGCCCGCGGCGGCGAGGCGGCCGTAGCGGATGACGGAGAATTCCCAGCCGCCCTCGCCGTCGGGGAGGGCGATGATCAGTTCGGCGAGCCGGGCCAGAGCGGCCAGGCGCTGGGTGCGGTGCAGCTTGGTGACGACGGTCGCGGCGCGGTCACGCAGCCGGGCCGCGGCTTCGAAATGCTGGGCAGCCGAATGAGTTTCGATGCGATCGAGCATCGCGCGCAGCAGGGCGTCGGCGCGGCCGGTGAACAGGTCGCGGACCGCGGCGACGGCCGGGGCGTAGCCGGTCGCATCGAGGTCGCCGCCCTGCCGTGCGGCGGGGCAGCCGCCGATGACGGCGGGCGGGCAGGCGTGTTTTCCCGCGCTGGTGAGGCGGGTGGCACAGGTGCGCACCCCCGCGAATTCGGCGATCGTCAACGCCACATCGACCGCGTCGGTCCGAGAGTTGAACGGCCCCAACGCTGTTCGGCTCGGGGTGCGCACGGCCATCAGACGAGGGAAGGCCTCGTCGCTGAGCGTGAGCCACCACCCACGCTGGGGGAATTTCGAGCGACGGTTGTACGGCGGCGCGTGCGCGGCGAGCAATCGCAACTCACGCACGCCGGCTTCGAGACCGTGCGCGCACACCACATGGTCGACCCGAATGGCAAGGGCCACCATCTCTTTCATCCGGCCACGGGTTTCCGAACCGGTGAAATAGTTGCGCACGCGACGGCGCAGATTCACGGCCGTCCCTATATAGAGGACTTCCTCGGACGGTCCGCGGAAGAGATAGACGCCGGGCGCGGCGGGCAGGTCGGTCGCGAACGTGCGTTTGGCGCGCTGGGTTCCGGTGACGCCGGGCAGATAGTCGAGCAGCTCGCTCAAGCTGTGCACGCCTTGATTGCCGACTCGCCCGATCAAGGCGTGCAGCACGTCGACGGTGGCGCGGGCGTCATCGAGCGCGCGGTGCGTCGGTGTCGTCGACGCACCGAGGATCTGCGCCAGCACCCCCAGCCGCGCCGATGGCGCCTCGTCCCGGGTGAGCACCCGCCGCGCCAATTTCACCGTGCACAACACCTGTGGATTGGGCCACGCGATGTCCTGACGTGCCGCGGCCGCTTTGAGGAACGCGGTGTCGAATCGCGCGTTGTGCGCCACCAACACTGCCCCCGCGGCGAACTCGAAGAACCCCGGCAACACCGCTTCGATCCGCGGCGCCGCGTACACCATCGCCGTGGTGATCCCCGTGATCTGCACGATCGCAGGCGGAATCGCGTACCCCGGATTCACCAGCGTCGCGAACTCCCCCAGCACCTCACCCCCACGCACCTTCACCGCCCCGATCTCGGTGATCGCATCCCCATCCGGGCTGGTCCCGGTCGTTTCGAGGTCGACAACGACGAAAGTGGTGGCATACAGCGGAGTATCGAGCTCATCGAAGGCCAACTGCCGTGCGGCAGCAGGGAGCGGAACGGGATCGGGCACGGCGAGCAGCGTAGGACGGGGGTCCGACATGCTCGCCACATCGGAATCGGTTCCAGTCGACGATGACCGGCTCGGCGGGGCGTCAGGCCGGGCAACCGAGACGAAGGCAAGTCCGCCGCGCGGATGCAGCCGCCCGGAGGTGCGAGCGGTGGAAGACCGAGTTCTCCGGATCGATCTCCACGGCGGTGTCGATGGCCGTGAGCGCGGCGGCCCGGTCGAGTTGTTGTTCGCTCATCGACGCGCGACTCAGCGCCGCTTCCTGCGGGTGAGATACAGCGCGAGGTCGTCGTAGCTGCCGTCGCCGTTGGCGAATTCGACCACGTTGCGGGCGGATTCGAACCAGGCGCCGGTGCTCGGCCGGATCTGGGACAGGGCCGCGTGGATGTCGGGCATGCCGATCGGGCGGACTTCACCCGAGCGCATCGAGTCGGCCATCGCCAGTTGGGTGGCCGAGGTGCAGACGTGGGCGAGGTCGGCGCCGGAGAGGCCGTCGGTGTGGGCGGCGAGGGCGTTGAGGTCGATGCCCGCCACGGGGCGGGCGCGCAGGTGGTAGTGCAGGATCGATGTGCGGGCGGCGAGGTCGGGGAGGCCGACGAAGATCATGCGGTCGAAGCGGCCTGGTCGGCGCAGGGCGACGTCGACATCCCAGGGATGGTTGGTCGCGCCGAGTACGAACACCCCTTCGTTGCTGTGGGTGGCCGAATCCATTTCGGTGAGCAGCTGGTTCACGACCGTGCGCATGGTCGAGGACGCCTGCATCTGGCTGCGTTTGTGGCCGAGCGCGTCGACCTCGTCGAGGAACAGCACGCAGGGGGCGTTGCGCCGGGCCATCTCGAAGATGCTGTGCACGTTGCGTTCGCTGGCGCCGGTATAGATGTCGAGGATGTCGGTGATCTCGATCGGATAGAAGTTGGCGCCGAGTTCGCCCGCGACCGCCGAGGCGATGAAGGTCTTGCCGCAACCGGGCGGGCCGTAGAGCAGCAGGCCGCCGCGGGCCGAGGTGCCGAAGGCCTTGGCCAATTCGGGATTGCGCAGCGGGCCGAGCAGGGTGAGGTCGAGTTGCTGCTTCACCTCGGACATACCGCCGACATCGGCCAGGCGCAGGGTCGGGCGCTCGACGGCGGCGTCGTCGTCGGTGACGAACTCGGTGGGCACGCCGTGCACGAACGCCGGTTCGATGATGTCGCCGACTTCGTCCTCGGCCGCGGCCCAGTCGAACCCCGACGGCGCCGCGGCGGAACTGACTCCCGACTGCGCCGCGGTGGGTGCGGCGTCCGACTGCGCCGGGACGGGTGCGATGGGCGCGGGGGTTGCGGCGGAACCACCGGACAGCGCTGTCGTGCAGCGCGTCATCAGGCCCAGGACCTGGGCATTCCCCGGATCCTGGCCGAGCGCCGTCCCGCAGTGCGCGAGCGCATCGGCATAGCGCCCCCGCTCGATCAGCAGCTCGATGACGCACACGCGCAGCGCGAGCACCCCCGGACTGCGTTCCAGCATCGCCAGCATGTCGGTCACAACCTGGTCGTCGGCCACCCGCGCCCCCTTCGAACTGCGAACATTCGGCCGTACCCTAATCGCCACAACAGCTTTCCCGCCAAGCGGCGATCACCCCGATCCCCTTCGTGGCTCGACGCACACGATGGCCCGTGATCTCCGGAGCCGACAATTCGACGCGAGCCTTTCGTTCCGATGCGAACAAAATGCCCGAGATCAAACTCAATCGTGACCGGGCTCACATTATTATCGAATTCACATGAGTTCATCAGAATTCAATGGGCAATCGGCCTTACCGGTCTGAGCACGGCGCGGCGCACGGCGCGCCGCCTGCGAGGCGGACCACTCGGCGAACCGTCGATGATCGCCGCAAGCACCCACCACCTGCGAGTTTTCCGATTCGCGGATCGAAAATCGCCGCACGATCCCTATTGGCGACGCGCCGGTAGCAGTCGGAAATCTCGGTTGGCGTGACCTGGCGTTATCGTTTCGTGATCGGGTGTGATCCAGCTCGCACACATTCTTCGGTGATATCACCCGAAACCCCCTTTGGACCGGTGTCCGACTTTACAAACCCCCGTGATGTCTTCGTAACCTTTTCGAGACCTCACGGAGTCCCGCTGACCGGAAACGGCCGGCGAGACGAAGCCCGCCGCGTCAAACGGACACGTCGTCGTGGGGCAGATTGGAAGTACCGCATCATGGCGAACAACACCGTCAAGCGTCAGGCGCAGCGTGCCGTTGCCGTCGGAGCCGTCGGCGCTGCCACCATCGGCGCGTTCCTCCTGCCGGCCGCCCCGGCATCGGCGACGCCGGTGACCGTGCCCGGCATCGGCACCTTCGAGGTGCCGAACGAGATTCCGCTGCCCCAGGGTGTCCCCGGCATCGAGATCCCGGCCGCACCGCAGGTTTTCACCGCGCCGCGCGCCACCGCCGCCGACATCGCCCTCGATGCCGCGCTGAGCAAGATCGGCTCGCCCTACGTCTACGGCGCCGCGGGCCCGAACGCCTTCGACTGCTCGGGTCTGGTCCAGTGGTCCTACTCCCAGGCGGGCATGGACATTCCGCGCACCAGTGACGCCCAGCTGGGTGCCGGTACCCCCGTCTCGATCGACGAGCTCCAGCCCGGCGACATGGTGTCGTTCTACGGCGGCGGCCACTCCGGCCTGTACGCGGGCGACGGCAACGTCGTGCACGCCTCCACCGCGGGCACCCCGGTCCAGATCGCGTCGCTGTCGTCGATGCCGTTCGCGGGCGCTCGCCGCTTCTGATCCGCCGGCACGGTGCGTCGTTCACGGGGAAGGGCGCACCGAAGCCGCAGCGATAGTCCGGGCATGCGCCGTCCACCGGGTTGGGCGGCGCACGTACCTTTACTGGACACGAATGCATACCTTTCCGTAACCTGATCGAGACCTTCTCGGCTGACGAGGAGATCGCCCTCAGGTATTGCGCTGGATCGGCGGACAACGAGAGAACGGGGCACGGGCCACTGTGACTGCACACCACCGGAAATCGCACGCTAGGCGTGGTTTCGCCGGAGCCCTTTCCGCCGCGATCCTGGTGTGCGCGATCTACACCGCCGGTCCCTCCGGTGCCGACCCTGTCGCCCTCCCGACCACCGCGACCGACGCGATCTCCCGGATGGTCGAGCTCTCGCGCCAGTCGGAACAGCTCAATCAGCAAGCCCTCACCGCCCAGATCGATCTCGACGCCAAGCTGGCGGTGCAGCGCGAGGCCGACGACAAGGTCGCCGCCACCTCCGCGGTCGTCGAGGCCGCCCGCGCCGAAGTGCGCAAGTTCCAGCCGATGATCGACCGCACCGCCGTGGCCGCCTACACCGGCGTGCGCACCAACAGCATGTTCGCCGTGCTGTCGAGCGGTTCACCGCAGCAGTTGCTGGACAAGATGTCGACGCTGGACGTGCTCGCCCAGCAGACCGCCGAGACGGTCCGCCAGTTCAAGCAGGCCGCCGACACCGCCACCGCGGCCGACAACCTCGCCCGCACCGCCGCCGAGGCCGCGCATGCCGCGACCACCGCCGCCGACGCGGTGCGCGCCGATGTCGAACGCAAACGCCAGGATCTCGCCACGTCGACCACCTCCGTGGTCGAGGCATGGAGCCAGCTCTCGGCCCGTGACAAGTCGACCCTGGCCGGTTCGCCGTTCCCGCCCGGTTTCGACCGTGATTCGCTGCTGGCCGGGCTGGTCCCCGGTAGCGGCACCAGCGCGCTGGCCGCCGCCCTCACCCGCGTCGGCGATCCGTATGTCTGGGGTGCCACCGGGCCCGACCAGTTCGACTGCTCCGGTCTCGTGCAGTGGGCGTTCAAGCAGGTCGGCAAGAACGTGCCGCGCACCAGTTCCCAGCAGGCGGGCTACGGCACGCCGGTGTCCAAGGACGCACTGCTGCCCGGCGATGTGATCCTGTTCTATCCCGACATCACCCACGTCGGCATCTACGCGGGCAACGGAATGATGGTGCACGCCTCCACGTTCGGTGTGCCGGTCGCTGTCGCGCCGATCAACACCACCCCGTATCACTCGGCCCGGCGATACTGAGCCAGACCGGTGACCGATCCGTCCCCCCGCTCGGGCCTGCGTTCGTGGTTGTCGTCGAACGGCCGCCTGGAATTCTGTATCACCCTCGCCTCGGTCACGCTGTTGACCGGGGCATGCGTCGCACTGATCCTGGTGCCGCGCAACGTCGGTTCGTTGCAGCTGGCCACCGACGAGGCAGAGGTGCTCGACACCTCCGAGGGCATCGACAATCCGCGCCTGAGTCCGGTGCGTCGCGACCTGCAACCCTACGGTCCGATCCTGGTGCGTGAAGTCGCCGCGTCCGAGGCGCTGCTGGTGGCTCATCCCAGCCATCGCGCCGACCTCGATGTGCTCGAACAGCAACTGGGACAGGCTATTTCGGATGTGAGCGCGGTGTGGGGCACCGACTGGAACCGTGCGCCCGTCGTGGTCGTTGCGAGCACGTCTGCCGAATTCACCGCGCTGACCAGGTCCGCGGGTGGTACCGGCGCCGACGTGGCGGCCGTGTCGCTCACCGGTTCCTACGCCCCTGGCACCCAGCCCACCGACCAGCGCATCGTGTTCAACCCCGACGCGCGCCGACGAGTCGGCAACGAGGGCATGGCCACCCTGCTGCGCCACGAACTCACCCATGTCGCCACCAGGGCCGACACCACCGACGGCGCACCGCTGTGGATGCTGGAAGGCTTCGCCGAGTACGTCGCCCAGCGCGATCAGGCCACCACTTTCTCGCAGATCGCGCCCACGCTGACCACCCGATTACGCGCGGGCACCCTGCCGTCCGACCTCGTCGTCGACGCCGATTTCGCCGGCGTCGACGCGCCCTACGCTTACGAGAGCGCGTGGAGCACCTGCGCGTTCCTCGCCGACCGCTACGGCACCACCGCCCTGACCTCGCTGTACAAGCGCCTGGCGACCGGCCCGCAGTCCCCCGCCGCGCAGGATGCCGCGTTCACGGCCGTGCTCGGGGCCTCCCGCGCCGAGTTGCTGGACGGCTGGCGGGCCTGGTTGCGCGGTCACGCTGCATGATGGGCACAGGTACGCCAGACCACGTCCGCCCACCTGTCAGCCGACCGATTAGGTTGTTCTCTTATGGCCCGAACTCTGCTGGTTACCAACGATTTCCCGCCTCGGCCGGGCGGAATCCAGTCGTATGTGCAGGCACTGTCGAATCAGCTGCCGCCCGAGGACCTGGTGGTCTACGCCCCGCGCTGGCGCGGTGACAGCCACGAGAAGTTCGACGCCGCGCAGCAGTTCCAGGTGGTGCGTCATCCGACGACGCTGATGCTGCCGAGTCCCGCCGTCATCAAGCGGGCGAGCGCACTGCTGCGCGAGAACGACTGCGACACCGTGTGGTTCGGCGCGGCCGCACCCCTGGCGGCGATGGCGCCGATGCTGCGGCGCGCGGGCGCGGAACGCATCCTGGCCAGCACCCACGGCCACGAGGTCGGCTGGTCGATGCTGCCTGGATCGCGCCAGGTGCTGCGGTCGATCGGCGAGCACACCGATGTGGTGACCTACGTCAGCAAGTACACCCGTGGCCGTTTCGCCTCGGCCTTCGGTCCGCGCGCGGCGCTCGAGCACCTGCCGCCGGGCGTCGACCCCACCGAATTCCGGCCCGACCCGGCCGCACGGGAACAGCTGCGCGCCCGCTACGGACTCGGTGAGCGCCCGACCGTGCTGTGTCTGTCACGGCTGGTCCCGCGCAAGGGCCAGGACATGCTGATCATGGCGATGACCGAGATCCGCGAACGCGTCGACGGCGCGGTGCTGGTGATCGCGGGCAGTGGGCCGTACGAGCCGCGACTGCGCGCACTCGCCGAGACGCTCGGTGTGCAGGACAGCGTCGTGTTCACCGGGCGGGTGCCCGCGGGTGAGCTGGCCGCTCATCACACGATCGCCGACGTGTTCGCGATGCCGTGCCGCACGCGCGGGGCGGGCCTGGACGTCGAGGGTCTCGGGATCGTCTTCCTCGAGGCGTCGGCGACCGGGGTTCCGGTCGTGGCCGGTGATTCCGGCGGCGCCCCCGAGACCGTGCGCGAAGGCGAGACCGGCATCGTGGTGCACGGCCGGTCGGTGGCGCAGATCAGCGACGCCATCGTCGAACTGCTCACCGACCGGGACAAGGCGGCCCAGATGGGCGCCGCCGGCCGGGCCTGGGTGGAACAGAACTGGCACTGGGACCGCCAGGGCGCCCGCTTGCGCGAACTGCTGCGGTGACACCTTGCCAGGGCCAGGTGTGGCGTCCACTACGCTCAGCCGAGTGAGCAGTATCCAGGTCGCAGATCAGACCTTCCTCGCCGCACCGGGCGCCGCGATCGCCGACGTGCTGAGCGCCGCGAACAACTGGCGCCGCTGGTGGCCCGACCTACGCCTCGACGTGCGCGAGGATCGCGGCGACAAGGGCATCCGCTGGACGGTGGCAGGCGCGCTGACCGGCACCATGGAGGTATGGCTCGAGGCCGTCCCCGACGGCGCGATCCTGCACTACTTCCTCCACGCCGAACCCTCGGCCGAGCCCAGGTCGCCGCACGCACTGGCCGCGGCCAATCGGGCCCGCCGGGTCGCAGGCCGGAACATGGCCTTCGAACTCAAGGCAAGGCTCGAAGCAGGTCGACCGGCAGGCGTCGCACCCGCGGTCTTCACTGCACCCTGATGTACGTTCCCGGCGCGCTAGAACCGCGGCACCAGCCGCGATAAGACACAGGAGGGCTTGGCTGCCATGGCTGACCGGACTCAGAGAACGATCCTGATCGACGCACCATCGCAGCAGGTGATGGCCGTCATCGCGGATCTGGAGTCCTATCCGGAGTGGGTGGCCGCCGCGAAGTCGGTGGAGGTCATCGAGCGTGACGCGCAAGGACGCGCGGCCAGCGCCCGGTTCGTGCTCGACGCGGGCGTCGTCAAGGACACCTACGTGCTGTCCTACACCTGGCGCGCCGACGGTAGGGCAGTGAGCTGGCAGCTGCTCAGCGGCGACCTGCAGAAGGCCCAGGACGGCAGCTACGAACTCCTGGACAGTCCCGACGGAGGCACCGAGGTGGTCTACGAACTCACCGTCGACCTGAACATCCCGATGATCGGCATGTTTAAACGCAAAGCCGAGAAGGTCATCACCGATACGGCGCTCAACGAGCTGAAGAAGCGGGTCGAAGGCTGAGCGCCCCGGGCGGTACCCGCGTCGAACTGTTCGTCGGCAAGGGTGGTGTCGGGAAGACGACGCTGGCCTGCGCGACGAGCATGACGTATGCCCGCTCGGGGCAGCGCGTGCTGATCGCCTCGCTGGATCAGGCCCATTCGCTCGGTGACGCGCTCGGCTTCCGTTTCCCGCACGATCCGGGCACCGTCGCCGGAGTGACCAGGGTGGCACCCGGCATCGAGGTGATCGAGATCGATTCCCTCGCCCTGCTAGAGGACCGTTTCCGCGATGTGGTGGCGATGCTGGCCAAGGGCGGCGGCCATGATCACGGCGTCGACCTGACCGCGCTGGACCCGGCCGAGCTGACCGGGCTGCCCGGCGTGGAGGAACTGCTGATGCTGGTCGAGATCGGCCAGTACGCCGAGGAGAGCGACTGGGACGTCATCGTCGTCGACTGCCCGCCCTCGGCCGACATGCTGCGCATCGTCACCGCCCCCGCCACGATGCTCAACTACCTCGAGCGCCTCTGGCCCAAGCACGAACGCACGATGAGCGCCATCGGCCTCGACCTGCGCAAGGCGGTGCTCGCGGCCGCGGTCGAACGGATCGTGGTCGCGGTGACACAAGTGCGCGACCTGCTCGCCGACCGCACCCGCACCAGCGCCCGCCTGATCACCGGTCCCGAACAGGTCGCCGTCGCCGAGGCGCGCCGAATGCGTTCGGCGGCCGCGCTGCTCGGCCTGCGGATGGACGCGGTGGTGGTGAACAAGGTCCTGGCAGCGATGCCACCGCCCGGCGACAACGCCCACCCGGCCGTGCACTGGTACCTCAACCGCCGCGCCGAGCAACTCGAAGTGGTGGCCCGCCTGCACGAACAGGTCACCGACGTCCCGATCCTGATCGCCGGGCACGCCGGTGCCGAACCGGTGGGGGTGAATTCGCTGGCGGCGTTATCCCATTCGGTCGACACGCTGGCCGCCGCGCACGCACAGGGCGCCGAATCGGGTGAACCGATGGTTCGATGGGAGTCCGGCTCCGGTGTCGACTCCGTGTACGCGATGCGGATGCGGCTGCCGGTTGTCGATCCCGGCACCTTGCGGCTGGGCCGAGTGGAGGACGATCTGATCGTGGGAGCCGATGGGGTGCGCACACGCGTACGGCTCGCGCCGGTGCTGCGACGCTGCACGGTGGCGGGCGCCGAACTCGACACCGATCACCTCGTTGTCCGCTTCCGGCCCGATCCGCGGGTGTGGCCCGCCGATCCGAACTACACGAAGGCGACCGCAGATGAGCACTGACTCCCAGTCCGAGCGTCACGGCCACGACGGCTTCGCCGAGTTCGCCGAGGAACTGCGCCTACTCGCCGAAGTCCTGCTCTCTCGCGTCGAACCGGTCCTGCGCCGCACCGCCGCCGACGGCCAGGCAGATCTGGGCGGCTGCGCCTGGTGCCCGGTCTGCGCCGCCGCCGCCCTGGTCCGCGGCGATCACCACGACGTCGTCGCCACCCTGGCCGAGCACGGCACCTCCATGGTGACGGTCCTGCGCGAAGCCCTCGCCGGCACCCCCGTCGAACCGGTCATGCCCCAGGAATGGGCTGATCATGCTGCGGGACAACCGAATTCGGCCGAGGAGCCCGCCGCCGCAACCGGCCCGAACACGAGTTCGGCCAGTCAAGGTCGGCACGGCACACCGCGACCTCGGCGAGTCGACGAATTCACCGAGCCGCGTCAGCAGGGTGGGTCCCCCCGGACGACGGCTCCCACCGTCACTCCCGAACCGAACACGGGCACGGACTCTTTCGCCACCGCCCGCGCGCCGCGCTCGCAATATGTCGACATTCCGGTGACGATCCGGGCATGACCAGGCGGATCGACCCCCAACACCTGCTCACCGTCGGCATCGACGTGGGTGGCACGAACATTCGCGCCTCGGTGGTCGATGTCGCGGGCGAGGTGCTCGACACCGTGCAGGCCCCGACCCCGCATTCGGCGCGCGCGCTCGAGGACGCCATCGATCGCTCGGTGCGCGAGCTGGCCCGTCGGCATTCGATCGCGGCGGTCGGGCTGGCCGTGGCCGGTTTCATCTCGACGGATCAATCGACGGTCCTGTTCGCTCCGCACCTGCCGTGGCAGAACGCCCCTGTCGCCCAACGGCTCACCGCGCGCCTGGGTCTGCCGGTCATCCTCGAACACGACGCGAACGCCGCGGGCTGGGCCGAGTACCGCTTCGGTGCGGCGGCGGGCGGGCACACGGTGGTGCTCGTCGCGATCGGCACCGGCATCGGCGCCGCCCTACTCATCGACGGTCAGCTCTATCGCGGCAGCCACGGCATCGCCCCTGAACTCGGCCACCTCCAGGTCGTTCCCGAAGGCCGCGCCTGCCCCTGCGGCAAACACGGCTGCTGGGAGCGCTACTGCAGCGGAACGGCACTGGCCGACACCGCCATCGAAATGCTCGCGACCGATCCGGTGCGCTCGGTGCTGGCCCGCGATGTGCTCCGCGACCCCGGTTCGCTCACCGGCCGCCGGGTCGCGGGTGCGGCCCAGGACGGCGACCCGCTCGCGGTCCGGGTGATGGCCGACTTCGCCCGCTGGCTCGGCCTCGGCCTCGCCTTCGTCAGCGATCTGTTCGATCCCGACCTCGTGGTGATCGCCGGCGGGGTGAGCAGTTCGGCGCCGCTGTTCCTCGACGAGGCCCGCGAGCACTACGCCGCCGCGGTCACCGGCGCCGGGCATCGACCGCTGGCCCGGCTGCGCACCACCCAGCTCGGCGAGGCCGCGGGTATGATCGGCGCCGCGGAACTGGCCAGGGCGGCGGCCGATGCGCCGGTGGCCGGTCGCGCGGCGAGATAAGGGTCACAGCGATGTGCTCCGGCTACCATCCTGGCTTGGTTGTGACCTGCGACCAGCGGTAAAGTCGTTGTGCGACGAGGCTCTACACAATTATCCCGGTCCCCTGGGGAAAGGACGCCATGTTCTACTGGCTGCTCAAGTTCGTTCTCGTGGGACCCTTCATGCACGTGTACAACCGGCCCGAGGTCGAAGGTGTCGAGAACATTCCGACCGACGGCCCGGCCATCATGGCGGGTAATCACCTCTCCTTCTCCGACTGGCTGTTCGCTCCCCTGCTGAGCCCGCGCCGGATCAACTACCTGGCCAAGGCCGAATACTTCAACACCCCCGGTTTCAAGGGTCGCCTGCAGAAGTTCTTCTTCAGCGGCACCGGCCAGTACCCGATCGACCGCAGCGGCGCCTCGGCCGCCGAGGACGCGCTCAGCGCGGCCACCAAACTCCTCGACGAAGGCCGTCTCGTCGGCCTGTACCCCGAGGGCACCCGCTCCCCCGACGGCCGCCTCTACAAGGGCAAGACCGGCATGGCACGCCTCGCGCTCGAAACCGGCGTCCCGGTGATCCCGGTCGCGGTGATCGGCACCGACAAGGTCTCGCCCCCCGGACCGTTCAAGTGGCGTCGCCAGAAGGTCATCCTGAAGTTCGGCGCGCCTCTTGATTTCTCGCGCTACGAAGGCATGAGCGGCAACCGCTTCGTCGAGCGCGCCGTCACCGATGAGGTGATGTACGAGCTGATGCGGCTCACCGGCCAGGAATACGTCGACGTGTACGCGCACAGCCTCAAGAAGGGCGTCGCTCCCAGCGACAACCAGATCGACGCCACCCGCATCCCCGTAACCAAGGCGAGCTGAGCCGAAACCCGCTGCGCCGCACGATGAACCGAATCGTTGGCTGATCTCTGATCGACCGGGTGACGCTCGGACCGAACGCCCAGGTAATCGCCTGCCGTTGCCCGGACACCCGCACGCCCGATTGGTAACCTTTGCCGGGCACAGGTTGACGGACGGGTGGGCCATCAGAGTGGCGGGCGGCGGCGGACAGTGAGGTAGACATGGCCGGAGGCGAATCCGACGAGGGTCGCGTCGTGCCGTTCGCACGGCGAAAGCCTCAACGCGACGGCAATCCGCCCACCGGCCGGGTAGTCCGCGGCGCCCGGCTGGCCGCGGTACCGGTCGCCTACGCGGGCAGGCGCATCGCAGGCTTCGGCAAACGCGCGGCGGGCCGCGACCCCGCCGAGGTAGATCGCGACATCCGCGTCCGCACCGCCGAACACCTCTTCCAGGTACTCGGCGAACTCAAGGGTTGCGTCGCGAAACTGGGCCAACTGCTCGGCCTGCTCGAACTCGGCCTCGCCCCCGATCTGGCCGAACCGTACCGCCAAGCCCTCGCGCGGCTGCACGATTCCGCACCGGCCATGCTGCCCGGCGCGGTCCACGCCGAGCTCGCCACCCACCTCGGCCCGCAGTGGCGCTCGCTGTTCCTCGAGTTCGACGACCGCGCCTGCGCCGCCGCCTCGGTCGGCCAGGTCCATCGCGCCCGCTGGCACGACGGCACCGAGGTCGCGGTCAAGCTCATGTACCCCGGTTCCCGCCGCGCGGTGCTGGCCGACCTGCAGGCCCTGCGCCGCGCGACTCCCTTCTTCACCGCGCTGTTGCCCGGCGCCGACACCCGTCCGGTGGTCGAGGCACTGTGCAACGAGATCCGCGACGAACTCGACTACGCCCGTGAGGCCGTCAACCAGCGCGCCTTCGCCACGGCTTTCGCCGATGATCCCGAGGTCGTGGTGAGCCGCGTGATCGCCCAGCGCGGCGACGTCCTGGTCACCGAGTGGCTCGACGGTGTTCCGCTGTCCCGCTTGATCATTCGCGGCAACGCGGCCGAACTCGATCGCCTCGGCGTGCTGATCATGCGCTTCCTGTTCTCCGCCCCTGCCCGCGCCGCCCTCGTCTACGGTGACCCCCACCCCGGGAACTTCCTGCGCATGCCCGACGGCCGCCTCGGTGTCGTCGACTTCGGTGCCTGCACCCCCTGGCCCGCCACGTTCCTCGACGTCGCGAGCGACGTAGGCGCCGCCGTCATCGCCGATTCCCCCACCGATCTCGAGGCCGCCATGCGCCACCACGGCTTCGTCGCCCCCGACCGCGATCTCGACATCGCCACCGTCGCCGCCCGCCTCCAACCGGTGCGCGAAGCCCTGCTCGCCCCCACCTACCCGCTCTCGGCCGACTGGCTGCGCGAGCAGGTCCGCCTGGCCACCGACCTCCGCCTCACCAACATCCTGCGCCAGCTCACCATGCCCCCCGCCCACACCCCTATCCTGCGCTCCTTCCTCGGCGGCATCGCAGTCCTCTGCCAACTCCACACCACCGTTCCCCTCCGCACCGAGTGCACCCGCTGGTACCCCGAGACCGCCGCCGCCGCGGGCCTGTGAGTTCGTACGGCACAGTTCATGCTCTGTTGCCTTGCTAACGACCGCGTGTTACGACCGGTGACGCACCGTAAGGCTCATGGCTGTCTCGGATTTCGCGATGTCTCGGCGCACGCTGCTGCGCGCAACCGCTCTCGGCGTTGTGACCGCTCCTGCCCTGGTGGCCTGCGGTGATGACGGGCCCGGCTTGGTGCGGGCGCGGCCCACGCTCACGCACGGGATCGCCGTGGGTGATCCGCGTAGTGACGGTGCGCTGATCTGGGCTCGGTCGGACACGCCCGCGACGCTGGTGGTGGAGACCTCGGCGACCGAGAAGTTCAGTGACGTCAAGCGATTCACCGGGCCGCTGTTGACCCCGGCTACCGATGGGACCGGGCGGGTGCGGGTGAACGGTCTGCCCGCCGGGCAACTCGTGCACTACCGCGTGCGTCTCGACGGCGAAGACGGTGCGAGCTCGGAGACCATCACCGGTGTCTTCCGCACGGCGCCGACCGCGCCCTCGGATATCTCGCTGCTGTGGTCGGGTGACGTCGCGGGCCAGGGTTTCGGCATCAACCCCGACCTCGGCGGCATGAAGGTGTTCGCCACCATGGCCGCCCGCGACCCGCACCTGTTCCTGCACTCCGGCGACTGCATCTACGCCGACAACGCCCTCACCGAGTCGGTGACGCTGCCCGACGGCCGGATCTGGAAGAACATCACCGCCGAAGCCAAGAACTCACCGGCCGAGACCCTCGACCAGTTCCGCGGCAACTACGCCTACAACCTCACCGACGACAACTACCGTCGGTTCAACGCCGCCGTCGCCCAGATCGTCCAGTGGGACGACCACGAGACCACCAACAACTGGTCCCCCGGCGGCACGGTCGCCGCCGAGAAGGGCTACACCGAGCGCAGCATGGACACCCTCGCGACGCGCGCCTGGCAGGCCTTCCACGAGTGGATGCCCCTGGAGCCAAAGGAAGCTGTCGACGGCCGCCTCTACCGCAAGATCTCCTACGGCCCACTGCTCGATGTGTTCGTCCTGGACATGCGCGCCTACAAGGACGCCAACACGGCCAACACCGCACCCCAGGGCCAGATCCTCGGCGCCGCGCAGATCAAGTGGCTCACCGAGGGTTTGAAGGACTCCAAGGCAACCTGGAAGATCGTCGCCGCCGACCTGCCGCTCGGCGTCGTCGTGCCCGACGGCAAGACCGCCTTCGAAGGACCGGCCAACGCCGCCCCCGGCGCACCGTCGGGGCGCGAAACCGAGATCGCCCAGGTGCTCTCGGCGATCAAGGCGAACAAGGTCGCCGACGTCGTCTGGCTCACCGCCGACGTCCATTACACCGCCGCGCACCACTACTCCCCCGCCCGCGCCGCCTTCACCGACTTCGACGAGTTCTGGGAGTTCGTCTCGGGCCCGCTCAACGCGGGCGCGTTCGGCCCCAACCCCCTCGACCCCACCTTCGGACCCGAAGCGGTGTACGTCCACGCGCCGCCCACCCCCAACACCTCCCCCATGGACCCGGAGTACCAACACTTCGGCGAGGTGAAGATCGACGGCCGCACCGGAGAAATGACCGTCAACTTGTGCGACGCGACCGGAAAAGTCCTGTTCGCCAAGAAACTCGCGCCGACCCGGAAATAGGTGCGAAGTACCCTGCGCAAGAACCGCCCACCTGTGGTTAGCTATGCGGTCATGGGCACGCCGCAGACCATCATCTCCGAAGAATATCTCCCCACCGACACGGCGGATGTCGTTCGCACCGTGCGTGATTCGCGCGGCCGGTCGGAACGCTTGACGGTGCGCGGCGGTGAACAGACCGAAGAGTCCTATGGCCTGACCGATCAGCGCGGCGCGCTCTCGCTGCGCAAGATGAACTCGGTGCTCGACATCAACCTGGGTCGGCGCACCGTGCGCGTGCAGGCGGGCGCGAAGCTGTCCGAGATCGACCGTCGCCTCGGCGCGCACGGTCTCGGCCTGCCGGTGGTCGGCGATCATCGCGACATCACCGCGGGCGGCTTCGCCTCCGTCGGCGGGGTGAGCACCGCCTCGCACCGCTACGGCATGTTCATCGACCAGATCGTCGACCTCGAATACGTCGACACCGACGGCCGGATCGGCACCTGCGGGCGCGGTCACCACACCGAGCGCTTCCACCGCATCCTCGGCGCGGGCGGTCGCGCGGGCATCATCACCGCGCTGACCCTGGATGTGGTCGAGGTCGACAAAGACCACACCATGCTCACCACCGACGCCGACCGGTTCCTCGACTTCGACTCCTTCGTCGAGCACGCGACCAACGAGATCACCAACCCCGGCAGCGCGGCACTGCAGGTCGGCCGCTGGGTCGACACCGCCCCGCTGAAGATGGCGCGCCCGGTCGGCACCGGCCAGGTGACCCTCGGCGCCGTCCGCTTCGGTCAGTGGTCGAGCCTGTACCCCACCGCCCCCACTCGCGGCCTGCGGGCCCGCCGCGAGGTCGGCACGCGGACCCGGAAGTCGTTGGGCGCCATCGCTTCCGCCGCTGGCGGCCGCGCGGGCATGCCGGTCCGCAACGCGGCAGCGGGCGCGCTGATGTTCGCGCCGAAGGTGCTCACCATGCGCGACGCCGAGTACCTGGCCGACACCGTGATCAACTCCTCCGAACGCGGCCCCGCCTACCGCGTCGGCGTGTTCGCCCCGCTGGCCAACTACGGTTCGGTCTTCTACGGCCTGCACGACCTGTTCTCGGCCCACCGTGAACGCTCTGGCTGCTTCACCGTCATCTCCGCGATGACCTACGGCGTGCGCTCGGAATACCTGCGCGCCGAAGCCGCCGCCCGCGGCCTCACCCCCGCCGACTACGGCCTGATCACCTTCACCTGCCGCCTGCGCCCCTCAGCCCTGCCCTCGGAGCAGCTGCGCGAGATCGTCTCCGGCATCGACGACATCTGCCGCTCGGAACAGGCCCTGCGCTACAGCGTCTGAGTCACCGAAACAGATAAGACACCAAAAAGGAAGGCCCCCACCGAACCCGGTGGGGGCCTTCCTTATTGCTTGTAGCTCAGTGCTTTTCGGCGCCGAGGTAGTACTCGAACACCAGGCCGGCGGCGGCGGCGAGCACGAGCACCACGCCGAGACCGATCAGCCAGAACTGGAAGAACGCCAGGCCCAGAGCGGTGACCGAACCAGCGCCGGCCAGCAGGATGGGCCAGAAGCTACCGGGCGAGAAGAAGCCCAGGTCACCGGCGCCGTCGACGATCTCGGCCTCTTCGTAGTCCTCAGGACGCAGGTCGATACGCCGCGCGACGAACCGGAAGTAGGTGCCGATGATCAGCGACAGGCCCGCGGTCAGCACGATCGCGGTGGTGCCCGCCCACTCGATGCCGGTGCGCGACTGGGCGGTGAAGAAGCCGTAGACGATGCCCACCAGGATGAAGAACGCCGTGAGCAGTTCGAAGATCCGCGCTTCGATCCTCATGTCAGAATCCTCACTTGCTCTCGTTCACCGAAGCGCTCTTGGCGTCGCGCTTGGTGTTGAAGGGGTACGTGGTGGTGGCCACCGGCGACTCGCCGATCGACGCGAGCGCCTCACCGTTGGTCATCCCGGACTCACGCGCCTTGATGTACTGGGCGAACTTCTCCGGCGAGACCGCACGGACCTCGAAGTTCATCATCGAGTGGTAGGTACCGCACATCTCGGCGCACCGGCCGACGAAGGCACCTTCCTTCTCGATCTCCGAGATCTGGAAGACGTTGTCGGACTGGTTTTCCTTCGGGTTCGGCATCACGTCGCGCTTGAACATGAACTCCGGCACCCAGAAGGCGTGGATCACGTCGGCGGCGGCGAGCTGGAACTCGATGCGCTTACCGGTCGGCAGCACCAGGACCGGGATCTCGGAGCTGGAACCGAAGGTCTCGACCTTGTCGTAGTGCAGGTACGAGAGGATGTCGTTGGCCGGCTTACCGTGCAACGGACCCGGCTGCGGGTGGCCCTTGTCGTTCTTGAGCTCACGGTATTCGGCGAGCTGCTCTTCGTTCAGCAGCTCCCTCTCGGTGTCGATGCCGTTCCACGTGAGACCGCCGACGTTGTTCACGTTGCGGTAGCCGAACTTCCAGTTCCACTGGAAGGCGGTCACGTCGACGGTGACATCCGGGTTGTCGACCTTCTCGTGCACGTAGTTCTGCACGACCACGGTGAAGTAGAACAGCACCGCGATGATCACGAACGGGATCGCCGTGTAGGTCAGTTCCAGCGACACGTTGTAGCCGGTCTGGCGCGGGAACTCCGGGGAGTTCTTGCGCTTGCGGTGGAAGATGACCGTCCAGAAGGTCAGGCCCCAGACCAGCACGCCCATGGCGAGCGCGGCCAGCACCGACCAGGTCCACAGCTCACGCATCCGGGTGGCCTGCGGGGTGATACCCGAGGGCCAGCCGAACCGGAGCCAAACATTGTCGATCGAGCAGCCCGAGACGAGCATCGCGGTGATCCCCAGGGACACCGCCAGCCCGGCCCGCCGAAGAACCCGGCCCTGCCGGCCCTTCTCGGGTCGTGCCCCGATCTCTTCGCTCGCCTTGTGCGCCACGCTCACGCCTTCCTGGTCGCCACACATTCCGACACATTGCGTCGTCCGGGCCGCGATTCGCCCGTTCCGACACCTCTTCAAAGCAGTTTCAGGCCTGGTCGAAGTATTGCCGCTGTGACGCCTGCACACCTGAGAAGGACCTGAGTACTACGCAGCGTAGACCAAAGCGGGCACTGTCTTGTCGCGGGGTCACTTTCGACACTCCGCCGTGACCGCGCCGATCGTCGCGACCTGCGGTTTGGCCCCCACCTGGTGGCTACGCACCTCGCACGAGCGGGCGAGCGCGGCGTGTCGGGCAGGCGTGCGGCATACTCGGACACAGCGTTTCGGCCCGTCTTGTGGCCACCCATCATCGAACGAGAGAAGGTTGGGCGACACCGTGTGCGGACTGCTCGGATTCCTGACAGCTGATACCGCACCGACCGCGGTGGTCGATCAGGTGTACGACGCGCTGCACTGCCAGCGGCATCGTGGGCCCGACGAGAAGGGCACCTGGCACGACGATCACATGATCTTCGGCTTCAATCGCCTCTCCATCATCGATATCGAGCACTCGCACCAGCCACTGCGCTGGGGTCCGGCGAACAACCCGCAGCGCTACGCGATGACGTTCAACGGCGAGATCTACAACTACCTCGAGCTGCGCGAGCAGTTGGCCGCCGAGCACGGCGCCGAATTCCCCGACGGCAAGATCTTCGCCACCGACGGTGACGGCGAGGCCATCGTGGCGGCCTTCCACTTCTGGGGCCCCGAGGCCGTGCGCAAGTTGCGCGGCATGTTCGCCTTCGCGATCTGGGACACCGAGACCTCGGCACTGTTCCTGGCGCGCGATCCGTTCGGCATCAAGCCGCTGTTCATCTCGACCGGCCCCGGTGGCACCGCCTTCGCCAGCGAGAAGAAGAGCCTGCTGGAGCTGCTGGGCCCCCTTGAACTGTCCGACGAGCTCGACCCGCGCGCGCTCGAGCACTACACGGTGCTGCAGTACGTGCCCGAGCCCGAGACGCTGCACCGCAACATCCGCCGCCTCGAGTCCGGCAACTACGCCACGGTGCAGGTCGGCCAGGAGCCGGTCGCGACCCGCTACTTCCGTCCCGACTTCCGGGTTCGCCCGTTCGTCGCGGGTTCGGAGCAGGCTCGCTATGCCGAGATCGCCGCCGCGCTGGAGGACTCGGTCGCCAAGCACATGCGCGCCGATGTCACCGTCGGTTCGTTCCTGTCCGGCGGCATCGACTCCACCGCCATCGCGGCGCTGGCCATGCGCCACAACCCGAAGCTGATCACCTTCACCACCGGGTTCGAGCGCGAGGGGTACTCCGAGGTCGACGTGGCCGCCGAGAGCGCCGAGCTGATCGGCGCCCGTCACATCGTGAAGGTGGTCTCCCCCGCCGAGTTCGCCGCCGCGATCCCCGAGATCGTCTGGTACCTCGACGAACCCGTCGCCGACCCGGCCCTGGTCCCGCTGTACTTCGTGGCCAAGGAAGCGCGCAAGCACGTCAAGGTGGTGCTCTCCGGTGAGGGCGCCGACGAACTCTTCGGCGGCTACACGATCTACCGGGAACCGTTGTCGCTCAAGCCTTTCGAATACCTACCCGCCGGTGCGCGCAAGCTGCTCGGCAAGCTCGGCGACAAGATCCCCGACGGCAGGCGCGGCAAGTCCCTGCTGCAGCGCGGCTCGCGCACCCTCGAGGACCGCTACTACGGCAACGCCCGCAGCTTCAACGACGCCCAGCTGCGTTCGGTCCTGCGTGACTTCCGCCCCGAGTGGACCCACCAGGACGTCACCGCCCCCATCTACGCCCAGTCCGCGGGCTGGGACCCGGTCGCGCGCATGCAGCACCTGGACCTGTTCACCTGGCTGCGCGGCGACATCCTGGTCAAGGCCGACAAGATGACCATGGCCAACTCGCTGGAACTGCGCGTGCCGTTCCTGGACAACGAGGTCATGCGCGTCGCCGAGGGCATCCCCTTCGACCAGAAGATCACCAAGGAAACCTCGAAGTACGCGCTGCGCAAGGCACTGGACGGCATCGTCCCCGACCACGTCCTCCACCGCGCCAAGCTCGGCTTCCCGGTCCCGCTGCGCCACTGGCTGCGCGGCACCGAACTCTACGACTGGGCCGAAACCCAGATCGCCGAGTCCCAGACCGACCACCTGCTGAACAAGCCGGCCATCCTCCAGATGCTCCGCGACCACAAAGCGGGCCTGTCCGACCACAGCCGCCGCCTCTGGACCGTCCTGGTCTTCATGGTCTGGCACGGCATCTTCGTCGAAGACCGCATCAAGCCGGAGATCCAGGAACCGGTCTACCCCGTCTCGCTGTAAACCCACGGAAAACGCCCCCTGGTTCGAAAGAGCCAGGGGGCGTTCGCTTTCCGTGCGTCAGAACAGCCGAGCCAGTTCGTCGGCGGCGTCGGTGCCGTAGGCCTTGGTGAGGCGCTCGAGTGCGTCTTCGGTGTTGAGAGTCCACTCCTGGGTGCCGGTGGTCTCCAGGATGAGGACGGCGATCAGGGAGCCGAGCTGGGCGGCGCGCTCCAGACTCAGGCCCGCGCGGTGGGCGGTGAGGAAGCCTGCGCGGAAACCGTCGCCGACGCCGGTGGGGTCGACTTTGGCGACCTCGGGGACGACCGCGACCCGGACCTCGGTGCCGTCGGCATCCACCACGAGCACACCTTCGGAGCCCAGCGTGGTGACCCGGATGCCGACCTTGGCGGTGATCTCCGCTTCGCTCAGGCCGGTCTTCTGCTGCAGCAGGGCCCACTCGTACTTGTTGGTGAACAGGTAGGCCGCACCGTCGATCAGCTCGGCCGCCTGCTCGCCGTCGAGGCGGGCCAACTGCTGGGACGGGTCGGCGGCGTAGGCGATGCCCTGCGCCTTGGCCTGGCGGGTGTGGGCGACCATCGCGTCGGGATCGTTCGCCCCGACCAGCACCAGGTCGACATCGTGCGCGGCGGCGATCGCGGCGATGTCGATATCGCGCGCCTCGCTCATCGCACCCGGGTAGAACGACGCGATCTGCGCCATCGTCTCATCGGTCGTGCACACGAACCGCGCGGTATGCGACGTCGCGGAGACATGCACCGCCGAGCAGTCGACGCCGCTGGCCTCCAGCCACTGCCGGTACTCGGCGAAATCGGCGCCGACGGCACCGACCAGCACCGGGCGCTGCTTCAGCAGACCCATCGCGTAGGCGATGTTGCCCGCCACTCCGCCACGGCGGATCTGCAGATCGTCGACGAGGAAGCTCAGGGACACATGATCGAGTTGATCGGCGAGCAGCGCATCGGCGAACCGGCCGGGAAAGCGCATGAGGTGGTCGGTGGCGATGGATGCGGACACGGCAACAGACACGAGGCAGGGCCCCTTCGACGCTAGATGAGGAAACAGAAAAAGTCCGGGACCACACGAATCCCGGACTTCAACGTTAGCAAGCGCCGCACCCCCATGGTTCACCTCGACGCAACCGTGTCGACAGCAACCACCCTCGCGAGTGAATCGCTACTCCCCCGCAACCACCTACGAACTCCCCACGCGACAACCACGTTTTCGGCCGCCCCGGATCCGAGGGGCGAGACGTAACGCCGAAGGCGCAGTATCGCCCCTCGGATTCGGGGTTACGAGGCCGAAAACCGCGGCGCCAGCCGCTAATTAAAACTGTCGCCGCAGGCGCAAGAACCGGTGGCCTGCGGGTTGTCGATCGTGAAGCCCTGCTTCTCGATGGTGTCGACGAAGTCGATCGAGGCGCCGTCGATGTACGGGGCGCTCATGCGGTCGACGGCCAACTTCACGCCGGAGAACTCGACGACGATGTCACCGTCGAGGATGCGATCGTCGAAGAACAGCTGGTAGCGCAGACCGGCACAGCCACCGGGCTGCACGGCGATCCGCAGGGCCAGGTCGTCGCGGCCCTCCTGGTCGAGCAGCGCCTTCGCCTTGATGGCGGCAGCGTCGGTCAGCGTCGCACCGTGGGTCTCGGTGGCGGTCTCGTTCTGCACAGTCATGGACACTCCTAGTTCGACTCAGCCCGTCAACGGACCTCAGGTGCACAGCGCACGACTGATTTCAACGCTGTCGCAGCAACTGCTATTCCTATTTTGCCACCCTCGGGGCAGCCAGTGGACGCCACCTGGGTGCTTGCGCCCACACTACGCCCTATATCGACGTGATCTGCGTCGCAGACCGCCTGGTATGAGATCGGGCCCACCGTTGAGCAGACCGCGTTTCCCGATGGTCGGCATCATCGAATAGCCTGGTGAACGTGAAATTGTTCCGTCGCGACGAGTCCAGCACCATCGACGAGTCCGTCGACCCGTCGGTGTCCGCCTCCGATCAGGCCGCCGCCACCGCTTCGACCACCCCCGGCAAAGGCAGGCCGACGCCGAAAAGGCGTGAGGCGGAAGGCAAACGGCGCGGTCCGATCGCGCCGGCCCCGCTGACCGCCAAGGAAGCCCGCGCCCGTCGCAAGGCCGTCAAGGGCAACAAACAGGACCGCAAGGCCGCCGCCGCCGACCGCCGCGCCGCCGTGCAGGACCGCCGCGCCCGCATGCTCGCCGGCGAGGACAAGTACCTGCTGCCCCGCGATCAGGGCCCCGTCCGCGCGTACGTGCGCGACCTGGTGGACGCCCGCCGCAACCTGGTCGGCCTGTTCATGCCGATGGCGCTGGTGCTGATCCTGTCGATGTTCGTGGCCCCCGGCCTGCAGACCATTGTCACCCTGGCGATGCTGGTGATGATGGTCTTCATGATCATCGAGGGCTTCGTCCTCGGCAGAATCGTGAGCAACCGCGTGATCGAGCGCTTCCCCGACACCACCGACACCGGCTTCAAGCTGGGCTGGTACGCCTTCGTCCGCGCCTCCCAGATCCGCAAGATGCGCGCCCCGAAGCCCCGGGTAGGCCCCGGCGACGCGGTCTGAGTTCTCCCCAACTCCCGAATGCCGTCTCATCCAACCGGATGGGGCGGCATTCGTGTTGTCAGTGATGGCTGGGACGGATGTAGTTCGAGTAGCCCGCGATGGCCTTGAGTTCGGTGTCCATGCGCTGGGCGTCGCGGTCGACGATTCCGGTGGAGCCTGCGGTGCCGCGACCGATCAGTACGGCGAGTCCGATGATGACGGCGAGGACGATCAGAAAAGTAAGCATGGCAGTAATTTTGCGCTCGATGATTTTCAGCCGAAAGTGGCTGTTCTGTCATTGTGCGTAAAGATTCAGCCAGCTACGATGAGTCATGCTCTCGAAGGTTGCGGTGGTGCTCAACGACCGGCTCGCCATGTTCGAATTCGGCGTCGTCTGTGAGGTTTTCGGCCTCGATCGCACCGCCGATGGCCTCCCCGGTTTCGACTTCCGGGTCTGCGGCGCCGAGCCGGGCAAGCCGCTGCGGTCCACCACCCCCGGCATCTCCGTGGCCCCCGACTTCGGCCTCGACCAGCTCGCCGATGCCGACCTGGTCGCCATCCCGGCCTCCCCGATCGGCCAGTACGACGATCGAGTGCTCGCGGTGGTGCGCGACGCCGCCGATGCGGGCGCGACTGTGCTCACCGTCTGTTCGGGCGCGTTCCTGGCCGGCGCGGCAGGCCTGCTCGACAACCGCAAGTGCACCACCCACTGGCGCTACGTCGACAAACTCGCGGCGATGTTCCCCGAGGCCACCGTCGACCCCGACGTCCTGTTCGTCGACGAAGGCAACCTGATCACCAGCGCGGGCACCGCCGCGGGCATCGACGCCTGCCTGCACCTGGTCCGCCGCGAGATCGGCACCGCCGCCGCCAACGGCATCGCGCGCCGCATGGTCGTCCCGCCGCAACGCGACGGCGGCCAGCGCCAGTTCATCGAACAGCCCGTCCCCGAGTGCAGCTCCGCCGGCCTGTCGACCACCCTGGCCTGGCTCGCCGAGAACCTCGCCCACCCGCACACCGTCGACGAACTCGCGGCCCGCTCCAGCATGTCCACCCGAACCTTCGCCCGCCGCTTCGCCGCCGAAACCGGCACCACCCCGGTCAAGTGGCTCACCACTCAGCGCGTCCTGTTCGCCAAGCACCTGCTCGAAACCACCGATATCGCCTTGGAGCGGATCGCCGACGAGTCCGGCTTCGGCTCCGGCGCCCTGCTACGCCATCACTTCCAGCGCCACGTCGGCATCGCCCCCACCGAATACCGTCGTCGGTTCGGCGCAGCCTGAGTAACGCGCCTGAAACGCACGAGCGGAACCCATTGGTGAACAACACAGTTCCCCACCCCTCGCGACTGTAGGGTGTCCGCATCAGCTTGACTGGCCCCGCCGCTACTGGTCAGCTGATTGCGTGTTCTATGCGCGGGGACGTTCCGGTTGGCTGACAAAGATTCTCACGGTGGTCGCTACGGCTGCCGTCCTGTCGATCGGAGCGGGTCCGGTCGAGGCGGCACCGGTGTCACGCACGCCCGCAGGCGGTTTCGAGGAACTGTTGGTGCCGTCGAGCATGGGCCCGATCAAGGTCCAGGTGCAGTGGGCCGCACGCGGCGGCAGCTCCGCGCTGTACCTGCTCGACGGTCTGCGCGCCCCGTCCGACCACAGCCAGTGGACCACCGATACCGACGCACTGCGCCAGTTCGCCGGTGACAACGTCACTTTGGTGTTCCCGGTCGGCGGACGCTCCAGCTTCTACACCGACTGGTATCGGCCCAGCAGTACCAACGGCCAGAACACGACCTACAAGTGGGAAACGTTCCTCACCCGTGAACTGCCGGATTTCCTCGCGGAATACGGTGTCTCGCGCACGAACAACGGCATTGTCGGCGTCTCGATGGGCGGCAACGCCGCATTGACACTGGCCGCCCATCATCGCGACCAGTTCCGATTCGCCGGCTCGTTCTCCGGCTTCCTCAACCCGACCTCCCCGATGTGGAACCACACCATGCGCGCGGCGATGCTCGACGAGGGCCGCTTCAATATCGATGACATGTGGGGCCCCGCGAACGATCCCGCGTGGAGCCGCAACGACGTCACCGTCCAGGCCGAACGCCTGCGCGATCTACCGCTGTACGTCACGACCGGCAATGGCGTCCCCGGGCCCCAGGATCTGCCCAGTGGTGTCGGCAACACGATCAACGGTGCCGCGATCGAGGCTCTCGCCGTGATCACGGCCGGCGTCTTCCGCGACCGCGTCACCGCCCTCGGCATCCCCGCTCGGGTCGACTTCACCTATGGCACCCACACCTGGCCGTACTGGCAACAATCTCTCACCAACGCCCGCCCGATGATCTTGGACGCGCTGCACGCGCACTGACGGCACGGGTGACCCAGCCCCGAGTCGCCGGGCGACCGAGCGGCTACCGTGCTGGAATGCCAGCCACCGCCAGGCCACCCCGCACCCTCGTGCTCGGTGGCGCCCGTTCCGGTAAGTCCGCCTTCGCCGAAGAGCTCCTGACCGAGGCGCCCGCGGTCCGCTACCTGGCCACCGCCGTCCTCGACCCCGCCGATCACGACTTCGCCGACCGGATCGCCGTCCACCGCGACCGGCGCCCCGCGCACTGGACGACCGTCGAGAACACCGAGCCCGCAACGGTTCTCGCCACCGTGGCCCCCGCGACGCTGCTCGACGACATCGGCACCTGGCTCACCGCGCGCCTCGACGCCCGTGCTGCCTGGGAAGCACCGCGCGGGACCGTCGCCCCCGATTGCGATGCGCTCGTCGCCGCCGTCGAGGCCTATCGCGAGCGACTGGTGATCGTATCGCCCGAGGTGGGGATGGGGGTTGTCCCGGCGACCCGTTCGGGGCGGCTGTTCCGTGACGAGATCGGCACGCTGAACCAGCATCTCGCGCGGGTGTGCGACGAGGCGTATCTCGTTGTGGCCGGGCTGCCGGTTCGGTTGAAATGAGGCGGGTCGGTCGGCGCCGCGCGCGGTGATCCGGGCAAGATGAGTGCCGAACACCCGACTTTCGAAAGGCTCGCCAGTGACTCACGGATTCGACCCGGTCGTGGCCCCGGACACGCAGGTACGTGTGGCGGCCGAGCGGCGTCAGGCGCAGCTCACGAAACCGGCCGGATCGTTGGGACGGCTCGAGGAACTCGGCAACTGGGTCGCTGCCTGCCAGGGCGTGTGCCCGCCCAAGCAGTTCGAACGCGCCCGCGTGGTGGTGTTCGCGGGCGATCACGGGGTGGCGAAGCACGGTGTTTCGGCGTATCCGAGCGAGGTCACCGCGCAGATGGTGGCCAACTTCCTCGCCGGTGGCGCAGCCGTGAACGCACTGGCCGCCGTGGCAGGCGCGACGGTGCGGGTCGTGGATATCGCCGTCGACGGCGACACCGACCCCTCGGTGTCCCAGCACAAGGTGCGCCGCGCGAGCGGTTCCATCGACCGCGAGGACGCCCTCACCGAAGCCGAGGTCACCGCCGCGCTGGCCGCGGGCCGCGCGATCGCCGACGAAGAGATCGATTCCGGCGCCGACCTGCTCATCGCCGGTGACATGGGCATCGGCAACACCACTCCCGCCACCATCTTGATCGCCATCCTCACCGGCACCGAACCCGTCAACGCCGTCGGCCGCGGCACCGGCGTCGACGATCAAGGCTGGATCCGCAAGGTCGCCGCCATCCGCGACGGCATGCGCCGCGCCCGCCCCGTCGCCACCGACCCCGTCGAGCTGCTCCGTGTCGCCACGGGCGCCGACTTCGCCGCCATGACCGGTTTCCTCGCCCAGGCCGCCATTCGCCGGACCCCGGTCCTGCTCGACGGCGTCGTCGTCACCGCCGCCGCCTTGGTCGCCGAAGACATCACCGCGGGTGCGAAAGCCTGGTGGCTGCCTGCCCACCGCTCCACCGAACCGGCCCACGACCTGGCCTTGAAGCACCTGCGCCTGACCCCGCTGATCGACCTCGACATGCGCCTCGGCGAAGGCTCCGGCGCCCTGACCGCCCTCCCGATCCTGCGCGCCGCTGTCGCTACTCTCGCCGAGATGTCGACCTTCGCCGACGCGGGCGTGAGCACCGCTGCCGAAGACTCGGACACCGTCGACCTGGTCAAGTGAGCGAATCGGACGCGGCCGAGTCGAGCCGACAGCGCAGCACCGAAGCTCACCCCGCTGCCCGGGATCGCGGTCCTTTCGCAGCGTCGGCCCACGTCGTCACATGCCGGACATCGGCATGAACGCGCTGCGGCTCGCGGTCTCCTGGCTGACGGTCATCCCCGTGTCAGGGCCCACGAAGGTGGATCGGGGTATCGCGGGCCACGCGATCACTCTCGCTCCCTTGATCGGCCTCGCTCTCGGGGCGGTAGCCGCAGGAGTTTCCTGGCTGCTGGTCAGCGCAGGACTGACCACCCTCCTTGCCGGTCTACTCACCGTCGGTCTGCTCGCTCTCCTCACCCGAGGTATGCACCTCGACGGCCTGGCCGACACCGTCGACGGGCTCGGTAGTTACGGTCCGCCGCAGCGCGCCCGCGAGATCATGAAGTCCGGTGGGGCAGGCCCGTTCGGCGTCGCCGCCCTCCTTTTCGCCATCGCCAGCCAATCGGTCGCCTTCGCGACACTGGCCGAACAGCAGCGCTGGGTCGCGATCCTCCTCGCGGTCGCCGCGGGCCGAGTCGCCGTCGTCCTGGCGTGCCGGACCGGCATCCCCGCCGCCCCCGACGCCGGTTTCGGCGCGTTGGTCGCGGGCACTCAGCCGCGCGCCATCGCACTGATCTGGCCCGCGCTCGCCGTCATCACCGCCGCCGTGGCCGTTCCAGACAACCTCTGGCTCGGCCCGGTTGTCGTGCTATCCGCCCTCGCGTCGACCGTCGCGATCACCCGCCACTGTGTCCGCCGTTTCGAAGGGCTTTCCGGCGATATTCTCGGCGCAGTGGTCGAAATCACGGTTTCGGTTGCCGCAGTAGGGTTCTCGCTGGCGTTATAGCCGAACGGGCAGTCACAGCAAACTCGGACTGGTCACAAGACCGACATGTCGAGGGTTGTGTGCTCGCACAGATCGTCCGGTCATCGGTACTCGGGTGCCGCTCCAGCACACCGGTGGCAATAAGGTGAGCGCATGTCATCCGAGCGCCTCTACTTCCGCCAGCTGCTGTCCGGTCGGGATTACGCCGTCGGCGATCCGATCGCGACGCAGATGCGCAATTTCGCGTATCTGATCGGCGATCGGGAGACCGGCGAGACCCTCCTGGTCGACCCCGCCTACCAGGCGGGCGACCTGGTCGACGTCGCGGCGGCCGACGGCATGCGCGTATCCGGGGTGCTCGCGACCCACCATCATCCCGACCATGTCGGCGGCACCATGCTCGGTTTCACCCTCGGTGGCGTGGCCGAACTGCTCGAGAAGACCAGCGTCGCCGTGCACGTCAACAAGCACGAACTGGACTGGGTGGCCCAGACCACCGGCATCGCCCCCAGCGAGCTGACCGGCCACGACCACGGCGACAAGGTGAAGGTCGGCGCCTTCGAGATCGAGTTACTCCACACGCCCGGCCACACCCCGGGCAGTCAGTGCTTCCTGTTCGACGGTCGCCTCATCTCCGGCGACACCCTGTTCGTCGACGGCTGCGGCCGCACCGACTTCCCCGGCGGCGACTCCGACGAGATGTTCCGCAGCCTGCGCAAACTCGCCGCCCTCGACGGCAACCCGGTCGTCTACCCCGGCCACTGGTACTCCGAAGCACCGAGCGGCGCACTGGCTTCCCTGCGCGACACCAACTACGTCCTGCGCCCGAAGTCGCTCGGCGAATGGCAGGCGCTGATGCCGGGCTGACAGCACAAGAGCGGGACCCGCGACGGGACCCGCTCTCGAATGCTGTTGTGGCGCTTACAGAGTGCGCATCCATTCGTGGGTGTCGGCGAAGGTACCGCGCTGGATGCCGGTCAATGTGTCGCGCAGCGCCATCGTCACCTCACCGGGTTCCCCACCGCCGATGGCGAATTCACCCTCGGCGGACTTCACCCAGCCGACCGGCGTGATCACCGCGGCCGTCCCACACGCGAACACCTCACTGATCTCGCCGGTTTCGGCACCCTTGCGCCATTCCGCCACCGAGATCTTGCGCTCCTGCACCGGGTAGCCGGAGTCGGCAGCCAGCGTGAGCAGCGAATCGCGGGTGATGCCGGGCAGTAGCGAACCCGACAGTTCCGGGGTCACCAGTCGCGCCTCGGAGCCGGTGCCGAACACGAAGAACAGGTTGTTGGTGCCCATCTCCTCGACGTAGCGTCGCTCGCAGGCGTCGAGCCAGACCACCTGGTCACAGCCCTCGTCGGTGGCCTGCGCCTGCGCGAGCAGCGACGACGCGTAGTTGCCCGCCACCTTCGCCTCACCGGTACCACCGGGAGCCGCCCGCACGTATTCGGTCGACAGCCACACCCGCACCGGCTTCACACCACGCGGGAAGTAGGCACCGGCGGGCGAGCCGAGCAGCAGGTACTTGTACGCCGAAGCGGGCTTCACACCGAGGCCCGCCTCGGTGGAGAACATGAACGGGCGCAGGTACAGCGAATCCTCGCCACCGGCCGCGGGCACCCAGTCGGCGTCGACGTCGAGCAGCTGGCGCACGGATTCGATGAACAGTTCCTCCGGCAGTTCCGCCATCGCCATGCGGGCGGCCGAGCGGCGGAACCGGGCGGCGTTGGCATCGATGCGGAAGGTCGCGATCTCGCCGTTCGGCTGGCGGTAGGCCTTGAGTCCTTCGAAGATCGCCTGACCGTAGTGGAAAACCATGGTCGCCGGGTCCATCGAGAGCGGGCCGTACGGTTCGACGCGTGCGTTGCCCCACTGGCCGTCGGCGTAGTCGATCGACACCATGTGATCGGTGAAGAACCGCCCGAAACCGGGGGTCGCCAGTACCTGGTCCCGCTGCTGCGCCGAGGTGGGCGCGGGGTGCGGAATACGGGTGAACTGAGCGGCGACTGTCATGGGGGCAATCCTATCCGGGCCGGTTTCTGGTACTGAAACTACTTGGTCTTGGTGTCGACGAACGGCGGCTTGACGACCGTCGCGCGCAGCTTGCGCCCACGCACGTCGACCTCCACCTCGTCGCCGGGTGCCAGCTTCGCGTCGGTGTCGAGCAGTGCCAGCGCGATGCCGACCTTGAGCGACGGGGAGAACGTCCCCGAGGTGGTCTCGCCGACCGGCTCGCCGTCGCGCAGCACGGTCTGACCCTGCCGCAGCACACCACGATCCAGCGCTTTGAGTCCCATCAGCGTACGGCGCGCGCCGTCGGCCCGCTCCTGCTCGAGCGCGGCCTTGCCCCAGAATTCCGGCTTCTTCCAGCCCACGGCCCAGCCGGTGCGGGCCTGGTTCGGGGTGATGTCGAGGGAGAGCTCGTGCCCGTGCAGCGGGTAGCCCATCTCGGTGCGCAGGGTGTCGCGGGCGCCGAGTCCGGCCGCCTGGCCGCCTGCCGCCTCGACCTGCGCGATCAGCGCGCGGAACACCGGCTCCGCGTCGGCCCACCGCGGCAGCAGCTCGTAGCCGTGCTCGCCGGTGTAGCCGGTCCGGCACACGCGCACCGGGCGGCCCTCCCACTCGGCGTCGGCGTAGGCCATGTACTCCATCTCGGTGGGCAGGCCGAGCGCGGTCAGTACCTCGGTGGCCTTGGGGCCCTGCACCGCGAACACCGCGTAATCGCGGTGCTGGTCGGTCACCGTGATGCCCGCGGGCGCCGCCTTCTGCAACTGCGCGACCACCGCTGCCGTGTTCGCCGCGTTCGGCACGAGGAACACCTCGTCGTCGCTGACGTAGTAGGCGATCAGGTCGTCGATCACGCCACCGTCTTCGGCACAGCACAGCGTGTACTGCGCCTTGCCCGGCCGGATCCGGCCCAGGTCATTGGTCAGCGCGGAGTTCACGAACGCCGCGGCACCCGGCCCCGCGACCGTCGCCTTGCCGAGGTGGCTCACGTCGAACAGCCCGACCGTGGTGCGCACCGCGGTGTGCTCGCCGACCGTGCCCCCGTACTGCACGGGCATCTCCCAGCCGCCGAACGGCGCGAAGGTGGCTCCGAGCTCGACATGAACAGCGTGGATGGGGCCCTCGAGCAGCGCGGTGTCGGTCATGGGCCGAGTTTATCGGTCCGTCGGCGGCGCCCGAATCTGCCACCTTGCCCCCGTAATTGGGGGGCGGTCCGGATGGTTCGAATTCGGTGTTCCGGTGCGAGGATCGTTCTCATGATCGTTCGCAGAATTGCCGCAGGCACCACGCTGGTCGCTGCCTGTCTGTTCATCGCCGCTCCCGTCGCGCAGGCCGATACCGGCGCCGGTGCGGGTTCCTCGCAGATCGACATCGGCTGCCTCCTCCAATCGCTGAGTGGCACACCCGCCACCGCGGACTGCGACCCGCCTTCCATCCCGACCCCGTAATCCCGCCCCCCGCAGGCGATGCCGCCTTTGCCATCGAGGGGTGCGCAGGTGGCATCGTCGGCACCGAAAGAGGCTGACCGCCAACAGCTGTAGGGTTCTCACTGTGAGTGAGTTGCCCCGAGCACGATTCGGCCACGTCGCCCGGCTCGACGACAGCATGAGCCGGGCAGTGTCGCGAATACCGGAATCATTCGTCGATCGCGGCATGCTGCGGTTGACCCGGTCGGCCAATACCGGCGGTCTCTGGCTGGCTGTCGCGGCGGCACTCGCGCTGAAACCGGGTCCCCCGCGACGAGCCGCTCTGCGCGGCGTCATCGCGCTGGGTGGCAGCAGTTTCCTGGTGAACCTCGTGCTCAAGACACTGATCCCGCGCCGTAGGCCACCCGCCGAACTGATGCCGATCGGCCGCAGGCTGGTCGCGGCCCCGGAGTCGTCGTCCTTCCCGTCCGGCCACAGCGCCAATGCAGCCGCCTTCGCCACGGCCGTCGCCCTGGAGAGCCCGCGCGCCGCGCTCGCCGTGGCCCCGGTCGCCGCCGCGGTCGCCTATTCGCGCATCCACACCGGCGCGCACTGGCCGTCCGACGTACTCGTCGGCGCCGGTGTAGGTACCGCCGTCGCGCTGACCACCCGCCGCTGGTGGCCGATCCGCGAATCCGACGAGGCCGACGCCCACGTCGTGCACGGCGCACCGATCCTCGCCGAGGGCAAAGGCCTTGTGCTACTGGTGAATCCGCGCTCGGGCGATTCCTCCTACGACCCCACCGCCGACATCGTCGAAACCCTGCCCGCGGCGACGCTGGTGCGCACCGAACCCGGCCGTGACGCCATCGAACTGCTGCAGGACGCCGTCGACGCCGCTGTCGGCACGGCGGCCCGCGACGCGAACGGGCGCGCCTCGGTCCTCGCGGTCGGTGCGGCAGGCGGCGACGGCACGATCGCCGCGGCCGCCGCCGTCGCGATCCGCAACAAGCTGCCCCTGGTCGTCATCCCCGCGGGCACGCTGAACCACTTCGCCCGCGACCTCGGCGTCTACGACCTGCGCGAAGTGGCCGACGCCACCGGCACCGGCGAAGCCGTCGAAGTCGACATCGCCGCCGTCGACTTCGACACTCCCGACGGGCCGTACACCCACCACTTGATCAACACCGCCAGCATCGGCGCCTATCCCGAACTGGTGCGCCTGCGCGAGCAGTGGGAGGACCGCTGGGGCAAGTGGCCCGCGTTCGCCGCCGCCCTCGTCGTCACCCTGCGTCGCGCCGAGCCGATCCACATCCGCCTCGACGACCGCTGGCACGACATGTGGTTCCTGTTCATCGGCAACGGCCCCTACCATCCGCACGGCGCCATCCCCGCCTTCCGCTCCCGCCTCGACGAGGGCCTGCTCGACGTGCGCTGGCTCCGCGCCGACGTCCGTTTCTCGCGCACCCGCGCAGTCATCGCTCTGATGCTCGCCGCCATCGGCCACAGCCGCGTCTACGGCGAACGCCAGATGCACGAACTCACCGTCACCTCCAAAGCCCCCGTCTCGGTGGCCGCTGACGGCGAAGTAGTAGGCATCTCAACCACTTTCCGCTTCTCCGTGGCAGGCCGAATCCCGGTCTACCGCCGCGACGAAGACAATCCCCGCTGGGAAAATCGCCCCCGCCCCCACCACCGCCGTCCCCTGGCCTGGCTCACCGACCGCCGCCGCTGACTTTCTCACAAACCCGTCTCACCTCGATCACCATCGCCCACAACAGCCTTGCGCACCGGGCCGCGGGTACCGAGGATGGACAGATGAGCTCGCCGGACGGGGGACGTCCGATCACCGCAACCGAAGCCGCCCGCCGCTGGGACCCGTGGACTCCGAGCGTGGTGGCCGCCCGCCTCGCGACCTGTCCCGCACCGTGGGCCGTCGCGGGTGGCTGGGCCCTCGATCTGTTCGCCGGCGCGATCTCCCGCGCACACGATGACATCGAAATCACGGTCCCCCGAGCAGATTTCCCGCAGATCGCCCACGCTTTCCCCGAATACGAATGGGACGTCGTCGGCGACGGCAAGCTCTGGCCCTACGATCGGGCCGGAAGCCGCCCCGAACTGCACCAGACCTGGCTCCGAGACCCTTTCACCGGCGCATTTCACCTCGACGTCTTCCGCGAGCCGCACGACGGCGATACCTGGATCTGTCGCCGCGACCCCACCATCACCCTTCCGTACACCGAACTCATCCGAACCACCACCAACGGCATCCCCTACCTGATTCCCGAAGTCGTCCTGCTGTTCAAGGCAAAAGCCAACCGTCCCAAGGACGACGCCGACTTCCGCCGCGTCGCCCCCCTGCTCCCCGAGCACCGGCTGGCCCGCCTGCACGCCTGGCTGACTCAACTCCACCCCGACCACCCATGGTCGACACAGATCTGCGCGCCCGTCATCGGCTCATCACCCACGGAATAGGTCCGACGAACTCAGTCGGCCATCCGACACCAATCTCTGCGGTAATCAGCCCAATCCTGTGGTGTCGCAGCGAAATCCACATACATGGCCACGCCGAAGTTCGCTCGGCCCACGTCGGCTTCGGTCAGGCCGAGGCGAATTCCCCGCACGGCGGCGGCCACCGTCTCGGCAGCACCGTGATGACCCGGGTCGTCGGCCCAGAAGGCGGGCGCGCCCATCAACAGATCGACACTGTCGGGTGTCACCTCGGCGGCCAACTCGGTCTGCTGCGCCACATACCCGCTGTACAGCGCTCGGGTAGGCATCGCCGTGTCATAGGACATCACCGCCACCTGATCGGCGCGACGAGCCACCTCCGCGAAATAGTCCTGGCTCCACCACTTTCCGTGATCGGCCACCGCCAACCCCACCGAATGCAATCCGGGCAACGGATCGATCACCGGCGCCGACACCGAAAGCGGCACGTGCGCCGCGGAAGTCACGGCCCGGGTCGCGTCGAGCAGCGCGAGAAATCCCGGCGACCCTGATCGAATGGGTTCGAGGTCGTAATGCACCCCATCGAAGCCATAATCGAGCACCCGCCGCGCCGACGCCACCACCCGGTCGCGTGACGCCGCCGATTCCACATCCAGACCATCGAATTCGGGCTGCACGATATCGCCCAGCCACGATTGCACCCGAATCCCCGGTAATCGCGCGTGCACCGCATCGACGAACCATCGCGCACGCGGCGCCAGGTCGTCGCGCAGACTCCCGTCGTGCTCCAACGGCCCCGTGTGCACGTACAGATCCCGCACTCCGGTACCCGCCAGCAACCCCGCCAGCCCGTCGATATCGGCGTCGGTCCTACGCCCGTCTACCCAGGCGTGTCCGAGCCAGACCGCGTCCTCACCCCTGGTCCGCGCCTGCTCCGACTGCTCGCCGACGTTGTACACCAGCAACGCCGTGACCACCCCGACCACCGGCAGCGACACCACGACGACCAGCACGAGCGCGATCACCGCACCCCGCGCCCACCACGACCACGCCCGCCATTTCCCCCGCATGAATCCCCTTCTTCGAAGAATCCCGATACTACCGGCTGGTACCGACAAGTAGATTTCCGGCAAATCGCCCACCCATGAAACACTGTGCGCCGCTACATAATTGATCGGAGCACAATGAAATACGTCGTCACCCTCGGTTCCGCTGCCATCGCGGCCTTCGCGATCGCGATCGCGACCCCGGCCGTGGCAGGAGCGCAGTCGTCGGACTGCCACGACTCCTACACCCCCTGCCTGCCCATCGTCAGCGACGTCGACTGCGAAGGTGGCAGCGGCAACGGGCCGGTCTACACCGGGCGCGTCAAGGTGATCGGGCCCGATGACTACGGCCTCGACCGTGACGGGGACGGCATCGGCTGCGAGTGAACAGCACGAAGGGCGTGCGATGGATGACATCGCACGCCCTTCGTGGTCAACGCTCAGCGGTTGCCTTCGGGCCCCCAGCCCTGATCGCCGGGCTTGCCCAGATCGGGACCGTCGGGGTTTCCTTGACCGCCCTGGCCCGGGTAACCCGGCCCACCGTAGCCCTGTCCACCTTCGGGACCGCCATGGCCAGGACCGTAACCGGGCCCGCCGTAGCCCTGTCCACCTTCCGGACCGCCGTAGCCCGGCTGACCGCCGTACCCCGGCTGACCACCGTATCCGGGCTGACCGCCGTACCCCGGCTGTCCACCGAATCCCTCTGCGGGACCACCGTATTGCTGCGGGTACCCGGGATCGGCGGTGGCCGCGGCACCGACCACCGGACCACCGACGATCACTCGGTAGGCGTAGGTGGAGGCGATGATCGACACCGGGATCGTGACCAGCAGCCCGAGCCCGCACAGCAGCGCACCGACGATATTGATGCCGAACAGCGCCAGCGCCAGCAACAGCAGCGGCCCGGCATTACTCGAGATCGCCGAGAAGCTCGACTTGATCGCGGTGATCGCGTCCTGATCGCGGTCGAGCACGAAGTTCATCGTGAACCAGGTGAAGAACGCGATGATGATGCCCGGCAGGATGCACAGAACGAAGCCGATGCCGGTGGCGATACCGACGAGGAAGCACGCCAGGATCACCGCTCCCAAATTGGTGAATTTGAAGAAGTCACCGAATCCCGGTTTGCGACCGTCGGTTTCGTGGAGGGAACCGCGCACGAGTGCCGCCGAGATCAGATACCCGACCACCGTGCTCACCACACTGCCGATAAAGCCCCAGACGCTGAATCCGAAGCTCACACCGCCGTCGGCGTCGGAGGTGACACTGCTCGACGATCCGAACACGAAACTGATCGCGATCTGGATCAGCGCGGCGAGCACGATGACGCTGATCCACACCAGGGCGTTGTTCTTGAACTTTTCCCAGCCGTAGCCGAGGGCGTCACCGACGCCGAGTTGTGGCCCCGGCACGGGATATCCGGGTTGTTGCTGTCCATACGTCATTCGAATCGCGTCCCCTCATCGTCTGCGGCGACCGCGGCCACCGTCGTGAGTTATTTCGATTCGACGTCACTGCGCACACGCCGACACTGCCGATCATGGCATATCGGCAGTGCGGCGGACGGAGTACGAAACAGTTAGCCGCTGATGGTGTCGCGCTTGGGGAGTTTCCAGCCGGGGCGCGGAAAATGGCAGGTGTAGCCATCGGGGTAGCGAATCAGGTAATCCTGGTGCTCGGGCTCGGCGTCCCAGAATGCGCTCGCCGGGGTCACCTCGGTGACGACCTTGCCCGGCCAGAGTCCGGAGGCGTCCACATCGGCGATGGTGTCGATGGCGATTCGGCGCTGTTCGTCGTCGAGGTAGAAGATCGCCGAACGGTAGCTGTCGCCGAGATCGTTGCCCTGGCGATCCTTGGTGGTCGGATCGTGGATCTGGAACAGGAACTCGAGCAGCGCGCGGTAGTCGGTCTGCGCCGGGTCGTATTCGATCTCGACGGCCTCGGCGTGGCCGGGATGATTGCGGTAGGTCGGATTGTCGTTGGTCCCGCCGGTGTAGCCGACCCTGGTGGCCAGCACGCCGGGCTGACGACGGATCAGATCCTGCATGCCCCAGAAGCATCCACCGGCCAGAATCGCCTTACGGGTGTCGGTCACGCGTCCTCCTTCATTTGGGCTCTACGGTCGCAGAGATCGGCCACAACCGCTTCTATGGAACACCGGTGTGAGCCGCGAAATTCCCGTCAGTATTGTTGCCGCCCGAGCGTTACCTCAGCAATATCCCCGTGCACTTTCATGTCCGGCAAGGAAGCAGGAGGAAGACGGCGCGATGCCACGGTTTGTCATTTCCCAGTGTTTGGCGATCGGATTGGCGACAACAGCTCTGATGGGGGCCGCGGTGAGCACCGCGTGGGCGCACCCCGGCGCCGACGACTCGATCGCGCAGGACGCGGCGCCCTGCGAAGAAGTACGACAGGCACGCCAGCACGACCATGGCGTGCCCGGCGCCACCCCGGCGGCGGCGGGCCAGATCGACGCGGTGCTGATCACCGCGAAGAACCGCACGCCGATCGCGGGCGGAAAGGTCGTTCTCACCGGCATCGACGCGTGCGGCGACAACGTTCACCGGCACATGTCCACCGGCGCCAACGGACAGGTGAGTTTCCGCGGACTACAGCCCGGCCGCTACCAGCTCACCGCCTACCGCAACGACGCGGCGGCGCGGGCGGTGACCAAGGCCGATGTCGACCTGTCGACGCCGACGATCAAAACGATCCAGTTCACCGTCGGTGCCGAGGACTGATCCGGTGGGCCGGGCGTAGCTGCCCGGCCCGAAACCTGTTGACGCCCAGCACGGTCGCGGGTCCCGTGATAGAACTCACCCCAGAGTGAAAAGGGGTGGTTTCCGCATGGAACCGACAGCCGAACAGCGGGCCGCGCTGGGCATGATCTGCGATACGTTTCTCCCCGGCGATGGGCTCGAATTGCCCGCGGCGACCGACCTCGGCGCGGTCGACACGATTTTCCGAATCCTTGGGCGCAATCCTCGCGAGGCCGAGCAGAAGCAGCTGGCAATGCTGTTGGGACTGTGGGATTCTCGCGCTTTCGGCCTGCTCACCGGCAGCGGCTTGCGCCGCTTCTCCACGCTCTCCCAGGAACGACGTGAGGCCGCCCTGCTGCGCCTGGGCGACTCCGGCCTCGCCCCGGTCCGCGCGATCTTCCAGGCGCTCAAGCAGGCTTCGCTGCTCGCCTACAACGTGAGCCCCGGTCCCACCGGGACGAATCCGCTGTGGACCGCGATCGGCTACCCGGCACCGGTCGGTCGCCTCGCGACCGCCCCGAAGCCGCCGCTGTCGCCACTGCGGTACACCGAATCCACCGCGCTGGACTGCGATGTCGTGGTGGTCGGCTCCGGCGCCGGTGGGGGTGCCGCGGCCGCGGCACTGGCCGAAGCAGGCCTCGACGTGATCGTGCTGGAACGCGGAAACTACTACGACGACCAGGATTTCGGCACCGGCGAACTCGACGCGCTGACCAGCCTGTACTCCCCCGGCCCCGCCGCATCGGCCGAAGGCCAGATCACCCTCGTCGCCGGCAGCTGCCTCGGCGGCGGCACCGTGGTGAACTGGAGCACCTCGCTGCCGACACCCGACAACGTCCGCGCCGAATGGGCCGAGACCGGCGTCACGCAGTTCGCCGAGGACGAGTTCAGCGACGCGCTGGCCGCCGTCGGGAAACGGATCGGTGTCACCGACGGCAAGTCGCCACTCTCGGCACGCGACGGCATTCTCGAACGCGGCGCGCGGGCACTCGGCTGGGACGTGGATACCCTGCCGCGCAATGTCAGCGACGCCTGCGATGCCGGAATCGAGTGTGGCCGTTGCGGTTACGGCTGCCGTCTCGGCGCCAAGCAGTCGGCGACCAAGACCTGGCTCGCCGATGCGGCCGAGCACGGCGCCCGCCTGGTGGTCGACGCCGACGCTCGCGCGATTACCGTGAAATCCGGTCGGGCCGAATCGGTTTCGGCGGTCACCGCCGACGGGGTGGAGATCACCGTGCGCGCGAAGGCGGTCGTGGTCGCCGCGGGCGCGATTCAGACGCCGGCGCTGCTGCGACGATCCGGGCTGCGCAACAAGAACATCGGGCAGCATCTGCGCCTGCATCCGGCCGCTGCGGTTTTCGGCGTTTTCGAAGACGAGATCCGCCCGTGGGAAGGCGCGTTGCAGGGGCGCATCAGCAGACACCACGCGAATCTGGACGGCAACGGCTACGGCGTGATCTACGAGACCGGCCCGGTCCACCCCGGCCTGGCCACCGGCTTCATGAGCTGGCGTGGCGCAGCGCGACATCGCGACACGATGCTCGATTTCGCGCGCACGAGCTCCATCGGGATCATCACCCGTGACCGCGACCCCGGCACCGTCTCGATCGACAAATCCGGCGAACCGGTGGTCAAATACCAGCTGTCGGACTACGACGCCAACCACCTGCACACCGGCATCGTCGGCGCCGCCTCCATCCTGGAAGCCGCAGGCGCGCAACAGATCTACTCCGGTCACCAGGCGGGCATCTCCTTCGAACCCGGCACCCGCGGCTCACTCGCCGAATTCGGCGCTGCCTGCAAGTCGGCGGGTTACGGCCCCGGCCGCTGCTCGATGGGCGCCCTGCACATCATGGGCTCGGCCCGGATGGGCGGCTCGCCCGATGTCTCGGCCACCAACCCCGATGGCGCCACCTGGGACGTCCCCAACATCGTGGTCGCCGATGGCTCCACGTTCCCCACCGCCCCTGGCGTCAACCCGATGGTCACCATCGAGGCCATCGGCTACATGAACGCGAAACGGCTGGCCGCCAGGCTGGCCTAGGACCGTTTGATCCCGGCGAGCACCGCCCGTAGGACGTTCAGGTCCGGGGCGGTGCTCAGCTGGTTGATGGGCGCGCTGGCGCGGAGTCTGCCCTCGTCGATGAGGTCGCCGATGAGGACCTTCGTCGAGGTCAGGGGCAGGTGCAGGTGGGCGGAGACCTCCGCGACCGACAGCGGGGTGCGACACAGGCCGACGATCGCGTCGTATTCCGGCGCGAGCAGCCGTGAGCGGGCACCGAAGCCCGCGTCGACTAGCAGGGTGGTCAAATCGAGGTCGAGTCGCTGCGCCTTGGCGCGCCCGCCGGTGACGGCGAACAGGCGCACCAGCGGGCCCGCCTCGTCCTCGTACCAGTGTTCGCGCTCGTCGCTCATGGTCGCGGCGAGACGGCGGGGAACTGGCCGGAGATCGCCGACTCGGGGTCGGCTGCCTCGGCCAGCGCTGTCGGGATCAGCACCACGACCCGGACGCCACCGTAGACGGACTCCGACAGCCGCACCGCGATGCCGTGCCTGCCCGCCAGCGTGGCGACCACGAACAGGCCGAGCCGCGAAGTGCCCGACAGCGCGGCGACGCTGAAGTCGGGCGGATCGGCCAGCATCGCGTTGCGCTCGGCCGTGTCGGCCTCCGACATGCCAAGACCTTGGTCGGTGATCTCCACCGCGACACCACGGCCGACCACGATCCCGGACACCACGACGTGGGTTTCGGGCGGGGAGAAAGCGGTCGCGTTGTCCATGAGTTCGGCGAGCAGGTGGATCACGTCGGCGACGGCGTGCCCGGCGATCCGTACCTGCGGCATCTGCTTGGCGTCGATCCTGGTGTAGTCCAGGCTTTCCGCGATCGCGGCACGCACCAGGTCGAACAGCGGGACCGGGTGGCGCCACCGGCGGCCCGGCTGTTTGCCGCCGAGGATGATGAGGTTCTCGGCATTGCGCCGGGCGCGGGTGGCCAGGTGGTCGAGCTGGAAGAGCAGGTCGAGCTGATCGGCGTTGCTCTCGTCGCGTTCGGCGCGGTCGAGCAGGGCGAGCTGGCGGTGCACCACCACCTGGCTGCGGTGCGCGATATCGACGAAGACGGTGCTGATTCCCGCCTTGGTCTGCGCCTCGGCGACGGCGGCCGACATCGCGACGATGTGCGCGCGGTTGAACGCCTCGGCGACCTGGCCCACTTCGTCGGTGCCGAAGTCCAGTCGCGAGCCCTCCGCCGTGGCGTCGACGGTCTCCCCCGTCGCGACTCGGCGCATCACCTCCGGCAGCCGCTCATCGGCCAGTTCGAGGGTGTCGTGGCGCAGTCGGCGCATCCGCGCGATGAACCGGTTCGCCATCAACAGCGCGACGACGAAGGCAGTCACCGCGGCGAGCGCGACCAGTGCGCCACCGAGCAGCGCGGTGCGGGTGTCGCGTTCGCCCTGTTCCCTGGCGGTCACGTGCGCGTCCCCGCTCTGGTCTTCCCAGAGTTTCTGCAGGGCAGAGCCGACGTGGCGCGAGGCGTCCTGCCAGTCCGTCAGGCTGACCGGCAGGTCGGTCTCGGTGTCGTTCCCGGAGACCGGTCCGCGCAACAGCATCGCGTCCTGCATCGCGATCACCTGCTGCCATTGCGGACTCGCGGTGATCTCCGAAAGCTGTGCCAGGCGGCGACCTTTCAATACTGTTGCGGAATACGCTGTCTCACCACGGAATTCACCGACCCGGCGACCGAATTCGATGACCTGCGCCGCACTCATCTCACCCTTGGTCAACGCGACGGAACCGAGAGTGTCGGCTTGCGACAGCGCCTCGGCCGCACGCAATTGGTCGACGGCATAACCTAATTCGATGCCGACCTTCGCGTCCGGCGCGACCCGCGCGGCCAGCATCGACGCGGCGATAATGGTGCCGATCACCCCGGTGTAGATCGCGAACACCTCGTCGACGGAAATCCGCGTGATCTCCACACCCGCGCGCACGGTCGGCACCATGGCGAAGAGTTCGTTGTACCGCTCGATGTCCTCGCGGGAACCGTCGGGATTCAGCGCGCGAGCGGCGTCACCTTTCGCGATCACCGCGGCGAGCGCCTCATCGGCGCGTTGCTTGGCGGTGACCAGCGCGGGCGCCGACGACATGTCACCGGCCAGGCGCAGCAGCGACAGCCTGCGTTCCTCCTGGAATGCCGACACCATCAGAATCGCGGGAGTGGTGGTACTGCTGGCAAGGTCCGCCCATTCGGTGGATTCCCTGGCGGTGTTCACCAGGTGAACAGCGCCGCCACCACCTACTACCAGCAGCATGATGCTGGAGATGACCACCATCGACAGCAATCGGATTCGCACACTGATCCGGCCACGAACGCCGGTACGCCTGAGCTTCAAATCTGGATCTTTCCACTCCCCGGAACGCCCCGGCGCTCCGCTACGTGCCGGTGCCGTAAATGAACATCCGTCACGTTTATCTCGCGGTGAGAGTAGCGGACTGCCCGACCCTGCGCGCGATCTCACCGATTGCCCGAAACATTGTGCGTATCAGGCAAACTCGTAGCGTCCGGCGGATTGATCGAATGGAGCGTCGGTCGGATGTGTATCGAACACGTAATATGGTCGGTACATAAGAGGATCCGCCTGGGCAGGGCGGGTCCGAGTTCACGGAAAGGGCGGAGATGGAGAAGGCGACGCGCTCGGTCGAGTTCGAGACCATGCTCCTCGGCCGCCACAGTCTGCGATCGCGCCGTGGGCACGACGCCATGGACCGCAGCGCCTACATCCTGCTGAGTCGGCTGCGGATGGGCGGACTGATGTCCATCGGACAACTCAGCGACGCGCTGGGTTTGGACGCTTCGACGCTCAATCGGCAGACCGCCGCCATGATGCGGACGGGAGTGGTGGAGCGGATTCCGGATCCCGAGGGCGGGATGGCGCGCAAGTTCCGGGTCTCCGCCGAGGGCGAGCGCCGCCTGGATGCCGAGCGGACCACGATCGTCGACGCACTGGATTCCATCCTCGCGGACTGGTCGGCCGAGGATGTCGCCGCGTTCGTCGAATACCTGCGACGTTTCAACACCGACATCGAGCGCCGGTCGGGCGAGTCCTGGCCCCGGCCACTCGCGGCCGTGCCCACCGATCACTAGCCGCACTGCGACCGATATCACGATCACTCGCGCAGTTGGCATGCCTATTAATGTGTACTATACACATGAGTTGCAATATGCATATTGTGTGTTCTGTACATAAGGTTTGTTTGTCGGATAGGAGCGGGTAGTGGGGAATTCAGATAGGGCGGCGCGACCGGGAGTGGTCGTGGGCGTGCTCGCCTTCGGCGGTACGGTTGCCGCGATCACGCAGACGGCCGTGGTGCCGATCATCGGTGAACTTCCCGGGCTGCTCCACACCAGCGCCGCCAACGCCTCCTGGGTCATCACGGTGACGCTGCTCGTCGGCGCGGTGTTCACCCCGGTGGCGGGCAAGCTCGGCGACCTGTACGGCAAGCACCGCATGCTGCTGGTCTCCGGTGCGTTTCTGATCGTGGGCGCTGCCGTCGCGGCCATGTCGTCCTCGCTGGTACCCATGCTGATCGGACGCGGCATCCAGGGCATGGGAGTCGGGTTGATCCCCTTGGGAATCAGCCTGATGCGCGATGTGCTGCCACCGGCTCGACTGGGTTCCTCGATCGCGCTCATGAGCGCGTCACTCGGTGTCGGTGGCGCGCTCGGCCTGCCGGTGTCGGCCGCTGTCGCGCAGTATTCGAGCTGGCGGGTGCTGTTCTGGGGCACGGCGGCGCTGAGCGCGCTGATCATGGTACTCATCGCGACCCTGGTTCCGGCCGAGTCCAAGCGCGGTGACGCGGGTGGACGGTTCGATGTCGTCGGCGCGGTCGGACTCGGTGCCGGCCTGGTGTTCCTGCTCCTGCCGGTGTCGAAGGGCTCGGGTTGGGGCTGGACCAGCACCACGACGCTCGGACTGTTCGCCGCCTCGGCGGTGACTCTGGTCGCCTGGGCATGGTGGGAGCTGCGGGCGTCCGACCCGCTCGTCGATCTGCGCACCACGGCGAAACCACAGGTACTGCTGACCAATGCCACCTCTGTGCTGGTCGGTTTCGCCCTGTACGGCCAGGCGCTGATCGTGCCGCAGTTGATGCAGTTGCCTGCGGCCACCGGCCACGGCATGGGACAGACCATGCTGGCGATGGGGCTGTGGATGGCTCCCGGCGGCCTGGTGATGATGCTGGTGTCGCCACTGGGCGCGAAACTGTCGGCCCTGCGCGGACCCAAGATCACCCTCGCGCTCGGGTCGCTGATCATCGCGATCGGCTATGGCTCTTCGGTCGTGCTGATGGGTTCGACCTGGGGTCTGATGACCATGGTCTGCATCACCAATATCGGTGTCGGCCTGGCCTACGGCGCGATGCCCGCCCTGATCATGGGCGCGGTTCCGCTGTCGGAGACCGCATCGGCCAACAGCATCAATACGCTGATGCGCTCGCTCGGTACGTCGGTGTCGGCCGCTGTCGTCGGTGTGGTGCTGGCCAATCTGACGACCGACTTCGCCGGACGTACGGTGCCCTCGGAGACCGGTTTCCATGTCGGGCTCCTGATCGGCGCCGGGGTGGCGCTCGTGGCGGCCGTGCTGGCGCTGGCCATCCCGCGCCGACCGGCCGAGACCACCGATTTCGATGCCGAACTCGCGACGCTGTCGCCGGAGGTGGCCAAAGCCTGACGAACACCCGTGCGCGCGGATCGCTCAGTGCGTCGCGCGCACGCGGTGTTGCGACAGATGGCTCAGCACCGCCTGATTCGCCTCCCACCCGTCGGGGAACTTCACCGGGACGCCGAGATGGACCGGGTCGGCGGAGGGGTGGGCGTCGAGGAGTTCGGGGATGCCCGCGCGGCCGACGAGGATGCAGGCGTGGCGGTGTCGAGACGCGAGCACGCACAGTCGGCCCGCTTCCAGATGGAACGCGCTGGCGTCGCGGCGGCCCGAGAGTGGGTGCAGTACCAGGGTGACGTCGTACTCGCGGCCTTGGAGCCGGTTGGCGGTGTCGACGGTGACGGGTTCGGCGCAGGTGCCGCGCAGGGCGGTGCGGATGGCGTCGGCCTGGTCGCGGTGGGCGGTGCCGATCGCGACCCGATCGGTGGTCACCGGGTGGCTGCCGGATTCGGAGTGGGCGGTGGCGCCGCGTTCGACCAGCCGGGCGGCGATCGCGGCGATCGCGGCCACGGCCTCACGGTCGGTGCGCAGCGTGTGGCGGGCGGGCAATTCGTACCAGCCCCAACCGGATTCGGCCGCCTCTTCCAGCACCTCGTCGATCGGACCGCCCATGCCGCGCGTCGTGAAATCCATGCGCCGGTCACCGAATCCGGTGCCGGACTGGAATTCGGTGAAGGGGTAGAACGCTTTCGACACCACCGGCGCCGCGGTGGCGGGCAGCCGCCAGGACACGGGCAGGCGGTGGGTGGGGATGTTGTCGTTGTTGGCCAGCATCACGCTGACAGCACTCATCGTCGGGTCCCAGGTGAGTCCGGCCCAGCGCGCGGTTTCGACGGTCGCGAACGGATCGAGCTGCCCGGGATCGCCGACGAACAGGCCACGATCGAACCGATTCGCGATGCGCAACAACATGTCCGAGCGCATCTGGTAGGCCTCGTCGATGATCGCGTGCGACCAGCTGCCCTCGGTGATGGTCGCCCATTTGGCCGCGGTGCCGATGACGATGGTGCGGTCGGCGAGATCGCCCGGCTGCTTGGCGACGCGAACATTGCCGTGCCGGTCCACGCGGTCGCTCACGACGTAGGCGGCGCTGGAGAGCCGTCCGATCCGGAGCTCGGGGTCGGCGACGGCCAGGCGGTCGATGAGGTCGTCGACCTGTTCGTTGGTCTGGGCGACGATCATCCGCTGATCGCCGTCCTCGGCGAGCTGGCGGGCCGCGCGGACGACGAGGGTGGATTTGCCCGCTCCGGGTGGTGAGTCGACGACGATCGCGCGATGGCTGTCGTCGCGCAGGTCGGTGAGAATCCCTGCGACGGCCTGGTCCGGGGTGGTCACTGGAGTTCTTCCCCCTCGTCGTCGGTCGGCGGCGTCCATTCCGGCGGCGGACCACCGTGGGTCCACGGAGTCTCTTCGCGCGCGGGCAGATTCAGCATGCCGTTGAACGGTGTCGGTTTGAAGCGGGCGAATCCGAGGTCGTCGCCTTCTTCGGGCACACTGCCCGGCTCGGCGACGAGTTTGCGTCCCATCCCGCCGGACAGTTCGAGAACCATGCTGTCGCCGTCGATGTCGACGACCACCCCGGTCTGCTTGGGCCGTTCGACGCACGTCAGTTCCTCACCGATCACCGCGACGAAGGGATCGGTGGTGCGAATGTGGATGTGCGGGCGCAGTTTCGGACGCGAACCCGAACGGTCGAGGCGTTCCGGTTCACTGTGCACGACGGTGCCACGGAAAGCGGCGCCGCTGACGCGATGTTCGAGCATGAGCAGCGGATCATCGAAAGCACACTGCGCCTGCAGTGCTTCGAGTGCCCGTTCGCGCTCCAGCAGCCTGCGCACCGCGGGAACGGCGGAATCGCGACGGGCTTGCGGAATACCCTCCGCCACATCGGCGGCGAAGCGGGAGAACGCACCGCGATCATCGGTCCACCGGTTCTCGACGCTGGCGCCTTCCGGCAGTGCGCTCAGCAGCTCGATCGAGCGCCACATCAGCTGCCAGGTGGGTTCGAGCTGACTACGCAACGAGCGCTCCAGCCGTTCGGCCGCGACAGATCTCGCGGATTCGTCGAGCGCGGCGTTGTAGGCGGCGATCAACGGCGCCAGTTCCTCGTTGTCGAATCCGGGATCGGTGGCCGGGCCAGCGGGCGGCGACAGCAGCGGATCTTCGGCCAGGGCAGCGGCTTCCGCGCCGGTCAACCCGGCGGGCGGATCGATCCAGCCGAGCAGCGCGGTGAGATTGCCGTCTTCGAGAGCGGACTGACCGGATGCCCAGTGCGCGGCGAGCACCGACGTCATCGCGGGCAGCACCGCCGACCCGGGATGTTCGGCCCGATCACCGAACCAGGTGAGCCACCGCCCGAGCAGCGGAATCGACTCCGGCACAGGGTTGTCACCGTCCACCCGATGAAATCGCACCGAACGTCCCAGCAGTTTCAGGAAATTCACGCCGCCGGGATTGGGCGTCCACATCTGCGGTGCGTCCAGGCACCGGGTGTAGGTTTCGCCCGCCTTGCTGGTGAGCTCCTCCGTGTCGACGAGAAATGTCGAAAGATAAGGCAGCACAACATCAGCCAGCTGTTCGATGAAACGCAGCCGCAGCACCCGGTCGCGCGGCTGCGGCACGGTCAAGACGTTCTGGTCGCCGGGCGAGGTACCGATCATGATCGCCACCGGCGCCGCCGCCTCCCCCGCCAGCCGCAACGGCACCGCGACCAGTGGCCGCTCGGCCAGGTGCAGGTGGCGTACCGCCGCGGTCGCCTGCGCGCGACCCGCCCGCACGGCCTCGGCCTTGGCCAGGGCCGCCAGCACGCTCATCCGGCGATCTCCCACCGCAGCCGGTGCGCGGTCCGCAGCATGGCGGTGATGTCGGCGTGCTCGGCGCCGGGTTCCAGTGTCCCGTCGGCCAGGCCCAAGACCGTGTGAATATTGTCGATGCCGCCGACCACATCGCACACCCCGCGGCCGAGCGCATCGACCGAACCGCAGGTGCGGGCCTCGTCGCGGCAGGCGAACGCCAGCTCGCAACTCGACATGCACTCCGGCGCGTAGCGAGCCGGGATGGCGGCGATCGTCTTCTCGAGGTTCTCCCCCGGCGCGAAGGTGGCCTCGGGCGGCAGCAAATCAAGCAGGTCGGGAATCGCGGTGAGCCTGGTCAATTGACGCGAGACCACCGCGAGCTGTTTACGCAGATCGACCAGTTCGGCGGTCGGGCGGTTCGAGAAGTCCTTCGCGCAGACCAGAATCACATTGTGCGACACGATCTCCGGTGACTCGCCGATCTCGGCCATCAACTCGCGCAAGGCGATCACGTACACCGCCGACTGCCGCGCGGCCGCAGCCACCTGTGCCGGATCGGCCTGCCCGTCGATCACCGGGAAGGCCTTGACCTCCACCACATGGAATTTGCCGTCCAACTGCACGGCCACCACGTCGGGTTCGAGATAGGCAGTCGCTCCGGCGATATCGAGTCGCAGCATGGGGTGATCGAACAATGTGCCGTCGCCCGCCGCGATGGTGCTCTTCAACAATTGCCTGGTGCGTTGATAGCGCACCGCGTTGCCGGTGTTCTCCCCCACCGAATTCAGGTCGTGGTAGGCGACTTCGGGAATCGTGAAGCCCAGCTTGTCGCGCAACAGGGCGAGCAGTTCCGCACAACCGTTCGCCTTCACCATCGCCTCGAAGGCATTGCCGCGGGTGATGGCGAATTGGGACTGACCGAATTGCGGTGGGAATCCCAGCGATTGGGCGATCACGGTTTTGTCCACCGCGGCCGCGTCGAGCAGGGCGCGGCGGGCACATCCGGGATTGGCCGTCAGCGCGGCGATGGTGCGGGCATTGTGCCTGGTCGCGGGGAGTTCGCCGCGCAACTTGTCCAACTGTGCTGCGAGAGTGCTCATTTCACCTCGATTCGTCGCCGATCGGCTACGCCGAGCCGAACACCGAATAGTTGTGCGGCCGGATCCGCCAGCTGATCCGCCGCCCGACGCGCGGCCGACGCACGCTGGGACGCGTCCTCGTCTTCGTGCACCGCGAGCTCACGCCGCGCGGCCTCGATCACCTGCACCGGGTCGAGCGAATCCGGGGCACTCGAGATCCCCGGAATCGACACGGCGAGCCGCCACAGTACGCGCAACCCCGACGTTTCGCCCGCAGGCTGCGCCGAAAGATGTTCGGCCAGGCGAATAGCCGAAACCAGCAGCCCCACCCGCGGACTCAACGGGCCGACCATCCGCCGTTCCAGCGGCCACGAACTCACCGCCATCAATCCCCTCGCGGGCGCGAGCAGATCCGTGGTGAGTGCCGCGCAGAGGTAGTACGGGCGCGCGTACGGCGCCGATCGGAAGGAACGTTCCTCGTCGCGGCGCAGACTCGTCAGCCGGGCGGGCAGCAGCTCCCCCGAAAAGAACGCCTCATGCGTAGCGAGCACCAATTTCGGCGACGACGGCACCGACAACAGGGTCAACGCACGATGGACGTGTTCGCGCACCGGCACCCCGGGTGCCTCCGACGTCTCCTCCGGAATCGACCCGAGAACCGCCGCGTCCCACGCGGTCTCGGCCTTGCGCAATGCGGCGCGCAATTGCCGGGCACCGGCCCGATCCCCACCCGCGGCCGCTCGCCGCACCTCGGCCCGCAAATCGGAGATGCGCACCTCCAGCTCCTCGGCCGAGTCCGTCACGAGACGGAGCGTATCCACAGCTACCAGTATTGTCCAGTAATTCCCAGTATTTCCGGGACGGCCGAACGGGAGCGCCGCACACCCGCACAGCCGGACTCGTGATGCGAGCCCCGATAGCGACCGAATAACCTGGGGCAATGACCGCAGTCGCAGATCGTTCCCTCGGACCAGAATTGGCGCGCACCGAATCCATCGCCCCCGACACCGACGTGCTGGTGATCGGGTTGACGTCGTCGGAGAACGGCCCCGCCATCGCCCCCGCCGACCTGTTCGGCGACGTGCTCACCGCCGAGGTCCGCGCGCAACTGCTGGACGCTCTCGGCGCGGTCGGCGCCAAGGGCAAGCCCGAGGAACTGACCAGGGTGCCCGCGCCGTCCGCGCTGACCGACGTCACCAGCGTGCTCGCCGTCGGGCTCGGCGCGGCCGAGAAGGTCGACGCCGAACAGGTGCGGCGCAGCGCCGGTGTCGCCGGGCGCGCACTCAGCGGCACCGAACTCGTTGCCACCACCCTGTCCGGCATCGATCTGGGTGCGGCGGCCGAAGGTTTCTACCTCGGCGCGTACACCTTCTCCACGTTCAAGTCCAAGAGCGCGCCCAAGCCGGACGAGCGTCCGGTGGTCCGGCTCGAATTGCTGGTTCCCGAACCGGAATTCGGCACCCTGGAATTGTTGCGTGCACAGCTGGTCGCCGAAGCGATCGCCACCGCGCGCGACTTCGTGAACACCCCGCCGAGCGCGCTGTACCCGGCCGAGTTCGCCGACCGGGCCCGCGTGCTCGCCGAAGCGGCCGGCCTCGAGGTCGAGGTGCTCGACGAGGATGCCCTCGCCGCAGCCGGTTACGGCGGGATCATCGGCGTCGGCCAGGGTTCCTCGCGCCCGCCGCGCCTGGTCCGGATCACCTACGCGGGCGGTCCGAAGAAGATCGCGCTCGTCGGCAAGGGCATCACCTTCGACACCGGCGGCATCTCGATCAAGCCCGCGGCCAACATGGAGAACATGACCTCCGACATGGCGGGCGCCGCGGCGGTCATCGCGACCGTGCTGCTGGCCGGGCGCCTCGGCCTGCCGGTCACCGTCACCGCGACCGTCCCGATGGCCGAGAACATGCCCTCGGCTACCGCGCAGCGCCCCGGCGATGTGCTCACCCAGTACGGCGGCACCACCGTCGAGGTCATCAACACCGACGCCGAGGGCAGGCTCATCCTGGCCGACGCGATCGTGCGCGCGGTCGAGGACGAGCCCGACTACCTGATCGACGTCGCCACGCTCACCGGCGCGCAGATGGTCGCGCTCGGCACCCGCACGCCGGGCGTGATGGGCACCGACGAATTCCGCGACCGCGTCGCCGCGATCTCGCGTTCGGTCGGTGAGAACGGCTGGGCCATGCCGCTGCCCGCCGAACTGCGCGCCGACCTCAGCTCCAAGGTCGCCGACCTGGCCAATGTCGCACCGCACCGGTGGGGCGGCATGCTCTCGGCCGCGCTGTTCCTCAAGGACTTCGTGCCCGAGGGCGTGCAATGGGCCCACCTGGACGTCGCAGGTCCGGCCTACAACACCGGTGGCCCGTTCGGCTACATCGGCAAGGGTGGCACCGGTGTTCCGGTGCGCACGCTGATCACCGTGATCGAGGAGATCGGCGCGGAGTAGTCACTCCTCGAGCTCGGCTTCGCGGGCCCGCCGCTGCTCGATGCGGCGGCGGGCATCGAAGTCGCGCATGCGTTGCGGATAGCCGGTGCGGTTGACGTCGTAGACCGGAACCTTCAACACTGCGGCCAACCGCCGCGCGCCCTTCTCACCGACGATGCGACGGGTCCATTCGCCATCCGCGGCCACCAACACCGCTGTGACATCGGTCACAGTCGTTTTGGGCTCTACGAAAGCTTCGACGCCGCGGCGCGTGCGCGCCCAGTCTGCCAGCGCGCTCACCTCCGACGCGCTCTCGCGGGCGCCTGACCTGCTCGCACCGCGCCCACCACGGAAACGATCCAGCAAACCCATTCGGCTCGACCTCCTACATTCCGGCGGAAATCTGCTCACCGCCGTACATTCCATGGTGCCAGCTTCGCCCGGATCGCCGCCCTGCGCTACACCGGCGGCGAGCGAGTGCAAGGATGGTTGCCGGAACAAGAACCAACGTTTCCCGGGTGCTCCGCCGAGACCGGCGGGGTGGACGAAAGCCGCGACCCGCGACGAATGTCCGCCGGGTACACACTCAGAGGAGTCAGAGGACATGGCCTTCTCCGTCCAGATGCCAGCCCTTGGTGAGAGCGTCACCGAGGGCACGGTGACCAGGTGGCTGAAGCAGGAAGGAGACACGGTCGAGGTCGACGAACCGCTGCTCGAAGTCTCCACCGACAAGGTCGACACCGAGATCCCGTCGCCGACCGCGGGCGTGCTCTCCAAGATCGTGGCCCAGGAAGACGACATCGTCGAGGTCGGCGGTGAACTCGGCGTGATCAGCGATGCCGACGAAACCCCCGCCACCGCTCCCGCGCCCGCTTCCGCACCCGCCGAGCCCGAGCCCGCCGCCCAGGCCCCTGCCGAGGAGGCACCCGCCGCCGAGGCACCTGCCCCGGCCGCCGCGCCTGCCGCTTCCGGCGCTTCCGGCACGCCCGTGAAGATGCCCGAACTGGGCGAGTCGGTCACCGAGGGCACCGTCACCCGGTGGCTCAAGGCCGTGGGTGACACCGTCGCCGTCGACGAGCCGCTGCTCGAGGTGTCCACCGACAAGGTCGACACCGAGATCCCTTCGCCGGTCGCGGGCACGCTGCTCGAGATCACGGCGCAGGAAGACGACGTCATCGATGTGGGCGGTCAGCTGGGTGTGATCGGTAGCGGCGAGCCCGCGGCCGCCGCGCCCGCACCGGCTCCCGCACCTGAGCCCGAGCCCGAACCTGAGCCCGCTCCTGAGCCCGCGCCCGCCCCGGCACCGGCCGCTGCGGCGCCCGCGCCGAAGCCCGCTCCCGCACCGGCTCCCAAGCCTGCTCCGGCCGCGTCCACTCCTGCCCCGGCTTCGGCCAACGGCAGCAGCACCCCGTATGTGACCCCGCTGGTCCGCAAGCTGGCCGACGAGAACAACGTCGACCTGTCGGCCCTCACCGGTTCCGGTGTCGGCGGCCGCATCCGCAAGCAGGATGTGCTCGCCGCCGCCGAGGCCGCGAAGGCGCCCGCCGCCGCACCGGCTCCGGCCGCTCCCGCGGCACCGGCCGCACCGGCGGCCAAGCAGTCCGCCGCCCCGAAGCTGGCCGCCCTCGTCGGCACCACGCAGAAGGCGAACCGGATCCGCCAGATCACCGCGACCAAGACGCGCGAATCGCTGCAGAGCACCGCGCAGCTGACCCAGGTCCACGAGGCCGACGTCACCAAGATCGCGCATCTGCGTCAGCTCGCGAAGGCCTCGTTCAAGGCGCGGGAGGGCGTGAACCTGACGTACCTGCCGTTCTTCGCGAAGGCCGTCGTCGAGGCGCTCGGTGTGCACCCGAACGTGAACGCCTCCTACAACGAGGACGCCAAGGAGATCACCTACCACGCGTCGGTGCACCTGGGTATCGCGGTCGACACCGAGCAGGGTCTGCTCTCGCCGGTCATCCACAACGCCAGCGACCTGTCGCTGGCCGGGCTGGCCCGCGCGATCGCCGACATCGCCAACCGCGCGCGCAACGGTGGCCTCAAGCCGGATGAGCTGTCCGGTGGCACCTTCACCATCACCAATATCGGTAGCGAGGGCGCGCTCTTCGACACCCCGATCCTGGTTCCGCCGCAGGCGGCCATGCTCGGCACCGGCGCGATCGTGAAGCGCCCGGTGGTGGTGACCGACGAGGCCGGTGGCGAGTCCATCGGCGTTCGCTCGATGGTGTACCTGCCGCTCACCTACGACCACCGTCTCATCGACGGTGCCGACGCGGGCCGGTTCGTCTCCACCATCAAGCACCGGCTGGAAGATTCGGCGTTCGAGGCCGATCTCGGCCTGTAGCCGAGAAATTCTATGAAAGTGGTCATCGCCGGTTCGTCCGGCCTGATCGGGACGGCGCTCGTCGCGGCACTACGCCGCGACGGGCACCAGGTCTCCCGTCTGGTGCGCCGCACCGCGGCGGCGCCGGACGAATTCACGTGGGATCCCGCGCGCGCCCAGCTCGACGAGCGGGCGTTGCGCGGGGCCGACGCGGTCGTGAACCTGTGCGGTGTCGGCATCGGCGATCAACGCTGGAACGGCGGCTACAAGCAGTTGCTGCGCGACAGCCGCATCACCCCCACCGACGTCCTGGCCGCCGCGGTCGCCGCCGCCGGAGTGCCGACACTGGTCAACGCCAGCGGCGCGCACTACTACGGCGTCGACACCGGTGACGCCATCGTCGACGAGACATCGCCTGCCGGAACAGGTTTCCTCGCCACGCTGTGTCGCGACTGGGAAGCCGCCACCGAACCCGCCACCGAAGCCGGCGTGCGCACCGTGCTGCTGCGCAGCGCCGTGGTGTTGTCGCGCAACGGCGGCATGCTCGCCAAGTTGCACCCGCTGTACTGGCTCGGCCTCGGCGGCCGCCTCGGCAGCGGCCGCCAATACTTCCCGTGGATCTCCCTCGACGACGAGGTCGGCGCCATCGTCTTCGCGCTCACCCACCCCGAGATCTCCGGCCCGATCAACGTCACGGGCCCCGCTCCCGTCACCTACGCGGAGCTCAACCGCGCCCTCGGCCGAGCTCTGCACCGGCCGACCCCGCTCATCATCCCCGGCTTCGCCCTGCAAGCCCTGGTCGGCGAGCTGGCCGACTCGATCCTGCGCGGCCCTCGCGCCATCCCCGCGGTACTCGAGGAAGCCGGGTACACCTACCAGCACCCGACCATCGGCGCCGCGCTGGCCGCCGCCGTCGGCCGAGGGTGAGCCGATGCTGATCCGCGACGCCGACAAGGCCGACCTCCCCGCCGTCCTCGCCATCCACAACACCAACATCGCCGAGTCCACCGCGATCTGGGACACCGACGAAGTCGACCTGGACGACCGCCTAACCTGGTTCGCCACCCGCACCGACGCCGGGATGCCGATCCTGATCGCCGAGATCGCCGGCGAGGTCGCCGGCTACGCCTCCTACGGCCAGTGGCGCCCCAAATCCGGCTACCGCTTCACCGTCGAGAACTCCGTCTACGTCGACAGTCGTTTCCAGCGCCGCGGCGTGGCCACCACATTGCTTACCGAATTGATCACTCGCGCAATAGATTCCGGCCGCGTGCATGCCATGATCGCCGCCATCGAATCCAGCAACAGCGCCTCGATCGTCCTGCACGAACGCTTCGGTTTCACCACCGTCGGCGAGCTCCCCGAGGTGGGCTACAAATTCGGCCGCTGGATGGACCTGACCCTCATGCAACGAAACTTCCCCGTCGAACCGTGAACCGGCCCGGTCGCTGGGAATTCGCGGTGCGCGCGGATCGGCCGTGGCCGCACCGAACACAACGCCCCCACATGGTCTGTCGGCCCCCGAGCGGGCGGGCTCACCGACCGACACGCCGGGGCGTAACGTCAATGGCGTGAACGACACGCGCCCCACCGCGTCCGCTCGATTCGATACGACCCCGATCGTGGTCGAGGATCTCGGACTCATCGATTACCACGCCGCCTGGGAGCTGCAACGGCAGACCGCCGATCAGCGCGCCGCAGGCGAAGGCGCCGACCGGCTGTTCGTGCTCGAGCACCCGTCGGTCTACACCGCGGGCCGCCGCACCGAGACCGAGGATCTGCCGATCGACGGCAGCCCGGTGGTGCAGGTCGACCGCGGCGGCAAGATCACCTGGCACGGTCCCGGCCAGCTGGTCGGCTACCCGATCATCCGCCTCGCCGAGCCCGTCGATGTCGTCCACTACGTCCGCCGCCTGGAGGAAGCACTGATCCAGGTCGTGTCCGGCCTCGGGATCGAGTGCGGCCGCATCGAAGGCCGCTCCGGTGTGTGGCTGCCCGCCACCGAACTGCTCGCCGAACGCAAGATCGCCGCGATCGGTGTGCGTGTGCAGCGCGGTGTCGCCCTGCACGGCATCTCCCTGAACTGCAATTCCGCCCTCGACGGTTTCCAGGCGATAGTGCCCTGCGGCATCAAGGACGCGGGTGTCACCACCCTGACCCGCGAACTCGGCCGCGAAGTCACCGTCGCCGAGCTCAAGCCCCTCGTCGCCGCCGCGATCGTTGCCGCGCTGGACGGCGAAATTCCCGTTTCGGCCCATGACATTGATCGCACCACCACGGCTGCGAACGCGCAGGCCCCGCGCGTAGAGTCGGTCCGGTGACTTCCGTCGACGCCTCTGCCCCCGCCGGACGCAAACTGCTGCGCATCGAAGCGCGCAACGCGGAGACACCGATCGAGCGCAAACCCAAGTGGATTCGCACCCGCGCCACCATGGGCCCCGAATACACCGAGCTCAAGAGCCTGGTGAAATCCGAAGGCCTGCACACCGTGTGCGAAGAAGCAGGCTGCCCCAACATCTTCGAGTGCTGGGAAGACCGCGAGGCCACCTTCCTCATCGGCGGTGAGCAGTGCACCCGCCGCTGCGATTTCTGCCAGATCGACACCGGCAAGCCCGCCGCCCTCGACCGCGACGAGCCCCGCCGCGTCGCCGAGAGCGTCCAGTCGATGGGTCTGCGCTACTCCACGATCACCGGCGTCGCCCGCGACGACCTCGACGACGGTGGCGCCTGGCTCTACGCCGAGACCGTGCGTGCCATCAAGGCCCTCAACCCCGCCACCGGCGTCGAACTGCTCATCCCCGACTTCAACGCCGACCCCGACCAGCTGGCCGAGGTCTTCTCCACCCGTCCCGAGGTCCTCGCGCACAACCTGGAAACGGTGCCGCGCATCTTCAAGCGCATCCGCCCGGCCTTCCGCTACGAGCGCTCGCTGGCTGTGATCACCGCCGCCCGCGAGGCAGGCCTGGTCACCAAGTCCAACCTCATCCTCGGCATGGGCGAAACCCCCGACGAGGTCACCGAGGCGATGCGTGACCTGCAGGAGGCAGGCTGCGACATCCTCACCATCACCCAGTACCTGCGCCCTTCCCCCCGCCACCACCCCGTGGACCGCTGGGTGAAGCCGGAGGAATTCGTCGAGCACTCCAAGGTCGCCGAAGAACTCGGCTTCGCCGGTGTCATGGCAGGCCCACTGGTCCGCTCCTCCTACCGAGCAGGCCGCCTCTACGCCCAGGCGATGACCCACCACGGCCGCGAGATCCCCGAAGCCATGGCCCACCTCGCCAAGGAAGGCACCGCCTCCCAGGAAGCCAGCTCGGTCCTGGCCCGCTTCGGCAGCTGACCTAGACTAAGGGTCCCCTCACCCCTGGAAGGTCCCATGTCGAAGTTCGAGAACGTCTCCGTCAGCAAGAAGGCCAACGTCTACTTCGATGGCAAGTGCGTCAGCTACAGCCTGGTGATGCCCGATGGTGCCTCGGTGTCGGTCGGCGTGATCCAGCCGGCGTCGCTCACCTTCACCACGAGCGCTCCCGAGATCATGGAGCTGGTGGCGGGCAAGGCCAACGTGACATTGGCAGGTGAGACCGAGGCGGTCACCTACCACGCGGGCGAGTCGTTCAAGGTTCCCGGCGACAGCGCCTTCGACATCGAGGTCGTCGACACCATGCACTACGTCTGCTACTACGGCTGACAGACCCCGGAGCGGGGCGACCATATCGGTCGCCCCGGTTCGCCGGATCTACTTCACCTGGAACTCGTCCTTGTACAGCCGGTTGGGACGCGGGGCGGTAGCCTCGCTCAATTCCACCTGAAAGTCGCTCTCGCGCTTGGATCGCGGTCGGTAGCTGCCACCGAAGGTGATCATCACCGACCCACCCACACCGGTCGTACCCCGGGTCGAATTCGTCTCCCGGCCCGCGTTGAACACCGTCGACACATCGCGCCCGTCGTTGCCGACCGCGATCTGGCCGTCATGGAAGAACTGCACGAACGTGCCGTTATCCGCGGTGACGGTCGCGGCGACCGTGTGACCCTTTTCCGGGTCGAGTTCGAACTCCGCATCGCATTGCTGGCGCCGATCCACGGGCCCGGTCGTTCCGAGGGTGCGCCCGATCCCGAGCAGCACGGTCTCGCCGAGGGCGTTGTGCCGCTCACGACTTTCTTCGGTCCACAGGTGGGTGGTCGACCAAACCTTCACGCGCCCGTCATCGAAAAGCGACACCCGGTCGTCGGTGCCGTTGCTGATCAGATATTTCGCACTGTTGGGGGCCATTCGTCCATCTTCCCCGTTTTCGCGTGCCGAAGTCACATGTTCGGGTGAGTCGATCGCCCACAACGCTCTGCGCGCCAGGTCAAAAGCTTTTGTGCGGTACTCCGACCGTGAGCCCACCGTCCACCACGAACTCCGCCCCGGTGGAATACGAGGACTCGTCGGACGCCAGATACGCCACCAGCGCCGACACCTCATCCGCCTCGGCCGCCCTCGCGAGCGGAATCTGCAAGAAGTCCGCGGGAATCCCCTCGGTCATCGGCGTGGAGATCAGCCCCGGATGCACCGAATTCACCCGGATCCCCTGCGGCGCGAGTTCCAACGCCGCCGACTTGGTGAGCCCACGCACCGCGAATTTCGTCGCCGTATACCCGTGCAGCCCAGGACTTCCCCGCAGCCCCTCCACCGAGGAGATGTTCACGATAGACCCGCCGCCTGCTTCCTTCATCGCCGGAACGGCCGCCTGCATCCCGAGAAACGTCCCGGTCAGATTGATATCGATAATCCGCTGCCATTCGTCCAACGCGAAGTCGACCAGCAGATTCCCATTGACGATCCCCGCATTGTTCACCAGCACATGCAGCCCACCGAACTCCTCGACCGCGGCCGCCACGATCCCCGCCCACTGCTCCGGCTCGCGAACATCGAGATGCCGATACACCACCGCGTCTCCGAGTTCCTTTGCCACCGTGGCACCTTCGTCATCGAGCACGTCCCCGATCACCACCGACGCCCCCTCGGCGACAAACCGCCGAGCATGCGCCGCACCCATCCCCCGAGCCCCACCACTGATCACCGCAACCTTGCCTGCCAAACGTCCCATGTCCGCACACTCCTTCGTAGAACCGAACCCCTTCACACCGTACGAGGACGAGCCGTCCCACCGGAGCACTTTCTAGAACAGGTTTCAATTCTGTCGGACGAGCGGACGGGGTGGACACCTCGATGCCCACCCTGTCCGATCGCTCAGGGCGAGACCGAGACACTCCATTCGTCCGGCGCAGCATCCGCGGATGTCTCATCACGCCCAGGTAGCGCGAGCGCCACCACCGCACCGAGGAACGACAGCACCGCCCCCGCCGCGACGGCTGGCACGAACCCGTCCACGAACTCCGCGGTCGACCCGTACCCACCGAACCCGGCGAAGATCGCGACCACCACAGCGATACCGAACACCCCACCGAGTTCCCGCATCATGCTGTTGGCACCCGCCGCCTTACCGATCGCCCCGTGCTCGACCGCACCGAGCACCGCGCTCTGCGCCGTCGGAATCGCCATGGACACACCGATTCCCGCCACCACCAGCGGCACGATCATCGCGGTATAAGACATGTCCGGTTCGGCGATGAGCGCGATCCAGCCCAAGCCGGCCGCCTGCAGCGTCAGCCCCACCGTCATCAGCGGCCGCTCCCCCACTCGATCCGCCAGCGCACCGGCCAGCGGCGCACAGAAGAACAATGTGAGCGTCCACGGCAACAACCGAAGCCCCGCCCCCAGCGGCCCGTAGTGGAACACCATCTGCATGAACTGCGCGAAGAAGAACACCGCACCGAACAACGCCGCGAACGTCAAGAAGATCGCGACATTCCCCGCCGCGAACCCGCGCGAGGTGAACATCCGAACCGGGAACATCGGTGTGCGCGTGCGCGATTCCCACACCGCGAAGACGATCAGAGCCACGATCCCGCCACCGAGCGCGAACACGATCTCCGGATCCGACCAGCCCGCGATATTGCCGCGCACCAGCCCCCACACCACGCCAAGCGCACCACCGGTCACCAAGGCCAGCCCCACACCGTCGAAGGCCGTCTCCGACCCGAAGCTCTCCGGAATCCGCGCCAGCACCAGCGGAATCGCCAGCAACCCGATCGGCACGTTCACCCAGAAGATCCAGTGCCACGACAACCCCTCCGCGATCGCCCCACCGACCAGGGGCCCACACGCGACCGCCAATCCCGTCACTCCCTCGAGCACCCCGATCGCCACACCCCGCCGCGCCGCCGGAAAGGCAGCGGAAACCAACGTCAACGCCAAACTCATGATCAACGCCGCACCGACGCCCTGCACGACCCTGGCCGCGATCAGCGCCTCGACCGAGCCCGCCAGAGCACACGCCGCCGAGCCCGCGACGAAGATCGCGAGCCCGAGCGCGAACATCCGCCGCCGACCGAACCGGTCACCGACCACGGCCGCCGGGATCAGCAACACCGCGAAACTCAGGTTGTAGCCGTTCACCGTCCATTCCAGCATCTCCAGCGACGCCCCGAGATCGTCTCGAATCGTGCCGAGCGCGGTCGAGACCACCAGGGTGTCCAGCGCCGCCATCATCGACGCGACGGCGGCGAGGGCGAGCACCCATCGCCGCGTACCTTTCGAAACTGTCGGTGTATCCACGAGGCTTCCTTCCGATAGATCGAGCCTGCACACATTCAGACCGGCCACCGCGGAAAACTCATCGAGCGCACACCGATGACTTCGAGCCATCTGCCCGGTCTGTATTAGAGGGCCGCCATACGCCCAGGCAGGAAGAGGTTTCGAATGATCGACACCGACGAATTCGCGACACGAACGCAGCCGTATCGACGCGAACTGCTCGCCCACTGCTACCGCATGCTCGGCTCCCTGGACGACGCCGAGGATCTGGTCCAGGAGACCATGCTGCGGGCCTGGCGCGGCTACGCCGACTTCGAAGGCCGCGCCTCGATGCGCACCTGGCTGTACCGCATCGCCACCAACGCCTGCCTCAACGCCCTCGAACACAGCAGCCGCCGCGTACTCCCCTCCGGCCTCGACGGCCCCGCCGACCACCCCGAACACCTGCACGGCGCGGCGGATGCGATCCCCTGGCTCCAGCCCATCCCGAACATCGTGATCGAACCCGAAACCACCGACCCCGCCGCGATCTTCGCCACCCGCCACGGAACCCGCCTGGCACTCATCGCCGTCTGGCAGACGCTCCCACCCCGCCAGCGAGCCGTCCTGATCCTGCGAGATGTGTTGCGCTGGAAGGCAACCGAGGTGGCCGACCTACTCGAAACCACGCCCACCGCGATCAACAGCACCCTGCAACGCGCCCATGCCACCCTCGCCGATCACACCGCCGACGCCGACCACATCACCGAACCCGACGACCCCGCCGTCCGATCCGTCGTCGACCGCTGGGCCGCCGCGTTCGAATCCTTCGACATGGACGCGCTGGCCGCCCTGCTGAAAACAGACGCCACCTGGGAGATGCCCCCGGTTCCCGACTGGTTCGCCGGGCGAGACCAGATCATCCGCCTGATCACCACTCAGTGCCCCGCCCGCACCGGCACGGCACGCATGATCCCCACGGCGGCCAACGGCCAACCGGCCTTCGCCCTGTACGTCAACGGCGAGGCCCACTCCATCCAGATCCTCGCCGTGACCCCGGAAGGCGTCGCCGGAGTCGTGGCCTTCCACGGATCCGGGTGTTTCGAACCCTTCGGCCTCCCCGACCGACTTCAGCAGGCGATGTTGGTCGCGCCCGACGACTCGAACGAAATGTGCACGTGGTCATAGTGATTCTGCGTCGGGCTGCCGCGATCCTCCATGTAGGACCAGCCGTTGCCGTCGTTGAACCGCTGTTGCCAGATCACATAGGTGACCCCGAACCGCGCCTTGTTGGCCAGCACGAAATCGGCGATCGTATTACCCAACGCGGTATTGGAGGTCATGACGTCGAGCGCCTGTCCCGCACCGTGATCACCGTCGTAGCGCCCGTGCGCACCACCGATGTTCGAGACCCCGAACATCTTCTGCAACAGATTGCCGACCTGCGCCACATGCGGCAGAGTCCCGTTGAACTCCGTCCCGCACAACACCTTCACCTTCAACGCCGACAGCGCCGCCATCTCGTCATCCGCCCGGACGATCGGCCCCGGCTGCGGCTGATCATTGGTCGGCGCGGCAGCGATCGGATCGAGCTCGATCGCCGAGGTGGACAGTGGTTCGACCGAAGCCACCGCCTCGACCTCCGCACCCCCCGGCCGCATCACCATCATCAACATGCCCGGAACGGTCGCCGCGAGACTGCATACAGCCAGCGGCAGGCGACTCTTGGGAGCCGACGGTTTGCGATGCGAAGCAGTCACGTTGTCAATCACCAGTCATTGTCGAGAGCAGGTCACCGTAAGATTACGAAATGGTCGCGGAAAAGTCACGTCCAGACGCACACCAACAGTTGGACCAGCATCTACTACCCGAAGCGATCCTGCAATCCTTTCGCCGCGTGTCGTTACCAAGACGGCCTGTCGCGATGAACGGCGCTTCACTTGTCGCTCACGTCACAGGTTCAACTCGTCGAGGTCATCACCGCGCCTCCACTGTCCGGGAGGCCGGTTGCCCGCTGCCGACACGCCTGATCGGCATGATCACCGCTCAGGCGGTACCGGGACGGTCGGACCGCCTTCGCCTACTTCCAGCGGCCTGAAACCCCACCGAAGACGAGCGCCGCGCCAATGTCGGTGCCCCTTGCTACTTTTCGTGCATTCGATCTCCACGAGCTCAGCGAGGACGCATGACCGCTGAAACCACCTATCTCGAACTGTCCGACGACGCGGGCTCCTCGCACAAGTTCTATGAGGTAGTCGTCACCGGAACGAACGTCAATATCCGCTACGGCCGCATCGGCGAGCAGGGTACGTCCAAAGCGAGCTCCTTCGCCACCGAGGACAAGGCGAAATCGGCCGCAGAGAAAAAGATCGGCGAGAAGATGCGCAAGGGATACGCCCCCGCTGTCATGGGCGCGCGCGAACGCCGCACCGTCACCCGCCGCAGCATCACCAGCCAGCGCTCCACCGCCAAGTCGGCCCCCGTGCTGTGGCGCTTCGACTCCGGCGCCTCCGCCTTCGGCATCTTCGTCGACGACCAGCGCTGCTGGGTCGGCAACGAGAACGGCGAGGTCTTCACCCTCTCCCCCGCCGGCGTCGTCACCAACAGCTACAAACTGCCCGATGCGGTCAAATGCATTGTCGCCGACGACTTCTGGATCTACGCCGGTTGCGACGACGGCCGCGTCTACGACCTGTCCGGCAAGGTCCCCCGCGCCGCCTACGACGTCTCCGCCGACGACGTCTACTGGCTCGACATCCACGACGGCATCCTCGCCGCCTCCGACGCCGCGGGCGGCCTGACCGTCATCGACCACGAAGAGGAATCCCTCTGGTCGGCCCGCAGCAAGGGCAACTCCGGCTGGATGGTCCGCGTCGACCCCACCGGCGTCTACCACGGCCACGGCGCCGGCGTCACCAAGTACCACCTGGAAACCGGCCGCTCCCAGTGGCATTCGTCCACCCGCGGCGCGGTCCTGTTCGGCTGGCAGGAATCCGACACCGTCTACGCGGGCACCTCCCACAACCAGGTCGAGGAGATCACCAAGCAGGGCACCGCCACCCGCACCTACCAGTGCGATGCCGCCGTCTTCTCCTGCGCCGCCTCCCCCGACGGCCGCTACGTCTTCGCAGGCGACTCCCACTCCTCGGTCTACTGCTTCGACGCCACCGGCACCCGCCTGTGGAAACTCGCCACCGGCTGCGGCTCCGCCTACTCCATGCAGTACCACGACGAAAAGCTCTACCTGGTCACCACCTCCGGCGCCCTGGCCTGCCTAGACGTCAGCGAATCCGCCATCCGCGACGCCGACCAGGGCGTCCTCCCCACCACCCGCTCGGTGAAGGCCCCCGAATTCTCCGCCGTAGCCCCCAGCACCACCCTCGAACTCACCACCGACGTCGGCACCGGCGTCATCGTCGAATGCCTCCAACACGGCGACTCCCTGCGCGTCCACGTCATCTCCCCCGGCTACGACCCCGGCTGGAACGTCCAATTCCCCCGCGACATCCGCCTGGCCGGCGCCCGCTACGTCGTCGACGCCGTCTCCGAATCCGCCCGCGGCGGCTTCTACCGAGTCCGCGGCGACATCCGCCGCCTGGGCTGAGTCCACGATGACACCCCCACCGCGGCCCAACCCCGCTGCCATGCCGAAACACCGCCGGTCCCCCATCGACAAGCCGACGACGATGGCCTGGACTCCGGTCACCGAATCGGAACACATCCACGAACGTCGCGGCCTCGCCGCAGTCCTCGAACGACTACCGTCCGCCAGTCCGTGCGGGCCTGGTCCAACTTCGAGTTCCCGGCAACCGGCGCGAAGCCGTACGAGATCGATCTGTTGCTGACTACACCGAGTGGCCTGCACATGATCGAGCTGAAAGCCTGGTCCGGGTCGGTCGATATCGAGACCGACCATTGGATCCAGACCGCGCCGAACGGTCGGCGAATCGACCACGGAAACGTGCTGGAGCTGGCCTATTTCAAGAGCATGCTGTTGATGAAGCAGCTACAGCGCGCAGGCGAGGCCACGATCGTGCGCACCGGGGTCTGTTTCACCGAAAACCGTGTCCGCCTGAATTTGCCCGCACTGAACCGCCGCTACGTCCACACCGTCGATGAATTGGTGAGCCGCCTGTCCCGACCAACACACGACGTCCGCCACCGCATGCCACCGGATCGCGTCGAGCGGATCGAGGAGGCGCTCGCGACATTCGCGAAGCCTTCTCGCCGATGCCTCAGAGATCGCCCACCTCCGGGTTCAACGCCGCCAGAGTGACAAAGATCGGCGCGCCTGGATCCGCCGCGACTCCCCGCCCGCGCAGAAACGCATCGATCATGCCCCACACCAATTCGTTTACCCTGCTGACGAATTCACCGGTATCCGGCTCCGCGTCACTCAGCCACAGATCGGTGAACACGATCATCACCGGCACCACGTAACGGCATTATCGTTGCCCGTACCGGCAGTACGAACTACCGGACATCGCATCGAAGGAGACGGTCCGTGTCGGACGCCCTGCGCCAACTCACCGCAACACTCGGCGCCCCACCACCGCCTGACCTCGCCACCCTCACCCCCGACGAGCTGGCACTCCTCGACAACTACGTCCGCGCCGCCCTCGACCACCGCAAGGCCGCCCTCGACGGCGCCCTCGACTCCGGCATGCGCCTCATCCCCCGCCTGGCCCGCCCTGCCGTGAAGAAGGTGCTCGGACTATGACCGCGACCCACCACACCACCGTCGAGCTGGCCAAACTGGCCCGCGTCCTCGACCGCGACCCCGCCGACCTGAATTTCCTCGCCACCCTCCCACCCGGGGCCCTGCGCGAATTCCGCGACCAGATCACCGACCTCACCGCCCGCCGCGAAGCCCGCCGCATGCAACGCGTCGGCGCCGCCGCAAAAATCGTCCCCGCCCCCATAGCCGCCAAGATCGCCGAAGCCGCCTTCGGCCCCCCGTCCTGGCCGCCGCGATCGCAGGCTCGGTCGACCCGGCACGCGCCGTAGCAATCGCCAGCGCGCTTTCCCCAGTTTTCCTCGCCGACGCCACCCTCACCCTCGACCCACGCCGAGCCGTCGAACTGATCGCCAAGGTACCCGCCCCGATGGCCGCGGCCGTCGCCCGCGAATTGATCAGCCGCGGCGACTATCTGACGATGGGCAATCTCGCAGGCTCGGTCCCCGACTCGGTCCTGCGCGCGGCCCTCCCCCACGCCTCCGACCTCGACATCCTCCAAGTCGGCTACTACCTCGAGGAAACCTCAGCAGCCGACCGCCTCCTCACCGTCGTCACAGACCGAGTCCCCGGCGTCATCCTCGCAACCCACAACGCAGGCGAATGGCCCAAAGCCATCACCCTGCTCGGCCTCCTGGGCCCCACCGAACGCTCCAAACTGGCCAACGTCGTCGCCGCCCAAGACGACGAAGTCATCGACGGCCTCCTCACCGCGGTAGAAGAAGCCGACGCCTGGGACACCCTCCTCCCCGTAGCCGCGGGCATGGCCCCGCAACCCCTCCAACGCCTGGCCCAACGCCCCGCCATGCAAAACCCCACCCTCCTCACCAAAATCGCCGACCTGGCCGTGACCCAAAACCTCTGGCTCTCCCTACTCCCCCTGGCCACCCACCTGTCCCCCACCCAACTCCACACCGTCGCCGCCCGAGTAGCCACCGAACCCGACGCCTCCCTGACAACCCTCATAGAACAAGCCCACACCGAAAACCACTGGCCCACCCTCCTCCCCGTAGCCCTCGCCCTCTCCACCCCCGACCGCAAACGCCTGGCCTCCCTCCCCGTAATGCACCGCCCCGAATTCCTCACCGCCGCAATAAAAGCCACCGCCACCCACAACCTCTGGCCAGCAGCCCTCCCCCTCCTCAACAACCTCCCCACCACCACTCACGCCACCCTCGCCACCACCATAAACACCCTCACCGACAACAACTTCCGACAAGCCCTCCAAGCCGCCCCCACCGCCGACTGCACCACAACCCTGATACAAATCGTCCTCCGCCAAGAAGTCTCATCCCGAATCCGGTCCCTGACCCTCCTCAACGAATCCGACACCCTGGAACCCTTCGTCGCCACCATCACGACGCAGGACCCGGCAATCTGGCAAGCCATCTCCGAAGCCCGCGAGGAAATCCCCGAACCCCTCCGCACTCTCCTCGCCATCCGAGAAACCCATTGCGGCCAAACAGAACTCGGCATCGACCTGACCGCCGGCTGAGCCGCCGCCAACTACCCTCATTCGGCCAATGATCCGAACATGTCGGCGGCCCCTGTCACACTCCCCATATGACGGTCTACGGGCGCAATGCCTACCCTGATGTCTTGGCGGACAAGCACTCCCGCATCCGCGCACTCCACGTGCGAGCGCTGAACGACCTCGCCGACAGGATCGCCGACGCAGAGGGAATCCCGCACGGGCACGTGCCCTACGTCGATCCCGATCTAGGTGGCATCAAGGCACGAGCACTCGTACTGCTCGACAACCCGTCCACGAAAGCCGAGGCCGCCCGCAACGGAGGTTCCGGCCTGATCAGCCCCGACAACAACGACGCGACGGCAAGAAACTGCCGCGAGGCCTACGCCGCCCACGGCATCGACTGGCACTCAGTCGTCAACTGGAACGTCTGCCCATTCCCCACCGGCCGCGAAAACGGAGCTTCCCTGGCCTCCGAACGCGATCGAGGCACCCGATGGACCCGCGAATTCATCGCCCAGTGCCCCAACCTGGAAATCGTGCTGTGCCTGGGCAGAGCAGCCGAAGACGGCTGGCGCCGCGCTGCCATCCACCGCCCGGACCTGTACGTATTCCCGGAGGGCGTGCCGCACTGTTCCCAGCGAGGCTTGGCCCCGAAGGCTGCCCGACACCGCTTCGACGTAGCGATCGGCCAGCTGGCCGCAATGTTGCGCCGCTAACCGCCGAGAGCAAGGACCGCGAGGGTGTCCCACCGGTAGGTGTGGTCTTCTCGTCTGAGGACTACCAATTCGACTTGGTTCACGCGCACGTTCACACGCTCGGCCCTGCGCAGTTTTGCGACGGCGTCGATAACCTCAATAGCAGTACGGTCAATGTTGTTGTAAGCGATGCCCAGATGCGGCCGGAATCGTGCAGCACTCGAAGCGCTCGCGACGCTCCGCAACGCTTCCCCGGTACAGGTCGACAGCAGCTGATGCAGATCGAAAAGCGGGTCCCACGGTGCGACGGAGAATCTGATCGCACCAGATGAGCCGCTCAGCGGCCCTACCGTTAGATCGAACGGCTTCACATCCGAAAGATGTTCACGCGCAATGGAAATCAGTCCATCAATCTGCCCCTCGGTAACAGCGCCCGTGGAGCCGATCCCCATCATGGTGATGTGCAGGGCATCCAGTGGAACTGGATCGAACCCGCCGATCGCCAGGGCCTGCTGGCATTCGGCAGCGAACTCGATCAGATCGGCGTCATCGAAAGTCAGGTACCAGTAGTAGCCCGTGCGCCCAGGTGCCCACTGCTTCACGGTCCAGTGATCACGTAGGACGTCGATTTCGGAGAAGGCGCTCCAGTCGTTTCGCGCGATGGCTGCCGGATCCGATGTCGAGTCCGGCAGCAGTCGAGGGAATGGGCCGTTCGATGTCATGACCGGCTGCCCAACCTTTCCCCGTTGACGTCCGTGTAAGCGAGTTTACGGATCACCGGCCGGACGCAGCACCGAGGTGCTGAACGCCCGGCCAGGTGGTATCCATGGCCGCGCGAACGAGTTCGTTAGAGCGCGTTCCAGCGCCAAGGTCGGTCAATTTCGCCCCGCAAGCAAGCAAGACGATGGCGCACCTCATCCGCTGCGCCCTCGCTGGCTTCTGACCTCGACAGCGCGAAGACAGTCCAGCGGAGTTCCTGCATGTCGGCAAGCAGCCGGAATGCCGAATCCGTGGTGACGTCAGCGCCATAGGCGTCGACGAATGCTAGGTAGTCAGCCTCCGATAGACGATCGAAATCGGTGTGGTCAGCTGCAATCTGAATGAGATCCCACCCCGGTCGGCCCAGTGAGACGCGGTCCAGATCAACGAGTATCGGCCTGCCTCCATCCGGAACGACTAGGTTGCCTTGCCACGCGTCGCCGTGAATGACAGTCTTCCGAGCAGGAGGCTCGAGCTGGGAATACTGTTTGCACAGCCCGTCGTGGTGGCCGAGAAGCCAAGCACGGTCCTCAGCGGCGAGGTGGCCTGTCGACGTGATTGCTCGGCGAAGACCGGCGAATGGTTCGTGCTCCGGGAGCACAAACGTTGTCGGCGGCGCGAGGGCGTGAAGTTGGCGAAGCGCGGTCGCGAGTTCGGTAGTTGTCGCCGCGCGGTGATCTGGAATCCGCTGCCACCAGGTGATCGGACGATCGTCTACCACGGTTAAGGGAGTGGCGACATCGGCAACGTGAACGGTCGGCAGTCCAGAGGCATTGAGCCACTGCGAGATTCGCAGTTCTCGTGCGGCCGCATCAGCTGTTCCAGTCTTGCCTACCCGTCCGATGATGTCGCCCACACGATAAATCGTGTTGGACCCCGCCCGGACGAGTTCCGCACGGGTCGGATCGATGCCGCTGATAGCCGCCGCTTTTTCGAGAATGGCCAGCGAGCTCGCCTCATTAGGCTAGAGGCTGCTCATGAAGCTGACTCGCGCGGTGTCGCTGTGACGATGAGGGCGCATAGCTCACCGACCTCGGTGATGCGGCGGTGTGTGCTCGCGACCGCTGCCAGCCCACGAAGCTCGGTCGCGATACGTGCCGATTTCAATGCGCGGCTACGAACCACTGCTTCCATTCCGATCGCGGCCGCGTCGCGGGGATCTCCGACCTTCATCGTCAACGCCGCTAACCGAATCTGTGAGAACGTTCGCGATCGGGGATATTCGGAGCCTTGCATGTCGATGGCGTAGCGCAGCCGAGGTGCGGCGACGTCGATCGAGTTGAGTGCCTCGGCGGCCAAAGCGAGCGCCTTTCCAGTACTTCCGAGGTGTTCGGCTGTGTCGTAAAAACACATCCAGGGCGGGTCCGCGTCTGGTGCGCGGGCCTCGAATAGCTCATCTGCGCGGGCAACCTCCGCAACGACCTCATGGGTACGTCCCGAAGCGGCCAGATACTGCGCGCGCATGGCACTCAGCATCGCAAGCACGGTGAAGGCCAGGCGGTCCGACCGGACCTGGGCGAGTTCGATGAGGGAGAGAGCACTGTCCGGATCCCCGACGAACGCCGATCGTCGCGCCATATCGGCGAGAGCGCTAGCGCGAAGATCCCACGATCCCGCGGAGTCCGCGCACTACAGCGCGAATTGAAGTATCGGTCGGCATCTAGGAACTCACCAGCGTCAAAGGCGGTATACCCCCGGTTCGACAAAGCGCTCGAATTCGGCGGCTTGTCGAGGACCACGTTTCGCGGTCAGACTCGGTGTGCAGTCAAACTTTGGTGCGACTGGATGCCGGGTCAGCGCTTGTCCTGCGACGCTCACCGGAAGTCGAGCATGCGGCCTAGCTCGGAGTCGAGGCCCTTGGTGCCTGGGCCGATCGACCGATCCGGTCGGTGTGGCAGCGGGCGAACGAACTCGGTGGCCTGCTGGAGCCCGGCACCGAGCCCCGGCAGTTCAACCGAGGTACGGCGCTGCCCCGCCTTCCTCGAAGTGTCCGATCCGCAGCCGAACGGTGGGGTGCACTGGCAGGTCCATCAATTCGTCCGCACCGACGAACCGGACTTCAGTCGATTCGCTGCTGACGGCGATATCGCCGCCCACGACCCGACCGAGATAGGTGACGGCGAACTCCTGCCGCACCTCTCCGTCCCCGTACTCGATGACGTGCTCCGGGTCGGTGTAGATACCCAATAGCCCCGTGATCTCGATGTCGAGTCCGGTTTCCTCCTTCGTCTCCCGAACCGCACACTCACCGAGAGTCTCACCAATCTCCATCACGCCCCCCGGCAGCGACCAATTTCCGGAATCGCCTCGGCGCTGCATCAAGATTCGGCCCGCACCGTCCGTGACGAGAACCGAACCACCAGGCACCAGACTGTTTGCCTTCGGCGCGCGCGGATCCTTGTAGTAGTCACGCCGTGAGCTCATGCGAAAGTCCTTGCGAGTAGGGGGTCGCCGAGCCCCAGATCTGTTCGAACTGCTCGGTGAACGAGGAGAAGATCCCGTGCTGGGACAGCTTTCGTAGATGGATCGCCGGGTGCTGGTATCCGCGGGCCCGGAACAGGTACGGCGTGACGATCATCTTGTCGTCGAACCGGAACACCGAGTTGTATAGATGACTGGTGTGCAGACCGATGTCGCAACCCGGCGTGTCGGTCAGCGGACCTAACATGTTCAGCGCATTGCGGATTCGGCCGGCAAGGGTTCCGTTCATCTGTTCCAACGCATCACGCTCGGCCACGTGCGGACAGTCCGGATCCGCGAACGTCAGCCGGATGCGAGTTCCGTTGCGGCACTTGACGGCGAGGATTTCCGCCGCGTCCGGCAGCAGTTCCAGCACAAACGGGTAGGCGTAGCCGACGATGTCGATCTGCTCGTCGGCTCCGAGGAGCAGCGAGGTCCACAGGTCGTTCGGAATGTCTGCCCGATGAGCGTATGCACCCTGTACCTCAGCAGTCGCCGCCCCGCCCGCTGCGAGATCAGGGCGAGTCTGCGGCCACAGCAGATCCTCGGTCTCATCAAGAATCCGTGCGACCACCGCCCGTGTGCGCCGGTGCGGGACGCGACCTGAGAGCCACCGGTTGACTGTCTTCACGTCGACGCCGACAGCATCCGCTAGCGCAACCGAATCCAGTCGCGCTCGAAGCATCGCCGATTCCAAGCGGGTGGCCATGCTTGCACCATACGGCCCATTTCCTGGACATATCAGCATCTTTGAAATGTCCGCTGAAATGTCCCGGACGTGGTTCAGGTGCCCGACGCGAAGAAATACCGTCAGATCACCGTGTACGACCAACAGCCAAGGGGGCGACGTGATCTACGGACGAACATCTCTCGCGTATCCGAGAACAGACCTCGCCAACAGGAGTCGTCGATGACCACGTTGCTCGACCAAGCGCTCGTCCTCCGCATCCTGCAACCCGGCGGACAACTAACCGACCGCCAAATCGCCACCAACACAGCACTATCTATCCGCCGAGCCAGGCGTGCACTACGCACCCTCCACCTCAACGGCCTACTCCGCGAAGTGACCCACCGCCAAGCTTGGGAACTCTCGACCAGCGGCCACGCGTACACCAACACCCCCACCGGCCAAGCCATGCTCGACGTACCCCGATCGGCACTCGCCGGATGAAACCCATCGCGATCGGGTACCTGCGATCCGACATCTCCGGCATTGCACAGAGCTGGGACGAGATCCGAATCCGCTCCTTGGCTAGGCGATACGGCTACGACCTCGCGAAAACCATCGTGTTCACCTCACGAACCCCCGACCCGATCACCCAGTTGATCACTATCGTCCGCCGAACCAGCACCGAAGCCGTCTTCACACCCCACCGGGACCACCTCGGTGCCCAGATCGCGACCTTCCTGATCAGATCATGTGACGTGATCACCGTCGATGACGAGAACACCTACGCAAGATCGTATTTCGGCATTCAGAGCGCCGCGCGCCCTCGGAGGCATCGGTAGGATCAGAAGACTGTAGTGGGGCTAAACAAGGGGGCTTGATGGGTTTGTCGTCTGCGAACTGGCGTGACTGGTACCACTTCCGTCACCGCGAGGAATGCTTCCAGTCCGGCGCTGCGTACGAGGAGTACATCGCCAAGGTCCTCACTCGATTCCACGATGACTTCATCAATCCGGTCCCGACCGGGACGCTCGGCGACGGCGGATGCGACGGGATCGCTGACGCGGGCACCATCGCCTACGCCTGCTACGGGCAGCGGCCCGGCCGTAAAGCCGAAGCCGAGCTGGCGAAGAAGGTTCGCAAGGACTTCGACCGCGCCCACAGCGTGTGGGCTACGTTCAGCACTTGGCGGTTCGTGACCAACGCACCCTTTGGACCGAAGGCTTCCGCGGTCTTGGTCGATCTACAGCAGACACATCATGCACATCCGTTGCGCCCATTGAAGATTCGCCATTTCGGCACCGAAAAACTGTGGATCGAACTGGTGAGCAAGCTGGATGTCGAAGTGCTGAACGAGCTGTTTCCAGGGGTACCTGGTGCCGCGAATGTCGAGCTGCGGGACTTGATCCCGCTTCTCGACAAACTCGGCATCGCGGGCACCGATCCCCTCACTACCGGAACGATCCGACCGGTCCCACCTCAGAAGATGGAGTTCAACGAACTCCCCGAGAGCAGTCGGGTGGAGTTCAACAGCGGTCGCCTGCTCGCGCCCCAAATCGACGAGTGGTACGCGGGCGCATCCGACCCGGCGCTCTACGACACACACGGCGACCGCTTCCGCGCGCTGTACAAGGAGGCCCGAGCTGTGACAACCCAGCCGGCAGAGATCCTGGAACGGCTATATGTCGCAGTCGCCCGGCTCCGACCCGCGTATGGACGCCACGCGGGCCAACGCCGCCTACGCAGTAGTGTCGTACTTCTTCGACTCATGCCATATCTTCGAAGAACCGCCCGGCTCGGTTTCGGTATCCGGTGAGGAGGTCCCCCGTGCTGCTACCCACTAAGGGAGTGTCAGCCGACCGCGCCCTGATCACGATCGGCGCCGATCTGCTGGAGGAACTTCGGGACCCGCTGTCGGTTTCTGCGCTGTGGGAGCGCTACAGCAACCGGCAACGGTCTACGAACAAAGCTGGGCGGATCACGTTCGACTGGTTCTCGTTGTCCCTTACCGCCCTCTACGCGATGCGGCTCATCGAGACCTCGCCCGATGGCTATCTGCGGCGGGCGCATGTTCCTCGGTAAACTCACGTGCTCCGACCCGCGGTTCAAGACTCTGACGTTCCGTCCAGGACTCAATATCCTCGTTGCGGAGCGGACTGAGGTCTCCGACCAAGGCGAGAGCCGCAACAGCAGCGGCAAAACCAGCTTCGTCAAGATCCTGCGATATCTGGTCGGTGGCGAACTGCCGCTGGAGTTCAAGTCGCCGTACCTGGATCAACACGTGTTCACCGCTCACCTGGCCCTGCCCGTTCCAGGAAACCCGCAGCCGCCATCTGTAACGGTTAGCCGCGCGGTTCAGGTCGGAAACCGAGTCCGGATTCACGGATGGGAGCAGGCGCCTCTCAACTCGGAACTTCGGGTGGACGAGTGGAAGACGCTGCAGGCGAAGTACCTGTTCCACATCCCGACCGACACCGAGCGACCGACCACCGGGCAGCTGTGGGCACAGCTGATTCGCACCTCCTTTGGCAAACCGACCAAAGGCTTCCATGCGGAATCGGATTGGGAGTCGGGTGTACGGCTCGGCTTCATGCTCGGTCTCTCCCCGGAGACCCTCGGTAAGGCAGGCGAGCTCGATCGTCTCGACAAGCAAGGCAAAGCAATTCGCAAAGCAGTCAAGGAAGGGGCTTTCACTCACCTGTCCCTTGACGAATCCGACCTAAGGGCTCGACTGGCCGTCGCACGTCGACGCCGCGACCGTATGCAGGACGACCTCCACGGCTTCCGGGTCGATGAACAGTACGGCGAGCATCAGCGTGAAGCCGACCGCCTCACGAGCGACATCGAGAAGCTGAACAACGAAGGCCTAGTATTGCAGCGCCGGACGCGAGAGCTCGAGCAGACGCTGCGCGACGAGGTCACAGCCAGCTCAAGCAGTGACCTTACCGAGAAGGTCGAACGGGTCTACGCCGAGATCGGTCTCGCGCTTCCGGACACCGTCATTCATCGCTACTCCGAGGTCGCCGCCTTCCATGAATCAGTGGTCCGGAATCGACGGATGTTCCTTCAACAGGAACTCGACTCAGCCAGATCTCGGCTGGAATCCATCGATCGCGAACGTCACGGACTCGACCACCGGCGCTCCCAAGTAATTCGCCTGCTCCGAGAAACCGTCGCGCTGGACACCTTCCTCAGCGCACAGCGCGACCTCGCCACACTTGAGGCCGACGTCGCCGACATCGAACGCCGACTCGATGCGGCCCAGTCGATCAGCTCTATCAACGACACCATCAAGATCAGGACCGCTGAGCTGGTTGCTGCGGTGCGTGCCGAAACTCAGGAACGAGCAGACCAGCTGGACGAATCGATCTCGCTGTTCAACGAACTGGGCGCAGAGATCTACACCGACCGCGAAGCTTCGCTGTATGTCGCGCCATCAGCGAAGGGAATCTTGAAGGTCGAGCCCCGAATCTCCGGTGACGCGAGCTCGGGGGCGCAGCGTCGAGATATTCATGCTCGACCTCGTTTGTGCTCTCGCCGCGATCAAGGCTGGACGCGGACCACGAGTCCTCGTCCACGACAGCCACCTGTTCGACTCGATCGACACACGTCAAGTGGCATCGTGCCTGAACATCGGCGCCCGCCTCGCCGAGGAACACGGATTCCAGTACATCGTGGCGCTCAACTCCGACTTCCTCGACAGTGTCGAAGCGCAGAGCGACGGAGCCTTCGACGCCAACCCGTACATACTCGACCAGCGGCTGACCGACGAGTCCGACACCGGCGGGCTGTTCGGCTTCCGTTTCGATTAAGCGTGCCCACAATTCGCGACGAACGGCTCGTACCGGACTGACACCGATTCGCTCGGACTGGCAGCAACGAGCGAACTCGGTGCCCTTATACAGAGGTGCGGTGCCGACAGTTGACACGGTGAGTGACGCGTGCCGGTCGATCAAAACTATTCGAAGTAGTCCTCATCCAGTTCAACCACAGTGAACACAGCCCGCTGTTGCACGCCGACGCCATACCTGATCATCAATTCGGCGAGGCGTTGCCCGTCGATCAGGATCACGCGGATCGGTACGTTCTTCGCGTACTCCCGCGCGTGCTGAGTGAAGTTGCTCGTCGTGATGAGGACTCCCCGGGTGGCGCCCACTCCGTGTAACGCCCCGACGAAGGACTGGACAGTCTCTCGGCCGACATTGTTCCCGGGGCTGTAGCGCTTCGCCTGGACGTAGATCTGGTCCAGCCCCAGGGCGTCCTGATCGATGACGCCGTCTACTCCACCGTCGCCGGTTCCCCCGATCCGCTGTGCACGCTGTTCGGTTCCGCCGTACCCCATCGCGACGAGCACATCGAGCACTGTCTGTTCGAATACCGTCGGGTCTTGAGTACCCAACGCGCGCAACAATTCGACTGCCACATCGGCATGCAGATTCGCGACTCCCGACTCGATCTGTTCCAGCGGCGCGGTGACCACCCTGGATTCGATCCCGACCTCGATGCGGTCCTGGCTGCGCGCAGGGACGTACGCCTGGTACGCCGGATAGCTCTTCAACGCCGACTCGTCAAGGCCCTGCGGGTACTGTGTCAGAGCGTCGTGCCCCGCTTGCGCAATTTGGTAGTTGGCGCGTGCGGGCTTGGTCACCAGTTCGGCGCGCACCAGCCCGCTGAGCGCCCACCCGATCCGATTCTGCGTTCGCAGCTGACCTGAGGACAGCAACTCCGACCGTTGCTCGGCCGTGAGTCCTAGGTAGTCGCACACCGCGGCTTCCAGATCGCGGCGGCGCCACACTTCCCGGTCGCTAAGTACTCGTAACGCGGGGGTGAGCATGCCGGTCCACACCGGCATGCTCGAGACCGGAACAGTCACAATCACTTCCCTCTAGAGTTCATCCAGCAACACCGAAACCTGAGCGGACAATGGATCATCCGGGCCACGCAACACCAGCAGATCATCGCGCAGCGGCTCGAGTATCCGGCGGGCTTCCTCGGACGCACCGGCGTCGAAGTACAGCTCACCGAGCGACAGCCGCATTTCCAGGGCCGCCTCGCTACAGTCGCCGCCCGCGGCGACGATGTCGCTCAGCAGCTGGTTCATGACCGCGAAACCGCCGTCGATATCGCCGATCTGCATGCGACAACTCGCGGCCATCGAACGCATCTCCCACGCCGACTCGCTGAACCGGCCTTCCGTGCGCCGGTAGGCTTCGGCGAGCGATTCCAATTCTGTTCGAGCCCGGCGGTATTCGCCACCGAGGACCCATGCGCCGGCCGCCTTTCGGCGGAGCTCGAGCACATCGACGTGGTCGGCGCCCCGAGCGTCGGCAGCATTGTCGATGACGGCTACCAACGCATCCGCGGCCTGCGCGAAGCGGTCGGCCTCGACCAGTTCCTCGTATCGATGCAGGGCTGTGTCGATCGCAGTGCGCAGGTGCAGTGGGGTCAGTGGCGCGGTGGGCTGCGCGGGAGCAGTGGACACTCGGGTCGGCTCGACCTGCGAGGTTTCCAGTGGGGCGTTGGGGCGGCGAAAGATCCGAGTGGGGTCGGGCAGTCCCGGCAAGTACAACTCGCCGGGTGGGATCGGTGCTCCCGGCGCGGGCAGAAATGGCAGCAAGCGTTCATACACCGCGTACGCATCGGCAGGGCGGTCTCGCGGATCCTTGGCCACCAGGGCCAGCACCAGCCGCTCGAGCTCTACGGGAACATCGTCGCGGAATTCACGCAGACCCAACGGAGCTTCTTCGATGTGCATACGTTGCACCTCGTAGGGCGAATCGTGCTCGAAAAGTGGTCTACCGACCACCATTTCGTGCATGAGGCACCCCAGCGAGTACAGATCGGAGCGGGGCGTCACAGGGTGGTCGTGGATGCGTTCCGGCGACATATAGCGCAGTGTGCCGATCTGCTGACCGGTTCGGGTGATCTTGGCCGCGCTCTGATCCAGAATGGCGGCGATCCCGAAGTCGATCACCTTCACCGAGCCGTCGCGGGTGAGGAGCACATTGTCGGGTTTGAGGTCTCGGTGCACGACCGGCAGGGCATGCGCGTGCGAGAGCACGGTGGCGATCTGCGCCGTGACCGCCGCAACCCACGACAGTGGCAGCTGGGCATCGGGGTCGAGGTAGTCGCGCAGGGTGACACCGTCGATCAATTCCATGACCAGATAGACGTTTTCGAACGAGGCGTCGAGTACCGCGTCGTACACCTGCGGCACTCCGTGGTGCCGGATGCGGGCGGTGACCCGCGCTTCGCGGCGGAATCGTTCAGTGAACTCCTTGGCGAGTTCCCCGGTTTCCACCTGGTCCACTCGGATCCGTTTGATCGCGACCGGCCGGTCGAGCACGATATCGTAGCCCCGCCACACCGCGCCCATGCCGCCCGAGCTGATCATCGCGGTCAGCTCGTAGCGTTTGTCGATCAGTTCCCGCATCTAGTCCCCTGCTGCGCTATCGCGGCTCAGGCCGCCCCGGTGTCACCATGTTGCCTTCTGATCATCCGCCACGCAGCCCGACCGAGTTGCCGGTCCAGTGTCGCCTTGAATTTCGGATCGGATTTGCTGAAGTAGCGGTTGCCGAGGTCCACCTGGGTGGCGTAGTTGTCGATCATCTTGTTCTCGAAGACTTCCTCGAACTTGCCTTGGAAATCTTCTTCGTTGCTGTTGGCCAGGGCCGCGAGCTGCAGGTCGGGGTCGTCGAGCGCCTGCTGGAACGGTGCGGCGACGTCGGCCTCGGTGAATTCGGTGCCGAATCGCTCGTTGAACTGCGAGATCAGTTCCGACAGCAGCGACTTCTCCGGTTCCTGCGCACCACCGGTGCCATCGCCGAATCCGGGCAGCACCACCGCGCCGTCGGCGCTGAGACTCAGGTCGAGTTCGCCGGTCTTCTGCAGTTTCAGGTAGCTGAGATCGACCTCGCCGACATCCACGCCGCCGTCGGCCCGCCGGGGCAGCACGTTGAGCAGGTGCTTGCCGTAGAGGTGGAGCAGTTCGAGGTCGATGTCACGGTAGGGCACGATCTGGGCGAGAAACCCGTACTTGCGGACGTAGTCCTTCAGGTCGGACCGGAAGGATTCCGCCTGGTCCACGTCGTCTTCGTCGTCGCTGTGCAGCAATTCGGCGAAGCGGTTCACCGCGGGAGCCAGGTGCACATACAGCTCGGCGTGCAGCTTCTGCCACTTCGCTTGCGAGCCGGCCGCCTGCTGTTCAGCTTGCAGATAGGCGTCGGCGAAGGCGCGCATCTCGGCCTGCAGCAGGATCGGCGGGACCAGTACCTTGTCCTGCGCGAGGTAGAGCAGGTTCGGGTCGGTCGGCATCGACTCGGCCTGTTCGTAATACGGCCGGAACGAATTCTGGATGTCCTCACCGTCGTTGACGAAGTCGAGGACCACCAGGTCGTCCTGCGTCTTGCGTTCCTGGGTGCGGTTGAGTCGCGAGAGCGTCTGCACCGCCGCGATTCCCTTGAGTGACTTGTTCACATACATAGTGGTGAGCAGCGGCTGATCGAACCCGGTCTGATACTTCTCCGCGACCACCAGGATCCGGTATTCCTGCTGGCCTTTGCCGCCGGAGCGGGTGGCGATGTCGTCGGCGCGGGTGTAGCCGAAGGCCTTGGGCAGCTGGGCTTCGGAGAGCCCGCCGTTCTCCTTCGATTCGCTCGTCTCCTCGCCCTCGAAGTCGAGCGGGCCCGAGAAGGCCACGAGCACACCGAGATCCGGGTACTGCTTGCCGTAGCCGGTGAGGTCGAGGTGGTCGCGGATGGCGCGGGTCATCGCGACCGCGCTCTTGCGAGAGTCGGTGACCACCATGGCTTTCGCGCGACCGCCGAGCCGACCGCGGGTGTGGGCGATGAAATGTTCGACGACTACCTGCGCCTGCTGGTGCACCGTCGACGGATGGGTGACGGCGAACCGCGCCAGCAGTGATTTCGCCTTCGCTTCGGGCAGTTCGCGGTCGTCGGGGTTCTCGTTGACCAGACGGTAGAACGTTTTGTAGGTGGTGTAGTTGCGCAGCGGGTCGAGGATGAAGCCTTCCTCGATAGCCTGGCGCATCGAATAGGTATGGAACGGTTGATATTTGTCGCCGACCAGTGTGCCGAACGCCTCAAGCGTTTTGGCTTTCGGTGTCGCGGTGAACGCGAAGTACGAGAGGTTGCCCGCCTGGCTGCGGTCCTCGGCTTTGCGCCGCAACCGCTCGTCCACCGTCAGTTCGACCGAGCCCGAATCCTCGTCGTCAGCGTCGAGCCCGAGGTCGCGCAGCGCGGCTCGCACCGCTGTCGCCGCATCACCGGACTGTGAGGAGTGCGCCTCGTCCACGATGATCGCGAACCGCCCGCCCAGCAGTTCGGTCGGCGTGCGCTTCAGGTAGTCCAGCAGCGCGGGGAAGGTGTGCAAGGTGACCGTAATGATCTTCCCGGATTCCTGCGCGAGAGCTTTCGCGAGCTGCCCCGATTTGGCACCCAGCTTCTCGTCGATCTTCACCACCAGACCGTGTACCCGTTCGAACCCGCCCACGGTTTCGCTGAGCTGGCTGTCCAAGTTGCGCCGGTCGGTGATCACGATGATCTTGTCGAATACCGGTGTGCCCGGCTGCAATCCGGCCGCGTGCGCCGCCGGATCGAGCTGGGCAGGGTCAGTTGGCGTGTGCAGATCGGTGAGGCGGTGCGCGAGCCAGCCGATAGTGTTCGACTTCCCGGAGCCGGCCGAGGCCATCACCAGATAGTTGTGTCCCGCACCGTGTTTCGCGGCGTGCGCCGTGAGTTTCTTGACCACATCCCACTGGTGATACCGAGGGAAGATCGTCGACCGGGTCGACTTGCCCGACGGGCCGGACGTGGACTGGGTATGCACGAACCGTTCCAGCAGATCCAGCCAGTTGTCCGGGTGCCAGATCTGTTCCCACAGATACGCCGTCGCGTGCTTACCGTCCACCGGACTCGGATTACCCGCCCCACCCGGCTGCCCCGGCCCCTCCGATCCGGTGTTCAACGGCAGGAACCGGGTGTTCTTGCCCTTCAACTGGGTGGTAACGAAGACCAGCAGCGGGTCGACCGCGAAGTTCGCGATCACCCGCTGCCGGAAGATCAGCTCGCTCGGATCGCGTTCCTCGCGATACTGCTTCTTCGCATCCTCGACGGTTTGGCCGGTGAGAGGGTTCTTCAACTCGGCGGTGGCGACGGGGATTCCATTGAGCAGCAAGGCCAGATCGAGACGGTTGCCCTTGTCTGCCAGCTTGGTGGCGTACGGCAGTTCCCGCACCACCGTCAGCCGGTTCGCCCGGTAGCTGTCGAGGGCGTCGTCGGAGGTCACCAGGTTCGGCTTGAAATACGCCACCCGGATACGGACCCCGTGATCCTTCACGCCCGACCGCAGAACTTCGATCAAGCCCTTCGAATTCAACTGCTGATCCAGCATCCGAGTGAAACCACGCTGGGCTTCATCGGCGTCGCCGCCATAGTAGAGGACGAGGTCATCCCACTCCGGCTGCTGGGTCGCGGCGATGAAGGTGAACAGTTCACCCATATCCAAGCCCACGTCCGCGCGATACTCGTGCGGATTGCCCGCGCGCCAACCATTGTCGAGCATGGAGGCGACGATGGCGTCGCCGAAGACGAGTTCGCTGTGGACCGGACTCATGTGGTTATACCCCCTGGATGGTATTGCTGCCGCTGGCGGTGGAGACGTCGAATTGGCCGGTTACTGCGGCGGTGATGAGCGCTCGGCGGCGTTCGGAAAGCAATTCAAGCTCGGCACCCAATACGTCGACCGCACGCAACTGAATGTCACGCATGCGGGCATATGTGTCGACAATCTTTTGCTGTTTCGCGAGAGAAAGTGCAGGAATAGGGAAATCGAGAACCTTAGAACTGCTCGTAGTCGCTATCCCGACCTGAGTCGATGTGAATCTGAAGTACCGCCGCCCATGTGAAGATGCAAGAAGGGCGGTCAGAAATTCAGGTAGCAGCCTGGCCCGATCAACACGAATCGCGAAAACGTGATTCTGATGGACCATACCCTCAATCTGCCCATCCCACATCGCCCCTCTACCAAGATTGTCCGGGTTGCCGTTTGCCTCCGTCATCACCACATCTCCGGCATAGAGCATCGCGGACCGCGCCATAGTACGCGGAATCCGAATCGTCTTGATCTCTGAGAGGTCCACACGCTCACCCTGGACATTCGCCACGCGGAGATACGGAAATTCCTGGTCATCATCGGTCACAACCCGAGCTCCGTGAACGGTCACGCCCGATTGAACTCGCGCCAAATATCCGAGTCGGACGACTGAAACGTTCGCGGGAAGCCAGGGCCACTTTGAGGACCGTTCCGAACTCGATGCAATTCCTGGGGTCACAAGTTCGGAAATCGCAGTGTTATACCGCTCATTCAGGGTGGACACCTGAAGACGGCGGAGGTCTACAATTCGGTCGATGCGCGAGGTTTCGGCGTCGAGGAAGTCGGCGATGCGGCGCTGCTCCTCCAGCGGAGCGAGGGGAACCTCAATCTCGCGGAATGACTCCCATGAGATGTCGAACTGGTTCGGTGGCTGGTTCTTCCCTAGGCGCTCATACTCGGCAATCATGTGTTTCGAACGAAGCAGATGGTGCATGAACCTCGGATCCGCAATAGTTCGATCGACGGGCATTACCCAGTACGCAGGGCTGGTAATCCCTTGCCACGGAGATACACCAACTGAGCCGTGAGGCTTTCCGAGTCGATTCATGATCACATCGTCAGGCTCGACAAGCTTGTAGCTTGTCAGGTCGTCACTCGGTGCAGGACGTCCATCCGAATCCAACCGGCGAGTTACCCCAGTGTGCAGACTGACGCCTAGCAGGGGAAGATTTGGGAAATCCGCTAACTTCGATTGCGTCAACACCCGCCTCAGCGAGACCTGTGGCCATGCCTTCGGATTGCCGAGTTCACCGACAGCGCCTGACAGGCTCATCGGATAGCCTCTCTCAGGAGCCCTTGGATCTCGGCTTCCAGCGTCCGCAGTTCAGCATCAATCTCCGCGACTGGCCTCGGCGGCTTATATACATAGAAGTGTCGAGTGAAGGGAATCTCGTACCCGATCTTGGTCTTGCTGTGGTCGATCCACGCATCGGGCACATGTGGAAGAACTTCGCGCGTTAGATACTCCGCGACGTCATCCCCGAGCGGAACGTTCTCGTAGTCGCGCAGCTCCGCATCAGGTTCGGGCTCACCCTTGATGAGCTGGACTTCGCCATCGGCATCGCGGATACCGACTGCATCGCGGAGCACCTTGGCGAACGGCGCGCCGGACGGCCAAGGCTCGCCAGCACCGACTACCGCGTCCTTAAGCGTGTTGATAGCTTCGGTTTTAGACTTCCATCCAGTCCCGACCGACGGCTGCAACAGTTTTCTGAAGACCTCGGTATCGCTGTAGAGCTTCCCGATTGGCCCGGATTCCTCAAGCTTATCGAGCGCCTCCTCGGTGAGCTCGAAGCGCAACTTCAGTGGCCGTTCGACGGTGATCCGTCGGTACCCGAAGTCGCTGTTGGCGAACACCTTCACCTTGCCGTGCTGCGGGTGACCAGGATCGGCAGCCGCATCGATGGCGTCGCGGTAGAGCACCGTGATGTCCTCGATCTGTGTGTCCGAAATCCGTTTGCGCTTGTCGCCGAGTGACTTTCGCATCTTCTCCGAGTACTCCCGCGCATCCAACAGCACCACCTTGCCCCGGTTCTCGGGAGCCTTCCGGTTGGTGAGGATCCAGAAATACGTGGAGATGCCGGTGTTGTAGAACAGCTGATCCGGTAGCGCGACAACCGCTTCCAACCAGTCATTCTCGATGATCCACTTGCGAATATTGGATTCACCGGACTCGGCGGCGCCAGTGAAGAGCGGCGACCCGTTGAAGACGATTGCAACCCGGCTCCCACCGGCAGAGGCCGGGTTCATCTTGCTGAGCATGTGCTGCAGGAACAGCAGCGATCCGTCGTTGATCCGAGGCAGCCCGGCGGCGAACCGACCGGCGTCACCGAGGCTCTTGTGCTCCCACTCGACAGCTTCCTTCACCTTCTTCCATTCGACACCGAACGGCGGGTTGGCGAGGAGGTAGTGGGCCTTGAGGTGCTGGTGTCCGTCGTCGCTGAAGGAATTACCGAAGACGATGTTGTCAGGGTTCTGGCCCTTGATCATCAAGTCGGAACGACAGATCGCCCAGGCTTCAGGATTGAGTTCTTGACCGTAGACTTCCACCCGTGCTTGGGGATTCAACTTGGTGATGTGCTCTTCGGCCGAGCTGAGCATGCCGCCGGTGCCGCAGGCGGGGTCAAGGACACGGCGAGTGACGCCGGGCATCGCGATCAGTTCCGTGTCGGGGGCGATGAGCAGGTTCACCATCAGCTCGATCACTTCACGCGGGGTGAAGTGTTCACCGGCAGTCTCGTTGGACTGCTCCGAGAAACGGCGGATGAGTTCCTCGAAGATGTAGCCCATGTTGTGGTTGGAGACCACCTCAGGACGTAGGTCGAGGTCGGCGAACTTACCGATCACCTTGTACAGCAGGTCGGCACTGTCGAGTTTGCGGATCTGCTGGGCGAATTCGTACTTCTCCAGCACCTCGGCCGCGTTCGGAGAGAAGCCGCCGATGTAGGTGAGCAGGTTCTTCGCGACGTGGTTGGGGTCGCCGAGGACCTTCTTCAGGCTCAAGTCGGTCGCGTTGTAGAACGCGGTGCCCGAGGCGCGGCGCAGGAACGGGTCGACGTCCACGTCGCCACCGCTCATCTGCTCGGCAACAGCATGCACCTTCTCGCGGGTCGGTTCGAGCACGCACTCCAACCGACGCAGCACGGTAAACGGGAGAATCACCTTGCCGTAGTCGGATTGTTTGTAATCGCCGCGCAGCAGGTCTGCGACCGACCACGCGTGGTTGGCCAGTTCGGAGTGCTTGTTGGTGTTCACTTCCTACCTCTCTGCGGCTTCGGCTCCTCGGAGCCCTGGGTGTTCGGTGGTTCCAGTGCGCCGGCGGTGAGACCGGTGCCGAGCAGACCCGCCAATTCGGCGACGGAGTCGGCGGCGCGGCGGGCTGTGACCCGCAGGTCGTGCAGGCGGCGGAAGGCAGCGCCGTAACGCTGTTGCTGCGCCAGTGGGAGCAACGGTATGCGAATACGGGTCGGGTCGTTGCGGATCGTGGTGCCCATGGTGGCGTGCGAGTTCTCGGGGCTACCGACGAACCCGGCGAGGAACCAGGGATCGAGGCGGGCTGGATCGGTGCGCAACACCATGAGCTGGGGGCCGACAACGGCGCCCACATCGGACTTTCCCGCCACCCTGGCGCGCACAGATTCCGATCGGCTTCCGGCGATCCGAGGAACCAGCACATCGTCGAGTTCGATGAGCTGGGTGGACAGTCGCGACTGCTCCCCCAGCACACCCGTCGGCTCGGTACCGGTCACCACATCACGAGCCTCCAGGACGGGACGCCCCGCGTCGTCACCGGTGGATCGGTCTTCGGGCAGCGGCTGCGCTTGTAGTCGGCGTAGCGCGCCGCCCGCGGCCAGGTCGGCGAGGGTGGCGGTGCGCCATGTGGTGCTGTCGATCCGCTGCCAGTCGCCGAGTTGACTTGTCGCGGAGACCAACTCGTCAACACGCTCGGCCAGATGGACCTGCACCATTCGGGCTGTGTGGGCGAGACCCGCGGCGTCCAGGGCGGCCCGCACGTACCTGGCGGGCGTGAGGTCGACCTCGTCGTCGAGCAGATCCATCACCCGCACCGGCGTCGCCGCGTCATCGATCACCGCCGCCCCGGGCACGCCCTCCTCGAAGCCACGCCACGCATCGACGATGGCGCTGGTGAGCAGATCCCAGTCGATCCGGCCGCGTTCCACACCCGCGAGCAGGGAACAGTCTGCGAGCCACACCTCGTCCGGTACGGGCAGCACGGGGTCAGGACGTCGCAGCACCCACAACTGCAAACCGATATGCAAAGGCTGGGCAGCGCCGGGCGGCAAGGCGATCACCGAACGCAACGCTCCCGCCCGCAGCAGAGCCGCACGGATACGCCGGCCGGAGGTTCGCATCGCCATCGCGGGCGGCAGCAATATCACCGCGACGCCGCCGGGACGCAGATGCGCCAGGCAGTGCTGCACCCAGGCGAGCTCGGATTCGCTGCGCGGCGGCGGTCCGTACTCCCAGCGGGGATCGAGCGCGAGCTCGTCGGAGCCCCAATCACGTTGTCCATAAGGTGGATTGGTGATCACCGTGTCGACTTGAAGGCCAGGGAAGCCGTCGTCGAACAGGCTGTCGCCGGTGTGTACTGCCACCTCGGCGGCTGGCGCCAGTAGCCCGACCAGGACAGCCGTCCGCTCGGCTTGTACCGGCAACACGTCCTGTCCGTAGTACGCGTGCGCGCCGGTGCTGACAGCTTCGGCCAGCAGCGTCCCGCCACCGCAGGCGGGGTCGAGAATCGACTCGGGTGTCACTCCAGCCGCCAGCACCAGCTCGACCATCAGCCGGGCGATCGGTATCGGCGTCGAATACACCCCGGTTGTCGGCCCCTCCTCCAGTCCACGCTCGGACAGCGCGTCGAGCACCGCCCGTAAACCGGAATCCATGGCCAGCCCCCGGATCGCCGAGCCGACGGCGGCTGGCACGCCCGCGAGTTCCACTGCAGCACTCTCTGTTTCAAGAAGCTCCGGCAGCGACACGATCAATCTCGGCACCTGTCCGGGAAGTACGTGCGTGCGCAGCAACGTCCGCAATCGCGCCGATGGCGTTTCCGCCGCGTCGACCCCGTGCGCGTCGAGCCACCGCTGGACCTCGATCAGGTCGAACAGTGGCCGTGACTCGCTGCCACCCGAGGCGGCCGGGAAGTTCGCATGCCTGCGTCGCCAGTTGCTCACGGTCGCGCGGGTGACACCGGCCAACCGGGAGATCTCCGCGGCGGTCACGAGCGGTGCGGTCTCCGACATAAGCCTCCTCCATCCCACATGTACACACTATGTGTTCCCATAGCTTTGCCTAGTGACAAGCGTAAGTCAACCACAGATTGATGATTGACTATGCTTTCACTGTCTCGTAGTGTTCCGCTCAGGCCGATCGGCCGCACCGTCCACGAATCACTGTGGGCGACAGGGGTTATCACGCATCGAATGCACGGCGACCGGCACCGCCACGTCGCACCGCTCGGGAAGGGGAGACATGGCTAGCCATCGAAAGCATCGCGGTCGGCGCCGTCCGCACCGCACTACCCGTGAACTCACGGTGCGCAGCGGCGCCGACCTCCGGCGCCGGTACGCCGGAATCCCCACCACTAGGTGCGCCGGCGGAAAACGTCGGTATTTCAATCGCGGCGATGCGGAGCTCGTGCTGGCCAACCTCGGCCCACAGCGCCGGGAGAAGCGTTCTTACGAGTGCCCCGGATGCCACGGCTGGCACCTGACCAGTCAAACCCTGGACGAATACCGGACGAGCCAGCTCGAACCGCGCCCCACCAGCCTCCGGTTCGCCGATATTCCAGCATCAGGGCGGGTGCCGAATCCTGCCGAGCTCGCCGCGCGATCGGCGGCGCGGCGGGGCACCGCGGTCGTGCCACCACGTCCGGCGGGCCGGACCGAGTCAGACCACGGCGAACGTCTCCGTTCCCGGGCCCACGCGGTCGTCCGGTGGGCGCTGCGGGCACTGCGCGGTCGATAACCATCCCATTCCCTCGCGGCGGACCGAACCCGCCCGCTCACCCAAAGGAAACCGAGTGACTGACAACCTCTCTTTCGCGGCCTTCGATGTCGAGACCGCCAACCCCAAACACGGCAGCATCTGCGCTATCGGCGTCGCCGTCGTTCACAAAGGCGTTCGGGTGGCGACACATTCGTGGTTGTGCCGCCCACCTGCGACGGTCGGCGAGTTCGCGCCCCGCAATATGGGAATCCACAAGATCACCCCGAGCACGGTGGCCGGGCAGCCCAGCTTCGCGCAGCGACTGCCTGAACTTCTGGACATGATCGGCGACCTTCCGGTGGTAGCGCACAACGCAGTCTTCGACATGGGAAACCTAACCCGTGCTTGTGAATTCAGTGGCGTCATGTTGCCGGGATGGCGGTACGGGTGCACCTACGCTTGGTCGAAGCGACAGCTGCTGCTCGGTGGCTACAAGCTCAATCAGGTCGCTGCGGCACTCGGGATCACCCTCGACAACTACCACGAGGCCGGCGCCGACGCGGCCGCTGCTGCCGACATCGCGGTCGCGCTCGCACGGATGGCCGGTGTACGCGATCTCGCGGATCTGGCGCGGTTCAACGGGACCCGCCTGACTCACCTCGGTGGAGTACGGCGATGAACGATCCGATCGACACGCCGAAGGGGCTCCTCGGGAGCACACCTGCGGTCCATCATTCGACCGCCCCGGTGGCACACCCCTATCCGTCCCGTCAATCGGTCCCGCAAGCCACCCCACCTGCTCGACCGCACCCGGCGCCGCCGCAATCCGCTCCACCGATACCCAACTATCACGCTGCGCCACAGACTGTTCCGCACGGATACGGGATGCCGACCGGCTACCCGATGCCGATCATCTCCGTCACCCAGAACAACGGGATCGGCGCGGGCCCGATCGTAGTCCGGCGCGGGGTCAATCACGGTCTACATCTGGTGCTCACACTCGCCACGTGCGGGCTGTGGCTTCCGATTTGGATCATCGTCGCCGTCCTCGACGCGATGAAACGACCGTGAGCACCCCGATGGCCGGAGCATGTTCTCGGCATCCAGCCGCCCTCGCAGAGGGCGGCATACACATCCAAGAAAAGGCACAAGTCTTGATGAACTACCTATCCGCACAGTGGAATTCGATGGAAATGTTGGCAAGGCTTGTTCGTGGGCTGGGATTCGGCGCCGTGGTGATGGTCGCAGTCGTCGGGTGCGATGTGCGCGAGGGCGCCAACACGGCGACTCCTATTGCCACATCATCAGTTCGGGTGACAACTGGCGCTCCGTCGGTCACGCCCACCCGGGTGGTGCCGACTACGACCGCAGTCGCGGCCGCGCCGACGACGAGCGTTGTTCCGGTGGCGCCACCCACTACCGCCGCTGCTCCTACCGTCCTCATGCCCGCGGTGGTGTGCATGAATCTGCAAGTGGCGCAGAGCCGAATTCAGGCGGCCGGCGTCTTCTTCTCCCGCTCAACCGACGCGACCGGGAAAGGACGAGCCCAGGTGCTGGACCACAGCTGGGTCGTGGTGGCCCAGAATCCGGCGCCGGACGTCCCGATCGGCGAGGGACAGGCCGTGCTGTCGGTGATGAAGTACGGCGAACCCAATCCATGCTGACCCGGTAGTCGGAGCTGTCCGCGGCCGCACACCATCGTGAAGCGGTATCGGGTGTCCGTAGCACTAGACGACAGCCGCTCAACGGAACCGAAAGTCTCCTGGCATGAAAATCTCTGACATCCTCCATATCGCGAAGCGCCGGGACATGCGGACGCTGAACACCCATCTGGCCGCACTCACGCCAGGAGATCGGGTCACGGCGCTCTTCCGGTCCGAAATGTACGGCCCGTTCGCAGTCAGCGGAGTGGTAGTGCGGTCCTGCGCGACGGGAGGGCTCCTCGTTGGTGGCTACGCCCTCGATACCGCGTCCGAGTCCCCGAAGCCCGTTCCCGACCTGGTCAAGATGACCATCGCGCCGATCGAAACTTCGAACATGCCAATAGCACTCGCCGATCTGAACCATGGCGATCTCGTACATGCCCACTTCGATCAGCACCCATACGGCTCTTACACCGTCACAGGCTTTGCTCGCGATGCACCGGTAGGTCGGGTTTTCGTCCTCGGCGCGAGATTGCTGACCAGGCCGGGATCCCGTCTGCCCACTGCGCACTTCACTGAAATCCAGCGCATTACCGACTCCCACGCGGTGGCCGTTCCTGCACGGATCGTCCGGTGGCCGGAACCAGACGGCGACTGACGACTTCCCACCCATGTGAACCACAGGGAGAAGACATGCACGGCTTCGCAATCGTCGACAGGCAACCGGTCGCCGACGCCAGCGCCATCTGGCAGACCACCCGCACCGAAAACCTCGTTCGCCACACCAATGCGGTGATCATCGAGCACAACGACCCTGAATACGACGTGCAAGTCCGGTCGCTCACAGCGAATCGGTGCGTAGTTCTCACTCAGGGCACCGAACCCCCGCCCAAGCTGGCGCACGCACAACATATCGAGTACCTGGACGACTTCATCGACCGAATCACTGCTCACCAAGGCCGCATCCTCGAGGCGATCGCGGACTATTCACCGCGCGAAAAGACGAAGCTGATTTCTCCGCGATTCACGCCGGTCCCAGTGCTCGCCGCACCCGAGGCCGACGAACCTCGGTGCCGCGCGCTGGCGGTCGACAACTATGTCTGCGCGGTGTGGACGACATGGCTGTCGGCCGAGGAACAACGCGTCCGCCGGCCGGTGTCGCCGAAGACCGGCAAGTCACCTTGGATCATGACGCCAGACCTCAACAGCCGAACCATCGCAGAGTTTCCAGCCGGTTTCGCCGAAGGTATGAATCCCAACCCGCGGTAGCCCGACCGTAACGGCAAGTGATCACAGGTCATCCGCAGCGACACGCACCACTCAGCCTGTCGGGTACGACATCGCAGGATGGACACCGTTCCGCGGCCACCACTCTCACCGTATTATCAGCCGCCCGCAGTCGGGCAATCCGCGCTGGCCGCCCCTTCTGAACATTGGCGGGCATCTGGCGGGCGCGTCTATTTGCCGCGATCCGTTGGAAAATCGCTCTGACCTCAGCCCTGTCCAGCTCCCCGTAACCCGCTGCTCGGACGGCCCGTTGGTACTGCCCGAAGGTTGGCTCTGGGTCATCGCGAAGGACGCCTAGAACGATCGCCTCAACGGCAGTACGCCTCTCGTCACCGGAGAGGACCTTGGCAGGTGGCGAAACCTGCCGGTCGCCGCCCTGCGTAGCCCGCGCATTCCGCCCCTTTACCGCGGCCTTACGTCGCTTCGCTCTACTTCCACGACGGGGTTCACCAGTTGCGCGCTGTTCTTGGACCGCACCGAATTCGAACGGATCGCGCGGATCGTCGTTTGCCGGATCGAACCGCGGATCTTGATCGCCTCGGTGCGCCCGATTCGCATACCAGTCACGTACCATCGCGGCCCCGCTTCGTCCGAATATCAGCTCGCGCCCTTCGCGCATTCCCCGACATTACAAGTGACGACCGACACATGTATGGCAAAGCATCAAGCGGAGAGTTTACGAACTGCCGACCGGACGCACCACCGATGCGGCGGGCGTCCGGCCACGGGTCACATCCGTTGTGGCGCCGCCATCCCCAATTGGCCCAACCCGAGCTCCAACGTTCGAGCAGTCAACTGGCACAGCGCGATTCGATTCGAGCGAATCGGCTCATCGGCCGCGATAACCGGGCACGTGTCGTAGAAGGTCGTGTAAGCGCGAGCCAGATCGTAGAGATAACCGGCCAGGCGGTGCGGTTCCAACACCTCGGCCACCTCGGCCAGCACAGTTCCGTAGCCGTCCAGAGCCAAAGCGAGCTCTCGCTCTGCTGGTTCGAGTGGGCCGGCAGTGTCGACCGTGGCCTGCGTCGCGGTGTGAGCCTTACGCAGGATCGAGCAGACACGGGCGTGGGCATACTGCAGGTAGACGCCGGTATTGCCGTTGAGCGTCGTCATCCGGTCCAGGTCGAAGCTGTAATCCTTGACCCGCGACGTCGACAGATCTGCGTACTTGACCGCACCGATTCCCGATTGCTCAGCGATGGTGTCGAGCTCGGCAGCAGAAAGGTCCGGATTCTTCTCAGCGACGACGGCACGGACACGTGCGGCGGCCTCGTCGAGCAAGCCCATCAACCGAACCGTTCCGCCCGCACGGGTTTTGAACGGTTTGCCATCTGGTCCCAAGATCGTGCCGTAAGCGACGTGATCGACTTGGATCGCCTCGGTAAGCCAACCCACCCGTCGAGCCGCTTCGAAGATCAGCTGAAAGTGCAGAGCCTGTCGCGAATCGGTGACATACAGCAGCCGATCCGCGTGCAGCGAGGCAATGCGGTACCGGATAGTCGCCAAGTCGGTGCTGTCGTAGCCGTAGCCACCGTCGCGTTTGCGAGCCATCAGCACAACAGGCTGATCATCAGGGCCTGTGACCTGCTCGGACAACACAACGATCGCGCCGTCGCTGTCAACTGCTACGCCCTTGTCGATGAGTTCGGTGACGGTCTCAGCGAGCTGGTCGTTGTAGAACGACTCACCGACGTAGTCATCCGGGTTGAGCAGAACACCGAGCCGGTCATAGATCGCACCGAACGCTTTCTCGGACTCGGCGACGATCTCGCGCCACCGCGCAACGGTGTCAGGGTCGCCGGCTTGCAGTGCAACAACGCGGTTTCGTGCCCGGTCAGCAAAGGCAGGATCGGAGTCGAACTGGGCGCGGGCGGCCTTGTACAGGCCGTCCAGTGCCGACACCGAACTGGTCTCGGCATCGAGTTCTTCAGTGTGCCATGGTGATTCAGGATGCTCATCGATGTACTGGATGAGCATCCCGAACTGGGTCCCCCAATCGCCGAGGTGATTCGCACGCACGACATCAGCACCGAGGAACCCGAAAACCCGGGCCAAGCTGTCACCGATGATCGTGGTCCGCAGATGCCCGACGTGCATTTCTTTCGCCACGTTCGGCGCGGAGTAGTCGATGACCACCCGATGCCCGTTCTCGGTGGTCGGCACACCGAGACGATCGTCGGCCAGCCGCGCGGCGACGCTTTCCCAGATCGCCCGATCAGCGAGAGAAATATTCAGAAACCCTGGTCCCGATACCTGCACATCGGCGATCACACCATCAGCGAGATCGAGACTGGCTGCGAGCTCACCACCGAGTTGAGCCGGCGGCATACCGACCTTCTTCGCCAACGGCAGCGCAGCGTTGGATTGAAAGTCGGCCCGATCGGATCGTCGCACCACCGGGTCCGCATCCGCCATTTCCGGGCGGACTCGCACGATCGCCTCCGACACAGCGGCAGCAACACGTCCGAGCAGCGGCACAATACCGGCAGAGCTCACCTTGGATTCCTTTCGGTGGGGATGGTGAACCCATTGTCGCAGGTGCGTCATGCGGCGTGACCAGGACCGACCTGTTCGTCGCGGACATGGCATCGGCGAAACCGCGCACCGTCGATCACCTCGACCAGATTCCGGGCGACCAGCGATGCCAGTCCGGACTGAACGGTCGAGCACAGGCGAGCGCCCGGGGTGTAGCCCAGGAAGTCTTTGCCACGCTCTCCTCCGGGCCCTTCGATGAGTGCACGTACGGCGTCGAGCACGGTCACTTCGGGTCCCCCCAGCATCGAAATTGCGAGCGCTGCGATCGCCTGCTCCGCCCTCGCCCGGTCAGCGCGATACCGCGCCACGCTTCCGCCGAGGAACACGTGTTCACTGGTCAGAGCGTTGAGAATGAGTCGTTGGGCAAAGGCCGGCGAATTCAACCAGCGTCGGTCGGCAACGACAGGATCCGGGCTGAGCCCACCGCTGATTCTTGAGAAGCACCGCAATCCAACTGCGCTGTCGACATCGGAATAGGTCGCGAACAGCTTTGTCTCGTAATCGACTTCCGTGTCACTGCGTAGCCCGAAGTCATCGTGGATCTTGCAGACAGCGGCAATTAGGTCGTTCATGATGTGACAACCGGGGCGATGCCGTCCAACCAACACCAGATCCAGGTCCGAGTCCGAGTAACCAGCGCCGACGGCCTGCGAGCCGTACGCCAATCCGTAGCCGCCGACCGGGGTCGTGATGCGACATAGCTGCGCCGCGGCGGCAAACAGTTCGGGAGTCACGACGCCAACCCGTCCGGAAGCGATGCACGCGGATGCGCGACTGCGTGGAAGTCGATGAAATGGACCCCACTCGGCAGCGCGACACCACCTTCCGGCATTTCGTATCGGTCGATGAACTCTTCCACGTCCCGCTGGAGTTCGAGGTCGTCGAGCAGTTTGGGGTGGTGCTTGAAATGGACGCCGAAGAACCATTCCCGGGCAGATTCACGTGTGGGAGCCCACGCCACTCCCCCGAGCCGCGTGTGGGTCAGTGTGCCGTCGCCGCGGTTCTCGGCCTCGCGAAGCGCGTCGATCAGGACGTGCCGGGTGTAAGCGCGGCCGCCGCCTGGGAATGGCGCGACTGTTTCCCACGCCTGTGTCACCAACTGCTGTTCCGGACTTTCGGCGTCGAACAACATGGCCAGCAAATGCCCGCCCGGGGCTGTCAGCTCAACCAGGTCGAGCACGAACTTCCGCGCGTGCTCTGCCGCGACGGCCTGGTCACCCCGTGGCTGCACGCCCGCCGACGACAGCTCCTCGAAGAACTCGCCGATCGGGTAGCTCAACGACCAGAACGCCGTTACCAGGTCGAAGGTCGCCGCTCGGTCGGCCGCGAGCAGGGAGGTCACGGCGTCGCTGGTGTCCGCGCAGATCGTTTGGGCGTCGGGGAACTTCTGCGCGACCGCGGCCACCATCGTTTCGCTGTAATCGGCCAGCACAAGATTTCGGGCGTAGGGTGCGATCGCGTCAGTGATTCGGCCTGTGCCGCAGCCGAATTCGACAACGTTCAACGCTGCACGCGGTGCCGCATGGTGTTCGGTGAGCCAGTCCGCGACCAAGTCGATGTCTTCGGTGCCGCCGTAGAAATGCTGCAACAGCAGCTTGTCGTAGGTGCCTGCCGTCTCGTAAACCGCGCGAAAACTCGAGTTCGTCATGCTGCTTGTTCCTCCAGATCCGAGGCGAGATTGTCGAGGTAGGCGAGAACTTCGTGCATATGGGATTCGGTGAGCCCAGGGTTGTTGGCCATGAACCGCAGCGGATACACGACCGATCCTTTTCGTAGGCGCCCCAGGTCATCCGGCAACGTGAATTGGTGCAGGTGCCAGCGGCCTTCGGCGAGGATCCGCTCATGGAGGGCGATGTTGAGCTGATTGACGCGGCCCAGCGCAGGCTCGTCGATACGGCCGAGCATGCTTCCCGCCGGTAGGTAGGCGAAGACAACCGCCGCCAGGTCTGGGTCGTTGAGCCGAACCAGCCGTGGGTGCGCGTCGACCAACTCAGCGAATCGTCGAGTCAGCTTCTGTCGATGGTCGGCAAGTTCCGCGAGTCCCGCTCGGCCGCGGCCGAGCATCATCATCCACAGCTTCAGCGACATCCATCCCTTGGTGCCGATGAACGGAGTGACCTGTCCGAAGGCGAAGTCTTCCTGCATGATCAGATCCGAGTAGGTCGAGATCGTCCGCAGCACAGCAGGTTTACGCACCAGCAGTGCGCTCAGCCCGTAGGGCACGGCCATGATCTTGTGCGGGTCCACGGTGATGCTGTCGAACTCGGCGATGCCGTCGATCTTGTCCCGCAAGTTCGGGCTGAACGCCGCAAGCAGCCCCCAGCACGCGTCCGCGTGCAACCAAATGCTCGGATCGACTGCTCGCACGAGATCGTGCACGGCCCTCAGATCCTCGACCGTCTGGGTTCGACTGTCACCGGCATAGGCGACCACCGCCATCACGCGATCACCATTCTCTCGCAAGGCTCGGGCGAGTTCGTCTCTGTCGTAACGGAATCCGTCGGTGGGAACTTCGATCACCTGCGCCCCGCACCCGATCCACGTCAACGCTGCCTTCACGCTGTAGTGTCCGATCCCCTTCGGAACTACCACTGCCATCCGGCCCGGGTTGGTAACACCCGTCTGCATCGTGCCCGGCGCTTTCGCTTCCCTGGCCAGCATCATCGCGACGGTGTTGCTGGTCGTCCCGCCGGGAGTGACCATGCCACCCACATCCCACACCGTGTGCACCGCATCGACCGGTGGATTCGCGTAACCGAGCAGGTCTCGCAGCCATCGCAACACGGCGATCTCGACAAATGTGGCGCTCGGGCTGTCGAACGACTGGTTGATCATGTTCTGCTGCGTCAGCACTGCCAGCGCGCTGCCCATCAGAGCGAGCTGGTCATCGCCGGTGTCACCGAAACCCATGAACCGTGGCGATGCCTCGTTCTTGCACAGGGGCAGCACATGATTCACAAACTCGGCCAGGACCTCCCCACCGGTCATGGACTGCACCGGGAGCTCAGTGACCAGCAGGTCTCGGATCTCGCGTGCTGTGCTTCGCCGACCGAATATCTCGGGGCGGGCCTTGAACTGCAAACCGATATCGACCGCGCGGTGCAACAAGCCGGTCGTTGTTGTCTCTGAATTCTTCACTGCCCCAGCGTCTCTCCGACCAGGGCTAGGGTTCCAACAACAGGCTGCTGTACAACAGCCTGTTGTATCGGGTCAGGGCAGGTCAGCGATCGCCAACCGAAGGGCTGCGGCACCTGCGGCTTGGATCGGATGCTCCGCGATGACCTGCTCGACCCGCTCAGAAGTGAAGGGCTGCAACTCGAGCACACGCCCCTCGTCGTTGTCGGCCACGATCTCGCCGAACAGTTCATCGAAGACCGGTCCGTCGATGATCACGGCAGTCAGCAGGTCCGTGGCGAAGCTCAGCGGATCGACGCCAAGGCCTAAGCAGTAGGCCTCGACCGATCCGTCGTCGAGGCCCTCCGTGAGCTTGGAGGCGAATTCCCATGACTCGTAGCCGATCGGGGCTTGCTCGCTGCCGTGGTCCTCATCGGCGCCACACAGTTCCTCGGAGAACTCACGGATCATGTTGCGCCAAAGGGAGAAGTCGTTTCCCGTGTTCCACTCGGCGTACCCCGAGGGCTGGAAGATGCCGACCGGAACTACCTGATACATCCCGCCGGCGTGTCCGACCTTTCGTGGGTCACGCCAGTGCAGGAGGAACGACCGGTTGCCGGTGTCGACATCGCGCCGGATTGTGAGCGTGCTGATCGCGAGGTTCGCACGACGCTGCCCGAGGTCGCATGGGTCGGTGATCGCAGCGCGTACGCCTGGTGCGACCTGTCCGTCGCGGTAGGCAACCGCGAACTCGTGAGCAGCCGCTTCTCCCACATCCACACTGTCGAAGTAGTGCCCCAAGCTAAATCTCAGAGTTGGCAATTGACCAGCCAGCTCCGCATGGAGCAACCGGTAAGTCGGCCGATTCTCGAAGACTGTCGGTGCCGCGACATCGCCGACGACTGCGGAATATGTCTCATACTCACCACCGTCGGCGCGCACAGGAAGGACAGAACTTCGCGGTGGCTGGGCCGGGAACGACAGAGCTTCCGTGGGGGACCAATCCAACCTAATGTCGTTCACCGGAATTGGCGAAGTCGGCAGCCACTCGCGTCGTGCGAGTAGCGCGGAATCAGCCACACGGTGCGCATCTGGATACTCCCCCGCCGCGGCAAGGTCCAGTTCGGTCCGGTGTTCACGCAGATAGGAGCGGGTTCGGGCCCACGCCTGCTCGCTGTCGGTCAGGGTGCGCGATTGCGTGGGCATGTGATCTCCAGATTCCTCAGCTGATCAAGCTGTGTCGATGCTGCCATGCCAACGCCAAGCACGCTGCTCCCGGCGCGGCCATGGGCTCGGCTTCCAGCATCCGCGTCACCGACTCCTCGGTGAACGGCACTCCATCGGCGGCTCGGCCATCACCGATGCTGACTACCTCACCTTCCTCGTTGAACTGCACCATCGTGCCGAAGATTTCGTCGAATACGTCGTCGTCGATGACGACGACAGTGAGCAACGTGGCAGCCAATGTCAACGCGTCGAGCCCGAACCCGAGTAGATGCGCGGTGACTTTTCCTTGCGCACGAGCCGCACTGAGCTGCTGATAGAACGACCAATTCGCGTAGTCGATCGGAACACTTCGTGTCCCGTCGTGTTCTGGATGGCCGAGCACCTCTTCGGAATACTCCCGAACCATGTTGCGCCACAGTGAGAAATCGTTGCGGCGGTCCCACAACCCCATGCTCGACGGCTGGAATTCACCTGCCGGAATCACGTCATAGACCCCGGCCGCGGTCGCGACACGAGAAGGGTCACGCCAGTGCAGCAGGAACGACGGCGGTGCTGGGAACCTGCGAAGCCGGATCGTCAACGTGGTGATCGCGGGGATGATCGCGCGCCGTGCCGGATCGAACGGATCTCCGATGAGCTCACGGAAAGGCAACCTGCCCCTCAAGTCCGAAACGTCGGCGGTCGGATGAGCCAGACAAGCCGCAGCCAACTCGTGCGCGAGTGCCTCGCTGACATCGAGTTTGTCGAAGTAGCTGGCCAGTCCGAAGCCCAATGCGCCGGATGTGACGGTGCCACCGAGATACCGGTAGCTCGGTCTCGACTCGAAGAGTTGCGGCGGGTCAAGATGTTTCACCGCTGCGGAATACGTCTCGTAGGCGAGCCCTGGAACGCGCAGCGGGCGCACGGGCGCGGTCTCTCCCTCGGCTCCGGTGATCTCGGCGAGTTGCGGTCCCTCATCGAGTTCGAGACGAATCGAATCCAAATCCATTGGGGCAGCGGGCATCCAACCGTCGCGAGTGATCAGCGATGTCCTCGGAAGCCGGTACTCGTCCGGATACCACGCGGTCGCCAGTCTCGCCAGGTCGTCGCGGTGGTGATTCAACCAGTTGCGTTGAACTCGCCACCGACCTCGACTGGTGGCCACCGCGGGAGTGTCATCGGCGCCCGCACGGCGGTGAGCGCGGCCCGCGATTCCGAGTTCTTCGGGAGGAATCCCCAGAACTCGCGCGAACCCTTGCCGTTGCTCCAGCGTGGCCTTGCGCGTTCCCTTCTCGACCTGACTCAGGAACTGCTGAGTGATCCCCAACGCATCAGCGACCACGGCCTGATTGGCCCCGCCCGCAAGCCGGTACTCACGAACAACCTGGCCGACCGTCGGCGCCGCAACGCCGTCCCCGTCGCGCCGCAACCACCCGGACGTCTGCATCCCATCCACGATCGGCTCCTCCCCAGCCAGTTCGTGACCGTTGAGATTCCCGGTCGATGACCATTCGAGCAGATAAAGGGGATCCTGTCAGCGCTTTTCGGGGCTGAGCACCCGCCCGTTTTGCAGGCAGCCGAGTTCCGGTCACCAACGCCGTCAACATCGTTGGAGTGATGGGTAAGCGGATCGCGTTTCAGATCAAGCAGACCTACCCGGACGATTACCTGTTCCCACCGGCCGCCGAATTCGCGCCGAACCTCGCTGAGGCTGCGCCGTAGGTCGTGCTCATAATTGACCCTCCCGGTTATGGCGAGGTGTGTACAGCCTGATCATCGCGAGTCACCACGCGGTAGCCTTGGCGTCGGGTGCCCGCCGGTCGGTTACATCGAGACGGGTGGTCCCGTTGACTCGAAAGGAACGCGATGTCTTGGCGCGATACCACCCCTGAACCGGTCCAAGACGATGTGGACAACCTCCTCGATTCCGCGCTGACGCTGGCAGGAGAGCACCTGCGGGATCGGGGCGAATTCTTCCCGTTCGGGCTTGCTGTCGACCGGAAGGGCGGCGTCCGAGTCATTGATATCGACGCGCCAGATGCACAACAGGCCAAGCCGATGATCTTCACTGCGCTGTCACGAATGCGGGGTGACCTGCGGGCCGCGGCGGTGGTGACCGACGTGGCGCTACCGGAGACGGCATCCAGTGGTATCGAGATCCATCTCGAGCACGCCCATGGGATCGCAATCGGAGTGATCGAGCCCTACAGTCTTGCCGACGGGACACTCGAGGCCGAACCGTTGGAAGGTCACACTGCCATTCGTGCTGTGTGGTGAAGTCCGCTTGAATCAGCTCTGATCGTGGTCGAGAATCCGTTTGGCGAGCTGGCGCATCCGAGGCTTGTCCGCACTCAGGAATGGCTCGATTTGTTCGCGCACACCTTGCGCCCGCATTTTCGCCAAGGCCTCCAGCGCATTTCCTTCGACAGATTCATCGTCGACAAGGCTGAGCGCGACGGTGGCAGCCTCGGGGTGACGTGATTTGCCGAGCCAGGTCACGACCATTCCACGACTACGACCGAAGGCGCGGTCGGACGCTATAGCTGCCAAAGCATCGAAGTGTTCCTTTCCAGCCGGAATGTCGAACAGGGCATTGCCTGCCGCCCACCGCGTATCTAGCCCGATAATCTTGGCGTGGTCGAACTGGGATATCAGCGCTGGTATCGCAACCGATTTGCGGGATTCCTTGACACCGAGGGCTCTGACAATCATCAGCCTGGCCATGTCGCGGCCTCGGGTTTCATCACCGGGCCAACGGGTTTCGAGCTCGACAAGCCAACCCGAGAGCACACCGATTATCTTCTCGTCGACTGGCTTGTCCGGGAACTGAAAAATCGTCCGGGCGTATCCACCTGCGCATTGATAATCAGCAAGCAGTTCACTTCCGGCCCGATCGTCGGTTGGTGTCAACTTCGGAAATCCATTCTCACGTGTTTTATCTTGCCTTGGTTGACCAAGCTCTGCATCTCGGTGGTCAGGTGGGTGTTGTTATCAGTGATCAGGAAAAATTCATAACCTCGCCGATCACAGTATGCTAGTTCATCCCTGATTTGATCGGTCAGACCCTGATTCTGCACATTCTTGACCTCGGTGAGTCGCTGCTGTCCGTGATCGAGCCTGCGCTTTGCGCCGCTCATCCAACATCTCGAGCGACGTGGCCTCGTCACCGCTTGTTGGGGAGACATCACCGGTTCGGCGGTCGCCGCGAAGGTCCGCATCGACAGCATCAAAGCCAACGAAGCTTCTGCGCAGGTACTGGACGGAGTCCCGGTCACGTGCCCTCGACTCGGTCCCGAATTGCCTGATCCGCTCGCGTATGACCTCACGGCGGCAAGGCCGCTGCTCGAACCACTTCCGCTTGTTCAACCCGTTTCGAATCCCTTGCCAGCTGAACCACCGGACGGCTCGATCATTCGCTTCGGCCGGGGCAGCTACAACTATGTAGCGGTCCGGCACGGCTCAAGCTGGGAGACGACGTCCACGAGCATCGGTGACCCGATCGACCAGGTGATGTCGTGGCCGAACCTGGGCTCGAGACTCCGCAAGTTCGATATCGCAACAGGATTCGCTCCGATAGACCGCCACGGCGATGCCCAGACCCGCCAATCCCTCGCTGTCGTCCGGTTCACCGCGGGCGGCCACTATCTGGCGGCGATCAATATCACCCCCAGGGGAAGCGAGAACAGCACTTGGTACACGACGGTGACCGAATCGATCGCGGACCGATTGCCCTTGAGCAGCTACACGAGTTGGCCAGAGATCGCCCAGCACGGGCAGCACATCCAAGTCGTATCCGAGTGGACATCGATCGGCTGACCGATCATCTGCGTTGCCAGTTGTTACGGCCGGTCGGGTCGATGAATCATCGTCAGTTCAATCTGCGGTGCAGATCTATTTTTCGATATCACGACCGAACATCATGCACGACAGCCGATTCCGGCCACGCCGCGACTACTGCGTACGACATGAGACATCCTCTAAGGCCACTGGCCTGCGACCTGCTCGATAGTCTGCCGCCCTCGGTCGCCGAAAATTGCCGACCGAGCGTAGAGATATCGTAGCCATCAGTCCCGCGATTCTTCGAATCCGTTTGTCCAATAATCTACATCGACCACATAACGTTGTACGACAAAACTATCGGGATAATCGCAGAATCCTGGCGCAGCCCTAAGCCGTACAGCAGCCGCTCGTGCATCACCTTCCGACAAATACACACCGATCCGCTTGGACTCTTCAGTGCCATCCCTCGTCACGTAAGTATGTTCGAGCAGATACGCCGACTCCATAAAAGCTCCTCAGATAGTTCGTTCATACACCTGCGGAAACAAATCCGCCAGTCCAATGATCTTTACCCACCGTGTACTTATCCACACTGAAATTGTCAGGGCGGTCACGAAATCCCGGCAAATTCTTCATTCGATCCACCGCGTCGTTCGCTTTCGATTCCGACGAGTACAGCCCGATTGTGCGGATCACTTCCTCTCCATCTTCCAATTCATACCAGTGGTCGACAATGAATACCTCGTCCATTCAAATCTCCATCAACGCGCTACTTGGGGTCTTGCCAGGCACGATCACCATATTTCTTGATCTTGTTGAACTCACTCTTCGGCCCTGTCCCCTCCCAGTTTCCGGGCCCGTACTGCTCATCCATCAGACGACGCGCATACTCTTTCCCACCTTCACCTACGAACGGCGGTCGCCCCTTGGCCCAGCTTGGCACATCATCTGCCTTTTCTTTACCTGAGCCAGAGGTCGGCACCTTCTTGGGCCGATCGACCGGGACAGCGTCGTCATTGGCCGCGATGTAGACGGCCATGCCCGCGATGGCCGTGACTGCCGCGCTGACACCGGCGTTGGTGAGGTCGGGTATCCCGGTGAATGCGCCGCTCGCAGTGCCCGCCACGACCACAGCGCCGAAGAGGGCCAGTAGGCGGCTGGCGGTCACAGTGTTCTTGATGATCAAGGCCGTGGCCTCGACGATCTCGACCGTGATCACCGCACCGCCTGCTGCCGCGCCGCCGGAGGCGAGTCCGGCGGTGAAGACCGCAGCGACCGCGACAACAGCGATGGTAATCCCGATAGCGGCAGCGACTTCGATACCAGCCTGCGCGACAGCGGCTTGAATCTCCGAGCGCATATCGGTGAGCGCGGAGTGATGCTCGGAAACAGGCGTGACCATGCCCTTGGCGGCTTCGGCTACGAGTTTTGCAGCCTGTTCGAGTTTGTTGAGCTTTTCGTCGATATCGATGATGTTCGGGTCAGTGCTGCCCTCGAACTTGGCGCCGACCCCTCTGATCCGGCCTTCGGCACCCGTGATGTAGTCGCTCTCAGCGAACTTCTTCCACGCATCGCGAGCCGTGGCGAGCTTGGTCGCGTCTCCGTTGGGGATCTTGCCGACCTTCTCGAGCAGCCCGACGACCGCACCCTCATCAAGGCCCGCGCCATTGTCACCCTTCGCGGTAACCGGCAGCGCCATGCCCGAGTCGTACAGTGGCTCAGACGCTGTCGGCCGCGCGGGTTCACTGCCGGAGACTTTGGCCCGGTTGGAGTGCCACCAGTTGTAACCGTTCGCTTCCAACACGTCGCCGTATCGGCGCAGCGCGTTCGCCAAAGTAGCGGTGAGCGTGACGATGTCGGCGGCGTTCTGGTCGTAGGCGGCAGTCCAGGACGAACACTTCTCGTGGTCACCGGCCATTCCGCCGCACTCGTTCTGGAGTGCGGCGTTCAGCGGTCCCAATGCGAGGCTGATGTCGTCGGCGAGTAGGTGACACTTCTTCCCGGCGTCGTAGTACATGCCGGAGTCGATGATCCAGGTCACCGCGCTACCCGCTCTGCAGCATCCGCTTGTTCATCTCCGCGGCGGAGGTGTAACGGCTATGCGCTGCTTTCGCCGCGTCGCTCATATCGCCGACGCCCTCAGCGAAAGTGCGTGCAGCCGCTATCCACTGCTGGTGTGCTACCTCGTAGGCATCCGCCGCTACACCCTCCCAGCTGGTGCCTTTCAACGTCGCGACGTGATCATCGACATCATCGAGATTGTCGGCGACGAAGCCTGCGAGCCCGGCCAGCCGGGCCACAATCTGGTCGAGTTGATCCATGTTCACCGAGAATTCCGAACCCATCACAGCTCCGGTAGATCGAGCCCGGCCATGTCCAGGGCATACGAACTCGTGGTGTCTTGACTCTGGTACGTGTCGGCGGTGACGCCGAGCTTCTCGGCCATCTCGGTCAAGGCGATGCAGATCTGGCTTCCGCCGCTGCTGGTTTCGGTCCAGCCTGTGCTGAACTCGTCGGCCGAATCGCCGACCCAGTCACTACTGAGCAGGGCTTCTACCTCACGACTCGCTGAATCCAACGCTGTCCGCAGCGTTTCCGCGATTCCATACACATACCGACCTACCGCGCGGACCTCGTCGGGCACGATCGCCAACGACTGACCGTCGCTCCCCCCAGGAGTGCTCATGCGGAGAGACGCTACCGGAGAGTAGTAGGGGGCTCAACCAGAGACCGCTTGCCGCTTGCAATCGGAGGGCAACGGGATGTGCCGGCCGAACGAGTCCATCGACAGCCGTATCCGGCGGGTAGCCGAGGCGCTGTGGACTGCCGAGTCACGGGCGCAGTCGGTCGACGTTCAACTTCACTCGGCAAGATCCTGGGTCCGTGGCCATCCCGGCCCCGGCTGCGGCGACATGAGACGTTACGCAGCACGAACCCGCTAGTATCGATTCAACTGCTCGGGCCCGAGACCGAGGGAGGAGGTGGCCCACATGGCGATGCCGGTACCTCACCACGACTATTGGACCGCCGCCGATCTCGATGATCTGCCCGAAGATGGACTGCGATACGAGGTGCTGAATGGCCAGCTCGTTGTGCATGCCGCCCCGAAACCACGTCACCAACTGCTGATCCAGCGCTTGGTTCGCGTTCTGGTCGATGCAGTACCTGCGGACTCGCTGGTGCTCGACGGAGTCGGCGTGATCATCGGAGATGACGAGCCGATTCCGGATGCGATGGTAACCACCGGCGCGGTCGACCTGGATGCCAGAGGCGTACCGGTCGCGCGGGTCGACCTGGTCGTGGAAGTGGTCTCGAGGTCGACAACCATGACCGACCGGGTCGTCAAGCCGATCATGTACAGCACAGCCGGCATCGCCTCCTACTGGCGATTCGAAATCAACCCTTTCGCGGGCCAGTTCCCCGGTGAAGATCTCCCGGTCCTTTTCGCCTACCGGCTCGGTCCCGACGGCGGATACGAACAAACCCACCGGGTGGCCGCGGGCGACACCGCCGACCTCCGCACACCGTTCCCGGTCACAATCACACCCGCGTCCCTGCTGCCCTGATCAGAGCGCGCACGGCTGCGGATCATTCCAATCCAAATTCTGAGTGCGAGTTACCAACTGACACAGCATGTCTCGGCCTATTAGATCCTCGACCACCGGAGCAGCAGAGGCCGAAGTATTGACGGTGCGATGCGGTCGCGTCGTAACGCGGTGGGAAGTGGACCACGGAATATGGCTGGCAGCCCGCCGCCGGTGAGCAGCAACAGCACTGACCGCACCGCCTCCATGGTGGAATTGCTGGTAGCTGCGCGGGTCGATGGAGAGTCTTCGCCACGATGGGAGCAAAGGTAACGGCGGCGTCACCGCGACCATCGAACCAACTCAAATCCCTCGGAGTCGGCGGCGCGGCGGGCTGATCGAGGTAAGCCAGGACGGTAACGGTTCGCGGGCGGCGAGCCACTCCTGGGGCACCCCGGTTCCAGTAGCGGTGCCGGTGTAGGCGGCGACGATCCCCCCTGCGATAGCGCAAGTGGTATCGATATCGCCGTCCGCTTCGATGCACGCGGCGACTGCTGCTGGGTAGTCGTCCAAATGCGTTGCCGCGGACCACAATGCGAACGGCACCGTGTCCTGCGCCTTCACTCGGGATCCGTTGCCCAGTTCGTGTGCGGCCTCGGCGATGGTTGCGCCGAGCAGGGCACGAGCGCGACGGATGCCGCGCGTCGTCTCGGTGGGTTCGAGCCGGTCCAGGACAGCGGTGAGGAATTCTGTTGCAGTGGGGACATTTTGGGTGCTGCGGACATGAGCCGCCTGACCAGCGGCAACCGCCACCGCGACCGCGCCGATCACTCCGTCAGGGTGCATATGGGTGACCTGTGCCGACCGAATCGCTTCGGCGACAACCCGTTGTGGATCGTCGAAGTAGTAGGCCCCCAGCGGAGCGACCCGCATGGCCGCGCCGTTGCCGCAGGAACCCTGACCTTCGAACGCCGCTGCTGCTACTTCTCGCCAGTGCGCACCATTTCGAATACGTCGAAGGGTCGTGACTGTCGCATGCCCGTAGTCGCGCTCCGGGGAGAAGCGGCGCGCGAAAGCCGCGGCCAGCCGATCCTGGTCGATGCACTGGTGGCGGCGTAGTTCGGCGACGAGGCTGCAGGCCATCTCGGTGTCATCGGTCCAATCCCACGGTGCTGGTGGAGGGTTGCCCGACCGAAGATCCGCGAGTGACCTACCCATGATGAAGAACTGTGCCCCCAGCGCATCGCCGACGGAGAGCCCATCGAGCGAATCGAGCATCAGCTCGACACGACCGATGGTGGAATCCGACCGCCGTCTCCATCCGATCACGGTATCGACAGTCTTCCGGGCTCGGGTGCCCAGACCGGCTGACCTGTATTTACCGCGGTGTAAGCGCCCACGATGTTGTCAGGGGTTGATCGGAGTGCCGATGGGATCGAACACTCGGCGCCCGTCTGGGGCGAGCCAGAAGCCTTCACTATCGCGGCGGTAGACCAGCACACCGTTCTCGTCGCGCCATTCACGTCCGTCGTGTGAGACCGTCCAATTCTCCTGGGGCGTGCCGGACCTGCCGTCATCTTTGATGTAGGTGACGTCGCGTGGGGCCGTGGGATCCAACGCACGCAGGCGCACCTGTGCGCGCATCTCCTCGAACGCTTCAAGTTGCTGCACTGCCCGCTCGTACTCTTCGTCGTTAGGGGTCGTCATGACTACCGGTTACCTCTCGACCATCTAGATCACGATCCGGCCCGTCGCGGGGTCCAAATACTTGTAGTGCACAGTGAATTGGCTGTTCGACGAGAACAGTACTTCGTCGTCGGTGCCGAGCGGCGTGCCAGTGTCGGGTCGGAGTCGGTGCGTCCGTTCTTGGACACAAGGGTTCTGTGCACTATTTGTCAGCCGACGGATGCCCTGCCGACAGGTCACATCCGCTGTGGTGCCGCGATTCCCAACTGTCCCTAATCCGAGTTCTAGAGTACGAGAGGACAACTGTAACAATGCTATTCGGTCTGATCGGATCGTTCGTCGGCGGTCATGACCGGGCACGAGTCGTAGAAACCGGTGTAGACGCGGGCAAGTTCGTAGAGATAACCCGCCAGCCGGTGTGGCTCCAACGTATCGGCCACCTCGATGAGAACAGTCCCGTAGCCGTCGAGGCGCAAGGCGAGTTCCCGCTCGGCTGGTTCGAGTGGACCGCAACATAGACGTGAGCTGAGGTTTCGGCCTCGGCTTTGCGCAGGATCGAGTTGACCCGGGCGTGCGCATACTGCAGGTAGATGCCAGTGTCGACGGCCGAGAAGATGTGATCGATCCCACTTTTACGCTTCACTATGGAACCGACTGGCGCCCAACGCCGTCCAACTCTGGTGTGAGGAGCAATCGTGTGGCAACGTGCTCGGCGCACCATCGAGGGAAGGAACACATCGAAGTGTCAGCGAACTGGATCTGCCCCGTCAAACATCGGAAGGCGAGCTCGGTCCCCGTTCTTGCGGCTCTCGCAGTGCTCGGTCTCGCCACCTCCGCGTGCGGGTCCTCTGACTCGGAGTCCGACACGGCACAAACTACATCGACTTCTGCCGCCCAGGTCGCCGTGGCGCCTGCGCCCACGATGTCCGAAGGCGACCTCAGCGTCGCTCTCGATCCTTGCACTGTCAGCGACGCGACGATCTCAGAGATCGGCTTCGACCCGAGCACGCGCGACCGCTCCCCCGGCGAGATCGTGAGCGGCATGTACACCGCCATCGGCTGTACGTTCTCGAAGTCGGCATCCGACGGAGGGCCGATGACTGGGCGACTCACCGTCCTGTCAACGTCCACCACGCTCGCCGAGATCAAGACCCAGGACGCGAAGGACCCCGTCAGTAACGCAGCGGTAGATGGGCGTCCAGCAGTCACCTATCGACCCAGTTTCCCCAACTCGTGCACGACGGCGATCGAAACAACCGACGGAACCCTCACGATCGAGGCGGCCGAATACCCCCGAACGGCTGCTGACGGGTCTCCGGCCCCTGGAGCCCCTGACCCGTGCGGGACCATCGAGACGACCGCGGCTGCGCTCGCTCGATCGCTGAAGTAGGCCACCGCAGTGATCGAAACCCTTCGCAAGTTCGGCCTGCTCGGGCCAGCGGGTCGGCTGTTGGCGGCGCTGGTCGTTGTCGTTGTCGGTCTGCTGGCCGTCGTCTGGGTCGGCAATCCGTTCCTGAACCGGGCAGACCCCGACCGACCTGCGGCATGGACGATGGAACCGCCGCCACCCCCGCGCACGACATCGGTGGTGCCACCGCCACCGGGATTTCCGACGATGGAATTTCCGCCGCCGATGCCCTCAGCTGAACCTGGCCGTCCGCAACTCGTTCCGACTCGATTCGGGTTGAGCTACGCCGTCCCCTCGGGCAAGGACTGGAAGGCAAGCAACCAGCTGGTTTTCGGATGGTCCGACCGCGGCGGGCAGATCGCGACATTCGGTGCAGGCAGCCAGTTTCGGCGCGGCTACTGCGGTGACGACGACGGCGCGGACCGGGCAATGGTCGGCATGAGCGGCCGCAACGGAGTCGACCTCGACACCGCCGCACGCGAGGCGGTCACCAATGCCGAGCTGGTCTTCGCGGACGACGAAACCGGACGCAAGCCTCGAGTAGAAATCACCGGGCCGTTCGACAGCACGGTGTCGGGGCAGCCGGCGCGGCGATACACCGCCACCGTTTCGGAGATTCCCGAGACCGACTCCTGCTCGCCTGACCAGGCGGTATACGAGATCATCGCCACCACTGGATACGCGAGCGCCGAAGTAGCGCTTCTGCTCGTCACCCGCGACGTCGGCACCGACGACGCGCTGCCCGCCGCTGAAGCCGAAACGATCCTGCAGTCCCTGCAGAAGACTGACAAATAGGAACCCAGATGGCAGAGACTTTCAAGGCCGTACCAGCCGAGATCGCCGGACTGAGCAATCTCGTCAAGGACATCGGCGACGATGGTGGCAAGATCGCGACCTTCGTCAGCACCAATGCACCGCCGCAGGGCGCGCTGTTCACCGGAGTCATCATCAGTGACCTGCTGACGCCTCTGCAGGGACTGTGCAACATGACGCATGGCCGAATGAACGACATCTCAGTACACACCGCGAGCACGTCGATCGAGCTGAACAAAGCTGCCTGGATGTACCACGACCAAGACATGCGGACCTACCAGGCGCTGAACAACCATACGCAGGATGTCCCCAGCGCCGCCTCCACGGATGTCGGCACAACGGTCGAAAAGCAAGGGCAGACCGAGGCGTACGGCGCACCCGCCGCCTATTCGAAACCGGAGTCCATCTCCCTCGATCCACCGACGGTCAACCAGGAAGACACAGCGGCACTGATCGGCCAAGTGTCGCCGGTACTGCATGACATCAACGAGTCCATCAAAAGCGTGACGCGCACGGCGGGAAACGAGATCGACCCGCTCGTCCTGGTGCTCAAGCCCATCGAGGGAAACTGGAACGAAGTGCGCCGCATCGGCGAGGTGTACAAGATCGCCGGCAACGCGATGGAAGCATCGGGCAAGAATCTCGAGAACGGCGTGTCACGCGTCGGACAGCATTGGGATGGCAAGGCCGCGATCTCCTTCGAGCAAGGATGGGCCAAAACACAGGTCGAGGCGATGAAATGGGAGGGTCCTGTCGGTCGCGTTACATCGGATCTCTTCTCGAGCCTCGCGGATGAAATTCGCGAGGGAGTCCGGCGTGCTATCACAGCGCTGAAGGAAATGATCGAGGATTACATCGACGTCAAGTCGGTCAAAGGTATTTTCAAGAACGTCATCAAGAAAGTCCCCGGAATCGGTTGGGCTGTAGAGGTCGTGGACCTCGGGCACAAGATCTACACAATTGTGTCCACGGTCAAGAAGATTGTCGACAAGATCGAAGAGACGAAGAACAAGCTGAAGGAGTACCTCGCTTTTCTGTCCAATCCGACGCAGGTGGCAGCGGACAAGCTGAACGACACACTGCAACCGACGCTTCGCCGCGTGGCGGTTGGCCAGGACCTCGCCCAGGTCGCGCAGTACAACAAGACGACGGATCGCCCGCGAGAAAGCTACGAGGTAGGCGCCGGAACGAACCCATGGGATAACGGATGAGGCCACAGTGGCAGAGCGCCTCTGAGCCCAATCTGGACCCTGCCGTCGAGGCGGCTGCGGCCCCGGTGCGTGACGCTATCGGCGACCTGCGGACCGCGCGCATCCAAGCCGAGAACATGGACGTCCACGCGATCCTTACCGAGCCGACGCTGGTCACCGAAGAGTTCATGTCGAACTTGGCGAGCCTGCCGCAGGCCTCCCCGGAGCTGCAGGCCTACGGCCTACGAGTCGGTGATGGCGAATGCCGGTGGCCCGAAATCGAATCGGCGGGACGTCCGGTACCTCCAGAAGTGGCCGATCTGAAAACGTCACCCTCGTTCATTTGGCGCTGGGATCCCGAACCGCCCGCCACTGATCCCCCGTCGTGGCCACCGACGGACGACCAGCCGAAACACCCCGGCGAAAAGGTCGCCAGCCCTACCGACTGGCCCGACGACTTCGACGATTACCCGCATCAGAAGTCTTGGCTGATCTGACGGCAGAACTGTGCCCTGCAGTGGACATCTCCACACCTGACGATTTGTTTCGAACCCACTCCAGCCCAAGTTCTTTCACTTACTAGGTGCTCCTAAAAGCGAAAGGAATTCACAGATTCGATTTTGAATTTCCCCCGAACTCGCAGGTCCTGTCGGTGGTGCGGCGTAGTGTCACGCGTGTCGGCGTTGCGGTGACCAATCGGAGGTTCGCGATGGACGTGCTGCTCGGAATCGGAACACGTAAGGGCTTGTTTCTGGCTCGTAGTCGGGACGGGCGGGCGAGTTGGACCGTGTCGCCGCCGCAGTTCCCGGTGGCGGATGTCAAAGCGTTGGCAATCGATACTCGGCGGGGGACGCCGTGGGTGCTTGCCGGGGTGTTGAACAGTCATTTCGGGCCGACGTTGGTGGTCAGTGATGATCTCGGGGAGACGTGGAGCGAGCCGGATGACGCGCCGCTGGCGTTTCCCGAGGACACCGGGGCTGCGCTGGGCGGCGTGTGGCAGATTGCGCCTGCCACGGATGCCGAGCCGGATGTTGTGTACGCGGGCGTCGAACCGTCGGCGTTGTTCCGGTCGGCTGATCGGGGTCGGACGTTCGAGCTGGTCCGGGGGTTGTGGGAGCATCCGCATCGGCCGCAGTGGGAGCCCGGTGGTGGCGGGTTGGCTTTGCATACTGTGCTGCCGCATCCGGTTGATACGCAGCGGATGGCGGTGGCCATGTCCACGGGTGGGGTTTATCAGACTGCCGATGGCGGGGAATCGTGGACGCCGACGAACAAGGGGGTTACCGCGGACTTCATGCCCGGCGAGTTGCCGGAGTGGGGGCAGTGCGTGCACAAGGTTGCCGTTGATGCCGAGTCGCCCAGCACCATGTATCTGCAGAACCACGGCGGTGTGTTTCGCAGTACCGATGCGGGGGTGAGTTGGCAGTCGATCGATGGTGGGTTACCGCCGTCGAACTTCGGCTTCCCGATCGTCGCGCATCCGCGCCGGCCCGGCGTGATCTACACCTTCCCGCTGGTGGCGGACATGGAGCGCTTCCGCTTTCCGCCCGATGCCACCTGCGCGGTGTATCGCAGTGAAGATGGCGGCGAGACGTGGTCGAAGCAGAACGATGGGCTGCCGCAGGTGCCGTTCTGGGCTGCGGTCATGCGTGATGCGATGTGCGCCGACGACGCCGACCCGACCGGGATCTACTTCGGCACTCGCAACGGCGAAGTGTATTGCAGTGCGGATGAAGGCGATCATTGGCAGCTCGTGGCCGACAAGCTGCCCGACGTGCTGTGCGTGCGCGCCGCGGTTATCGGGTGACGCGATGGCTCGCGTGTGCTTGCCCTCCATGCTTCGCACCTACGTCGATGGCGCGAAGGAACTCGATATCGACGGTGCGACGCTGCAGCAGGTCCTCGATAGGCTGCGCGAACGATCACCTGGCTTAGAACGTCGCCTCCGCGATGAACGTGGGGCATTACGCCGGTACGTGAACTTCTACATCGACGGTGACGAATGCCGTCTGCTCGACGGCCAGGACACCGCCGTCGGCGCACGCACCGAGGTGATGATCATTCCATCGGTGGCCGGTGGATGAGCCATATTACGTTGGGACACAATTGATTACCGATAGTAGGGTGTGGCCTGCACCCAGTGGAACCCCCGTGAGACCGCCGGGTACTGCGCGAGGTCGACCTGGTCCAGTTGCATTCGTACCGGACGTCCGCCGAGCGTGCCATCCAGGATCAGCCGATCCGGTTGTGGCTGAACGTAATTGAATGTCGCGATCTTCCACTGGTGTGCGGTGTCTTTCGACAGCGTGATGGTGTGCTGGTCGGTGTCGATGCGAGCAGGGAAGGAGACCAGTGAATCGTCGAGTCGCTGCACGGTCATGCCCTGCGGGATGTCGAAGATGATGCGGCGGAATCGTTCGGATGCGTTGGGCATTCCGCTGTTGGCGGGCGGCTCGCGGAAGTCGACCAGTGCTGGCACCTGCTCTCCGGCGACCGAGTATTCGGTGACGTTCCAGATGCCGTACAGCGGGGACTTGGGTCGGGCATTGCCGTAGGTGTGCCAGCCGTCGTATGCCTCGACGGTCGTGGCGCAGAGCAACCAAACACCCATCAGGACCTGGGCTGCCAACAGAATTCGGTTGCCACGCGGTGTGGTGAGCAGAGGTGTCGATGTCCGCGCGTCGACGGCGCGGCCGAGCAGAGTCCGAACGATCCGGGCAATGTCAGGGGCCGCCAAAACTATTGCAAACAAGCACAATTGCAGAGCGAACAACTTCACCGGCACATCGAAGCTGAGATTCATCAGGAGCACCTGCAGTGCAACGACAACGGCGAGTACAGAGCCGATCCCCGCGGTCACCGGCAGGATAAGCAGAAGCCCCGCAACAACTTCCGCTGCACCCAGGGCCATCTCGTACGGCTCCGACAGCGATGACTGTGCCCACAACACCGCCATCGGACTCATGTGGCCGAACGGTTCGACCAACCGCTCGAGGTTGAACGACATCTGAGTCGGCAACACTTTGATCATCCCGTACAGCAACAGCGCGCTGGCCAGAGAAATGCGCAACAGCAGCCGGAACCACTCGTACAGGCGCGCGTAGTTCGGCCGGTGGCGATCGAGCACCGACCACGCGGCGGTAACCGGCACGGCAACCAGGACCAGGGTGAAAACAGACACCCATTTCGCCGCGGTATCTCCACTGCCGGTCACCGCGTAATCGATGGGTACGTCGAAGATGTGCGTGCCGACCCAGTCGGTGAGCGGATGTAGCGCCGTCCATTTGGCGACCTCGGTCACCGCCCCCTGCGAAACACCGAGGGTGCGCAGCAACGCGTGCAGCAGCCACACCCCCGCCATCCCGACACCGACAACAACGAACCCGAACCGGAAGAGCACGCGAACCGCCGGATGCCACCGCTCCACGGCTTCCCGCCCGACGCCAACGACCTCGGGCTCCCGCTGCGCCAACACCCCTGTAACCATCCATCACTCCTACGGTCGAAAGCCGTCCGGGTGAAACGCTATGGCAGCGGGGATAGCCGGGAAATCCGGCAAAACCGCTGCCCCGAGCACTCGGGCCACATCTTCTCGGGGGTCGGCCGCCCGATCCGCCTGCCGTCTGAGCGGAAGTCAACTATGTTGTTACTCAACGCATTACAGCTCCACCTGCGGTACGGAGCTGGTATCCGGAGGGGGATCGATGCCGAATATTCATCGCGAGCGGGTAGCACGGTGGGCGGAGCGCACACTCGCAGAACAGCGACAGTTGACACCTGACCAGAGGCGGTTCCTGGCAGGTCTACTCACCGTGCGCGGCTGGCACGTGCTCGTGGATCGCGGTTCGCCCGTGCCCGATCGGATCGCGGCGTTCGCGCTGGGACGCACGGGCGTTTTCGCACTCGTCTTCTGCGATGCGCTGCCCACCTCGACCGATGTGCTGAAGATCCGCGGCGATGCCGAGCAGACGTTCGCCAGGTTCGTTGTCGGCGGCGCCCAGTTCGTCCCGCATTCGGTCGACATCGTGCTGCTCATGCCGCGAGGCTCGCGGGCAGCGGCAGATGGCCGCTATCTCGTCGTCGATGAGACCAGCTTCGTCGACACTCTGACGCATCGTGCGAAGCGGCTGCGTGCGGAGCGCGTCAGTGAACTGGCCGCGACCGCCGCGGAAAAGCTGAGCACGCACAGCTACCTCTGCGCTGACGATGCGCCGCAACCCGAAGCCGTGGATGCCGGCGGGCTGTTCGACCAGGACGACCTGCGCGCCGACGCGAGGACGGCAGCACTTGCCCGACCGTTCAGCGATTGGATGACGTTCCTCGACCCAGATCAGCTCTCGCTCGTTCACGCCACATTTACCGGGCCCGCTCGGTTCAGCGGCCCGGCGGGCACCGGCAAGTCGGTCGTCGCACTGCACCGCATGGCGCACTTCGCCAAGCGAAGTCCGGGACGACTGCTGTTCACGACGTTCGTCAGAAGCCTGCCTACCTACCACGAGCGAGGCTTCGCGCAGTTGGCGCCGCACACGGTGGATCGTGCCCAGTTCAAGGGCCTGCACGCCTGGGCGACCGCGTTCCTCCGCCGTCGCAGAGTCGAGTTCGACCTCGACAACGCCGCGATCAAGGACGCGTTCAGCAAGGCTTGGCGGGGCGCCGGCGGGGTGTTGGAGCGGGTCGAGGGTACCGATCGCGGCTACTGGAAGGACGAGATCGATAGGGTGATCAAGGGCCGTAGGGTCACCGACCTTGCGGCATACAAGCGCGTGAAGAGGGTGGGCCGTGAAGGTATCAGCCTCCGGTCTTCCCGTCGTCAATTCGTCTGGGAGCACCTGTATCTGCCCTATCAGGAAGTCCTGGACGCCCAGCAGGTCCACGACTTCAACGACGTCATCTCGCTGGCCGTCGACGAACTTCGAGCACGACCGCTCGACAGTACTGAGGCGTACTCCATGGTCGTCGTCGACGAGGTGCAGGACTTCACTCTCACGCAGTTGCAGTTGGTGCACCAGATAGCGGGCGGCGATTCCGATGCTCAACTTCTCCTGGTCGGTGACGGACAGCAGCAGGTCTACGCCGGCGGCTGCACGCTGTCCGAGGCCGGGATCCCCCTCGCCGGTGGTCGTGGCCGCGTACTGCGCACGAATTACCGCAATCGTGAGGCGGTGCTGCGATATTCACAGCGCATCGATGCGGGCAACACCGTCGATGATCTCGACGGCGGCGCCGGCGTCATCCTCCGTGACAGCGATCCGACTCTGTCGGACGGTCATGCGGAAGATGTGCACGTCTCGCGCCGCGATATCGACCGTCTACTCCCCCTTGCGATCCGCGAGGCACAGATACGGCCGGATTCCGAGGTTGCGGTGATCGTGAACTGGCCGAACGAGGTCTTTCGCTATTTGCGAGTGCTGCGCAGGGCCGGTATCGACGCCATCGCGTTGGAGAACGACGACGGCTCGCAAGTCGTACCGGTCAAGGTCGGCACGGTGCGCCGCGCGAAGGGGATGGATTTCGCGGCGGTCTTTCACATCACCGAGGAACCGCCATCCGACCTCGCCGAGCTGCCCGGAGGTGCCAGGGATCGCGCCGAGATGCTCGCCAGACAGCTGCTCGTCGCCACCAGCCGCGCCCGTGACTATCTCTGGGTCGCCTACCTGTCGGACTGAATTGGAAGGTCGGGACTCTGCACGACGACCCGCACACATGGCTCATCCGGCCGCGAATGCTGCAGTCCGACAACCGGATTCCAGGGTCCGATCGTTCTAACGCAAAAAGGCCCTCCAACCGAAGTTGGAGGGCCTCTCGCAAAGATGTTCCGGCAGTGTCCTACTCTCCCACACCCTGTCGAGTGCAGTACCATCGGCGCAGATGAGCTTAGCTTCCGGGTTCGGAATGGGACCGGGCGTTTCCCCACCGCTATAACTACCGTAACACTATGAAACCAGACAGCGCTCCCCTCGAGGGGTTTGCTGCAGTGTCTGTTGTTTCAGAAACCGCACAGTGGACGCGTAACACCTTTGTAGTAAGCCCTCGGCCTATTAGTACCAGTCACCTACACCAGTTACCTGGCTTCCAATTCTGGCCTATCAACCCCATGGTCTGTAGGGGGCCTTAACCCATCAAGTGGGAGAGAAACCTCATCTTGG